>CAYMAO010000016.1:0-111453 GCA_964388415.1 uncultured Planctomycetaceae bacterium | reverse complement strand
CCTCACCCTGACCCTCTCCCCCGAAACGCGGGCGAGGGGACCAGAGAAGACGACGCTCGAGCGCCAAAACGATGTGTCGATGCCAATGGTCCGCGACGCCGGGTCTCGTGACTACTGCCCGGGAGCCAGGTCGGGCGGCGAGGGGAGATTGTCCAGCGGGGCGCCGAGGTCGGTGCCGTCGTCGGCGGCTTCAATTGCCGGATTGGGGGTTCCGGTCGACTCCAGGGCGGCAGCGGCCGGGGTGAGGTCTTGCCAGGCAGGGTAGGGCATGGGAGTTTGCCAGCGAATGGGCGTATTGCTGGAACCGGCGGTTTCTCCGCCCCATTGCCCCTTCCAGGCGGCGAAGTCGAGCGAAACGCTTTTCTGCGAGACCCAGAAAGTGCGGATGTCGTCGTAGCCGTTGCGCTTGCCGGACCATTTGAACGAATCGCTGAGTTCCATCGTGTTGTTGCCGGCAAGTTCCACGAGGGGTTGATCGCGGCCGATCGAGATCAGGTTGTTCTGGGCCGTGACGAACAACGGGATCGGCCGGTCATTCAAGCTGTTCTCTTGCCGGGCGACGATCAGGCTGCCGCCGAGCAGCAGCGTGGCGTGCGTGATTTCCAGGTTGAGCTGGCTGTTCTCGCCTGCGTTCATCGACGGCCGGGCGGCGACCTGCACCAGGGATGACTCCAGGGCGATCAGGGAATCTTCCAGGGCAAACCGGGCGGCGATCGATTCCCGGACCGCCATCAACGTCGCGCCGCCCCGGATCACGCAGCCCGACACCAGGATTTCGGGCGGGAGGTTTGGCAGGCCGACCTTGATCTTCCCCGCAGCCGAACCCGAGGACGAGCCCAGTTCCATCACGCTGGCTTGCCTGCGGCCGGGATTCACGACCGTGATCGTGACGCCTTCTAACTTCAATTGTTCCGGCTGCTCCAGGGAGAACAACACCCAGCCGGCGCCCGACGACGACGGATTCACCCTCGCCACGAGATCGACATTCACCAATTGCAGCGATCCGCCGGACACCGTGATCAGGCGGGCGGTCGATGCATCCGTTGTGCGGACGGCGTCGGAAAACTCCAGTTGCGGCCGGTGTGTCCCTTTCGCCGCGCGGATGGTGAGCCGCTTGTCGATCAGGCGGAGCGAATGATCGGCCGCGCTGCGAGGCACGGTCCCGCGCAATTCGATGATGTCGCCGTCTTTTGCCTCGGCACAGGCCTGCTCCAGCGTGGGAAAGCCGTTCTTGGAACTGGAACCGACGATCGTAATCCACGGGACCGGGAGATCGGCAGGCGGCGCGTCGGGGGTGGCGGTCGCCGCATCGGCGGCCGGATCGACTGGTTTTTCGACGTCGGTTTTCGCCACATCGTTGAAGCCGATGTCGGGCACGCGCTCTTCGGCAGGATCAAGCGGAGTCGATCCAATCCCCGCGGCAGGCGGCACGGAGGCCGTCGTTTCGTTCTCCAAAGGGATTGCCGAAGCAATCGTCGCCGAATCCTCGCCGGGCGTAAAGAGCGCGGGAGATCCGTCCGCGGGATGATCCTGGGATGCGGGGTTGCCCGGCGGCGGCAACAACGGCGCAAGCGAGGTGGCGGGTGCCGTATCGCCCAATTTCTCTGACCACGAGGTCAGGCGTTCCAACAGGCCGGGCACGGTCTGCAGCGTCACCACGCAGAGCAGCAGGGCGGCCGCAGTGATCATCCAGCCAAAATTCCGATCCCACCAGGTTCCGTACAACCGAGCCTCGGGAACCAGCGTGGCCGACTCGGAAGAGACCACGCGCAGGTCGAGGCCGCGGGCTATGACCGCCAGATCGCGGAGCAAATCTTCCGGCGTGGCGTACCTTCGTCGAGGATCGCTGGCCATCATTTTCTTGATCACGGCCGAAAGCGCCGGCGAAACGCGGCGGTTCTTCGCCGCCACATCCGGCGTCTCGTGGGCCTGATGATCGAGCAGTTTCTGCAGCACGGTGCCGGACGGGTACGGCGGCTCGCCCGTCAACAAATGATAAAGCGTGCAGCCCAGGGAATAGATATCGCTGCGGACGTCGACGGTTCGGGGGTCCCGGGCCTGCTCTGGCGCGATGTAATCAAACGTTCCCAGCGTGGTTCCGGCGACCGTCAGGTCGGCGCCCGGTTCATTGCCGTCGCGTCTCGCCAATCCCAGGTCGACGAGTTTAGCCCGGCCGTGCGGCGTGACAATTATGTTGGACGGCTTGATGTCGCGGTGCACGACGCCATGGCGCGACGTGTGCCTGAGCGCGGTCGCGATCTGGATGGCGAAATTCACGACTTCCGCCGGGGTCAGCCGGCCGCGCTGCCGGAGGAGATCCCTCAGGTTGCTGCCCGCGATGTATTCGTAGGCAATGAAATGCAATCCGGATTCTTCGCCGTAGTAATAGACGCGGGCGACGTGCTCATGGTCGAGCCTTGCCGCCGCCTGGGCTTCATTCTGAAATCGCTGCACCGAACTGGCGTCGACGGTCTGGGCGGGCGACAAAATCTTGAGCGCGACATGCCGATGCAGCCGGTCGTCGAAGGCGAGAAACACGGCCCCCATCGCCCCCGCGCCGATCCTTCGCTGAATGGTGAAATGCCCCAGAGTCATTCCTTCGGCCGGATCGGCGCCCGCCTCGACCGGGGCCGCGTCGCCGGGCGCCGAGAACAACCGGCGCCAAACGGAAGGCAGCTCGGCCTGCATCGCGGGCGGCAGCGATTCCGACGGTTCGCTGCGCGGAGCTTTCAGCACCGTTTCCGGTTCGTGGCCAGGCAGCGCGCGCCACTCCCCCGCGGGCGGTTCGGAGAAGCCCGAGACTGGCACGGCGAATGGCTTGATGCTGCTGGTCATTACTTTCGGTGTCGCGACACGTTCGGAGTCACGACATTCCAGGGGACGACGTCACGCCTCGACAATTCGACAAGACCGTCTCACCGAAGGCGAGACCGATCCGCTGCATGTCAGACGTGTCTGCAGTGCGAAAGGTTCAACAAGACGTGAAAAACCGAACGAATCAGAATTCGGCTGAAAGACGAATATCCTCAGCGACAGGAGTAATTGCAGATCCCTCCTTCAACGTTACTCCAGAAATCGCCCAGAGTTCTGAAAGACCTACGCAAAAGTATCGCCCAATGCGAGAAAATCTCGGGCGATTTCCTCGGAAAGACCGTTTTGCAAGTCGTTTCAAATAGATAAGTTACGGTGATCGCACAGGTTAAGTGGCCGGCTAGAGCGACCCGGTGGTCACCAAGTGATCGACTTCAGATGCGATGGCGTTGAAAAGCTGCTTGGATTCCTCATCCAGCCGAATTGTGTATTGCTCCGCATCCAACAGGGCGGAGGCATGGCTGCGGATGGTCACGTCGCGTACCTGGCTCGGGTCGTACGACGGATCCTTGCCTCTCGCTAACTTGCTGAGGTTTCTCGCTTTAGGAAGAAATGCCTGGTCGAGATGATCCACCAATTCGCGAATCACGCGATTGGCTTCCCGGCATTTATCGCGAAGCGTCAATCCGTCTGTGGCACGGCTCATCCTGATTCCTTCAGGATTCGGTAGTGGGTCGGTTTGCCTTTCAATGCAGGGCACTTGCGGAGCAAGTGCCCTGCATTATTAAACTAACCCGCTACCCAGGATTCGGAGGGATTGGAGAATCGACTCGGTGATGGTACATTCTGTGGCGAAACCTTCCTGACCGTCAAGAGGGAGTTCCCTGCGTCGGGCAAATTCGCTCGAGAAACTTTTTTCCTCCAACTCGGCACCGGTTTTCCCCAGCTTCGTAGGTTCATTTCCGAATTGACGGTAGGATTCGCTGATCGGGAACGGAACGATTCGCCGCAGTCCGACGTGTGTTTCAAGCCAACCGCCGCCGTTGATGTTGATGGCGGCCAGTGACCAACCGGCTCTCCATGAAAATCCTCGTGCTGGCTGATGTCCATGCGAACTGGCCGGCGCTGGCGGCGATCCAGGAGTCGTTTGACGCGTGCCTGTTTCTCGGCGACGCCGTCGAATACGGGACCGATCCTGTCCCGTGCATCGATTGGCTGAGAAAACATGCCCAGTTTGCCGTGCGCGGCAATCATGATCACGCCGTCGTGCAGCGCGTGGCAACCGCCAATGGCAGCGGGTTTCGCCGGCTGGCCTCCGCCACGCGTCAGCAGCATTGGAACGTGCTCGAGCCGTACCATTTGAAATACCTGTCCCGCCTGCCGGTCACGCAGCATGTGGAGCTCGATGGCAAGACGTTTCATCTCGTACACGCCACCCCGCGCGATCCGCTCGATGAATACCTGGCCAACGATCCCGAAGCCTGGCGGCAACGGCTGCAGGGCATCGACGCCGATTTCGTCTGCGTCGGACATACGCATCTTCCGTTGCACCTCGATCTCGGCCGCTGGCAATTGATCAATCCCGGCAGCGTCGGCCAGCCGCGCGATGGCGACCCGCGCTGCGCGTACGTCATGATCGAGAACGGCCGCGTCGAATTCCGCCGCGTCGAGTACGATATCGAAGCCGCCATTCGCCAGGTGCAAGCCTCCGGCATCGATCAGGAATCCGTCGAACTGGCCGCCTCGGTCCTGCGCAACGGCGGAAAACCTGCGGATCAATCCCCTGTTGCGCCGCTGACGCAGTGAGCGCTGGCTGTGCCCGAGGCGAAACGGATGTGGGTCCGCTTTTCATTTTCCTTGTTGCGCTTTACATTTTGCGTTGATCTTGTCGAGCGTCTCATTGAAAGCCAGGCTCCATGCATTTTGAAACTCGCTGCGTCCACACCGGCGTTGATAAAGATGGCACCTACCTCAGCGCCACCACGCCGATTTATCCCACCTCGACCTTCCGCTGGGACGACCTGAAAACCAACCGCGGGTTCGATTACACCCGCAGCGGAAACCCCACCCGCAAGGCGCTCGAAGAGAATCTCGCCGCGCTGGAAGGCGGGATGGACTGCCGGGCCACGTCCACCGGGATGTCGGCCATCGCGGCGACGATGCACCTCTTTCAGCCCGGCGATCACATCATCACCGGGCATGACATCTACGGCGGCTCGTATCGGTTGTTCGATTCCGTCTACCGCCAGATGGGATTGACGTTCTCCTTCGTCCGCATGGGCGACGCCGAGAATGTCCGCAAGGCCATCACGCCCAAAACCAAGGCCATTTGGATTGAAACCCCCAGCAATCCGCTCTTGAATCTCGTCGATATCCAGGCCGTCTGCCAGGTCGCCAAAGAGCGCGGCCTGCTGACCATCGCCGACAACACGTTCCTTTCACCCTATCTGCAGCGGCCGTTGGAATTCGGCGTGGACATCGTTGTGCACTCGACAACAAAATATCTCAACGGCCATTCCGACGTCGTCGGCGGCTGCATCATCACCCGGGACAAAACTCATGCCGAGAAGATCGGCTACCTCGTCAACGCGATGGGCTTGGCGTGCTCGCCGTTTGATGCCTGGCTTGTTTTGCGCGGCGTGAAAACTCTGGGGCCGCGGATGGAAGCCCATCAGCGAGGAGCCATGGCCTTGGCGAAATTCCTGCACGAACACCCGCAGGTCGAGCGAGTGTATTATCCAGGCTTGCCGGATCATCCCCAACATGCCCTCGCCAAGCGCCAGCAGCGCGGTTTCGGGGCTATGCTCAGCATCGATGTCAAAGCCGGCCGGCCGGCCGTCGAGAAGATTCTCAAGAAGCTGCAGCTCTTCCAACTGGCGGAATCTCTTGGCGGCGTCGAATCGCTGATCGAATACCCCGACACGATGAGCCACGCCAGCATGACCGAACCGGCCCGCCGCGAAGCCGGCATCTCCGAGAAAACGCTGCGAATTTCCGTCGGCATCGAACACCCGGACGACCTCATCGCCGACTTCCAGCAGGCGCTCGCGTGATGATTCCCTCAGAGCCGCCGCACGCAAGAGCCCGCCGCACGCAAGAGCCTCGCACGAAGTAAGCGGTGCCTTTTCCCCCGCCTTATCGTCCATTCAGAACAGCATCACCAGCCCGGCTTCGGTTCTCAGCCGGCCGTAGATCGCCAGAATTTGTTCCGGCGCTTCGATCCACGGCTCGATGGTGACCGACACATGCCGGCCGCCGGCCGTTTCGCGGGTCTGATACGGGGCGTCAAATGCCTGCTGCAATTCCGCCCGGACGACAGCGACCACTCGGCCGGCGAAGTCGTCGCCCGGTTGGCCGATGACTTTGAAGACATACTTCCTGGGAAACTGGTGGGTCGACGTCAACAGTTCCAGGGACGGGCCGACTTCCATCGCGGTTCCTTGCCTGAGAAGAGGATGTCATCGCCGGGAATTATACTCGCGGAAGTGCCAAGTCCACCCAACAAATACTCGTGAAATCGGCCGGCCGTCTGCTAAACTACCGGCATGTCCATATCGCACTCTCCCCGCCGCTCCCTGTTCGCCGTCTGGTGATGGGAGCCGGGAACTTGGTGCGGAATTATTGTTCTTGTCATGCTGTTCATCGCTGTCAACTTTTACAATTTGATTGACATGTATCTTTTCATCATCCTGCCCCTACTCCAAGCCACGTTGGATGCTGTTCTTGGAATGTAATCAACAACAGGATTTGGTGCCACTGCGTCAACCCCATAGTCACCGCCCCGATTCGGCCGACCGCCCCGTAAAATTTCAGGTAGAATTGATGCCGTCACGGGTTACGATCCGGGCGAAGCGGGAGCAACACACTCCAGTCACCCAATACCGTTTTCCGCCATTGCCTTGTGAAAAGCCTCCCGACCTGAGATACTCTTTTCCTTCTGTCGTGATCGGCGGACCTCCCGTCGGGACAATCGTCCCGGGAGGCAGGACATCCTGGTGCGTCTCTTCTGCGAAGAGACGGGCCGTGCGAAGGCGGATTTTTGTCCGCGACATCGCCCGGTCGCCATCATAAGGATTTGCGAGATGAATGCGTATTCCAAGGCCGAAGTTAAAAAACTCCGCAAAAAACGGGCACGGCTCAAGAAGAAGGTCCGTTGCCGGTTTTGTCCGCACGGCTGCGATAAATCGCCCCGGCCGGTCTTTGTCGATTACAAAGACTTGAAGACGCTGCGGACGATGATCGACCGGGAAGGCAATCTGTTGCCGCGCCGCAAGACGGGCTGCTGCCAGAAGTACCAACGGGCTGTCCGGTTCGCCGTACTCCGGGCACGGTTTATCGGGTTGCTGCCGTATGTGGCGGAAGAGTAGCGGCGAGGAGGGAGAGTGCGTGGGTGACGGTGACGGAGAGACAAGGCCGATGGCTTTCCTCTCTCTCATTCCCTCGCACACTCAAACACTCATACCCCGATCGCTGACGGCCGCTTCGCCCCCTCTGGCCACGCCATGTCACGCCCTGCGTATCTGACCGCCCCGCTGCCGTCCGACCGGATGCCCGGCGGGATTCCGTACATCGTCGGCAACGAAGCGGCGGAGCGGTTCAGCTTCTATGGCATGAAGGCGATTCTGTTCGTCTACATGACGAAATATCTCTGCGCCTGGTCCGGTAATCCGGACCCGATGTCGCCAGAAGAAGCCAAGTTCACGATTCATGCGTTTGTCGCCTCGGCATATTTCTTTCCCATCGCCGGGGCGATCCTTGCCGATTGGAAGTGGGGCAAATATCTGACGATTCTGGCGTTGTCTCTTGTCTATTGCGCGGGGCACCTAGCTCTCGCGGTTGTGCCCGGCCGCGAGGGACTGCTCGCGGGATTGCTGTTGATCGCTCTCGGAGCCGGCGGCATCAAGCCCTGCGTCTCGGCCCATGTCGGCGACCAGTTCGGCACGCAGAACCAGCATCTCCTGGAAAAAGTCTTCGGCTGGTTTTACCTGTCGATCAATCTGGGAGCATTTCTGTCCACGCTGCTGACTCCTTGGCTGCTGGAATCGGACTGGATGCTGAAGAAGTTCGGAGCACAGCACACGCATGAGATCGCCTTCGGTGTGCCGGGCGTGTTGATGTTTCTCGCCACCGTGGTCTTCTGGCTGGGGCGGTACAAGTTCGTGCATGTGCCGCCGGGAGGGGCGGCGTTCTTTCGCGAGATGATGAGCAAAGACGGGTTGAAAGCCGTTTCGCGGCTGATTCCGCTCTATTGTTTCGTCGCCATTTTCTGGTCGTTGTACGATCAGACCGGCTCCGCGTGGGTCCAGCAGGCCGATCAGATGGATCGCCGCATATTTTGGCCCGGCTTGTCGTGGAATTTTCCCTGGATTTCCATCAGCGAACAGGACGTGCTGTCTTCGGCCATTCAAGCCGTGAACCCGCTGCTGATTCTGATCTACGTGCCGCTGTTTGCGTACGGGATTTACCCTGCGTGGGCCAAAGTCTGGACGCCGACGCCGTTGCGAAAAATCGCGGTTGGTTTTTTTCTGACGGTCATCGCCTTTGCCATATCCGGCGTGGTGCAAGAGCGGATCGATGCCGGGCGTACTCCCTCAGCCTATTGGCAAGTTCTCAGCTACATGGTGCTGACGGCGGCGGAGATTCTGGTTTCGGTGACGTGCCTGGAGTTTTCCTACACGCAGGCTCCGAAACGGATGAAATCTCTGGTGATGGCGCTCTACCTGCTGTCGATCTCCCTGGGAAATGTCCTGACGTCAGGCGTCAACTGGGTCATCCAGCAGCCCGGTTTCCGCACCAGCCTGGCGGGTGCCCGCTATTACTGGTTTTTCACCGGGCTGATGCTGTTCGCGGCGATCTGTTTTATTCCTTATGCCAGGCTGTACCAGCCCCGGGACGTCCCGCCGGAATGAGGCGATTTCGACCGCGGCATTGCGAAAATGTCAGGGCTTGTTCAAACTCAGCGAAGGAACTCGGCGTACGGAGTGTGTGTCAGGCCGGGATGACCGCCGGGACTGTGAATCACAATTGCTAAGGAAATCGCATGTTTCGCCCGTGGGGATGGATGTTTGCCAGCGTGTCCGCCGTCGGTCTATTGTCCGGCTGTACCGGATCCGGCGGAGATTACAAGACGGCTCAGCAGATCAAGCAAGCCAAGCAGGCCGCCGGCCAGCACGTGCACGACGAACATCACGAACACGGCGCTGCCGGTCCCCATGGCGGGGCGATCGTTGAATTAGGGGACGAAGAATATCACGCTGAGGTCGTCGTGGACGGCAAGACGCATACGTTGCAGGTTTATCTTCTAGGACCGGACGCAAAAACTTCGGCCGCAGTCGGGGCGCAGGAAGCCGCCGTGACGACGGAAGACAATCAGACGTTGACGCTCAAGGCGGTCCCACAGGCAGGAGACGCCAAGGATAAGGCGTCCAAGTTTGAACTCGCCGACGAAGGGGCCGTGGACGCGCTGCTCAAGGCCGGCTTCCTGCATGGATCGTTGCAGTTAGAGATCAACGGCAAGCCGTTCCGCGGAGACATCGACGCCCACTTCGACGGCAGCAGCCATGACGTTCATGCCGCGGACAAGGGCGACGAGAAAGAAATGCCGCCGGAATCGTCTAGGGAATCCTCCACGGAAGACGCGCCAGAGAAGCCGGAAACTCCCGAAAGCCCGGAAGCTGCCGAGAAGCCGGCAGCGCCTGAAGCGCCGGCAACGCCTGAGGACAAATAAGGACTGGTCCGTCGGATTCCGTCTTGTCGGGCGGCGCGCTCGCTGCTACAACTTGCCCGTTTCGTAGTCCGCTTCGTCGCACTCGATGGGCTTGAGGATGCTGCGCGCAGAAGACCGCCCGGTTGCCTGGCGGATGGCGATGGACGCCACGCGAAACCGTTGGCAGTCTGCGCTGCTGCGATCCGGCGCGGTTGTAACGGCTTTGGGGTGCCTGGGCATTGTCCGCTCGGGGTATCTCGATAATCAGGCCGTCCTGTTCTTCGGCGGGTTCGGGGCGCTGCTCTGTCTCGCCGCGGGCTGGCTCTTGCTGGAATCGGGCCGCGTGAAGACGGTCGGCTGGAGGGTCTGGCAACGCTGCGCGGCGGCGCTCTTGATGTTCGCGGTCGTCGAGGCCGGTTGCCGCACGGCCGCCTGGCTGCCGAGTTCGCAGTCCGACAGCGAGCGTTCCGACACAGTCCGGGTCGTGACGTTTTCCGAAGCCCAGGGCGATCCCCATGCGTTCTCGATGTGGTGGAGCAAGTATTCGTCGGAATGGCACCGTCACGAAGAGCAGATTCAAACCTTCACTCCCGGTCAGCCGGTCCCGTACGTCTTCAAGCCGAATACCTCGCGTCCGTTTTTTCAGGGGACGGTCTCGGTCAACAGCCAAGGGTTGTGCGACCGCGAGATCCCGTTCGAGAAAAGCGGCAACTATCGCATCGTGGTGATGGGATCGTCGCATACGCAGTGTCCGCCGATTGAAGCGAGCGACACCCCGTGGCCGGCGAAGCTGGAGCAATTGATCCGCGCGCGAGTCTCCTCGGACCGCGAGATCGAGGTGCTCAACGCCGGGGCCGCCGGCTACACGATCGAGAACAACCTGCATCGGCTGCAGAACGTGGTCTTGCCGCTGAAACCGGACATGATCATCACGTATTTCGGCTACAACGAATTTGAGCGGTTTCGCGAAGAGTTTCGCCTGCCGGACATTCCCCCCAAGCCGAAGCCGCGTCCGTCGACGCTCCTGGGCAAGCTGGACTGGCGGATGATGAAATGGCTGACGGAAAGCCGTTCCGCGGCCGAACCGCTGGCGGATCTGGCGGCCTTAGGGCCAAGGCTCGAGCGGTGCCGGCTGGCCCGCGTCTACCAGGAATATCTCCGAATCGCTCAGGAAGCGGGGATTCAACTCGTGGTCTGCAACTTCAACATGGCCGTCGACAGCGGCAGCCTTCCCGAGGTGATTCAGTTCTACGAGCAGGGCTTTCCGAACGTTCAGTTCATGATCGAAGCCAACCGGCTGAATACGGCCATGCTGCCGCGCGTGATTCTTCCGGATTCCGGCGCGCGGCTGATCGACGTGCAGCCGGGTTTGAATGGCGCGTGGGAAGATAACTACGTCGACCTGGTGCACTTGAGCGAGACCGGAAAGGCCCGGCTGGCGGAGAGTGTGTTCGAGCAAATTCAGGACTTGCTGCCGTCGTCCGGCTCGACTCCCTTGCGACCGCGGTTGGTCGATCGCCCCGATACCGACTCCTCGCGTCATTGAGGCCTAAGTGGTTTTCAATTCGTTTGAATTCTTGTTCTTCCTGGTGGTCGTGCTGGCCTTGTACTGGGGGCCGCTGCGCCAGTCGCTGCGCGGACAGAATTTGCTGCTGCTGATCGTCAGCTACGTCTTCTACGGCTGGTGGGACTGGCGGTTTCTCAGCCTGCTGTTCCTCAATTCGATGATCGACTACGTCTCGGCCCTCGCGCTGCAGAAGTATCAATCGACCGGCGCGCGAAGGGGAATTATTCTGATCAGCCTCGTGTCCAACCTGGGGATGCTGGGCTTCTTCAAGTACTACAACTTCTTCGCCGATTCAATGGTCCGGCTTCTCGGATCGTTCGGAATGGAAGCGGATTTGTTCACGCTGCAGGTGATTCTGCCGGTGGGAATCAGTTTCTACACGTTTCAGACGTTGAGCTACACGCTGGACGTGTATTACCGCAGGATGAACGCCGTCCGCGATCCGATCGTGTTTCTGGCCTATGTCAGTTTCTTTCCGCAACTCGTCGCCGGGCCGATCGAGCGGGCCATCGATCTCTTGCCGCAGTTCACTGTTCCGCGCGCCGTGACGTGGCCGATGATTCAATCCGGCTGCCGGCAGGCGTTGTGGGGCCTGTTCAAGAAAATGGTGATTGCCGACAGCGTGGCGACGCATGTGAACTACGTCTTCGCGCATTGCGGCGAACTCGACGGCGCAAGCCTGGTCCTCGGTGCGTTTTTCTTCTCGATGCAGATCTACGGCGACTTCTCCGGCTACACGGACGTCGCCATCGGCGTCTCGAAGCTGATGGGTTTCCAGCTCAGCCAGAATTTCGCGTACCCGTATTTCTCGCGGAACATTGCCGAGTTCTGGCGGCGCTGGCACATGACTCTGTCCACCTGGTTCCGCGATTACCTGTATATTCCGCTCGGCGGCAGCCGTGTCAGCCGGCCGCGAACGATCCTTAACATCCTGATTACCTTCACGCTGTGCGGTCTGTGGCACGGCGCGAATTGGACGTTTGTCGTCTGGGGTTTTCTCAACGGCCTGATGTTCGTGCCGCTCATCCTGCTCAACCGCCACCAGGCGCACAAGGAGATCGTCGCCTGCGACCGGGCGCTGCCGACCTGGAGCGAAGCGCTCGGCATGATGGGCACGCAGAGTTTCGTGCTCGTGAGCTGGGTCTTTTTCCGGGCGGAATCGCTGTCGCAGGCCGGAACCTATCTGTGCCGGATCATGACGCATCCTTGGCTGAACCTCGATTATAGCCGGTATGGGGAAGGGCTCTGGCTGTGCGGAGGGCTGATGGCGATCGAATGGTTCCAGCGCAGGCAGGCGTTTGCGCTGGAAATCGGCCGCTGGCCGCTGCTCGTTCGTTACGCCGTGTACATGGCGCTGGTCACGGCGATGATCGAACTCGGCAGCCGGGTGCAGGTGCCGTTCATCTATTTCCAGTTCTGAGAATGAAGGAAGCCCAGGGACTGCGATCCCTGGGCTTCCTTCGTTAGATCTTGGGACGGCTGGTCCTACTTGATGAACAGCATCTCCTGGTACGTCGGCAGCGGCCAGCAATCATCGGCGACGATGCCTTCCAGTTCGTCGACCGTCTCGCGGACAGCGGCGACGGCGGGCTTCATTTCGTTGAAGCAGCGGGCCGCGGCTTCTTTCGGATTCGAGACGCCGTGGCCGCCATGCCCCGGCAGGTGATGTTCGAGCTTGCCGAGAGAATCGACCAGGGCCGAGATCAGCGAGGTCACCTT
This sequence comes from uncultured Planctomycetaceae bacterium, assembly GCA_964388415.1. GTDB lineage: Bacteria > Planctomycetota > Planctomycetia > Planctomycetales > Planctomycetaceae > CAZDGB01. The sequence goes on along the minus strand of CAYMAO010000016.1, from coordinate 98,650 downwards.
GGCGAGGATCGTGCCGTCAAATGCGACGCCGGCCGCTTTGCAATTGGCGGCGGCCTGCGCCAGTTCGCTCTGATAGCGGACCGCGTGCGGATAGATGATCGTCTTGGCGATTTCGTGAGTGAGCTTGGCCTCGACGTTCAGCGTGAGGACGTATTGCTCGAAATAGGTGTCTTCCCGGCTCTGAAGTTCCCGCTTGGAAAGCACTTTGTACTTTTCGAACATGCTGACAACGGCCGGGTCGGTGATCGCCGGCAGTGCGTCGGTCGTCTGCTTGAGATTGGGCAGCTTGCGTTTTTCGGCTTCCTTGTGCCATTCTTCCGAATAGCCGTCCCCGTTGAAAATCACGGCGCCGTGCTCGTCGATCACCTTTTTCAGCAAGGCCTGCACGGCGGGAGCGAGCTTGGCGGGATCATTGCCGACGGCCTTTTCCAACTGCGTGGCGATGTCGTCCAGGGCTTCGGTCATGATGGTGTTCAAAGCCACCAGCGGACCCGACAGCGACTGGTTGGAACCGACCGCCCGGAATTCGAACTTGTTGCCGGTGAAGGCGAACGGGCTCGTGCGGTTGCGATCGCCCGCGTCGCGCGGCAAGTGGGGCAGGGTGTCGACGCCGACGGTCATCATCCCGGCCATCTTGCTGCTGGTCGCAGTGCCGGACTTCTTGATCTGGTCGAACACGTCGGTGAGCTGTTCGCCGAGGAAGATCGAAATGATGGCCGGCGGTGCTTCATTCGCGCCCAACCGATGATCGTTGCCGGCGTGCGCCACGACGGCCCGGAGCAGCTTGGCATGTTTGTGAACGGCTTGAATGACGGCGGCGCAGAAGACCAGAAATTGCATGTTTTCGTGCGGAGTTTTGCCTGGCTCCAGCAGGTTGCCCTGCGCGCTGTTGCCCAGCGACCAGTTGCAGTGCTTGCCCGACCCATTGACGCCGGCGAACGGCTTTTCGTGCATCAGGCATTCCATGCCGTACTTCTGCGCCACGCGCTTCATCGTCAGCATGGTCAGTTGCTGATGGTCGGCGGCGACGTTGGCGTTCTCGTAAATCGGGGCGATTTCATACTGGCTCGGGGCGACTTCGTTGTGCCGGGTCTTCACGGGGACGCCGAGCTTGTAGAGTTCGCGTTCGGTTTCCAACATGCAGGCCAGGACTCGGTCGGGGATCGCGCCGAAATACTGGTCGGCGAATTCCTGGCCTTTGGGCGGCGGCGCACCGAACAGCGTGCGGCCGGCGTTGATCAGGTCCGGCCGGGCAAAATAGAAGTTCCGATCGATCAGGAAGTATTCCTGTTCCGGACCGCACGTCGCCGTCACCATGCCGACGCTTTTGTGTCCAAAAATTCTCAGGATCCGCTGGGCCTGGGTATTGAGGGCCTTCATCGACCGCAGCAGCGGCGTTTTCTTGTCGAGAGCCTCGCCGGTCCAGGAGAAGAACGCCGTCGGAATGCACAGCGTCGTGCCATTGGCGTTCTCGAGGATGTAGGCCGGGCTCGTCACGTCCCACGCGGTATAGCCGCGGGCTTCAAACGTGGCCCGAATTCCGCCGGACGGGAAACTGGAGGCATCGGGTTCGCCTTGAATCAATTGCGACCCGGAAAACTCGTTGACGGCGCCCCCTTGGCCATCGGGCGCCAGAAAGCTGTCGTGCTTTTCCGCCGTCATGCCGGTGAGGGGATAAAACACGTGGGCGTAATGCGTGGCCCCCTTTTCAATGGCCCAGTCTTTCATGGCGGAGGCCACCGTATCGGCGACATCGCCCGCCAGCGGCTCGCCGGCTTCAATCGTCTTGATCACCGATTTGAAGACGCTTTTCGGCAAGCGGTCCTTCATCACTTTCAGACTGAAGACATTCGCACCGAAGAGGTCTCCGGTGGGCGTTTCGGCGAAATTCAAGGGGGCGGAAATCGGCTGATAATTCGTGACGGCCGAAATGGCGTTCATCCGGGCGCTGCTGACGGTCATGGCGTGCCAGTCCTCTGAAAAATAGGTTTCGAGCGCAGTGTCTGCTCAAGTCGCTCACGGGTGATGTGCAATCGCCGTACCAACTTGAATTCTGAATTGACAATGTGCCGAATTTATACAGATTCCGGCGCTTTCGCCACCGAACCACCAAAAAATACATGCTGAAAACATCAGCAGCGGTCGCGTAAGGGCTGAGCAATTGGCGGAGCCTGAATTTGGCTCTTCGATGCGGGTGGCATGAAATGCAGCCGCACAGACAGGAATGTCTGTGCCAGCAGATGCCGATGGGGACAATGTCCCGGGGGTGGGACAGACATGCCTATAATCCCTATCTTCCAATGTGCAAAGGACTTGGGGTCGATCCCGCGGTTCAGGCGGAAAGTTCGGAGATCGGTGTGCCGGACGGCAGCACGGGGATCGGGCGCCCGGAATTGTCGTAATAGTGCTTGTGCACATCGACTCCCAGGTGCCGATAGATCGTCGCCAGAACGTCTTGCGGAGACTTGGGATTCGTCTTCGGGAACGCTCCGTGACCGTCGGATTCCCCGACGACGCGGCCCCCGATGACCGGCCCGCCGGCCAAGGCAGCGCTGAAGACGTTGGGATAGTGATCCCGGCCGGCATTGGCGTTGACTCGGGGGGTGCGGCCGAACTCACCCCAAGCGACCACCAGCGTGTTTTCCAAGAGGCCGCGCTGTTCCAGGTCGCTGATCAGGGCCGTGTAGGCCTGATCCCAGCGGTCCAGGAAGCCCAGTCGCAGAGATTCAAAGCCCTTCACATGGGTATCCCACCAGCGCAGGTCCACCGTCACCAGCTTGACGCCGGCTTCCACCAGGCGGCGGGCCAACAGCATCCGCTGGCTCCATGACGGGCAACCGCACCGGTCGGCTGCCTTCGGATCAAACGCCGGCGCAAACCCATAGCGCTCCCGGAGTTCTTTCGGCTCGGCATCCAAATTGAAGGCATCTTTTGCCTTAGACGAACTGAGGATATTCCAGGCCTGATTCTGAAACCGATCCACGGCCCCCATCTGGCCCGTGCGGTCGATCTGTTCCTGCACGCGGTCCAACCCGCGAATCAAGTGCCGGCGATCTCCCAGGCGATGGATATCCAACCCTTCCGGCAGCGCAAAATTCGGGATCTCAAACGGCCCTTCTTGTGCAGGATCCGCCAGCGTTTCGAACGGCTTGTAGGCGACGCCCAGGTAGGCTGAGCCTGTCCCTGGGTCCATCTTGGGGATCATGACATACGCCGGCAGGTCCGGGCTGAGATGTCCCAATTGTTCAGCAACGATCGACCCGCAACTCGGGTGAACGTTGACATCCGGCGAGGGGCCGGCGTTGAACCCGGTGAAGCAAATTTGATCTCCGGTCGAATGGCCGGCGTCGTGATGATTCAGGCTGCGAATGATCGACCATTTATCCATCATCGCGGCCGATTTCGGCAGCATGTCGGAGAGCTGAATCCCCGGCACGTTCGTGGACATCGTCCCGAATTCGCCCCGGTATTCCACCGGCGCCTCGGGCTTCGGGTCCCACATGTCGATATGGCTGGGGCCGCCGCGCATCCACAGAATAATGACCGACTTCTCCGAGGCGCTGACGCCGGCCTGCGCTTGACGGCGCAACAGGCCCGACAGGCTCAACCCGGTGCCCAGCATTCCGGCTTGAAGAAACCCGCGCCGATCGGTTCGGGTGATTCGTTCAAATTCCGCGCAACCGCGAAGTGAGCTCATGGCGAGTGTCTCGGTACAAGTTCTCGGGCGGGTCAATCCAGGCAGGAAAGTCGCTATGGAAAGCTTATCATGAAGAATCGACCGGATCAAGCATTATTTATGAGTGGATTTCCCCTGAACTGCCCAAACGTATCGTCTTGATTCCCCTGGAGCAAGCCTCCCGGCTACAATGAGAATTCTGGTCGAGAGCCAGAGGTTGGGTCTGGCATCAGAAATTGATCCCCGTTTGTTCCGACGACTGCAATTCCGCCCTGAGGAAACGAGACCGCACAATGACTGACCGGCGAAACTTATTTCACAAAATCTGGGACCTTCATTCTGTCCGAACGCTAGCCTCGGGGCAGACGCAACTCTTCATCGGACTGCATCTCATTCACGAAGTCACCAGTCCGCAAGCCTTTGCGATGCTTCGTGATCGGAAGCTGACTGTCCCTTATCCCGAACGGACTTTTGCCACCGTCGATCACATCGTGCCGACCGACAATCAGGCACGGCCGTTTCTCGACGGGCTGGCCGAGGAAATGATGTCGGCCATCGAGAAAAACTGCCGGGATTTCGGCATCCAACTCTTCAATCTCGATGACAAGCGGCAAGGCGTCGTGCACATCATCGGCCCGGAGCAGGGTCTTACGCAGCCCGGTATGACGGTGGCCTGCGGCGACAGCCACACCAGTACGCACGGGGCCTTCGGGGCCATCGCCTTCGGCATCGGCACTAGCCAGGTCGCCGATGTCCTCGCGACTCAAACTCTGGCGATGGCCCGGCCGAAAGTTCGCAAAGTCGAAGTCACCGGCAGGCTCCGTCCTGGCGTCTTTGCCAAGGACGTGATCCTGCACATCATCCGCAAACTCGGCGTGCAAGGGGGCGTGGGTTACGCCTATGAATACGCCGGCGAAGTCTTCGACCGCATGTCGATCGAAGAACGCATGACCGTCTGCAACATGAGCATCGAAGGGGGCGCGCGCTGCGGCTATGTCAATCCCGATCAGACGACCGTCGAGTATCTCCGCGGCCGACCGTTCGCTCCACAAGGTGAGGCGTTTGACCGTGCGGCGAAATGGTGGCTGAGCTTGGCCTCTGGAACAGACGCCACATTCGACGATCACGTCACGTTCAATGGGGCGGACATCGAACCGACCGTGACGTGGGGCATCAATCCGGGCCAGGCGGTGGGCATTTCCGAACTCTTGCCCAGCGTCGCCGCGTTTCCGTCAGACGATCAGAAGGGAATTCGCGAAGCCTTCGAGTACATGTCGCTCAAGGAACAGACGCCGATCAAGGGGACGAAGATCGACGTCGCCTTCATTGGTTCGTGCACGAACGGCCGGATCAGCGATTTACGAGAAGCCGCGAACATCGTACGCGGAAAGAAAGTCGCGGCCCATGTGAAGGCGCTAGTCGTGCCTGGTTCGCAGTTGGTGCGCGAGCAGGCGATGAAAGAAGGTCTGGATAAGATATTTGAAGCCGCCGGTTTTCAATGGCGCGAGGCCGGCTGCTCGATGTGCCTGGCGATGAACCCCGACAAGCTGCAAGGCCGCGAGGTCTGCGCGTCGTCGAGCAACCGCAACTTCAAAGGCCGCCAGGGGAGCCCGACCGGCCGCACGCTGCTGATGTCCCCCGCGATGGTCGCCGCCGCGGCGGTCGCCGGGGCGGTGACGGATGTCCGGGAGATGGTGTGATGACTGCCACTACGACGCACCTCTCCGAATTTGAAATCGACGTGATGTTCGAGCAATTGCTGCACATCGACGGCAAGGCGGAAATCGTTGATGGGAGGATCGTACTCATGTCACCGACCGGTGCCTGGCCAAGTCTGGTTTCCAGGTTAATTGTGAAAGCATTGGAAAAACGCTCGTATCGAAAGCGAAATGAGTTTGCAGTTCCTGACAATTGCACATACCGCATCAACCTGCCCAACCGCCAGTCCTTCAGCCCGGATGCGGCGTACTTTATCGGGCCGTCACCGAAGATGGGGCCGTTTGAAGGATCGCCGATTTTTGCCGTCGAAGTCCGCAGCATCGGCGATTATGGACCGCGCGCTGAGCAGTTGATCGCCGAGAAGCGAGCCGACTACTTTGCCGCGGGAACACAGGTCGTGTGGGACGTCGATCTGCTGTCGAAAGACGTGGTGAAAGTCTACCGGTCCAGCTCGCCGGATTCTCCGGTCATCTATCGTCCAGGCGACAGGGCCGAAGCGGAGCCCGCACTCCCCGGTTGGTCGGTGGCCGTCGACGAGATCTTGCCGGATGATTGGGAACCGCCCGCCGAGTAATTCTCATTTGAGTTTTTTTCTAAAGGTCTTTTTATGCCTCAAGCCATCACCCAGGTCGCCGGTTGTGCCGTGCCGCTGCTGCTCGACGACATCGACACCGACCGGATCATCCCGGCGCGCTACCTGCGCTGCGTGACGTTCGACGGACTCGGCGAACATGCGTTTGAAGATGATCGCAAACAGGATGCGAAACATCCGTTTGACAATCCGAGGTATCGCGCTGGCACGATCCTGATCGCCGGGCGGAACTTCGGGTGCGGGTCGTCTCGCGAACATGCGCCGCAGGCGCTGTTGAAGTGGGGCATTCAGGCGATTGTCGCCGAGTCGTTCGCGGAAATTTTCTTCGGGAACTGCACGTCGCTGGGGATTCCGTGCGTGTCGGCGGCGCGGGGCGACCTGGAAAAGCTGGCGACAAACGTCGCGGCAAACCCTCAAGCGATGTTCACGGTTGATCTGGAGAAGTGCGTGGTGCGGTGTGAGGAGATGACTGCGCCGGTGACAATCCTGGAGAGCGCCCGGTCTTCGCTGACCAGCGGGAACTGGGACTTTCTCGGTCAACTGCTCGAAGGGGCGGCCGCCGTGAAGCGCACCGCGGCCAATGTCCCTTACGTCGCGGGATTCGCCCCTTAGCGAGGCTTCGCAGAAGCGTTCCGTCGCGATACGCGACGGCTCTTGAGCTACGGTCATGATGTCGACACCGACGGCCAATCGCCGTGATTTTCTGACCGGGCAGGCGGGACGAACGGCCCCGGCCGCAGAGACCATCCCGTCGCGCGGTCCGTCCGTCATGCTGCGCACCACGGCGATGGCGACCGATTTCGACGTCATCCTCAACCCGGACGGCCAGCTCGCCGCCGCGTCGGACGCCCTGGAGGATGTTCATCGCCTGGAATCGCAACTGACGGTGTATCGCGACGACAGCGAACTTTCGGCTCTCAACCGCACGGCGGCGACGCGGCCCGTTCCGGTTTCTTCGAACGTCTATCGCCTCTTGCGGCGTGGGCAGGCGATCCACCAACAGACGGCCGGCGCATTCGATCACGCCGCCGGAGCGCTGATTCGCCTTTGGCAACAATGCCGCCGCGAGAGCCGGATTCCGACCGGGCCGGAAATCTCCGAGGCTCTGCTGCGGACCGGCGTGCAACACGTTCGGTTCGATGACGCCGCGGAAACCATTGCGTTCGACCAGCCCGGAGTGGAGTTCAACCTCGGTGCGATCGGCAAAGGCTACGCCGTGGATCTGACCGGAGAAATTCTAAGTCACAGCAGCGTCTTGAATTGGCTGGTCCACGGGGGCAAGAGCAGCGTGTTGGCGCGGGGCTGTCACGCCGGTCACGACGGCTGGCCGATCGGGCTGCGAAATCCGTTGCTGCCCGACCGGCCGTATCTGACCTTGTTGCTGAAAGACGCCGCATTGTCAACGAGCGGAACGGCCGTGAACTGGTTCCGTAATGAGGGAAAACGGTATGGCCACATTCTCGATCCGCGTTCGGGTTGGCCGGTCGAGACGATGTTATCGGTCAGCGTGATCGCGCCGGATGCGGCGCTGTCCGACGCCCTCGCGACGGCATTTTTCGTGCTGGGGGTCGAAAAGGCTCTCGAATGCTGCGATAATTTCCCGGAGGTCGGGGCGATCCTGTTTCCGCTCCCGGCAGACGGCCGGACGCTGAAGCCGATTTTGCATCGCGTGCCGGCCGAGAGAGTATTTCTGGCTTGAGTCTTCCTGAAAGGCCTTCGCGTGCCCGGAGTTGAACGGCAGATTCCTGTGATCGGTTGCTGGCTTCTTGTCCTGTTGCGGCTGGCCATCGGCTGGCACCTGATGTACGAGGGGCTGTGGAAAATTCAGTCGCAGCACACCACCGCCCCCTGGTCGGCGGAAGGCTACCTGAAGAACGCCACGGGACCGATGCGAGGCTATTTTCGCAACCTGACGGGCGACCCCGACGATTTGAAATGGCTCGACTATGATGCCATGTCCGGCAAATGGAACGCATGGCAGCAGCGGTTCGACGCGCATTACTTCCCGGCGAGCGACCAATCCGAAGCGACATCGGCCGCCAAGGCAAAGCTCGAACAGATGCTTCACGGCCAGGCCGCGTATTCCGTCAAGCTGGACAAGCTGCCGGATTCGGTCGCCAAGGCAGCGAAAGAGAATGTGATCGTCAGAACGAAGGTTGGCGGAGAAGACGAAAATATCCTCTGGTACGATCCGGCGAACAAGCTGCTGGTGGTCGACGGCCGGCTGCATCTCTTGCCCAAAGAGAAAAAGGATGCCCTGGACATCGCCAAAGGCGACGCCAAGTTCAAGAAGGCGCTGGAGGACCTGGATAAGCAGCAGGCAAAGCTGTCGTTTCAAGAGCGGCTCGCCGCCCAGTTGAAGGGCGACCCGGACCGCATCGGCATCCTGCAGAAAGCCGCTGACGGGGCCGTCATCGAGAGCCGCATGGGGGAAATCGAACAGTATCGCAAGACGATCGCCCGTTACGAGGCGAAACTCAGAGAAACGAAGCAGGCGTTTCAGTGGAATCATCTCGAACGGCTGTGGCGCGAACTGCAAGACCAGCGTCGGCAACTCGTCAGCCCGATTCAGGCGATGGAGAACGAACTGAAACAGGACGCCGAGAAACTGCTCACCGCCGCACAGCTTGCCAAGGGCCCGGCCCCCGAGCCGATGACGCCGATCGGCAGGCTCAACTGGCAGACGATGTGGGGCCTGACGATCCTCGGCGGACTCCTGATCGCCGGCCTGTTCACGCGGCTGGCGTCCTTCGCCGGAGCCGGCCTTTTGATGATGTTCTACCTCGCCGTCCCGCCGCTGCCGGGCACGCCGCCGGAAGCCGGGCCGGAGCACAATTTCATCGTCAATAAGGTGCTGGTCGAATCGCTGGCGCTGCTGGCCTTCGCCTCACTCCCTAGCGGCCGGTGGTTCGGGATGGATGCGGTGATTTCGGCGTTGTGGCGCCGCGGGAGAAATTCATAGGCGAAAGCTCGAGCGATACTGAAGGGGCGTTGGTGTCCATTCTTAAAGTTAACCCCGCAACCATAAGAAACAGTCCCAATGACACGATCTGCTGGAATCGCCCTGACTTATCTGCGAAACTCGAAGTCAGAGCGAATGAACCAGAGTTTAAGCTCAGATGAATGGACATGACTGTGGAGGTGTTCCAGGTCGATCCTAGAACGCTGCGAATTCCTCCTTGCCGACCCGACGGTGCCGACCCATGGAAATTACAGGTGCAAATCTCGCGATACGGTCGTTTGCTGACGGAAATGCCGCCAATCTGGGTCTATCGTGCAGCGGATGGAGAGTTGATCATCTACAATGGTGTGACACGAGCAACTCGTGCGGCCAAACGTTGTCCTGGACAAACGGTGACCGTTGAAGTCATTGGGAAAGACAGGCGTAAAGGCGCGGCCTTTCCAACGATAGGAGATAAATTGCCATGATTGATCCGACAAGACAGCAAATCATCCTTGATATCGCCCGCCTCGCGGAAATCGACCCAGACATGCGGTTTGGACAACTTGTCTCTTGGATCGCCAACATGGCGCGGCCGGATGATCCACAGGCGACGCCCAATGTCGATGACGACGAGTTTTTGCGAGCCTGCGAAACGCACCTGGAAAACATGGAAAAGTTTGTTGCGGCGCGGCGCGATTCACAGATCGATACTAACAATCTCATCACTCAATCTTGATTCAAGGGACCCTCCCATGCAACTCACGCCCGAACAAAAGCAGCTCGGCAAAGACAACTTTCATGAAGCCGTTTCCGTCTCCCGGCGGTCGTTTCTCGTCGGGGCGGCGGCCGCTGTCCCCACGCTGGGGGCCGCGTATTTCGGCTACTCGCATCTCAACGGCGATCCGGTGAAGGTCGGGTTCATCGGGTCGGGCGATGAAGGGAGCGTGCTGTTGGGCCAGCACCCGAAGGACTACATGGACATCGTCGCCGTCGCCGATCTCCGGGAATCCAACCGCCTGCGGGCGCTGCACGGCGACGGGAACGACAACCGCCCGGGGCTGATCAAGAAACTCGGCCGCGAACAGGCGATGAAGGTTCAGCTCTACAAGGACCACAAGGAACTGCTCAACAAGCATCCGGAGATCGAGGCCGTCGTCATCGCCGTGCCGTTGTGCCAGCACGCCCAGGTCGCTATCGACTGCCTGAAAGCCGGCAAGCACGTGCTGACCGAAAAGCTGATGGCCCACACCGTCATGCAGTGCAAGGAAATGATCCGTGAAGCCCGCAAGCAGGACAAACTGCTCGCCGTCGGCCATCAAAGGCACTACAACGTCCTGTATGAAAACGCCAACGACCTGATCAAGAAGGGCCTGTTGGGCGACTTGAAGTTCATCCGCGCCCAATGGCATCGCAACAACAGCTTTCCGGGCCGCGATAGCTGGCGGCCGGGCGGTTACACGAAGGATTCGTTCTTCAAGAAGTTCAAGACCGACATCGAACCGCTGACCGCCCGCGCCAAGGAAGCCGGCGTGAGCCTCGACGAATTTCTGTCAAAAGAATTCGGCTATCCGTCGATGGAACGCCTCGTCAACTGGCGACTCTACAACAACACGGGCGGCGGGCTGATGGCCGAACTCGGCAGCCACCAGTTGGACGCCGCCAGCATCTTCCTCGGCAAGGTGCAACCGATCGCCTGCTACGGCTACGGCGGGAAGAACTTCTACGGCGTGAAGGGGATCGGTTCGCCCGACCAGCAATTCGACGACCGCGATATCGACGATCATGTCTATATGACGTTCGAGTTCCCCGGTGCGCATTACGCGGATGATAAAAACGACGTCTGCATCGTGACGTATTCGTCGATCAGCACGAACCGCATGGAGCCGTATGGCGAAACCGTCTTTGGCAGCCGGGCCACGCTGATCATGAAGGAAGAGCTGGAAACGATGCTCTACAAGGAAGCCAGCCCGACGACCGGCGGCGGCGGACCCGATCAGCGGCTGTATGTGCTGGAAGGGAACGACAACAAGCCGGTTCTCTCGGCAAGCGACAGCACCGGACCATCTCGACAGGCGATGGTCGCCGACGTCGGCAAGGTGAGCCGGGGCTACACCGAAGAGATGGAGCACTTCGCGTTTTGCATCCGAAACAAGATCAACGCCAAGCCGGAAGACGGCGGCCTCCGGTGCCCCGGCGAGCAGGGAATGAAAGACGCCATCATGGCGTTGACCAGCAACTTGGCCATGAAGCACAAGAAACGGATCGTTTACAAGGACGAGTGGTTCGACGCGGACAGCGACGCCGTGCCGGAGGAAGACAAAGAAATCACGGGGTAATTACGGCGTTACATCAAAGCCCGCCGTCGGCGACGGCGGGACGGTCCCGGCGATGCCATCGCCGGGCTTTGTGAGGCGAACATGGCCCGCTGGCCGGACAACTCGAAAGCCAACATCATCGCGCTCGGGCTGATCTTCGGCCTGTTCCCGCTGTTGGCATGGCTGTGCTGGTGGTGGATGCGAGGATAAACTACGCTTCTACGAAGCGTCGCTGACTACTTGAATCCTTTTTGGACTTCCGCCCACGCATGCCTCGTTCCCGTTCCCCCCTCGCGATTATCTTCCTCGTCGTCTTCATCGATCTGCTTGGCTTCGGCATCGTATTGCCGTTGTTGCCGCGGTATGGGGAACATTTCGACGCGGACAAGATGACGCTCGGGTTCCTGATGGCGTCGTTCTCGGCGATGCAGTTCCTGTTTGCGCCGCTGTGGGGCCGGTTGTCGGACCGGATCGGCCGCCGGCCCGTGCTGCTGGTCGGTCTGGCGGGGTCGACGCTGTCGTATTTCTTTTTCGCCCGCGTCACGCAGTTCGGCAATGCCGGTGACATCTTTGGCCAAAGCCCGATTTTCTGGCTGTTCGTCACGCGAATCGGGGCCGGCATCGCCGGGGCGACGATCCCGACGGCCCAAGCGTATATTTCGGATGTCACCGACACGGGCCATCGCGGCAAAGGGATGGCGCTGATCGGCGCGGCGTTCGGCATCGGCTTCACGTTCGGGCCGCTCTTGGGGGCGATGTTCGTGCCATTGCCGCCCGGTGAAAGTGATTGGATGTCGCGCATCATCGATCTTCCAGGATTAATGACTCGGCTCTTTGGCATTCATGGGACCGAAGGCCCAACTCCCGCGCCGGGATATGTTGCCGCCGTCTTGTCGGGGCTAGCTTTTCTCGCGGCGCTGGTGATGCTGCCGGAATCGCTGAAGCCGGGCAGCGGAACGGCGTCGCGCGGGTGGTTCAACGTCTCTGCATTTCAGGCGGCGATGGCCCGGCCGTTCGTCGGGATGACGCTGTTCTGCATTTTCGTCACGACGTTCGCCTTCGCGCAGTTTGAAAGCACGTTGTCGCTGCTGACGAAGGAACTCGGCATCGGAGAGCGAGGCAACTTCTATGTCTTCGCTTACATCGGCTTTGTACTGACGCTTGCCCAGGGCGGATTGGTGCGGCGATTGTTGCCCAGGCTGGGCGAATACCGCATGGCGATGATCGGCGCCACTTTGATGACACTCGGCTTGGCGTGCATCGGCCTGGCGACGTTTCCGCAAGACCAGCAGGCGGCGTTCTATTTTCTGTTCGCCATCCTGCCGATTTCCGTCGTCGGTTTTTCGGCGACGAATCCGTCGCTGCAGTCGCTGTTGTCGCTCAACACTCATGAAGACGAGCAGGGGGGCACGCTGGGTGTCGGGCAGAGCATGTCAGCGCTCGCGCGCATTCTCGGCCCGGTGGTCGGATTATCTCTGCAAAAATATGACGTTGCGCTGCCGTACTGGATCGGGGCCGGCCTGATGGCGGTGTCGTTGCTGATGATCGCCCGGCTGCGCGGGGCGGTGCTCGGGACGACGAACGGGGCGGCGAAACCGCAAGCGAGCGTTGTGGCGGAATAAGATTGGCGGATCGATGACAAAACTCAGCGTGAATCTCAACAAAATCGCGCTGGTGCGGAACAGCCGCAACTCGGGGATCCCGAGCGTCACCCGCGCGGCCACGATCTGCATCGACGCCGGGGCGGACGGCATCACGGTCCATCCGCGGCCCGACGAGCGGCATATCCGTTATCAGGACGTGATCGATCTGAAGTCGATGCTGACGGTTGAGTTCAACATCGAAGGCAACCCGCTCGAACCGAAGTTTATGGACTTGGTTCGGCGCGTGAGGCCCGATCAGTGCACGCTGGTGCCGGACACCCAAGCGCAATTGACGTCGGATCACGGCTGGAAGCTGCCGGCGGATGCCGCGGTATTGCGGCCGCTCATTTCCGAGCTGAAATCGCACGGCATTCGCGTCAGTTTGTTCGTGGACCCCGATCCGGCGGTGATGGTTGAGGCAAAAACGGTCGGTGCCGATCGCGTGGAACTTTATACCGGCCCGTATGCCGAAGAGTTTGCCGCCGGACAGCGCGATGCCGCACTTAAGACGTATGCCATTGCGGCCCAGGCGGCGCTGGATGCGGGATCGGGCGTGAACGCGGGGCACGATCTGAACCTGGAGAATCTCGGTCCTTTTCTGCGGCACGTGCCGGGCGTGCTGGAAGTCTCCATCGGCCATGCGCTGATTGCCGACGCGTTGGAATTCGGGCTGACGGAGACGGTGCAGCGATATCGGGCCATCTGCCACTCCTCCGATCGGGGGGCGTCAGCCCCTTAGATTGAGCGTGGGAGAATGTGCACGCGTCAACAAGGAACTGACGCCCCCCGATCGGTCGCGGATGGAGATCGCTGTGGCGAAATGCCGCTTGGTGGGCCATGATGGACGGGAACTGACGGCCTTTGCACGCGGAGCGTCCCCGTGAAGCGATTCTGGGAATGGTATCTCGACTTGAACGCCGCCCCTGCCGGCGAAGGGACCGAATGGCGTTGGGTCTGGCGCTGGCCTTGGCCAGGCGATTGGCCGCCGTGGCTGGCCGTGGTGACGGTGCTGGGCGTGATCTGTTATGTGGCGTGGGTCTATCGTCGTGATGCCCAGGGCATCGCCTGGACGAAGCGGCTCGGCCTGTCCGGGTTGCGGCTGGCCGAATTGCTGGTGCTGGCCGGGTTGTTGACAGAAATCTCGCTGGTCGTGATACGCACGGGTCTGCCGTCGTGCGTGGTGATGATCGACACCTCGGCGAGCATGACGTTGCCTGGTCAACCCTCATCGACAACCGGGACTGCCGCCGCTGCCGGGCCGGATCGGCTGTCTCTTGCGCAGGACCTGCTGACGCGAAACAACGGCGAGTTTCTCGCAGAACTTTTGCGAAATTATCAGTTGCGGTTGTATCAGTTCTCAGATACCGCCGTGCCGCTTGAACAGACCGACGTCACGGACCGCGACCAGTTGCACCGGGCGACGGCGGAAATCTGGAATTTGCGGGCGGAGGGAAAACAGACTCGGCCCGCTCCGGCGCTGCGGAAGGTCTTGACCGATCTCCGCGGCCACTTGCCGTCGGCGGCGATCGTGCTGACCGACGGCGCGGCTAGCCTGTCGGACGCCGACCTGTTGTCGCAAGCCGCTAAGACGGCCCGTCAGCAGGGCGTGCAGCTTTACGCGGTCGGCCTGGGAAGCAACGAAGCGACCCGGGACGTCCAATTGGACGACCTGGTCGTCGACGAAATCGCATTCGTCGGCGACCCGATCCTGTTCGCGGCCCGGCTGCGAACCTTCGGATACGCCGGCCAGTCGCTGACGGTCCAGTTGCGCGACGTCAAAGATCACCGGATCCTGGCGAAGCAGCAGGTTGCCGCAGGGGCCGACGGGCAGCCGGTGAAAATCGAACTGCTCTACACACCGGATGCGGCCGGCGAGTTTGATTATCGCCTGGAGATCGGGCTGCTCCCGCTGGAGACGAACCCGGACAACAACAGCCAGGCCCGGCATGTCAGCGTGCGTGAGGAAAAAATTCGCGTGCTGCTGGTGGATTCCGTGCCTCGCTACGAATTCCGCTATCTCAAACAGCTCTTAGAGCGTGACAAGTCGATCGAGCTGAAAACGCTGCTGCAAGAAGCGGACCTGGAATTCGCGCTGGAAGACAAGACGGCGATCAGCCATTTCCCCGTGCGCCGGGAGGAACTCGCTGCGTTTGACGTCTTCATACTGGGCGACATCGCGCCGACGTCCGTTCCGGAGGGCGCCTGGAAGGAAACTGCGGACCTGGTGCGAACGGCCGGGGCCGGGGTGATCTTCATCGCCGGGACGCGGCAGAACGTCTCCGACTTTACGGGTTCGGCCCTGGAATCGCTGCTGCCGTTCGAAGCCGCCGACGTGAAGCCCGGCCAGGGCGCGGCTTCGCTCGTCGACGGGTTTCATCCCTCGTTGACGCTGGAAGGCCGCAAGGGAAGCCATTTGTTCCGACTGGCCGACACGGAAGCGGAAAGCGTCTCCGTCTGGAGCAGTCTGCCGGACTGGTTCTGGTGCGTGGAAATCTCGAAGACCAAGCCGGGGGCCGTGGTGTTTGCGGAGCACCCCGTGAAAACCGGGTTGAAAGGCAAGCTGCCGCTGATCATCGTTCAAAGGATCGGCGCCGGCAAAGTGCTGTATCATGCCGGAGATGAAACGTGGCGCTGGCGCTTTCGTGCCGGCGACGCCTATTTCGGCCGTTACTGGGTGCAGGCGATTCGCTATCTCAGCCGGTCGCGGCTGATCGGCAAAGACCGCGCGGCGGAGTTAACGACGGATCGGCTCGTCTACGAACAGGGCGAGCCGGTGCTGATCCGCGCGCGGTTTCAAGAAGACCGTTTCGCGCCGGCGCCGGGAGAATCGGTCATGGTGACGGTGGAACGGCAGGGGGGCCGCCGGCAGACGGTCTCGCTGGCGGCGGTCCCGCAGTTGCAGACGATCTTCGAAGGCCAGGTCAAATCCCTGTCCGAAGGCGAATATCATGCCTGGATCACCAGCCCGGCTTCGCAGACGACTCCCGCGACAACGGATTTCCGCATGGAAGCCCCCGTCCGGGAATTGCAGCACCGGGCTCTGAACCGGACCGATCTCGAACAGGCTTGTCAGCTATCGAACGGCCGCTATTATCCGTGGGCCGAGGCGGCTAAGCTGCCGGACGAACTTCCGCCCGGCACGCCGATCCGCCTCGATTCGGACCAGCCAATTCCTTTGTGGAATCGGAACGAGCTGTTGTGCCTCCTGGCGGGACTGCTCACGGCAGAATGGTGGTTCCGTAAGCGTTGCCGGTTGGTATGATGGAGAAATATGCCAAGAGCCGTCGCGTGCCGCGGCGGAACGCTTCTACGAAGCGTCGCGAAAATGATGTCAGTCTACGGCCCATCCATGAGCGAACCGCATTTCACCAAAGCCGCGAATGCACGAACGGCCAGCGCGATTCGCAGGCAGTTTCACGGGCTGGAGCGTCAAGTCCTTACGGTGATCTGCCTGACGGGCCTCAGCCGCGTCGTCTGCCTGCTGCTGGGCGGCGCGATGCTTTGCGGCGTCTTAGATTGGCTGATCCATTTCAACGACCCCGGCTTGCGGCTTCTGGCGGCCTTGTCCCTGGCCGTGGGCGCCGGGTGGATCCTCTGGCGCAGGCTCTGGTCGCCGCTGACCGAGCGCCGGTCGCATTCGTTTCTCGCGGCGCTGCTCGAACGCCGCCGGCCGTATACGGGAAATCAATTGACGAGCGCCGTGGAATTTCTCGAACACGGGTTGGACCCCCGCCTCGGTTCGCCCTTGTTGCAGCAGGCGGTGATCGACCAGGCGGAACACCGGCTGGCGGCCATCGATCTGGACTCCGTCATCAACCGCCGCGAGGTCCGGCAGCAGGCGCTGGCCGCCTTGGGCGTCTGCGGCGCGGCCTTGCTGCTCATCTTTCTCTTTCCAACGGAAGCCGCGACCGCCGTCACCCGGCTGCTGGTTCCCTGGGGTGATACTCCCTGGCCGCGCCGCGTGCAACTGCAACTGGTTCAGCACGATCTCGTCCCCTGGGCCGCCGATGCGCACGAAACCCGGCGCGTGGCCCGCGGCGACACGTTGGAACTGTATGTCCGAAATCGGAAGGGGTTGCTCCCCGAGGACGTCGTCCTGGAATATCGCATCGGCGGCGACCGGCTGATCCGCGAGCCGATGCGCAAGACGATTCTCCGAGACGACCAGGGCCATCCCGTCGACGTGGTCGGCCTCAACTTGCCTGCGGCGCGCGGGCCGTTGTTTCTCCGGGCGGTCGGCGGCGATGACGACCTGATGACGTTCTTCGAGATTGCCGTCGTGTCGCCCCCGGAAGTCGCCTCGCTGCAGATTCAACTTTCTCCGCCGGCCTATTCCCTGCGCCCGGCAGAGACGCTGCCGGCCGGGGCGGGCGATATTCAGTGCCTGTGGGGCACGCGCGTCTCCTGGACGGCGATGGCTTCGCAGCCGTTATCGGAAGCGGCCCTCGTCTTTCAGGGAGGAGGCCGGCAGCCGATGCAGATCGATCCCGACGGCCTGACGCTGTCCTTGGAGCTTCCGCTGAACGAGGCCAAGGTCACGGGGTATCGCTTCGATCTGAAGAATCGCGAGGGTTTTCATTCAGGAGACCGAGGGCCGGCGTACCAGGTTCGCATCACGCTCGACCAAGTGCCGCAGGTGACGCTGGAGGAACCGGTCGCCAATCTCACGGCGACTTCGGACGCCGTTTTGCCGCTTCGCATCGGGGTCAAGGACGATCTCGGGCTGGTCGCTGTCAGCCTGCTGCATCAGCGCGACGGCGAGACCGACTTCCAGGAGCGCGTGCTGAAGACGTGCGAGAATCTGCCGACCGACGAGCGGCTGACCGAATCGTTCGCTCTCGCGCCGCTGGAATTGTCGCCCGGTGATCGCTTGCAGTTTCACATCGAGGCCCGGGATGCCTTCGATCTCGGTCCGCCGCACGCCGGGCACAGTACGTCGCGGATCGTGACCATCGTCGGCGGCGATCAGAAACGCGAAGAACTGACCGACCGGCTGGCCGAGTTGCTGGCCGACTTGTCGGAAGGCGTCGCCGTGCAGCGCCGCGTCGCCGACCAGACCGGCGAGTTGCAGACGCAATTGCAGCAGGCGTCGAAACTCCGTCCGGAAGACGCCGACTTATTGAGAAAGCTGGATCTCGAACAGCAGCGCGTGCTGCATCAATTGCTGGAACCGGGTGACAGCGTCCGCGCCCAATCCGACCGGCTGCTCGAGGAATTCGAGGCGAATCACCTGGCCGGGAATGAAACGACGGACCGGCTGGAATCGTTGTCGGAGACGCTGTCGGAACTCGGCCGCGAGTTGTTGCCGGACCTGCAGCGCCGCCTCACGCAGGCGCAAAAACAGGCGGTGGACGCCCACCGCGAGACGGCCGAGCGCCTGGCCGACGACCTTTCCCAACTCCATGCGCAACAGGAAGAGACGGTTAGGGAATTGACGGCGCTGGAGGCCGAACTCTCCGGCTGGCGGGATCGCCGGCACATCGAGCAGCAGTTGTCCGGCTTGATCGACGCGCAGCGCGGCCTCAGCCGCACGACGCGGGAGCTGATGGAACGGCTCTTGAATCGAAATGACGGCGAGCTGACGCCTCAGGATCGGACCGAAGCGAATAAACTTTCGCAAAGGCAACGGTCAGAGGCCGATGGGGTCGAACAGTTCCGCAAGCAGTTAAGCGAGACGGCAAAATCACTGGCCGAACAAGACCCTGAGACCTCCAGCCGTCTGGATGCGCTGGCGCACGAGATGAATCAATCCGGCGCGTCGGAGCAGCTGCGCGAAGCC
Organism: uncultured Planctomycetaceae bacterium; assembly: GCA_964388415.1. GTDB lineage: Bacteria > Planctomycetota > Planctomycetia > Planctomycetales > Planctomycetaceae > CAZDGB01. The sequence goes on along the minus strand of CAYMAO010000016.1, from coordinate 79,982 downwards.
GCCGCTTCGTTGGCCGCAGGGAAAATCGGGCAGGCGTCGCAACAGCAGGAGGACGGGCTCCGGGCGCTGGAAGAACTCGAAAACCTGCTGGAGAACCGGCCGCCGGATGACCAGGAATTGCTCGTCAAGCAGTTGACGTCTCTGGAAGACGATCTGGAGACGCTGCACAAGTCCGAAGAACTGCTCGCCCGCGATGCGCATGCGGCGCTCAACGAACCGGACGGCGACGTACGGACGGAGGCCTTGCAGCAGCTTGCCAAGCGCCAGGACCGGCTGCGCAACGACCTGGCGGAGATCGAGCGGCAATTGGAACGCTTGCAAGCGCGACGTCCGCGCGACGCGGCCCGCCGTGCCGGCGAGCAAATGGAACAGATTGCTGACAGCCTGCAAGACCCCGAAAAACTCAAGGAGCATCTTCAGGAATCGCTGGACGATCTGGAGCAGGCCCGCCGCGACTTGGCGCAAGAACGTCGTCAGGCCGAGGAAGAACTCGCCTTGGAACAGATGCTGCGCCTGAAAGACGAACTGCAAGGTCTCGCCGACCGTCAAGCCGCCGTCCGGGACGAAATTCTCCGGCTCGAGGAACAGCGCCTGGCCCGCGGTTCGTTCACCCGCGGCCAGTTGCGCACGTTGATCCAAGCCGCCGAGACGGAACGGGAACTGTCTGCGCTGCTCCAGGCCTTTGCCGCGAAGTTGTCTTCCGCGGAAATCGTGGCGCTGACCCTGCGACGAATCGGCGACAAGCTGACCGACGTCGCCCGCCGGCTCGATGAAAAACAGACCGACGACGCCGTCCAGCACGCGCTGCAGGCAGTTCAAGATCAACTGGCGCGCCTGTTGGCCGTATTCTCGCCGGACGACAAGCCGGCCGCGAAATCGGAGGGAAACCAGCCGCCGGAACAACCGGCCGAACAACAGCCGGCCGGGCCGCCGGGCGATGTGATCACGCTGATCGCCCAACTGGAACTGCTCAAGGATTTGCAAGCCGAGTGCGCGGCCCGCACTGCCGAGTTGGAACAGCGCCGGGACGCCACCGGCCCGTTGACTCCGGCCCAGGAAGCCGAATGGGATTCGCTGCACAAAGACCAGTTGCAACTGACCAGTTTCGCACGGAACCTGCTCGGCAAATTGCTTGAACGGCAGGCCGCGGAGCCGGAGCCGGAAGTTGAATCGAAACAGAATGAGTCCGATCAACCGCCGACGGAATAATCTCACCTCGAGGTTCACATGTCCCGATTCTTCAAGCGATGCGAATTCATCCTGCTGGCCCTCGTGCTCTCCGGCTCACCCGTCAGCCGCGCGGAATCGGAACCAGTCCCGCCGCCAGGAGCGGAGGCAAACTCGGCGGATGCCCTGCGCCGGGAATTGGCGGAAGGCATCTTGCAGAAAACGAAAGCAGCCACAGTACTGTTGGCGGTGAAACTCACCGGCGACCCAACGCAGGAATTGCAGCGGTCGGCCGTCAGCGACCTGGATCAACTGATCGAGTTGCTGAAGACCAGCCCTCCTCCGTCGGGAGGCAGCGGTTCGCCGCCGCCGAATCCTGACAATTCCCCGTCCGATCAGAACCAGGATGGCAGTTCGTCGCAGAAGCCGAAGTCGTCGTCAAAATCGAAGTCGCAAGGGACCGGCGCGGGCGAAAATCGAACCGATCCGCAAGATTCCGAAGAGCGACACGGGGAATCGAAAGAGGCAAAGCTTCGCGCGGACCGGAAGCGCCGCCTGGAAAACGATATCTGGGGCCACCTGCCGCCGGCGCTGCGCGAGCAGCTCTTAAACACCTACGGCGAACGGATGCTGCCGCAGTACGAAGAGTTCGTGAAGAAGTTCTACGAAGCCCTCAGCGAGCCGGCACGTGGTCCGAAACGGTAGCGAGTTTTCGGCCGGGTGAATCGACCTGACGGAATGATACGGTTCCTGATGCCGACTGTTAAATCAATTCTTTGATTGCCTCGCCGTGTTCGACGATAAACCGCGGACGCTGGGTGTGATCGATGTAGGTCGTGGTCGGCGGCAACTGGAAATGATGGTACATCGTCGCCGCGAGATCGGCGGGCAGTACGGGGCGGTCTTGCACGTAACCGCCGGTTTCGTCCGACGACCCGATGACTTGACCATGCCTTAACCCTCCGCCGGCCAGGCAGACCGACATCACGTCGGTCCAGTGATTGCGGCCATCCGGGCTTCCCTGCGTTCCCATCGTCGGCGTGCGGCCGAATTCTCCCATCGCGATGACCAGCACATCGTCGAGCATCCCGCGCGCTTCGAGATCGGTCACCAGCGTCGTCAACAGATGATCGAACAAGGGCAGCAGCGGTTTCAGCCCGCTTTCGATCCCCCCGTAGGGCGGGAACAAGTCGCCGTGCGTATCCCAGGTGCCGGACGCCGTATGATAACTGAGATCAATCGTGACAAACGCGACGCCTGCTTCGACCAGCCGCCGTGCCAGGAGCGCCTGCTGGCACCAGAGATGCCGGCCGTAGCGATCCCGGACGTGGGGCGCTTCGAGTTCCAGGTCAAACGCCCTTCGGGCCTGCTCGCCCAGCACCATGTCAACCGCCATTTGGCCGAAGTGATCGAGTGATGCCATCGAGTTGGACTGGTCGAGGTCGGAGCGCAACAGATCGAACGACTGCAACAGCGACCGCCGTTCATGCAACCGCGATGCCGTCAGGTCTTGAACCGGGGAAAACAGATCGGCATTGTTTCTGCGGCCGGTATCCACCCCGACGTTGTCGTAAATCGGCAGTTTGGCGGCGGCGCCGCAGTCAAACGGGTCATGCTGCTTGCCGACGTCACCCCCGCCGGCGATATGGCCGCGGCCGGTGAAAAACGCGGCATAAGCCGGCATTCCGTTCGCGTTCGGACCATGAAACTTTGAGACGATCGATCCGATCGCCGGGTAACGGTCGCCGCGACGGTTCAGATTCGGATCGGCATCTCGGCGACCGGTTTGCATCACCGAATTCGGACCGTGACTGCTGCCGCGCGCATCCACCGAGCGGATCAGCGTGAACTGGTCCATCATCGCCGCTTGCCGCGGCAGATGTTCGCAGATGCGGATTCCCGGCACACGCGATTCGATGGGCGAAAACGGGCCGCGATTGTTGTCCGGCCGGTCCGGCTTTGGGTCCCAGGTGTCGATCTGACTGGGCCCGCCGGTCATCCAGAGCAAGATGACGGACTTCCCCGTGCCAAACGCCGACCGCCGTTCGTTCGCCGTCGCAGCGGGAGTCAAAAGTGACGGGACATTGAGTCCGCAGAATCCGGTCAGGCCGGCTTGAAGCAGACTTCGCCGACCGCCGAGCACCCATCCCGCAGGGAGCGACAGGGGCCCCGATGTGGAATACGCCTGATGTGGATGTTGCATGGTTCCGTCTCCTTCGGACGCCCCGGATTCCGCACGTTGCATTGAACAGTGTTGATGCATCGTAAAGCACCGGAAATGATGCTGCAAGACCGGCTGTTGCGCACGCCGACTCCGAATCGCGGGAGACCCTCCGAAAGGTCATCGCCCCGCGGCGTTCACCTGCCGGCCTGGTCCATCAGCAGCAGGATCAACGCCTGTTCCATTTCGCGGGCTTTGAAGCCGAACGGGCCGCGGCCGCTCTTGTAGGAGACCGTGCCGGCACGATCGAGGATGTACAATCGGGCCGGCATGCCGCTGTAGGCGTGGCCGACGCGGTCGTCAATGTCATCCACGAGCAAAGGGATCGAAGGCTTGAGCAGTGTGTGACACTGGCCCGCCACGCTGCGTCGCTGCGAGTTGTTTTTAGGCTGTGCGACGACGACGCCGACCTGCTTGTTCGCCGGGGACGCCCAACCGTCGGCGGGGTGGGCCTCGCGCACATAGACGGCAAGAAACGTGGCGTCGTTCTGATAGCGTTTCGCAATTTCATCGACCGCCGGATACATCGACCGAAACGGTCCGCAGGTAAAGTTGCCGAAGACCAGGACAACCGGTTTCTTTCCGAAATGATCTGACAGTTTGACTGTTCTCAACCCGTCATGAGTGGGCAATTCGAATTCCGGCGCGGCGGCATCTAAGTCGGGGCCTTCTTCCAACGAACCGACCTCGCCGGAGAACAGGCCCTTCAGCAGAATTTCGCGACTGGGGACATCGCCGGGAGAGAAACCGCTGCCGGCGCCCGTCAGCCAGGCATCGCGCAGATCATCCGAAGAAATGGTTTCCTTTCCGTCGGCGATGCGGTCAAAAAAAACGTTCCATTCTTCGCGGGTCAACTGGCCGTCGCCGGTCGGGTCCATCTTGCGGAATAACCGGTTGATCATGTACGACTGCTGCACCCACGGATTGCGGTCGGACCAGTCGAATTCGTCGGCAGAGAGCTTACCGTCCCGGGTCCGGTCAAGCCGGTCAAACCAGTCTGGGGAACCGCGAAAGTTTTCTTTCTTCAACTGGCCGTCCGCCGCGATGCCATGCCGATCGGCAAGCCAGCTCCAACTGAAACGGGCCGCCGCCGGACCGAACCAGCCCTGGCCGGCGGCCATTTTTTCGCCCTTCAGAATGGAGACGTACATCTTCACGCCTTCCGGCATGGAACGGCCCTCGTAGGCGGCTTCCAACTGCTCAGCCGTGTAGTTCTGCAACTCCGGGCCGATCTGAATGGTCTCAGCTTTGAGAGGTTCCGCGGAGAAACCATAGCTTGCAAGGATTGTCATGACGATGCCTCCTAAGAACATCTGGTACAGGAAACAATTCATTGGTTGCCTCGGAAACGATTCGTAAGGAATGTGAAGCCGCCCGGGAGCGCTCCGCGAGCAGGATTATTGAGCCATGTAACGATGCATGGTCAGCACGGGTTCGGTGCTGATCAGATATCCGACGTCTTTTGTAACATGTTGGTCAGCGCGATCGGCCATTGTGAGTTTAACCTTGATGATTGTGAAGGCGTCCCGCGCCTCGCCGGGATCAAGCACCTCGTAGTCGATGAGATTCTTCCCTTCGGCCCACTCAGGGTCTTGCACCACGATTTCCGGTTTCACCGTGCGGAGCGACTCCGGCGTCGCTCCGGACTTCCAGTGGTCGAGCACTTTCGTCAGCGTCTGCCGGGCGACATCCAGCTTCACCTTGTAGATGCGAGGCCCGTTGCAGCCGGCCAGCACGGCGGCGCACAGGCTGATTCCCATCAGGCACCCGCGGATTCGATTCATCGAGAAGCCCCTCTTCACAACGGACAAATCACCATCCCAGGAGCGGAACTCAAAACTCTCCGAGCAATTCGCCCCCGTTGCGGGACCCGACGGCGCGCCACAGCTTCAAGTCGATGTTCTCTGACACAAACCGGACTGCTCCGTCGCACAGCAGGACGTGCACCCCGCCGACATGGCGGCTGCTGGGCGGCATATTGGCCCGCACCACGGCAAAAAATCCGCAAGAGCGCTGGTTCGGCGTATCAATGTGCTGATACGCATGTTGGCCGTGCAGCCAAGGGGCGCCCATGATCGGATTGACCACCTGGTTGGCCAGGTTGTTGATGTTGACGGCGCGGCACATGTCGCGGGCCTGGTCTGGCGTGGTCGGCGCGCCTGGGTTCCCCTGGAACACGTCGGTCAGCGGTGAAATAATTCCGGGGTTTCCGTCCGTCAGGGCGCGTTCGGCGAAGGCCGCGGTGTTGCTGGTGCCGTCGGTGACATCCCCAATGCGAATGCGGCTCTGGTAATACATCACGCCGTTCTGTTCGGGCAGGCCGGCGTTGGTACCGGTCGCATCTCGCCAGATGACGCCGCAGCCTTTATTGGTCATGTAGTTGATCGCCCCGCCGGTGGCCGGGACCGGGTTCGGCAAGTCGCTGGGGCATCGGAACGCAGGTATTTCCGTCAGCCGGACTTGCGAATTGGATGCGTGATTGTGGGGCAGCGAAAAATTGATCTGATTGTAGAGCGGGGTCTGGTCCAGAAAGGGGAGCATCTGGCTGATCGCGGAGTAGCTCTTGGTGTTGTCTTCCTGGCCGAACGGGAACGTCAGGTGAGCATCGTGATAATTGTGCAGCGCCAGCCCGATCTGTTTCAGATGGTTCTTGCACTGAGTGCGCCGGGCCGATTCCCGGGCCTGCTGCACGGCCGGGAGGAGCAGGGCGATCAGAATCGCGATGATCGCAATCACGACCAGCAGTTCAATCAACGTAAAACCGGGACGGTGACGAAGTCGAGTAGCCATGAAAACCTCCATCCAAAAAAAGAAACAAAAGACGAGGGACAAGAAACGGGGCGAATCCGCCCAAAATGTGCTGAATGAGAATGCTCGCGAGGGCAGCGCGCCGGAAAGTCTTCCGGTACGCAGGGATGCCAGCAGAACCGCGGCCATTGCTGGCTTCAGGGGGTTGCCGCTTCGGAGCGCCTGCACACCTTCAGACGGCGTGATGCTGCACTCCGTGCGCGCGGAGACCCCTTGCGCAGCAGGACCGGAACATCAACCCCTTGGGGGACGTTCCAAGCGAGACAGAGCGACCGTTGCCGCGCGGTCATCCACAAGCGAGGGATGCCGGGCATCGGCCAGTTCAGGAACGGCAAATTCCTTCCAGACCGCCAAGTAGCGGTCGGTGGAATAGAGCTTGAAGGGAGAGGCCGGAGTCGATTTTTCGCGCTGCGGGGACTGAGAACAACCCGGCCCGTGGCAAAACGGCCGAGGAATTTGCGGAATGTCCAAAGGGTGAGGCGTCACCACCGGACTCGACCCGTGGGACAACCAGTCGCCGCAGCTCGCCTCCGCCATCGTTTCCCAAGCTGTTGCCGACACAAACACGATCAGCGCCACACCGATTCGCGAGAACGCGAAGCGGGGCAGAGTCGGAGGCAACAATCTGTTAACGAGACAACCCACAATGAAAACCTGCTGACATGGACGAATCGCAGGATGTCGTCAGTTTACGTTTCGTACGGTGAGCAATTCAAGACAAATTTCGGCATTCGGCGACGAATTTTCCAAAAAGACCGTCCTTTCGCGGGTCAAACCAGGCCCAGCAGGGACAAATTGTCGCGGAAGATTAACTCCTCAATGGCATCCGGATTCAACCGGGGCAGAGCTGTGCCGATCAGCAGGTCGTTCATCGACCGTAAGGCTTCGAGCGTGGCATTCACCGTTGTGAACGGATAGTCACTGCCGAACAGCACCTTGTCCCAGACGCCGTATTCCTGGACCAGCATCAGACTGTGATAGAACTGAAACGGCCGGTAATGCAGAGCGCTGAGGTCGGCGAAAACGTTGGGATGCTTGCGAATTGTGACGACGCACTCTCCTTCATACGGATGGCTCAGATGGGCCAGCACGATCTTCACGTCCGGGAACCGCGTGGCGACGGAATCAATGTGCCGGGGCAGCGTGCATTCCAGCGGCGCCTGGGCCAGAAACGTCGTCCCGGTATGCAGCAGAACGGGCAATCGGCGTTGCTGCGCATAGTACCAGAGAGGGTCCAGCCGGGAATCGTCGGGCCGGAATCCCGCGTACATCGGCAGCAATTTGATCCCCTGGAGCTTCAATTCCTGGTGACCGTATCGCATTTCCTCCTGCCAGCCGGGCTGCGTCGGATCGACCGAGAGATATCCAATGAGCGTGTCGGGATGCCGGGCGGCATACTCCGCGACGAACCCGTCATCGACCCATAATCCGCTCAGCCGGGCCTTGCCGCCGAAGACGACGGTCTTCGTCTCCTCCGGACAGGCGGCCCGGTAGTCTTCATAGCGCACCGTGAGATCCAGGGCGACGCCCGCCTTGGCCCTCCGCTCGGCCTGCAGACGAAAATCGTCCCCGAAGTGCTGGGGAAACGCCCAGGCATGGGAATGGACGTCGATGATCATGGGGGGGGCTCCGCAAGTCGCAGGCGATTTCTCGTCCCTGTCCTCAAGATATCATTCGCCGGCCGAACCTGCATGTGCAACCGGTGTCGGGTTCTGGTTACACTCAGTCACTATGGAACCTGAAGTGCAACCCGGGCAGGAAGTCGACTTCGTCCCGTTAGAGCAGGCGCTGGCCGAGACGATGCTGGCCGACCGGCAGCGTCTGGCCCGTCAGTGGCGCGCGCTGCGCGACGCCCAGCGCGCCGGAAAACCGTTCGACCGCAATCTCGCCCGCTGGCAGCGAGAGATTGACGATTCCCGCTTGCGATTTCGCGCGCGCTTCACGCAGCGTCCGACGATCGAATACGACGACGCGCTGCCGATCTCGCAGCGCAAAGACGATATCGCCGCGGCGATTCGTGAACACCAGGTCGTCGTCGTTTGCGGCGAAACGGGGTCCGGAAAATCAACGCAGTTGCCGAAAATCTGCCTGGACCTCGGCCGGGGCATCGCCGGGTCCATCGGCCACACGCAGCCCCGGCGGATTGCAGCCCGGTCGGTGGCCAGCCGCATCGCCGAGGAACTGCATGTTCCGTTGGGGCGCGAAGTCGGCTTCAAGGTTCGCTTCAGCGACACCACCACGCCGGCCACGTTGATCAAGCTGATGACCGACGGCATGTTGCTCGCCGAAACGCAGGCCGACCGCCGGCTCCTCCAGTACGACACGCTGATCATCGACGAAGCCCACGAACGGTCGCTGAACATCGACTTCTTGCTGGGATATGTCCATCGCCTGCTGCCCGAACGCCGCGATCTGAAGCTGATCATCACCTCGGCGACGATCGACGCCTCGCGCTTCGCGGATCATTTTGCTCAAGCCGCGGGGACGGTCCCCGTGCTGGAAGTCTCCGGGCGGGCCTATCCGGTGGAAATTCGCTACCGCCCGATCGAAGCCGAGGATGACCGCGACGAGCCGGACGTGTTCCGGGCGATTGCCGCCGGCGTGAACGAAGCCGCCGAGTGCGGGCCGGGGGATGTGCTTGTCTTTCTGCCGACGGAACGCGACATCCACGAGGCGGCCAAGCTGCTGCGCGGCCGGACGTTCGGCGGCGGCAAAGCCGAGATTCTGCCGTTGTATGCCCGGTTGTCGGTGCAGGAACAGCAGCGGGTGTTTCAGCCGTCTCCGGGACGTCGGATCGTCCTGGCGACGAACGTGGCGGAATCGTCGCTGACGGTGCCCGGCATCCGATTCGTGGTCGATGCAGGGACGGCGCGGATCAGCACGTATTCGCCGCGCACGAAATTGCAGCGGCTGCCGATCGAGCCGATCTCGCAGGCGTCGGCGAATCAACGGGCCGGCCGGTGCGGCCGGGTGGGACCGGGCGTCTGCATTCGGCTGTTTTCCGAAGAGGATTATTCCCAACGGGACCGCTTCACGTCGCCGGAGATTCTGCGATCGAACCTGGCGTCGGTCATTTTGCAGACCGAATGCCTCGGCCTGGGAGCAGTGCACGAGTTTCCGTTCCTCGAACCGCCCAAGCCGGAAGCGATTCGCGACGGATACAAGACACTGTTTGAACTGGGGGCCGTGGATGCCCGGCAGAAGCTGACGGCATTGGGCCGAACGCTGCATCGGTTGCCGGTCGATCCGCGCATCGGCCGCATCATTCTGGCCGGCATCGACGAGGGGTGCCTGTCCGAAGTGTTGGTCATCGCGGCGGCGTTGGAGGCGCAGGATCCCCGCGACCGGCCGCTGGAGAAACAGCAGCAGGCTGATGAAGCCCATGCGAAGTTCGTCGACGGCGAATCGGATTTCGTCACGCTTCTGCGGATGTGGGATTTCTATCATCGGCTCAAAGGCGATCTCTCGAAGGGCCAGCTTCGCAAGGCTTGCCAGCAGAATTTCCTGTCGTTCATTCGGATGAAAGAATGGATCGACCTGCATCGCGAGCTGGTGGAGGTCGTCGAACAATTCGCGGCCGAAAGCCCCGGGCTTCCGAGCGGGGGGCGTAAAAAGCCCCCTGGTTCCGCGATCAGTCGCCATCCCGCGCACAATCAAGGGGCTTACGCCCGCCGCTCGGAAGAGAGGACAAGAAAAGCATTCACCGTGCACGCTGCGTATCAATGGCCGGCGGAGGGATTGAGTCAGGAAAAATACGCCGCCGTACATCGCGCCCTGCTGTCGGGCTTTCTCTCCGGCATCGCTTTTCGGGCGGAGACTGGGGAGTACACCGTCGCTGGCGGGGCGAAGTCGTGGTTGTGGCCCGGCTCGGGACTGGCCGGCAAGCAGCCCAAATGGATCGTGACGGCGGAGTCCATCGAAACGACGCGCCGGTTTCTGCGGACGGCGGCCCGCATCGATCCCGTGTGGATCGAATCGCTCGCCGGAGACCTGGTGAATCGCACGTACAGCGATCCGGCCTGGGATGCCGGCCAGCTCGCGGTCATTGCGAATGAAAAGGTCGCGCTGTGGGGATTGCCGATTGTGCCTCGCCGCAGAGTTCACTACGCCAGGATCGACTTCGCCGAGAGCCGGTCGCTGTTTCTGCGCGACGGCTTGCTGCAGGGCGATTGGCCCGAGCCGCCCGAGTTTCTGGCGCAAAACTTATCGCTCTTGAAGACGATCGGCGAACGCCAGGCACGCTTACGGCAGCCGGCCGCGTTACGCGATGAAGACGAACTCCTTGACTTCTATGCACAACGCATCCCGGCCGACCTTTGCGACGGGCAGGGCCTGAAACAGTGGATTCGCGAACATCCGGCCGAGGCCCGACGCCTGGTGATGACGGAAGCCGACGTGCTGCATCCCCAGGCGACGTCCGCTGACACAAGCCAGTTTCCCGACCTGCTCGAATGGCATCACCTGAAGCTGCCGCTGAAGTATGAGCACGATCCCGGTAGCGACCAGGACGGCGTGACGGTCACCGTGCCGCAGGCAGGTTTGAACCAGTTGAATGCGGCTCGGCTCGGCTGGCTGGTGCCGGGGTTGCTGGAAGAAAAGGTGACGGCCTTGCTGCGGACGTTGCCGAAAGAGCATCGGAGGGAACTCTCGCCGATTCCGGAGACGGCCCGGGCGCTGCTCGGCGAGTTGCCGTTCGGCGTCGGCGAGTTGACCGCTGCACTCGCCAGGCGATTGAACGAACGGTATCCGCTGCGTATCGGGCCGAACGACTTTGACGAGCCGCGCATCCCGGACTTTCTGCGAATGCGGATCGAAGTCGTGCAGGCGGACGGCAAGGTCGTGGCCGTCAGCCGGGATTTGGTCGAGCTGCAGCGGCGTTTCGGCGCGACGGCGTCGTCGGCGTTCGCGGCCCTGGAGGATGCCCGGTGGAGCAGGGACAACATCACCGCGTGGGACTTCGGCCCGTTGCCGGAGCAGGTGTCCTTGGACCGGTTCGGGGTCGCGCTGTCGGGTTATCCCACGCTGCTCGATCAGGGAGCTTCCGTTTCTTTGCGGTTGTGGGACGCCCCGGAAAAAGCCGCTCATGAGCTGCGCTTCGGCCTCAGACGGCTCTTTGTGCTGGCGCTTCCGCGCGAACTCAAGACGCAGGCGGATCATCTGCCGCATGTGAATGCCTGGAGCCTGGTGGCCAAGACGTTTCCTCAGCCGTGTCCGCTGCGCGAGCATCTGGCCGACTTGATTGCCGACCGGGCCTTCCTGGCGGAGTTTCCGTTGCCGCGCGACATCGGCGATTTCGGCGTGCGCCTGGCCGACGGCAGACGTCGCCTGGCGGGCGCGTCGGCCGAGGTCGTTCATGCTGTGCTGCCGATTTTTGACGCCATGACCCAGGTGCGCAAACAGTGGGAGAAGTTTCGCCATCCGCAGTTTCAACCGACGCTGCAAGACATTCACGATCAGTTGTCCCGGCTGTTGGCGCCGGGGTTCCTCGTCCGAACTCCCTGGTACTGGCTGCAGCAGTATTCTCGGTATTTTCAGGCGATTCTCCGCCGGCTGGGCAAGCTCAACGGCGGCGGGCATGTTCGTGACCAGCAGGTCTTGGCCGGCTTCAGGCCCTGCTGGCAGCGCTGTTTCGACCGGCTCCGCCAGCACGAGCAACGGCAGATTTTCGACCCGGCATTGGAAACCTATCGCTGGATGCTGGAAGAACACCGGGTCTTGCTCTTCGCGCAGGAACTCGGCACACTGATGCCGATCTCTGAAAAGCGACTGGATAAACAGTGGGAATTGGTCAAGCCGTAGGGGTATGATCGAAACGATTCCGTACATGAGAGTTCCATGACCGACAACGTGACACCGGCTGCTGCCAGTGACTCTTCGACATCCGTTGCGTCGGACGGATCGCGGCAAGCCGGGCGCGTGACCGTCGCCGCGACAGCCCACGAGCAACTGAGCCGGATGATCTCCGGATGCTGCGTGACGCAGATGCTGCATGTCGCCGCCCGGCTGGAGCTTGCCGATCGCCTGGCAGCGCGGTCGCGTCCCGTGACGGAATTGGCGCAGGAGACCGGCTGCCACGAACCGTCGCTGTATCGGCTCCTGCGCGGGCTGGCCGGCCTTGGTATCTTTGCGGAAGAAACCGGCCGGCGTTTCAAGCTGACCGAGTTGTCGGAGTTCATGCGTAAAGATCATCCCTTCTCCGCCCACGGCGCGATCCTGATGATGGGCGGCTTCCAGTACCCGGCCTGGGGGGAAATGCTCTTCAGCGTGCAGACCGGCCGGACCGCGTTCGAGAAACTTCACGGGACACCGTTGTTTGATTATCTCAGTACGCGTCCCGATGCGGCCGCCATTTTCGATGCGGCCATGGTCTCGATTCATGGCCGCGAGACGTCCGCCATTCTGGAAGCGTATGATTTCTCGGTCTTTCGCGAAATCGTCGATCTGGGGGGCGGCAACGGCAGCCAGTTGTGCGGATTGCTCCAGGCGAACCCCAAGGTCCGAGGGACCGTCTTCGATCTGCCGCATGTCGTGGAACGGGCGGCACAGCAAATTGCGGCGCAGGGTTTGACCGACCGGTGCCGCACCGTGGCCGGCAGCTTTTTTGACGACGTCCCGGCCGGTGCCGACGCCTATCTGCTCAGGCACGTCATCCACGATTGGGACGACGACCAGTCGCAGACGATCCTCAAAGCCGTCCGCAGGGCGATTCCGCCGGAAGGCAAGCTGCTGGTGATCGAGGCCGTCATTCCGCCGGGCAATGTGCCAGGATTCGCTAAGATGCTCGATCTCACGATGCTCGTCATGGCGGGCGGCAAGGAACGGACCAATCCCGAGTACCGGCAGATGCTGGCCAAGGCCGGCTTCCGCGTGACGTCGATCGTGCCGACGACCTCCGAAGTCGCGATCATCGAGTCCGTCCCGACGTAATCATCGCTCGGTTTCACAGCGTCTTCAGATATTCCAGCACGGCGAGTTTTTCGTCCTCGGTCAGTTCGTCCGGGAATAAGTGACCGGCCTGGCTCTTGCCGGGGATCGACGTGTCGAAATACCGGCGGCGGTGCGCCGCGTGTTTGACAGACCGCGGCAGGGTGTTGAATTCTTCGATCTCCAGTCCGAGGCGCTGGCGGTCATAACCGTCTTCGGTTCGCTTCCAGAGTTTCGGCCGCTGACCGGGATGCAGCACGTGCCACAACGTCGGCACGGAACCGTTATGGAAATACGGCGCACTGGCCCAGATGCCATCGAGCGGCGGGGCGACATATCCGGCCGGTTGGACTTCGACATGGTCCTGTCCGTACCGGCTCAGCCAGCCGGCTTTCATCCACCGGCGATGCTCGGGAGTCAGGGCCTGTAGCCGGACCGGATCGGTGCCGACGGTCTCCAGGGCGATCGTCTTCTGCACGTAAGCACCGGCCGGACCATACGTCCCATGACAGCGGCTGCAATGCTGATGAAAAGTCGCCTTGCCGCGGTCGGCGAGCGGGGAGTCGACCGGCCAGGGATACTTCGGCGGCCGTGTGGACTTGATCCACGCCTCGATTTGCTGGAACTCGTCTTCCCACCCCGCGAGGATCTCCGGTCCATTGCGGGGGATCAAAATGAACTGCATCAAGGGGCGATGAGTATTGGGAGCAAACCCGTCGGCATAAAGCGATGTTTTTTTTCCGACGTTCCAATAGGGCGGCGGGTCCATGTCGTGATGCGTCATCGCTGGGGGAGTGATCTTCAGATCGACCGACATGTCCGGTTTTCGCAACGCGCCGAGCAGCACGCCGAAGATCACGGAATTTGTCGTCCCGTTCGACCGGCTGAGCGGAATCTGCGTCGCGCCCAGGTCGAGATGCGTCAGTTTTTTCTTCTGCCGGAGTTTGATCTGCGTGACGTCTTCCACGAGAGTCTGCATCGCAAAATGGCTGTTCGGCAGCCCGGGGATGACTTTGCCGTCGACTTTGCCCGCATGGCAGGCCAGGCAATTCATCACCCAGCCGCCGGTTCCGGTCGCAACATAACCGAGCGCCGGCTGCGAGAAATCGTCATCTCCCGGCGCCGGCATCAGGCCGTAATAGGAAAAGATCAATTTGCGGCGCGCAGAACCCAGGGCTTTCTCGGCCTCGGAACGATCCGGTTCGGGCCAGACAGTCCACAAGTCGGCAAACACTTCGTCATCAAAGTCCGGCGGCAGAAACTGATGCGACCTCAAGACATTCCACCCGGCGTCTGCAAACGCTTGCGGTTTCGCCGCCTTCTCTTCCGCAAGGATCGCAGGCGAGTTCGCGGTCATTAAGCCGATGAGGATCAATCTACGCCAGCGCATCACCGGTTCCTAACTCGGCTAAACGGCGAGCCATGAGGCCCGCTTCCAGCGTTTCGACAATTGCATCAACATCGTATACACAGCCGGCCCAGGTCCCGCCGCCGACGCGCTGCAACGCCGCCCACAACCGCGTATCGTCGGGAATTCGCGGATCGCAGTGCAAGGGAGTCGACGGCGTGCGCTGTTCGAGAATTTTCGCCCCTTCGCCCGGCGTCAACTCCTGACCTTGCTCGCCAAGGAAGTCTAGCCGGCCCGTCAAATTCACAGTGTCGATTTCGATGCGAATCGTATCGCCATCGCGGAGCTTGCCGATCGGCCCCCCTTCCAGGGCCTCCGGTCCGACATGGCCAATGCAGGCCCCGGTTGACACGCCGGAAAAACGGGCATCTGTGATCAGTGCCACCTGCTTGCCAAACGGCAGATACCGCAACGCCGATGTGATCTGATACGTCTCTTCCATCCCGCAGCCGAGTGGCCCCCGGCACATCAGCACGATGATGTCGCCTTCCTTGACCGGACGGTCGGTGCGGCCCTTGATCGCCGCAATGGCCTCCCGTTCCAGCGTGAAGACCCGGGCCGGCCCGATCTTGCGGTACACGCCGTCGGCATCCACCACCGACTTGTCAATCGACGTGCTCTTCACAACGGAACCGTTCGGTGCGATGTTCCCGATGGGAAACGTGACGGTGCTGGTGAGCCCGCGCGACCGGGCAACCGGCGGCGACATGATCACGGTTTCCGGATCAACCCCATCGCGTGATTTCAGCACATCCTTGAGCCGACATCGCCGTTCCGACGTTTCCCACCATGCGAGCACATCGCCGAGCCGCATCCCGGCGGCGGTCAGCGCGTCGAGCCGCAGCAGGCCGAGCGTGCGCAGATGCAGCATCAACTCGGGGACGCCGCCTGCCAGGAAGAAGCGGATCGTCGGATGACCGACCGGGCCGTTCGGCAAGCAATCGACCAGGCGGGGGACCTGTCGATTGATCCGGTTCCAGTCGTCCACCGTCGGCCTGGGAATTCCGGCAGCATGCATGATGGCCGGAATATGCAGCAGCAGGTTGGTCGACCCGCCGCACGCCGCGTGGACCACCATCGCGTTCTGCAGGGCGTCTGGCGTCAGCACGTCTCTAGTCGTTTTGCCGGCGGCTTCCAGGGCCATCACAGCCCGCGCCGATCTGCGGGCGGCATCCAGCCAGACCGGTTGCCCGGAAGGGGCGAGCGCGGAATGGGGCAGACTCATTCCCAGGGCTTCCGAGATCACCTGCGAGGTTGCTGCCGTACCGAGAAACTGACAGCCGCCGCCCGGTGAACCACAAGCCCGACAGCCGGCTTCTGCCGCTTCTTCGAGTGTGATGTCGCCATGCGCGAACCTCGCCCCGATGGTCTGCACCTTGCCGGCGTCTTCGCCTTGTGCCGGAGGCAGCGTCACTCCGCCGGGGACAATCACGCACGGCAGATCGTGCTGGGCGGCGAGTGCCATCATCATCGCCGGCAAGCCCTTGTCGCAGGTGGCCACGCCGATGACGCCACGCCGCGTCGGCAAGGAGCGGATCAGCCGCTTCAGTACGATTGCCGCATCGTTGCGATACGGCAGGCTGTCCATCATGCCGACCGTCCCTTGCGTCCGGCCGTCGCACGGATCGCTGACATACCCGGCAAACGGCAAGGCTTCGAGCCGGTCGAGTTCTTCCGCCGCGGCCCGCATCAACAGGCCGACCTCGTAATGCCCCGTGTGATAACCCAACGCAATCGGTTTTCCGTCCTCGCCGCGAATCCCCCCCTGCGTGCTGAGAATCAGGTACTGTTTCCGCAGCAACTGGTCAGGCCGCCAGCCCATGCCGGCATTCTGCGTCAGGCCGAACAAGTCGCCGCTCGGCGCATTGAGCAGCAGATCTTTGGTCAGCGGAAGTTTGCCCTGCGGACCGTCACCTTTTGTGATGATTTCCCACAGCGTGGCATCGGAGGAGTCGAGAATGCTGATATCGGTCATGCAATTTGCCTGGAGAGCGTCATCCCTCAAAGCCCGCCGTCGGCGACAGCGGGATCCCGGCGATGCCCTCGCCGGGCTTTGTTCGTGTTCACGGCAACATCGGAAACAAGGTCTTCACGTTCTCGCTGGTGAGCGGCGAGCCGTATTCACACGGTTCAAAGGCTTCAATGTAACGAATCTTGCGGCCGCGTTCCGGGCCATAGGTCTGCATCACGAGTTGCCGATGCCGGTCGGCCAGCGGTGAGGCCCAGTTGATGTAAAACTGCCTGACGTAATCCCGCAAACCTGGCCCGTCTTTCGGCACGCTGTTCTCCTGACACAACGTCCACGGCAGCCATTCGTGAAACTGCGATTTATGGCAGTTCAACTGATCGACAACTCGCTCGAAAACCGGCTCGATGTCGATCGCCACCGTCGGCGTGAAAGGATACGGTCGCTGAAAATGGTCCGAAAAATAGGCAATCACCGGGTTGACCCGCAAGGCCGGCACCTCCGGCACGATGTGCGGCACAATCACCATATACGCCGCGTCGCACACCAGTTGCGACGTGTAGCGGTGATCCGGGTGATAATCGTTCGGCCGATGCGTGACGATTAAATCCGGCTGATACCGACGGATGAGGGCGATCAGTTCGAACCGGGCTTCCAGCGTCGGCTGCAGATGCCCGTCGTGGTTGCCGAGAATCTGGTAGTCGATCCCCATCAGTTCAGCCACGGCATCGGCTTCCGCCTTGCGGATGTTGACCAATGGCCCCGGCAAATGCGTCTGATGTCCCGACCGGCCATCGGTCACACTGACGAATTTGACCTGGTGGCCGAGCGCCCGGTACATCGCCGTGACGCCGCCGGCCTTGATCTCGCAATCATCGGGATGAGCCCCGATGAACAGGATTCGCAAAGATTTCTCGGACATAATCTCGACTCCGTACAGCGCGGGGCTTGCGATCTCCCCCAAAGCCCGCCGCCGGCGACGGCGGGATCCCGGCGATGCCATCACCGGGCTTTGTCGCAATCTATGGGATTGCCATTCTCGGATGCGCGGCGAAAAATGACAACCGACTGTTCAATCGCGCCGTTTGCCGATTGATTTCTTGCCGCAACCGTCGACAATGGACAACAGAGCCGCGACCGAAGGGAGGGTTCCTGCCGTCGCCGACGGCGGGCTTTAAGGAAACGCGAAAGAATACCATGCAATTGCCCGTGTTATCGCCGTCGCAACCTTCTCCGGTCGATATTGAGGAAGACCCGCTCGATCTGATGGACGAAATCGATGCGTTGAAACAGGAACGCAATGCGGCGATTCTGGCGCACTATTACGTCGATGGCGACCTTCAGGACATCGCCGATTACACGGGCGACAGTCTGAAGCTGGCCCGCGATGCGACGAAGACCGAGAAGCCGGTGATTGTATTCTGTGGCGTCCATTTCATGGGCGAGTCGGCGAAGATTTTGAATCCGCAGAAAACGGTGCTGATGCCCGATCTGCACGCGGGATGTTCACTGGCAGAGAGTTGCCCGGCCGAACACCTGGCCAAATATCAGCAGGCGCTCAGGTCGCAGGGACATGACTTCCAGACGGTGGCCTACATCAACACCATGGCGGCGGTGAAGGCGCTGTGCGACTGGATCGTCACCAGCGGCAATGCCCGGGAAATTATTGACCGCGTGCCAAAGGACAAGGAAATCTTGTTCGTGCCGGACCAGCACCTGGGGCGCTATCTTAGCGAAGTCACCGGCCGGAAGATGATTCTCTGGCCGGGATCCTGCATGGTCCACGAGGTCTTCAGCGTTCAGGACTTGCTGCGCGCCAAGAAGAACAATCCGGGTGCCGTGATTCTCGCTCATCCCGAATGCCCGCGGAGCATCCTGGAAGTGGCGGATGTGGTAGGCGGTACCGAAAAGATGCGGAAGCATGTCGCCTCGGTGACGACGCCGACGAAGTTCCTCGTCGCCACGGAAGCCAACATGATTCACCCGCTTGCGAAGATCGCCCCGCAGCACGAATACATTCCAGTGCCCGGGATCATGACCGACAGCGGTCAGACGTGCGCGTGCAACCGCTGTCCGCACATGGCCCTCAACACGCTGCAGAAGGTGCGCAATTGCCTGAGGGACGGGAAGCCGGAAATCGTCTGGCAGCCCTACTTCGAGCAGGCTCGCGACGTGCTACAGCGAAGCCTGCTGCAATAACGAAGACGACTATCTCAGCCCCGCCCGAGAAGACGGGGTTTCTTTGTTTACGTCGAGGCCCCCTTCGTGGCGGTTAAGGCTGACGAAGGCCGTGTCGAGAAGTTCCGAATTGATGTCCAACGAATCAGGTGATTGCATGGCCCGACCATCGTATGTTCCGTGGGTTGTTGCAACAGTGCTGGTACTGGGCGTCATTGCGATGATCCTGGTGAAGTTGCCCCCTGGTCCGCCCGGCGAACGGCCAATGCGTCCAGAAGATCCCTCTGTTTCGGATCGGAAGCCGCTCGATCGGGACGCCAGCCTGAAGATGATCGAACTGCGCAACTTGGGCCTGGGCAATCTTGAAAATCACAAGTTCGAAGACGCGGCGCAGGCATTTCAGGAACTGCTGACCGTGCTGCCGCAAGAGCCGTTTGCCGCGCGGAACCTGGCCATTTCCCTGGTGAAGCTGGCGGCCGAAAAGATCGACGAGCGGGCCGACCCTCAGGGGTTTGAAGACGCCGCGGCGTCCAGCCTGCAGGCCGTGAAGCAATTGGAACAGATCGAGTCGGAGTCCGCCCTTCCGCATTTTCTGCACGCCGTGCTCGCGACGAAATCGGGCGATCCGTCGGAGGTCGCCCAGCATCTGAAAGCGGCGACCGACCGAGATCCCGACAACGCCGCCTGGAAGTTTCAATGGTTTGAACTCGCAAGGTCGTTGCGTGATCCTGACGAAAAGCAGGCGGCGCTGGCCGCGGGAAACTCCGCCGCAGCGCTTGCCTCGGAGAATTTGTTCGTTCAGAAGGAAGTCCTCGCCGAGAATCTGTCGAACTTAGTGGACCTGGCGAAGAAATCGCCCGATGACGCCGCGGCACGGACGGACGCCATCGCGGCTCAACTCGAAAAACTGCGAGAGCCGTTGCGCGTGCTGGGAGTTTCGATCCAGGTTCAGTCGAGGGTTGACATCGTCGCCGTGCTGGACACAGTCCTCGCTGCCGTCCGGGAAAAAGAATGGCAAAAGGCCCGCAACGAGTTTTTTAAGATTAAAAATCTGCTGTCTCAGGAGACAGCCACCGACGCCGACCTGATTCACCCGCATCCGCTGACGTACCATGACCCGTTGAATTACGTGGCGGTCGACCTCAGCCCGGAGTTCTATCAGCGGGCCGACCTGCCGGACGACACTCTGCCTGAGATCGAGGTGACGTGGAAGGATGCGGAAGGCGTTCTGCCGGACATTGCCGCGGAAATATTCCAGCTTGAGCCGGTCGACATCGATCTGGACGACGTCGACGATCTGGTCGGTCTCACGCGAGCGGGCCTGACCTGCTATCGCCGGGCGTCGGAACCTGCCGGTTGGGAAACGATGCCGCTCGATCTGCCAGTGGACTACAGCCGGTTCGTCACCGCCGATCTTGATGATGACGTGTCGGACGTCAAGGCGGTGAAACCCGGCGAACCCGTTTCCAAGAACTCGGACCTTAGCCATGGCGCCGATTCGGATTTCGTGCTGTACGGTAAGAATGGTCTGCTGGTGGTGGAAAATGTGCTCGTCCCTGAAACAAATGCCCGCATCCTGAAAGAGGTTGCTGCGGAAAAGACGGGATTGCAGGACGTGAAGGATGTGTCTGAAGTCAAACTGGTCGACTTCGATCACGATGGCGATCTCGATTTGGTGACGGTCGCCGCCGGGAAACTGGGCCTGTGGACCAATCTTGGCAACTTCCAGTTTCAGGATGTGGCTGATCGATCTCTTTTGCCTCCCGCCGAATTTCAGGTCTTGTCGGTCGCCGCCGTCGATTGGGACCGGGACAACGATGTCGATCTGCTGATCTCCGGGAAAGACGGCTGCGGCTGGATGGAAAATCTCCGCCATGGCCGCCTGCGCTTTCACGACAGCGATTCCGATTGGGCCGACGCGAATCAATTGACAGTTGCGGAACTCGACGGCGACGGAAACTGGGATGTCGTCGTTTCCGAACTGGAGAAGCTCAAGGTGCTTTTTTCACATTCTCCCCTGGCCGGTTCGACCACGGTCGAAAGAGAACAGGTCGTCTTGGAGTCGCCGTTCCAGCGGGTGCAGCTTGCCGACTTCGACAACGACAGCGGAATTGATCTACTCGTGACGCGGGGAGCCGAGGCGTCGATCTTCCGAAATCTCGGCACGGGCGCCTTCGAGGAGCAGCCGAACTTTACGGCGGCCATCCCCGCCGGATCGACCGAGTTTTTTTTCGGCGATGTCGATGCCGACGGCGACCTGGATGTCATTGCCAGCGGGCGGAAAACGGTTCTGCTCGCCAACGAAGGGGGCAACAAAAATCACTTTCTCACCGTCAAATTCCGCGGCTGGCAGGTGAAGGCGAACGAGCAGGGGGCCAGCAAACGGGTCAACCATTACGGCGTCGGCAACACGGTCGAGGTGAAGGTCGGCCACCGCTATCAGGCCCAGATCGCCGCGGGGCAGTCGACGCGGTTCGGCATCGGCCCGGCGGAGAAGGCAGACATCGTCCGCGTCCTGGCGACCAACGGCGTGCCTCAGAACCGCATCGAACCCAAGGCGAATGAACTGATCTGCGAACGGCAGGTGCTGCTGACGAGTTGCCCGTATCTCTACACCTGGAACGGCAGCCGGTACGAATTCGTCACCGACTTGCTGTGGGCCGCGCCGCTGGGATTGAAGGCGTCGCAGTCGGAACTGGTCCCGTGGCGGGACTGGGAGTATCTCAAGATCGACGGTGCGAAGCTGCAACCGCAGGAGGGCGAGTATCGGCTCCAGATCACCGAGGAGCTCTGGGAAGCCGCTTATTTCGACCAGGTGAAGTTGTTTGCGATCGATCACCCGGCCGACTCGCAGATCTTCACCAACGAAAAGGTCGGCTCGCCGGCGCTGGCGGCTCATCAGATTCACACGGTCCGAGAGCCAAGGCTCCCGAAGTCGGCCCGCGATCAAGCCGGGCGCGACTGGTCGTCACAGCTTGCTCATCGCGATGAGAACTTCACGCGCACCTATACCCGCAAGATCGCTCAAGGACTGTGCGAGGATCATTACCTGGAACTTGATCTCGGCAGCCTTGCCGATCCGAAGCAAGTCACGCTGTTTCTGGCCGGCTGGGTGCGGCCGACGGATACGAACATCAACGTCTCGCTGGATCAACATCCCGACTTGCCGCTGCCGTCCGGCTTGGCGCTGTGGACACCGGCTGCCGACGGACAGTGGCGGGAAATCAGCCCGCACGTCGGGTTTCCGAACGGCAAGACGAAGACGATCGCCCTCGATCTGAGCGGGGTCTTCGCCGCCGGGGATTACCGCCTGAGGCTGATCAGCAATCGCGAGTTCTACTGGGACCAGGCGTTTTTCACGGTAGATGAAAGCCCTGTTGAATTTCACGAAATCGAATTGCCGCTGCTGCGAGCCGATCTCCATGCGCGGGGCGTGTCGCGGGGCGTATTGCCAACGGGCGACGGCCCGGAAACTTATGAGTACGATCAAGTCGCCTCGATTCCTGCCTGGCCGGACATGGCGGGGATGTTCACGCGTTTTGGCGATGTGCGGCCGCTGTTGGCTGTCAGGGATGACCAGCTTGCCGTGCTGGGCGTCGGCGACGAAATGAGCCTGGCGTTTCAAGTCCCCGCCGATGAGTTGCCCGAGGGTTGGTCGCGGGATTTCGTGCTGTACAACGTCGGCTGGGTGAAGGATTGCCTGTTGAACACATGGGAAGGCCAAAGGGTGGAACCGTTGCCGTTCGCCGGTTTGAACGGCCACGATTATTGGACCGGCCGGCCGGAGGCAACCGGCGCGTATGCGGACTATCTGAAGACGTATCAGACTCGGCGGCAAGCAACTCCGTTTCGGCACTTTGTCCGCCGCTGGACACCGGAAGCGAAGCGAACCCTCCCCGATTGGGAGCGTGATCGCCGCAACGGGGATTGACCGTTGAATTTCGACGGCCCTATACTGCATCCAGAATGAGAAAAGTTCGCCGCGGGAGCCAGCCTGGAATTGTCGCCCGCGTCGAGTTTTCTAGTGCGTGCCGTCCTGGCACGCGAACATGACCTTTTTATTCAACGGCCGGAACGCGAAATCGAGCCCGGGAAAGTCGAGGTGACCCCAAGTCATCGCATGGTCCGGTCACTCGCAATTTTGAATTCCGTGTGGAGGAGATATGTCTGCAGCAGTTTCGCCGGAGGGGGGGAGTCCCAGGGTCGTCTCGGCGTACGTCCCGGCCGTGGGGCCGCGGTTGAAAGTCGTGCTGTGGACGGTCTTTGCCATTGTTGCCCTGCTGGGGGCGAACTCGGTCTACATGGCGAGCGTGACAGCGCTCAACTGGTGGACCGGCCGGACGTATGAGAATTGGTTCTCATTGTGGATGGCCCTTGTGCATGTGGCGCTGGGCCTGGTGCTGGTGCTGCCGTTTCTGGGGTTTGGCGTCACCCATCTGATCACCGCCAGAAAGCGGAAGAACAAGCGGGCCATTCGCGTCGGTTACGGCCTGTTCACGATTTCTCTCGTGGTGTTGATCAGCGGCTTCCTGCTGATGCGGCTCGATTTCGGCGCCAGCGGCAGCGAAGGGAGCGCCCTGGTGATCAAGGACGCCAGCGCCCGGGCCGTTGTCTATTGGGCTCACGTGATTTCGCCGCTCGCCTGCCTGTGGCTCTACTGGCTGCATCGCCTGGTGGGGCAGAAGATCCGCTGGAAGCTGGGGGCAGGGTATCTCGCCGCGGTCGCCGTATCCGTCGGCGGCATGATCCTGCTGCACAATCAGGATCCTCGCAAATGGAACCAGGTTGGCTCGAAAGACGGCGACAAGTACTTCTTCCCCTCGCTGGCGAAGACGTCAGACGGCAAATTCATCCCGGCGCACGTGCTCGATAACAACGAGTATTGCCTGAAGTGCCACAAAGATGTTTACGACGGCTGGTTCCACAGCGCGCATCACTTCAGTTCGTTCAACAACCCGGCGTACCTGGCCAGCGTCCGGGAAACTCGGGAAGTTCTGCTGAAAACCGACGGCCACGTGCAAGGAGCCCGGTTCTGCGCCGGCTGTCACGATCCCGTACCGTTCTTCAGCGGCGCCTTCGACGATCCGAAGTTCGACGACGTGCATCACCCGACGGCCCAGTCCGGAATCACCTGCACGACTTGCCATGCGATCACGCACGTCAACAGCACCCGGGGGAACGCGGATTTCACCATCGAAGAGCCGCAGCACTATCCGTTTGCGGCAAGCGACAACGCCGCGCTGCAATGGATGAACAACCAGTTGATCAAGGCCAAACCGGCCTTTCACAAGCAGACGTTTTTGAAGGACTTTCATAAATCGGCGGAGTTCTGCTCGACGTGCCACAAGGTCCATTTGCCGTACGAGCTGAACAAGTACAAGGAGTTTCTCCGCGGTCAGGACCACTACAACACGTATCTGTTGAGCGGCGTTTCCGGCCACGGGGCGCGGAGCTTCTATTACCCGGAGAAGGCCGTGCAGAATTGTGCCGGGTGCCATATGCCGCTCAAGCCGTCGCAGGACTTCGGGGCAAAACTCTTTGCCGACGCCAAGCAGCCGAGCATTCACAATCACCTGTTTCCCGCGGCGAACACGGGGATCGCCTGGCTGAAGGATTCGCCGGAAACCATTGCCGCCCATCAGGAATTCCTCAAAGGCAAAATGAGGGTCGACCTGTTCGGCGTGAAGGAGAACGGCACGGTCGACGGCAAGCTTCATGCTCCGCTCAGGCCCGAAGTCCCTGCTTTGGAACCCGGAAAGACCTATCTTCTGGAGACCGTCGTCCGCACGCTGAAAATGGGACATCCCTTCACGCAGGGGACCGTCGATTCCAACGAGGTCTGGCTGGATCTGACCGTGAAGTCCGGCGACCGCATCATCGGCCGCAGCGGCGGCATCGACGAGGAGTCCAGCGTCGATCCCTACTCTCATTTCATCAATGTGTTCCTGCTCGACCGGCATGGAAACCGCATCGACCGGCGCAATCCTCAGGATATTTTCGTGCCGCTCTACAACAACCAGATTCCGCCCGGCGCCGGCCAGACGGTGCATTATCAGTTGCAGATTCCCGACGACGTCGCCGAGCCGATTACCATCGATGCGAAACTTCAGTACCGCAAGTTCGACAAGATTTACACCGATTACTTCACGTCCAAGGCGAAGCCCGGCGACGTGCCGATCCGCGGCTATCAACCCGGCCAGCCGTATCGTAATGACTTGCCGATCACCACGCTTGCCGCCGATCGCGTGACGTTTCCCGTTAAGGGCAACATGACGCCGATCGAGAATCCGAAGCAGGAATTCCCGGTCTGGCAGCGATGGAACGATTATGGCATCGGCCTGTTGCTGAAGGGGCAGGGCCGGGCCGAGCCCCGGCAGGCGGAAGAAGCGTTTCTCGAAGTGGAAAAACTGAATCGCTGGGATGGCCCGCTCAACCTGGCCCGGTCCTATTTTGCCGAAGGCCGGCTCGATGATGCCGTCGCTGCGCTCGCCCGCGCCGGCAAATATTCTGATCCTCCGCCCCCGGCGTGGACCATCGCCTGGCTCAGCGGCTTGGTCAATCGCGAGCAGGGACGACTTGCCGAGGCAGAGCAAAATTTCCGCAGCGTGCTGTATGATCAAACTCCCGAACGGCAGTCGCGGGGGTTTGATTTCAGCAAGGACTTTGAAGTGATCAACCTGCTCGGTTTCACTTTGTTCGATCGCGCCCGGCAGATTCGCGATCCGGAGAGGAAACGCGATCGGGACGCGCTCCTCCAGGATGCTGTGTCGAAATTTCAGGAGACCTTGAAGATTGATTCGGAAGACGTCACAGCCCATTATCAACTGTCGCTGATCTACAAAGAGCTGGGCGAATCGGAGAAATCGGACGAGCATCAGAAGCTCCATGCATGCTATAAGCTCGACGACAACGCCCGCGATTTGGCCGTCGGCCTGGCCCGGCAGAAGTACCCGGCTGCCAACCAGGCAGCCGAGGCCGTGGTCATTTACCCGCTGTCGCGCCCCGGAGCGCCCGGTTTGCCACCAGCCGCTGAGCCGGCCGTTTCCCTCCGCGGCACGAAAGTTCTGCCATGAAGGATGCTCGCACCCCCCCGCAGACTGAGGAACCGGCCGACGATTCCGCCATCGGCCGTGCGTTCAATCGGTCCGTGCTGGTGCTGCTGCTGATCGGCGGCCTGGCGGGCGGCGTGGCGTATTGGCGTGCAGTGCAGCGGCCGGCGCCGGTCGTGCGGCAGACCACCCAGTCTCTGCCGGAGGTGCGCGAACGCCCCAGGCAGGAAGTCCCCAGCATCCCGTTTACCGACATCACGGCTTCCGCCGGTCTGAAGTTTCGTCATGAGAACGGCGCCGCAGGAGAAAAACTCCTGCCGGAAACGATGGGCGGCGGCTGTGCGTTTCTCGACTTCGATTCCGACGGCGACCAGGATTTGCTGCTCGTGAATTCCTGTCGCTGGCCCTGGGACGAGCGCCCGGCCCCGGAATCCCGGCCGACGCAGGCCTTGTATCGCAACGACGGCCAAGGCAACTTCACCGACGTCACGCAAGACGCCGGGCTTGATGTCACGTTCTATGGACAGGGAGTTGCCGTCGGCGATTATGACAACGACGGCGACTGCGACGTGTTCTTTTCCGCCGTGGGAAAGAATCGGCTTTTTCGCAACGACAACGGCAAGTTTAAAGACGTTACCGACGTCGCGAAAGTTGCCGGCGTCCCCGA
Organism: uncultured Planctomycetaceae bacterium; assembly: GCA_964388415.1. GTDB lineage: Bacteria > Planctomycetota > Planctomycetia > Planctomycetales > Planctomycetaceae > CAZDGB01. The sequence continues at coordinate 53,594 of CAYMAO010000016.1, read as the reverse complement.
GCAGTGGAGCACGAGCTGCGGCTGGCTGGACTACGACCGCGACGGCGATCTCGATCTCTTCGTTGCCAACTATGTTTTCTGGACACGTGAATTTGATCTGGCGCAAGATTTCAAGCTGACTGGCAGCGATGATCGGTCCTACGGCCGGCCGCAGAATTTTCCCGGCACCTATCCGTATCTCTATCGCAACGACGGCGCACAGGGATTCACCGAAGTCGGCAAGGAGGCCGGGCTGCACGTGAAGAACCCGGCCACGCGCGTGCCGGCCGGAAAATCCCTGGGCATGACGATTGCCGATTTCGACGCCGACGGCTGGCTGGACATCGTCGTCGCCAACGACACCGTGCAGAATTTCCTCTTTCACAATCTGCAGAATGGAACGTTCCGGGAACAGGCCAGCGAATCCGGCGTGGCGTTTGACGAACGCGGCAATGCCCGCGGCGCCATGGGGATCGATGCTGCGCGGTTCCGCAATTCGGATCAAGTCGGCATTGCCATCGGCAACTTTGCGAATGAAATGACGGCCCTGTACGTCTCGCAGGGCAAGTCGCTGCAATTTACCGATGAAGCCGTCCCGTCGGGCCTCGGGCCGCAAACCCGGCTGGAGTTGACGTTCGGCACGCTGTTCTGCGATCTCGATCTCGACGGCAGGCTCGATCTCGTGGCCGCCAACGGTCATCTCGAAGACGAGATCAACCGCGTCCAGCCGAGCCAGCATTACGAGCAGCCGCCGCATATTTTCTGGAATTGCGGCCCCGAGGAGTCAACGGAGTTCGTCCCGATTCCCTTGGAGAAATGCGGAAAGGATTTCCTGCAGCCGATGGTCGGCCGCGGCGCCGCCTGTGCCGACATCGACGGCGACGGCGACCTCGACCTGCTGCTCGCCGCCGTCGGCCGATCACCGCGCCTGCTCAGAAACGATCAGCAGTTGGGCCATCACTGGCTGCGCGTCGAATTGACCGGCACGAAATCGAATCGCTCCGCGATTGGGGCGCAGATCGAAGTCCGGCTGGCCGACCGGACTCTGTACGCCCAGGTGATGCCGACGCGCAGCTACCTCTCCCAGACGGAGTTGCCGGTGACTTTCGGCCTGGGAACCGCGGGCCGCATCCAGGACGTGACCGTCGTCTGGCCGAGCAGCGCCCGCCAGACGATTCCTGAGCCTCGTTGCGATGGAGTTCTCAAGCTCACGGAAGAAATCGAATCACCGCAATAGGCGTGTTGGCTGTTGATTTTGTCGGTTTTCCCCGAGGGTCGCCTTTCATGTCTCCAGAGACAATTCCCTCGTTCCTCGTCGGGACGGTGCTCTTGATACTTGCGGCAGGCCTGGCCTGTCGGGAATGGTCGGTCTGGAAGGCTGGGCCGTACCATCTGCCTCCGGAGGAGGAATCCCGCGATCATGCCGAGCGACAACTGCGGCGGCGGCTGCGAGTGAGTTTGCTGCTGGCCTTGACGGGTGTCATGATTCCCCTGGGCGACATTCTGCCGATCTTTTACAAGTCGCCATCGCTGTGGGTGATTCACTGGCTGAGCGTGCTGGCCGTCGTCGTCTTGATCGTACTGATGGCGCTGGGCGACCTGGCGTCGACGGTCGCCTTCAATAAATGCGCGCAATCGGCATTGAACCGAGAACGGGAATTGCTGGAGGCCGAAATCCGCAAATACCGCAGCCAGGGAAACGGCAAGCACGGAAACGACACGGCCTGACCGCAACTCAGCCGGCGGCTGACAGGTGTCTTGTCTCCGGCGCGGCGTCCAACTGGCTGGGATAGCCGTAGAGTTCAAAGATCCATTTCAGGCGCTGATACATCGTTCGCCGCGCCTCGTCCTCCATCACGAACTTGTTCTTGCGGTGCTTGGACAGTTCGGGGAGCTTGGCCCGGAGGGCCGGCTCGACGGCATCCCAGTTGCCGAGATTCAGCGCCTGGTAGAGCGTCCGCATTTCGCCGAGCAGGTCGGTCTCCAATCGGTCAAACCGCATTTCGTGCAACTGGCCGGCGGGAATCAAGTCTTTCGTGCGCTCGTAGGTCCGGATGCAGTCTTCATAAGTGACAATCGTGTCTTCTTCCAGCCCTTCAAGATTCGGCGTTCCCAGGCTGTTGGCGGTGAACAGCGTATAACGCAGATGAATCGAAGAATTCAGCACGGCATAGGGGTCGCGGTGGATGTAAATGAACTTCGCCCCGGGGAACATCTCCAGCAGCACAGGGATCCGGTACGTGTGGGGAGGCGACTTCAGCACGATCTGCCGCGGCGACCGGTAGGTCAGTTTCTTCAACAGCGTGAGAAAACTCCGCTTCCAGGTGGCTAACTCCGACGGCGAAAGTTCCTCCAGGGAGAAATAGCGGCTGTACTTGGCGCGCTCTCCCTGGCAGGCCAGCATGAGGTAGGGCGAGATGCCGGTCGCCAAGAGCATCGCGATCTCGTCCTCTTGCGTCATGTCCCAACTGGCGGGCATGTCGTCGATCATCCGCGTTTTCGGGAGCAGCCATTTCGTCCAGGGCGCCACGAGCCGTTCAGTGGTCAGGAAATGTCCCGAGTACAGCACCTGGTACAGGTTGGGATGCGTGAATTGCGGGTCGAGCGTCAGCAGGTTGTGCAGCAGCGTTGTGCCGCTCCGCCAATGGCCGATGATGAACACCGGCGGATGTTCGATCGGCAATTGTTCCAGCCGGCGCCGGAACCGGAGCCGTTCCATCGACGACTCCAGTGAATTGATCAGCGACACCGCCGTGATCGAGGCGAGCCGTAGGGTTTGGGACCAGTCGACCCTCGGCCGCTGGGCCAGGATGCGCATCCAACTGCCGAACGTCACGCCGTGCCAGATGCAGAACGGCCCTTGCTTTCGGTGGGACGGGCTATGCGGCCGTACAGCCGCCGCCTCCGGTTGGTCCGACAATCTGGCCGCCATGTGATTCGTCACTCGAACACCCCTCGCAGCGAACCCCCCGATTCGGTTGCGGTGCTAAAATAGCAGGTTCTCCAAAATGCTGCGAGACATCTCCGAGGATTTTCAACAACATTCGCTACGGCTTCTCGATGGTGAACGCCTCCGAGGCCCCGGCAGCCTGGTAGATGGCCTTTGTCCGCTCGAATTTCTCCGGCTGGCCGGTGACGATCGTGAGTTTTCGCGGTGCCAACAGCCCCAGCATGTCCGGCACATCGCAGACGCGGAGGATGTTCAAGAACTGCGGGGCTTTCGGATCCATGTGCGTGTCGGGCGGGTTCATCAGCTTCAGACTCCCGAATTTCGCGTCCGTCATCAGAAGTTGATAGGCCTGCAACAGTGAATTGGTTGCAATGCCTGACGTCTCGTTCACTTCGGACAAGACAAGGCTGCTGCGGGTCCGCGCGGTGTTCGCCGTCTGCCCCAGTAAGGCAAACGAACGCTCCACATAGTTCGGCGGGTTTTTTTGAGTCCACGGCATGTTTGGATTCAGGCGAAGTGCTGCGCCCGGACCATCCCGAAACACGACCCGCCGCAGCTCCGCCAACAGGTTTTTTTTCCACGCTTCGAACTCCCCTTCTGCCGGCAGCTTCGGCTGTGCCATCGGCACGAAATGTTCGTCGATTCGGACGTTGATCGCATCCTTCGGAAAGTCGGAATCGGTCGGGAAGACGCGCAGTTGTTCCAACGGGATCGGGTAGGTCGGCGGCTTCGTCGAATTGTTGACCAGGTCCATCTCGCTATCGATGACCGGCTCGGCGCTCCCCTGCAGATGGTATCGCAGGAACGAGAACGCCGCCCGGCGGAGGTCTTCCCGATACGCATGTCCGCCGACGCTGACCACCGTGTCGAACTTGTCGCTGGCTCCGTACAAACTGTAGAGCCGTTCCATCCGGTTGGTGATCCGTTCGTTGGCGTCCATCGGGAAGATGCCGTCGTTGTCGCTGTTCATGAACAGCAGCGGCCGCGGGGCGATCAGCCCGGCGATGCGGGTCCACGGCCATTGAAACGTATTGTAGAGAAACATGCAGTCGCAATGGCCGTTGATGACGCGGTTGCCGACATACGATTCGAGATCGGCCATGCCGCTGACGGGGACCGCACATTTGATCCGCTCATCGGCCGCGGCGATCCAGAACGTCGCCGCACCGCCGCCGCTGATGCCGGTTACTCCGAGGTTTTCCGGATCGACATCGGCCCGGCTGAGCAGGTAATCGATGCCGCGGACGCCGTTCCAGCACTCGACGCCGGCGGGCGTGTAGCCTCGCGAATTCCACCACCAGCGTTCGAGATTGTAGGTGCCGTGATGGATCGCCCGGGGCATGTCATTGATTTCGCCGTATTCGAGCGTATCGACGATCAGGCAAAGAAATCCGTGCTTGGCGAGCCAAATCGGATGGGCCTGGTATGCCGCCTTGCTGCCGTTCTTCTCCAGATACGAATGGCCGCAGACGTACAGCACCGCGGGAAATTTCTGCCGCGACTCGGCATGTGCCGGGCGATACAGGTTGGCCGTGACGTACAGCCCGGGCTTGCTCTGATAATGGAGCTTGTCGACGATGTAGCCGTCGCGCTGGATCGACCCGGTGATCGTCGCCTTGAGATCGGTTTTCTCCGGCAGCGGCCACAAGCCGAGCATGTAGAGATATTCCTGCTTGTATTGCGCTCGCTTTGCCTCCCAGGCCTCTTTGGATTTCACATCGTCGGCGAACTGTACATCGAGCCGCACGGCTTCCTTGGCGAGAAAATTCTGGATCATCTCATCCCCCGGCTGGCCCCGGTCGGGTTGGCCGAGGGCCTGAGAGAAAACTGCGAGCGACATCAGGAGGGCGGGAGAGTGCATGGTGGTGTTCTGAAAGCGAAGAAGGTGATTAAGCGATCAACTCATGCAGCACCTTGCCGTGCACATCGGTCAGTCGGAAATCGCGGCCGGCGTAGCGGAAGGTCAGCCGTTCGTGGTCGAAGCCTAAGAGGTGCAGCATCGTCGCATGGAGATCATGCACATGGACCGGGTTTTCCGCGGCACGGAAACCGAATTCGTCGGTGGCGCCGTAGACGGTCCCGCCTTTGACGCCGCCGCCGGCAAGCCATGTCGTGAAGCCGTAGTGGTTGTGATCGCGGCCGTTGAGAGCCGGTAATTCCGCTACGGGAGTCCGCCCGAATTCGCCGCTCCATTGGACCAGCGTTGTCTCCAAGAGGCCGCGCTGTTTGAGGTCGGCGAGAAACGCGGCGATCGGCTGGTCCCAGCCTTTGGCCAGCTCGCGATGCTGCTTTTCCAAATCGTTGTGATTATCCCACGGCTGTCCGGCTCCGCTCCAGACTTGCACGAAGCGGACGCCGCGCTCCAGCAAACGGCGGGTGAGCAACAATTGCCGGCCGTGGATGCCGGCGCCGTAGGCTTCTTGAATGTGTTTCGGCTCCTGCGAGAGATCAAAGGCCTCGGCGGCTTCGGTCTGCATGCGGTACGCCAGCTCAAACGTCTGGATGCGGGCTTCTAGGAGCGCCGCGTGATTCCGTTCCGCGGCGTGGCGCTCGTTCAGCGTCTTCACCAGGTCCAATTGCCTTCGCTGTTCAGCCGGCGACAATTTCGAATTGCGGATGAAGGCGATCAGTTTCTCGACGTTGGTTTCCTGCGTGTTGAGATACGTCCCCTGGCACGCCCCCGGGAGAAACGCCGACCGCCAGTTTTGCGTGGTGAAGATCGGATATCCGCCGGGACACATCACCACGAAGCCGGGCAGATCGCGGTTCTCGGTGCCGAGGCCGTACACCGTCCATGCCCCGAAACTCGGCCGCGGCAACCGGCCGTCGCCGCAGTTCATCAGCATGAGCGACGGTTCATGATTCGGCACGTCGGCGTACATCGAGCGGATGATGCACATCTCATCGACATGCTGGGCCGTCTGGGCGAACAACTCGCTGACTTCGATCCCGCTTTCGCCGTACTTGGCAAACGCGTAGGGCGACCGCATCGCATGGCCCGTCTTGCGCTCCGTTCGCAGATTGGGCGTCGGCAATGTCTGGCCGTGATATTTTTCGAGCAGCGGCTTCGGATCGAACGTGTCCACCTGCGACGGCCCGCCGTTCATGAACAGATGGACGACCCTGCGGGCGGTCGAGGCAAAATGGGGCCGCTTGACGCTCAGCGGATCGAGGGTCTCGGCATTCGGCGCCAGATCGCCCGCGTCGGCCAGGGTCCCGGCGAGTCCCAGCAGGCCGAATCCCGTGCCGCAACGGGCCAACATGTCGCGCCGGGATCCCGTCATCGCCGACGGCGGGCTTTGGGACAATCCCAGTATGTTGGCGAACTGGGATGTATCGTCGACAGGAACTGCACGCACATGATCGTTTGACATCGGCGATTCCCTTGATTCCCTTTTGTGCCTCCCGCCTGAGAGGCTCGGTAAGATACAATGATACCACGTGGCGCCGTCCGGCGTCATGCACGACAAATTGCCGCGCTTCCGCGAAGCGTCGCTCAGCGAGGTCAAGGCATGGCCATTGCCAGGGGTTTCAACCGTCGATTGATCTTGGCGTGCTGGTTTGCCGTCTCCACGGCGTCCGTCGGTGTCGGCGCCGAGTCGAACGAGTGGACCGCCGAGCAAGTCGACCAGTTCGAGCGGCAGGTGCGTCCAGTGCTCGTCGCGAACTGCTGGAACTGTCACGGCGAGAAGAAGCAGGAGGGAGGCTTGCGTCTGGACACGCGCGACGCCGTCTTGAAAGGGGGCGACAGCGGCCCGGCGGTGATCGTCGGCGATGCCGCGTCGAGCCGGCTGCTCCAGGCGGTTCGCTACCAGGGCGACACGCAGATGCCTCCAAACGGCCGGCTCAAGCCGGATGCCGTCGCCGCGCTGGATCGCTGGATCACCAGCGGCCTGGCATGGCCGAAATCCAGCGTCACTTCCGCCGATGCCTGGAAGCTGCATTGGTCGTTTCAACCGATTCGTGCGCCGAAACTCACGAATGATCGCCAGGACCGTTGGAGTCAATCCCCGATCGACCGGCTGGTAAGCGAGTCGTTGAGGAAGCAGAACCTGGCGCCGTCCGCGCAGGCGGATCGAAGGACGCGGCTGCGCCGAGTAATGTTCGATCTCACCGGGCTGCCGCCGACGCTTGAGGAAATTGCCGAGTTTGAAGCGGACGAATCCCCGGATGCGTGGGATCGGCTGATCGACCGTTTGCTGGCTTCGCCGAAATACGGCGAACGCTGGGGCCGGCACTGGCTCGACGTGGCCCGGTATTCCGACACGAAAGGCTACGTCTTCTTCGAGGACCGCGAATTCCCGTGGGCCTACACGTATCGCGATTACGTCATCGAGGCGCTGAACGCCGACCTGCCGTATGACCGGTTTCTTCTCGAACAATTCGCCGCCGACCAGTTGGACCTCGCCGGCGATCCGAAGCCGCTCAGGGCGCTGGGCTATTTCACGCTGGGGCCGCGGTTCATGAACAACCTGCATGACATCCTGGACGACCGGATCGATGTCGCCACGCGCGGCGTCATGGGGCTGACGGTGACGTGCGCCCGCTGTCATGACCATAAGTATGACCCTGTCTCTCAAGCCGACTACTACGCGCTTTACGGCGTCTTCCGCAGTTCCAGCGAGCCGTTGATTCCGCCGCAATACGCCCCGTTGCCGAATACCGGCGAAGCCCGCGCGTTCGCCGCGGAACTCGCGAAACGGAATCAGCCGCTCGAGGAATTTATCGATCGGAAACTGGCCGCGGTGGTCGACGGGGCGCGGACTCGCGTTTCGGAATACCTGGTCGCCGCTCGGAATGCGTCGCGGACGCCGGCGATGGACGACTTCATGCTCATCACCGACCCCGGCGAGATCAATCCCGCGGTCACGCTCCGCTGGCAGGCGTATCTGGAAAAGATTGCCGCGCAGCCGCATCCGGTCTGGACGCCCTGGCTGCTGCTCGCCCAGATCCCCGACGACCAGTTCGCGGCCCAGTCGGCCGCCGTGCTGGCGAAGCTGAACGAACCGCTGGTCGATGGTCGGCCGCTCAACCCATTGGTAGTCCGCGCCGTGCTCGAGCCGGCGCCGCAGACTCTCAACGATGTTGCTCATCGTTACGGGACGCTGCTGAAATCGATCCAGGAGAAATGGGCGAAACTGGTGGTGATGGAAGCTGCCTTGAAACACCCGACACCGACGGCTTTCGACGACGCCGCGGAAGAGGAGCTTCGGCACGAATTGTACGGGCCGCAGTCCCCGGCGAGCATTCCCCGGGTGATGGGTTGGGGCTTTCTCACGCTGCTGCCGGACCGGGCCTCGCAAGGGGAATTTCAGAAGCTTTTAAAAGAAGTCGAGGCGTGGCTGAAGACCGGCGCCGGCGCGCCCCCCCGGGCGATGGTCCTGCTCGACTCCGAACCGTTCGAGCCGAAAATCTTCGAGCGAGGCAATCCGAATCGTCTCGGTGCCGCCGTGCCCCGGCGGTTTCTCTCCGCGTTCGACGCCGAGTCCCAACCGTTCACGCAGGGCAGCGGCCGGCTGGAACTGGCCCGGGCGATTGCCGGCCCGGCGAATCCGCTGACGCCCCGCGTGCTGACCAACCGGACGTGGATGCACCACTTCGGCGTCGGCCTGGTGAGAACGCCGGGCGATTTCGGCGTCCGCAGCGATCCGCCCACGCATCCCGAACTGCTCGATCATCTCGCTTCGGAATTCGTCAGGCACGGCTGGTCGTGGAAATGGCTGCAACGGCAGATCGTGTCGTCCGCCGTCTATCAGCAGGCCAGCACCGACCGGCCCGAATGTGTTGCCGTGGATCCCGAGAACGCCTGGCTCTGGAAAATGAATCGCCGCAGGCTCGATCTGGAATCGATCCGCGATTCGCTGATCGCCGTTGCCGGCCGCCTGGATGACCGGCTCTACGGGGCGTCGCGGCCGCTGTTCGACGGCGGGTTTCATCCGCGGCGCAGCGTCTACAATTATCTCGACCGGCAAGACCCGCCCGGCCTCATGACGGTGTTTGATTTCCCCAGCGCCGCGGCGACCAATCCGCAGCGAGACACCACCACCGTCTCGCCGCAGGCTTTGTATTTCATGAACGGCCCGCTTGCAGAGACTGCCGCCCGATTCGTGGCGGATCGGCTGGAGCTGTCTCGCGCCGGAGAACTGGCCGACAAGATGCATCGCCTGGGCGACGTGTTGTTCGCCCGCAGGTTGACCGAACCGGAAGTCATCGCGGCCGCAGAATATCTCGGCGAATCGCCCGACGCCGGCCGCTGGCACAGCTTCGTGCACGCGCTTTTGATGACGAACGAATTCGTGTTCGTGGATTGAGGAAGTCCAGAGACAAGAAATGAGAGACAAGAGCCAGCATGTTCGCTTGCGAGTTCGCAGCCGTTATTCGTGCGGCCTCCCGAACTCCAGGTACGCAAGCAGATCGAGAATCTCGTCCTGCGTCAGTGAATTCAACAGGCCCTCCGGCATCAGCGACGTCTTGGAAGCTGTCCGCGAGACGATCCCGCTGCGCCGCACCCGTTCGATTCGGGTCGGTTCCAACGGAGATGCGGCAATGGAAAAAGTCTCCGCGTCGCCGCCGACCAGTTGGCCTGTCACGATGCGGCCGTCTTCCGTTTCGATCACTTCAAGCCAGTACTTGTAATCGACGACCTTCGACGGCACGACGATGGTTTCCAGCAGATCTTTGCGGCTGAATTTCGATGCCGCGCCGTCGAGATCCGGCCCAATCGGCCGGCCGATCTGTTCCCGGCGATGACACTGGACGCACAGAGCCTCGGCAAACAGCTCCTTGCCGCGCTGGCGATCTCGCCCTTCCGAGACCTGTTCCAAGAGCGGCAGCAGGTCGTCCATCGTCCAATTCTTGACGAACGGCCGCGGTTTGGCGGCGATGTCGCTGGCGGGCGATTGCCCCAGTGCGGCAATCTCAGCCGCTAACGCTTCCTGCTCGGACGGAGTGAACGCGTTCAGAAAATCAGTCCGGATGAACGTCACGCAGCGCGGCATGTACTGCGCCCCCGTGAACGTCTCGGCTTCTTTCAAGGCCCGTAACAGCGCCCGGCGCTGGTCGAGCGTCCAACCCTCTTTCCTGTGCCGGAGCGTGAAGAGATAAAACAGCTTCTCCTGCTGATTCGGCGCGGCGTCGTACAGCTTCAGCGTCTTCTCGATGACATCCGGCGATTTCAAATAGACGAGGAGTTCGCAGAGGAGATAGTTCTCGGGGAAAGTGTCGGCGGGGTAGCGATGCCCCAAATTCAAGGTAACTTCTGTTATTTCAGAACCAAGTGGCCGCACTTCTCCAAGACGAATAAAAGTCAGTTGCAGGGATCGTAGCGCGGTCAACCGATTTTCCAATGATTTCGCGCTGGATTGCGCTTCGCAACCAATGAGCAATCCTTTCTGGTCAGCTTGCGTGGCGATTCGTGCCGCAGCCAACGTCTGATTCCATTGCGCCGATGGTGACATGAGCGTTACGTTTGCCCAGGAATTGAGAGGGAACTGTTCCCATGCAATTCGGGCTGGCGTATGGATCCATCGGTCCTCGTGCTTCAACTCATTCCAGATGAATTTGATCTCTTCGCGGCTTGGATTCTCGACACGTTGCTCAATCTTGCGACGAACTGCTCGTAGATTTTTGGTCGTGTCGCTTTCCGCTTTCGCGACTGTTGTATCAGGCGGTCCCGCATACCTGACCCGATACAGCGCCGATTGCGTCTTCCTCCCGCCGACGGTGAAGTACATCGCCCCGTCCGGGCCGAAGTCCAGGCCCGTGACGTTCAACGGTTTCCCTTTGACGAACGTCTCGATTTCGCCTTTGTAGCTGGCTCCCTGCGGCGTCATGTGCACGGCGATGATCCGGCCGTAGGACCAATCGAGCAGGAACAACGCGTCGCGATATTTCCGCGGGAAGTTCGACTTGGTGCCGAATTGGATCGACGTCGGCGAACCCAGGCCGACATCCACGACGCGGGGCAAGCTGTCGGCGAAAAAATCGGGCCAGCAACCGGTCCCCGGCCGCCAGCCGTATTCGCCGCCGGAAACGACGTGCATCACGCACGTCGGCCGATACCACGGGCCCCCTTCGTTCCATTCCTCGTCGGCGTCGTACGTGAACAGCTCGCCGTCCGGGTTGAACGCCAGGCCGTATTGATTGCGGAATCCGCCGGCGAAGAGTTCCCAGTCCTTCCCCTCGGCATCGGTCCGAATCACAAACCCGGCCGGCGGCGTCACATTGGACCCGAACAGAAATTCATTCCACGTGCAAGGCAACAGCCGGTCCAGCCCGTAGTTGCGGTAGGGCGATTTCGGCGAGATGTCGTCCGGCACTTTGACGTCGTTCCCGCAGGTCAGATAGATTCTTCCATCCGGGCCGAGCGCCAGGCAGTTGCGGCCGTGCCCCACGCCGCCGTCGAGCGTCTTCAGCAGCTTCACGTCGTCGTACGTGTCGTTGCCATCGGTGTCCTTGAGCCGATAGATGCCCTTCGAATTGTTCGCGGCGACATACAGGCTGTCATGTGCGAAGAGGATACCGCGGCATTCGAGGAGCGTGTCTTCGACGGTTTCGACCTGGGTGACGGACTTCTTGTCGTCGGCGAACGTGAACCGTAAGAGGCCTTTGTCCTCGCGGCAGACGATAAGCCGTCCTTTCGGGTCGAACGCCAGGTTGATCCACGAGCCTTCGCCCGGTTCGGCGATGCGGACGATTTCGATTTCATAGCCCGGCAGGAGATTCAATTCGACCGGGCTGGTGACGCCGTCCTTGCTGAGCGCGAGCCGCCATTGTTCGTAGTTCTCCTTGCTTGCGGAGACCTTCGGCTCGGCCCCAAAAAGGGCTCCCAGAGAGAGCGCGCACCAGAGCCAACATGCCGCGGCCGACCGGAACATTGCGGTTCGTATTGTTGTCATGGGAATGCCTCTTCTGTCGAGGGTCTATCTACCGGCGCAAAGACAACACGACCAGGCCGGAGATCACGCCGATCGCCAGGCCCACGGCGATTGAAGTCTGCAGCAGCCTCACCCAGGATTCAGAAGCCAGGGAAGGGGCCGCGGATGTCCGGGAATTGTCGACGGGACTGTCGATGGCTGAAGCGCCGAGCCAAGAGTATCGCAGCCAGAAACCCGCGGCTGTACCGGTGAGGTAAATGACGATGTCGGTCGTTTCGCCGTTGTGATGGGATTGAAACAACTGGGCGAGTTCGATCCCCAGGCTGGTCGCCGCGGCCAGCAGCATGGCTGCTCCGCCGCCCGCCAGGCGCCATGAACAAAACTCCGAGGACCTCAGCACGGCTTGTCCGAGCAGCAGTCCCCAGGCGGCGAACCAGGCCAGCTTGCGGGCCGCTTCTTCGATCAGCAGCCAGTCATGGCCGGAATGAAAGTTTGCGAACGGCACGTTGATGAACTGTTTCCAGTGCAGAGAGACTTGTTCCGCCGACGCATCAAAGACCCACGGGTGGAGGAAAAATCCCGCGAGAATGACGCCGAACAGAACGGAACCGAACCACCACCCCAGGCTGGTTCTCCAACCGGCGTAGCGATCGGCTTCGGCATCGGCGAACACATGCAATGCCAGCGACCCCAGCGCCGCCCCTATGGCGCCGGTCAGCAGCCAGGAGGAATCGGTCATTTCGGCCGAACAGAGTCCGCGGAAGACGGTGACCAGGGCGGCAAAGGCCGCGCCATTGGCCGCGCCGGACCAGAGAGAACGCATCGGCTGGCCGGCTCGAAGAAACGCGAGCGAACCCCAGATCCCCATCGGGAAGAACAGCACGACACCCGCGACGGCGTCTCGCAGGACATGGCTCCAGGTCGGACAATCGGCAAAGGGAAGAAGACACAATTGGCCGTCACGATAGCGGTCGTACAATTGTTTGGGAGACGTCACCGGCAAGCCCGCCGGCAGTACGGCGAACACCAGCACGCCCAGCAGGTACGGCCACAGCAAAAGCCCCCAGCGTCCCGCGGTCGTTCGCTCTTGAGCCGCTGCCGCCAGCCGCAGGACAAACCCTTCTCCGAACACGATCCACAGGGCGATTCCCGCGACGGCGCCGATCGCCTGGGCGATCACATCGTGGACCGAAGCCACTCGCTGGATCGACCAGAACTGGGCCAGCTCTACCAGAAAACTGAATGCGAGCGACATCTGCCAGGTTTCGAACACGGCCCCAGCGCGGCGGAGAAATCCTCGCTGCCCCAACACCAGGCTGCCATAGCCGCAAAACGCCAACGGCACCGTCAGCAGCAGGTTGACCAGCCGGTCGCTGTTCAATGGCCCGGTCATCAGCGCCTCGCCTGCGAGATGCTTCCGGAACTGTGCGAGGAATTCCTCAACAGCGACCGCCCCGGAAATGGCGCGCCAGTGGAACGGGACCAGGGAGCCGTAGGCGATTAGCGCGGCAATCACGAGCGTCGCAAATCCCAGACGCCGCCGAAAGGCGTTGACGATCCGGTCGGCGAACGCGGTGTTGTGCCGGGTCGCGGCCGTTTCCAGGCCGTCTGAGCAAACCTGGGCCGCCCAAATTCCGGCGAAGGAGGCCAGCATCGCGCCGGCAGCTCCTGACAAGGGGATGCTGACGGCGGACAACAGCCCGCCCAGCACGAGAGAGCCGCCGATCGTTCGTCCCAGTCCGTCGAAGACATCCTGGCTGCGCTTCTGACGGGCAGCACAGAATACGACCGTGAGCCCCGTCCAGCAGAACAGGCAGAGAAACTGCCCCGCCGTCTGCAAAACGCTGAGCCGATGTTCGCCAGCGACCTCCCGAAACGATGCCAACTCTCCCGGCAGGAACGAAACCAGCGATCCGGGTTGGGCCGCTCCCGAACCGGTGGCAATGGACGACACATATCCGCTGATGAGCAAATACGGCAGCAGAAAAATCGCCAGCCGCAGCCGACGGCGGGTCGCCAGGGATGCCGCCGTGCAGACCGCCGCTCCTGTCAGCCAGAAGCCGGGGGCCTCGGGCGAAAAGAGCACCAGGCGTCCCAACACAACCGCGGACAGGCCAACCGACAGGGCGGCCATCCAGGGAAGATCCGCCGTCAAGCACAGCAAGAGGCCAAGCCCGGCGGCGCCCGAAGTCAGTCCCGCGTTGATCCCAGGGGGTTGCGTTGAGAACAAAATCGCAGTTGCCGCCAGCGCCGCGTAACTGAGCGCCAGGCCGATCGCATCGAGGCGTTCCGGCCGACAGGCGAAGCAGACGAGGCCGACGCCGATCGCTTCTGTCAGACTTTGCAGGCCCCAGAGCAGGGCGCCGGCTTCGTCCAGGGAACGCTCCTGAGTCAGTTGCATGCTGAACCAGAGCGCCGTCACGAAAGAGACCCCCAGGCCGCGAACGGGGACGCGCGCCCAATCCAGGTTTCCGAACGACCAGACCGCCGCGGCAGCCACGCCCGTCACTTGGGCCAGACTTCCGAGCTTGCCCGGGAAGATGCCGCTCAACATCGTCGTTACCGCCAGCAGGCTCGCAAGGCCGATCAGCGCGCCGACCGGAGCACGGGACGGCCAACGCAACGTTCCGGTGCGTAACGCCTCCTGGAGGGGAACGCCAAGGATCGCTGCCGACAAGCTGGCTGTGATGCACGGCACGGGGATCATTCCCGGCCAGAGGTCCGCCGCGATTCGAACCAGGAAGAACAACCACGGGCCGTAGAAGGCGTGGCTCCTCAGCAGTCCGCCATACAGCGCTCCCAGCAGCGCACCGGCGACCGGACCGCCCCAGTGCCCGGCCGGCCAGAACGGGAGAGCCGCGCTCCGCATCTCGGCCGTCCATCCGCAGTAGGCTCCGAGGGCCATGACACTGACGTACAAAGCCGTCGCAAGCTGCCGGCGGTCTGATTCGGAAAGGGCCGTCCCCTGGGTTGCCGAATCCCCTCGGCTGCGCAGCCCGGGAAAGATCCGGAAGAGCATTCGCCGCACAAAAGACGATTTCCATCGCTTGCGCACAGGCGCAAGCACGTCGCCGAACAGCAAGGTGAACTGACCGTTCGAAATCAGCCACCCGGCCACGACAATCACGGCCAACAACAGCGTCATCCCCACGACGACAAACGGGCCGGTTCGATCATTCAGCCACGGCTCGCTGCGCACGACGACTCTGGGCCGAATCCATTGCCCCGAAGAGATCACGCGAATCGGATTCGTATGAAAGCCATAATCCGGGCCGTTGCTCACGTCGCGATAGCCGATCGCGCGGAATAGAATGCCGCCTTCCGGAACTTCCGTTTCGTATTCGAGCCGGATCAGCCCCTGCGCAGTGACTTCCTTCTTCACAATGCGGCTCAGTTCCGGGGTGACGGCGATCAACTCGATGCCGTCCAGACGATGCGGCGTTTTTCGCCAATCCTGCTCGGGAACCTGGACCGATAACTCCACGCGGATCGGTGTTCCGGCCGGCACATCCACGGTCTCGCCGGGACGAGCCGCCCGATGCAATCCGGGCGCCGTCAATCTCAAATCCACGGCACGAGCGGCCCGTCCGCGCACGCCAAAAAACGCCCCGTGTTTGACCGCCTGGATGACGTGCTCCCCGGTCAACTCGGGCACTTGCAGCCAGGTTTCGGTGAAGGCGCCCGGCTGGTACGTCTGGGCACGGCCATGATAGATGTCGATGCCGCCTGACGCTGCCCAGAGATTCCACCCCTCGGCCAGGCGGTCGTCCCACGCGCCTCCAGCGAAAACTTCCACCTGATCCCAGCGATTCAACAGGCCGATTTGTCCGAAAGACCTTTGGGACGGCGTCCGGGCCGGACCGAACGACCAGAGCGCATCCGGCGGATGATGCCCCATCGCCCAGCGCTGCAGTTCCGTCCCTTCCGGACGCTCGTTGAAAACTACGGCCGGCCACCGGGATGTCGGCGAAGACTCCGGACACAACGCTTCGAGAATCAGGCTGGCGGATTCCGAGAGCGGCGCCCGGGAATCTGGCGGCGCCAATTGAACCGGCAGGTGCAGGAATCTCGAGTGGAAATCGTCGCTCGGGGGAAGAATGACCGTGGCTTGGTCGGTAAATCCTGGTGCCTGGATTTTCCAGGCATACGCCGGGAGTATCAGCGTCTTCGGAAAGACTTGGCGGGCGGTTTCCACGTCTTGAAGAAATGCCTTTAACTCGGCAGCCGTATTCGTTGTCTTGGGCGGCGAGACAAATACCACCTGGCAGCCATTGTCGGCGGCCTGTTTTACGAACTGTGCGACAGAGAGACGCTCGTCGGAAAAGCGATGCTGCAGATCGCACTTGACCAGCAGTCCTCCGCCGTTGCCGGGGATCTCTTGAACGAATCGCGCTGCGGGCGATTGAGCCTGCGCCGTGTTCCCTGGCCAGCGTCCGTACGAGAGAGAGAAGACGAACCAGACCAGCAGCCGCCAGCGAATTCCCGTGGGAAGCGACGAAATCGGTCGGCGGAGAGTCATAGGGGATTGTGCGCCCGAAGTTCCAGTCCCCCTTTGGGGGGGACAGCCCTGGAAACTGCCGCCGGTATGATACCTCCCCCGCGTCCCTGGCACGACCCTCTCCGACCGCTCACAGCAATTGTTTGCGCCCCTGAGAAGCCGCCAAAGCCCGGCGTCGGCGACGCCGGGAGCTTTTACGGCTTAGCTTCCGTCGGCAAGACCGGGGCGATTGCGTCTTGAGGCCAGAGATGGATCGGCTTGCCGTCGGCACCGGTGATCACCAGCAGCGCCTGTTTCATCGGCTCGCTATGCAGGCCCACCTGGGATAAGGCGATCCCAGGCAAGGAAATCAGCGATTTCATGTCCGCACCTTGATACATCCTGGGGCCCGGTTTGCCCTTTTCGCCGCGGATGCCGATCAGGCACGCCCCGTCTTTTCCGCGAAACATCACCGGGCCGCGCTGAGACCGCGACTCCACAATGGTGATCTCCGCGCTCCCGTCTTTCAGCAATTGCATCACCGGGCCCGCCTGACCTTCCGCCCCCAGCACGCGAACGCCCATCTCGCCGCTGGGAAACATCGACAGCCGCGGCCCGCCGGAGTGTTCCGGCGACGACAACGCCACTTCAGCCGCTCCGACCTGGTCTGTCCGAAGCAGCGCTTCGATCCCGTGCGGACCGCCCCCCACGCCGATTTCCACTTCTCCGTTCGATGCCAGAAACATTTGCGCGAAGGTCTTCTTCTCGCCGATGAGCTGCAACGCGCCCTGGCCGGTTTTATCCAATGCTGCGGAGAGTTTTCCGTTGCGGCCGACCTGCTGAAATTCCCAGGACACCCGGCCCGCCGGGTCGAGCCGGATCACCGCTTCCGGATCCGTCGACTTGCCCGAAAGCCGCCATTCCGAGACGCCTGAAGGTTCGACCGAGAACTGCTGCCGCGTCTCGCCCCGAGAAAGCCGGCACGAAACCGTCCCCAACGCGTCGATTCCCATCCGCAGCAGCCCGTCGCCGCGAGACAATTGCACCAGCGACGTTCCGTCGTTCGACAGCGACAATTCCAACCCGTTGCGGCCGTGCGCGTCGTTCATTACCAGTCGCGGAGAGCCATCCTTGTTGAGCGAGATCACCAGCCTGGGCGTCCCTTCCGCGTCGGTCAGATTCATTATATCCGCCGCACGGACCGCGTCTCCTTCTCCCTGGACCTGGACCCGGGGGCTTACCATTGGAACTGCCTTTGCCAATTCCGGCGAGTCGTTCGGCCGGCTGATCTCTCGCACCAGGAAGGCGCCGAGTGCCAGCGATAGCGAATACAACAAGACACGTTCGGCGGCAAGCATGGCCAGCTTCCCTGTGATCGGTTTCCGTCCGTCGCGGCGACGGCCTTCGGGATCACATCCTGCACGAATTCGCCGACGATGCCAAGCCTCTGGCAGGTGCCGTCCCGTGGAAGTTTTCCCAGGGCCTCCGGGATCGGGCGCCTGCGGAGCGCTCTGCCGATCGGGCTATGCTTTCTTCTCGACAGACTTCAGGATCACTTCGAGATGCCGCCGTTCCAGAAAATGCAGATCTTTTGGCTGCAATCCGCCTTCTTTGGCCTTGAGCGCCGCTTCGCGCATCTTGCGGTCTTGCTTCTGCTGGTGATACACAATCGCCAACCGGAACCAAGAGGCCGGCGTCGGCGAGGCGTTCGCCACAAACTCCCGGTCTTCCTGCGCGGCGTCCAGGTCCCCGGCGGACAGCGCGATTTGCGCCCGGGTGTCCAGCAGCGCGGGCAAAGGGCCGGCAATGTTGAGCGCCTTGTCCAGCAGTTGGCCGGCCTCGCTGAGGTTGCGATTCTGCAACGCCAGGAGAAAGGCCAGGTTATTCAGCGCCGCGATGTTGTCCGGTTCGCGTTCGAGTGCCTTTCGATAGTGCGTTTCCGCCAGGTCGAAATTTTGTTGCCCTTCCGACAGTGCGGCCAGGTCGTTCAACAGGCTGGCGGGTGACGCGGTCGTCTGATGCCGGGAAATTGCTGCGACGGCCCGGGTCAGCATCTCCGGCGTCGGGTGGGACTGCAGCAGCGACGCCGTCAGCACCGACGACACCAAGTCCGGCGGCGCCTCGTTCCAAGATTCGTCAAACAGGTCCAGGGCTTCGTCGGCCCGGCCGGTGCGCAAGAGGAATCCGGCCAGCACCTGCGTCTTGCCGGGACTCGAACTCGCATAATCTCGAAAACACTGCTCCGAGAATTTCAGCAGCGCGTTGCGACTGTCGTCCTTCTGGCGCAGCAGCGTATTCGCCAGGCGTTCCGTGGCCTCGCCCGCTTCCACTTGGCGGCGCGCCCGGGCGTCCTCGCCTTCCGCCTGCTGAATGAAATTTTGGAACAGCGCGGCGACGTCCGCCTGCCGTTCACCCTGCAAAGAGAACTCGGCCTGCAGTTCCAAAGTAGGTTGCCAGTCCGGCGCGACGGACTGCAGGCGTTCCAGCCAGACCTTCGCATCCGACATCGCATGGCGTTTCAAGAGGACTGAAATATAGCGTGCCAGGTACTCACGGTTGCTGCTCTGGACGGCCACCAAGGCTTGCCAGGCCTCATAGGCGCGTGTTAAATCGCCGTTCAGTTCGTACATCGTCGCCAGCAGCGACTGATCCCGTTCGGTCAGAGGCGGTGCCTCGCGCGCCAGTTTCGTAAAGAGTTCGACGGATTCTCGCCGTTGCCGAGGGTCGCCGCGCACGGCGAACAGAGTCGCTTTCGCCCGGAGATCCAACATGCTGCGCGGAAGTTCTTTGAGATTCTGCTCCACCAGCGAGACGGCTTCCCGAAAGGCCGGGTAGTCGCCCCGATAGGCCAAGGCGGATGCCAGACCGCGGCGGGCCGTGCAGCGCTCTGGCACAGATCCGGTCAGGCACGCATCCAGCAGCCGCCTCCAGTGCCGCTCGGCCTCTTTCAACCGGTTCTGCCGGTGGAAAAACTCGGCCGTTTCCAACAGCAACGGTCGATTCTGCGGCGCTTCGTCCACGGCACGGAGAAACTCCGCCTCCGCTTCGGGGAACTTGCCCAGCGCCTCGTAGCAAACCGCCAGCACGGCGGACTGCCCTTCGATCGTCACTTCCGCGCGAATGCGTTCGATCAGCGCCTCCGCCTCCTTTGGCCGTTTCTGAGACTGCAACTGATGAATCAGGGCCACCCAGCACTCTCCGGCCAGCGGAGCGAGCCGGATCGCCGTTCGCAATTCCTCCTCGGCTTCCTTCAACGCGCCGCCGGCCTGATGTATGCGCGCCAGCCAGAGATGATCCTGATAATCAGAGGAATTCTTGGACACGGCCCGATGTGCTCGCAGCAATGCCTGAACAGGTTCCTGCTGTTCCAGCAAAACCTCGGCGGCCATCCGGTTGATTTCCGGCAGAATCGGCGAGTTGGGAAGCTTCTCCCAGCTATGGATCAACTCCTCGGCCTGATCATAACGGCGCAAATCCTGCAGCAAATCGAGCGTACGACGCACCAGTTCCGGACTTCGGTCTCCCAGTTTGAAAGCGGTCCGGTAATGCTCTACGGCGTGTTCCCTTCGGCCGTCGAGTTCATCGAGCATGCCCAGGGCCCAGGGCACGCGCGCCCAGCGCGGACGGCGCGCCTGCAAAGCCGTCAGCGTGCCGCGGGCCGACTCCAGGCGCGTGGTGTCGCCTCCCAGCATCGCCGAGCGAATGATCAGGAACGATTCCGCCAACTGGGTATAGGATCCGTTCTTGCCTTCGATTTTTTGCATGGATTCGATCACGCCCCGGCAGCCGTCAAAATCCTTTCGATTGATGGCCGCATCGAATTGGAGGAGCCAGACGCGCAGATCCTGGGGCGTCAAGGCGGCAATGTCCCGCCAAAGCGTCTGCGCGTCTTCCATTGATCCCAGACTGACGTAGTACCCCGCGAGCTCATACAAAAGCCGGGCGCGGTCAGTGTCGCTCAGCCCGGCCGTTTCACCAGCGAATTCCGCCAGACGCTCGCGTCCCCGTTCGCCTTGAAAAACCGCCAGCTTGATTTCCAGGGACTTCAATTCCACGTGACTGCCGATCGCCTGCATAGCGTCCCGGAGCCGCTGCTCGGCGCCGTCCAAGTCCCCGTCGCGCAGCGAAAGGTGAATCAGCGCCACCCACCAGCGGACATCCTGTTTCGTGTCGATCGGGTATTTCAGCAATTGCTCGCGCGCTTCGGCAACCTTGGATTGAGATGCCAGGACTTCTGCACGCAGCAGCACCGCATCGATGGAGTCCGGCGCCGCCGCGGTCAGCGCATTGAGGGCCGGTTCCAGGTCATCCCAGTTGGCTTCGCCTTTCGGGGCCGACAAGTTCCGGATGATCAGCACCTTGGCCACCGCGGCCCACCCTACGTCTGCCGTCCAGCCGAACGCCGGCGCATCCGGCAGATCGATCATGGTGCGATACTCCGCGAGCGCTTCGTCCACCCGGCCGACCGCCAGCAGCGCCTGCGCCAGGTGCTGCCGGGCCGCGACGAAAAACGGCATCGTCTCAACCGCACGGCGGCAGACGGTCAACCGCTGATCGCTGTCGCCCAGTTCCGCATAACATTCCGCCAGAAAGATGTTCGCCTGGGAGGTCAGACGGGGCGAACTTTCAAGATCCCCTAACGATCTTTGCAGGCTCGCGGCCGCTTCGCTCCAACGCTTTTCGTGGATGAGAATTCGGCCCCGCAGATAGTCGACCAGCCCGCGGTTGACATTCGCGGCCGTCAGATCGCTGATCTTTCGCTGCGCCTCTTTGAACTCCCCGCGCGAGATCTCGAGGTCCGCAAGTTCCCATAACAACAGCGGGTCGCCGGGCACGCGTTCCAGCCCGAGTTGCAGAATTCGCACGGCCTCGTCCGGCTGCTTCTTCCTGAGGGCAAAGGCCGACAACTTGGCAGCAAACCGGGGTTCCTCAGGATCTTCCTCCCACGCCTTCCGCAGCCTCTCCGCAATCTCCTCATCCCGTTCCTGCCAGGTCCGATCAGTGCCGCGCGCCTCGCGTTCGCCGGTCATCATGACGACTTCCGACCACAACAAGACGCCTTCGGTGCGGTTTTCGGGAAACTGCAGCGCCGCATCAACCGATTGGAACGCAGACGCCAAATCCGCGATGTCCAGGTAATACTGTGCCTGCGCCAGAAACGCGGCCGCCGACTTCGGATTCAACTCGGTGAGCCGCAGAATCCAGTATTTCGCCTCGTCCGGCGCATTCAGTCCTTGCCGCAGGATGTTCGCCATTTGCACGTAGGCGTCGATTTGCGCCGGGTCGAGTTCCAGCGTTTCGCGATAACTCTTGATCGCACCTTCCAGGTCGGCGGTCTTTTCCTGCGCCAAGGCTTTCCACATCAGCAATTGGGGAGTTTTTCCGATCAGGGTCTCCAGGTAGCTGACATGCGTCAGCACGTCCTGGTACTCGCGCAGTTGCAGCGCAAACGATATCAGCCGCTCTCGGTTTTCCGGGTCTTCAGGATGCTGTTTCAGCTGTTCCTGAAGTTCGTAGTACACTTCGAGAACTTCGTCCTCGGTCCGCGCGTATCGCGCTTGCAGGTCAATCAGTTCTTTCCGGAGGGCCTTGTCCTTCGGTTGGACCAGCAGATACCGCTTGAGCGCCGCGATCAGGCGCACCGGGTTATCGCCCTTTCGCTCGTTCTCTACGGCTTGTTTCAACAGGTCAATGCTGCGGCCCTGGCGGGCCACATGCACTCCGTGCACACCCGCCACGATGATTGCCAGCACGACCAAGGTCAGCGAGAGTCGCCTCAGATTCGGCAGCATGCAGCAATCCTTCGCAGGCAAGACCCATCAAGCATTTTTAAGATCGATCTTCGAAAACGGTGACCGATGGCGTCTCTGTTCACTATAAGTCGAAAACCTCAACTTGTGAAGTAAATTCGGCCAAGTTCCCTGGAGTGTTCCCATTCAATCAAGCCACCGCACGATTTCCTGAGATCCCGGCGGCGACGAGGTTGGGATTTAGTGCGTCCATCGCACTCGCCGACGATCGTTCGCAACGGTCGCCTGCAGAACAAGCTGGCGATCAACGCCTCAGCATCTAAATCGGTGCATCATCCTAATGCCTTTGACGTCGTCTCGGCAAAAAAAAAGCTCAGGTCTGGAACAGACCTGAGCGAAATCGCATTGGATTCAACAAACCCATCGCCAAAGAGCCATCATCGATGGCGTCAACCGACTAGGCCTTGGCCACACCAAAGAAGCGGCGACGCAACCGAGTGGCGCCATATCCGACCAAGCCCAACGCACCCAGCACGAGGGTTGACGGTTCAGGCACGGTGAACGTGGCATTCGAGAACTGCACCCGCAGATCGATAACACGACCGGCCGGACGGTAGACGAAGAACTTCAGGGTGTTGGTAAGGCCACCGGTCCCAGTGACGGAAAACGCCTGAGCCGCCACGTTGGGGTTCACATTCGTAAACGAGCCAGCAAGACCCGGATCGAACATCGGGTCGCTGTTCAGTTGGATTCCGACAACATCGAAAGAGTTCTTCAGGAACCCCGAAATGCTGATCGTCGTCAAAGGCAAGTAGGTGGAGAACGTCGTCTCAAATACGGCGATCTCATCACCGCCGAATGACGTGTTGGCAGCCCCGGGGGAACCGGTGGAAATCCATTGGGATTTATCGACGTCGGTATTGGCCTTGTTGGGATCCGCCGCCAAATCGAGTTGGTGGCGATTGCCGGCCCCGCCTAGGAATGGAACCGCGCCGTCGATCTTGGTCTGGGCAGCCATCGTGACGGTCGTCAACGGGACGGGAAGGGCCTTGAAGGACACGGTCCAATGCGGATCGCTTTCGGGCGATCCCACGTCGGGATCAGTTCCAGCCAGCGGAGTTCCCGGACCGGGCGCACTCCAGACGCTGGCCATGCCAGTGTTGTACAAATCAGTAATCGGGGCGACCGGCGCCGCTTGAACCGACGCCGCAGCTGCTAAGGCCGCGCACGCCACGCTGAGCAGTTGTCTTAAGGAAACTACCTTCATCGAAAATTCCTCCTCTAAAAATGTAGTGGCAACGGGTGCCGGGTGTCCACAGTTCCTCAATTTCACAGACGCCTTGATGGTAAACCCCTCCAAGCCAGAAGTCAACAACCAATCCGAAAATTTTCTCAAACTTACGGAATCCTCTGAAACGCCCGAACCGCCTGTGCGGAATTCTTCTTCATTCCGAGACTGGTCAAGGGATGCCTCGGACGATCCACGGACCGAGCAGATTGGCCGCCGCTACGGGAATTCTTTGCCATAACATGATCAATTTGTTGAACTTAGCGTTGTCGGGCCGCATGTCGTCGCTGCGGCCGGACCGGCGATAATACTGCCAGATTGCCGGACTGGGCAAAGCCCCCCATTGTTCCTTGAATTTGTAGGTGCCGCTCTCCAATGTGCTGCGTCCGAAGTCAAATCCTGTTTGCCCGCGTTGAATGGCCCGCTCCAGCAGATGCCAGTACATCCGCATGTTGGCGTTCGTCGCGTTGAATTCCCTGAGTGTGCTCGCGCTGGGGACTTGGGTCGTTCGGGGGCCATGCAACAGAATGGCCCCCGCAGCGGGACGCGCGTCTTGCCTAAGCAAGCACAACTCAGCGTCGCCCGGAAAACGCCGCAGCATCTCCCGAAAGAGCGCTTTCGGAAACACCGGAGTCCCCAGGTCTCGCATGTTGCGGCTGAAGACCTGATAAAATTCATCCAGCAGTTCCTCACCACCCCAGACGACGGTCTGACCGTTGCCCAGCGCTTTCTTCACTTGACTGCGCAACTTGGATTTGAAGCCGGCCATCAAGTCCTCGGCACTGGACGGCAGGGCCAACCGCATATGCACCTTCGCGGTCATCTTTTCCGTCAGTTGCGGATGCTCCCATTCCCGTTCGGACCGCAACTCCAAATGACGCACCTGCAATTCATCGGCGAGCCGGACCGCCTCATCGATCAGCCGGCGCGCCGAGTCCGGGCAGTCCCCCAAGACGCCGCCCGTGTTCAGATACGACAATCCGACCAGAAACCGGCCGAAGAGCAGGCTGCGTACGAAGACCAGCGGCAAGATCCCGGTGATCTCTTCGCCGCGACGGGCCGAGAGAAAATACGGTTCGTGTCCCAGCGCTGCGTGCAAGATCTCGCCCCAGGCCAGGCGATGCGAGAACCCCGCGTAACCAAATCTGCCGGCGAAACCATCCCAGTCCTGGCGAATGTTTGCAAAATCCGCCAGACGATGGACCCTGACCGTCACCTCGCCGGATCGGGCGTCCGCTTCGCTTCGGGATGGCATGACGGTCGACATGTCAAAGTCCCTCCGGTCGCGGATGGCTCAGGATTTCTTCGTAGACGGTCCGAAGTTGCTCCATTCTGGCGGCAAAGCTGCGATGGCGCACGACCGCGTCTCGGCCGGCCGCTGCCAGCCGTGCACGCAAGCCTACGTCGCCCAGGCAGCGGCCGATGGCCGCCGACAACAGCGTCACATCTTCCGGCGGCGTCAGCAATCCGCTGACTTCGTCTGTGATCGCGCTCGGGACGCCGGCGACCCGCGTCGCCACCACGGGAACCTCGGCCGACATCGCCTCCAGCACGACATTCGGCAGCCCTTCGCGCCGGCTGCTCAGCACAAACACATCCAGGGCTTCCAGCACCGACAGGACGTCTTCGCAAAAGCCCAGCAATTGGACGCATTCGCCCAGTCCGCTGCGCCGGATCTGCTCCTCCAGCGCCGCGCGCCGCGGCCCCTCGCCGGCAATCACCAGCCGCACCTCGGGGAATTGCAGCCTCAACCGGCCGACGGCTTCGATCAGCACGTCAAATCCCTTTTCCTCCGAGAGCCGTCCGATCGCACCCAGCCATAGCCCGTCGGTCGGCCAGCCCAGTGCTCGCCGGGCCAGCGCCTGCGGGCGCCGGCGTTGAAAACCGTCGACATCGATGCCGTTTTCGATCAGCCGGAGACGCTCCTCCGAGACGCCGCACTTTCGACAGGCGTCCCGCAAATCTGCCGAGACGCAGATCACGCGGTCATAGCGCTTCAGCGCCCAGCGGTCGATGGCATCGTAGAGCGGCGCCTTCCAGTGCCGGTCGACCCAGCCGTGCACCGTCGACACCATCCGCATCGGCCAGGATCGTCGGACCCAGAGGCCCAGGGCATTGCTCTTATAATCGTGGCCGTGCCAAACGGCGACGTTTTCGTCCCGGCAGAGTTGCACCAGCCTTCGCACGACCGACAGATCAAACGGTCCGCGATCCGGCACGGAAACCAGCGTCGCTCCCAGCGACTCGGCACGCCGTCTCAGCACCTCGAATCCGGGGTCATTCGGGGGATGCAGGTAGGCGCAGACGGTTCGGTAGCCGTGCCGATCGAGAAATCGCGGCCCGTTGAGGATCGTCTTTTCCGGTCCGCCCCCGGTTCCCGTGACGACGCGCGTCTCCAGGATCGTCACCGGATTCACCGAGGACGACGGCAGACTGGCGGGTGACAGCATTTCGGCAGACATTTCGTTCAGCATCTGTGGCGGTCGTTGGTCGGAGCGACGCGGAGAGTCTATCAAAAAGCGGAACAGCCGGAACATGACGCGCCATTTCGAGCAGCAGCAAGCTCGCACCTGCTGACGAAAACTCACCGATCCCGGCCGGCCAGACTCAAATACACGTTGCGATACTGCCGGTGCATTTCCGGCTCGGAAAACAGCCGCTCGGCCCGGAGTCTTCCGGCCCGGCCCATTTGCCGGCTCCAGGCGGGGTCTTGCATCAATCGATGCAGTTGGTCCTTAAGGCCGACCGGATCTTTCGCGGGCGCCAGCAGTCCGGTCGCTTCGCGTTCCACGACTTCGTGCACGCCGCCGACGTCGGTCGCCAGCACGGGCAGCCCGGCGGCCATGCCTTCGATCAAGGTCAACGGGATGCCTTCGCTCACGCTGGTGAGCAGCAATGCGTCCGCGGCCTGGATCAAGCGAGGCACATCGGTTCGGAGTCCGAGGAACCGCACCTGGCTGTCTAAACTCAGCTCAGCGCATAACGCTTCGGTTGCGGCGCGTTCCGGGCCGTCGCCCACGATCAGCAGTTTCACCGGCGAGCCGGCATCTCGGAGCAGGGCCAGCATCCTTAGGGCAGTGGCATGATCTTTCAGATAGTCGAGCCGGGCGACCTGGATCAGCACGTAATCCTTTTGGACCAACTGCAATTCGCTGCGCACTTCGGCCCGGAGCGGAGCCGCCGGATCGAATCGCGTCAGGTCGATGCCGTTGTAAATCACTTCCACTCGCTTGGGCGGCAGGCCTTCGTTCTGAATCAACGCCTGGCGAACCGCTTCGCCGACTCCGATCGCCCGGTCCTGTTTTCTCAGCAGGAATTTATTGGCCCAGATGCGTTTCCAGCGGGGATAATCGGGTTGATGCCGGCCGTGCTCGGTAAACAGCACGCCCCGGCCGGATCGCCAGCCGCGGCTCAGCGAGCAGTACACGAACGGGGCGTATTGATGGGCATGAATGACGTCGACCCGTTCGTCGGCGAACATTCTTGACAGATGGAAGACCAGCCGCCAATCGAACCCCGGTCGGCGATGAAAGACATACACGGGAAACCCGTCCTGGGTCAACTCGTCCGCGAGAGACCCGGCTTCATCCAGACAGGCGAACACGAACCGGAACTCCGTGCGCAGATTGCGAGCCAGCCGCGCCGCCAGCACTTCCGCTCCTCCCATGCACAGCGAATGAAGCACCTGGCAGATCGCGGGCTTCTGTTCCGAGTCGTCCGCCATACGGAAATCCTGCTCCGGCAAAAGCCCAGCGTCGGCGACGCCGGGAACAATCTGGTCCGCTCAATCAATCGTTTCGATATCCCCCGACGAATCCTTCCGGTTGCGATACCGCACAATCGTCGCCGGGCATCCCGCGACAATGGCATAATCCGGCACCGGCTTCGTGACGACGGCGCCCGCGGCGACCACGCAGTGCTTGCCGACATCGGCCATCACCACCGCATGATCGCCGATCCAACTGTCTGCGCCGACTGTCACCAATGGCCAGACTCCCGGCTGCTCGCGAATGGGAATGTCCAGCCGTTCGATTCCATGCTGGCGGTTTCCGTTCATGATCGACACGAACGACCCGATCAACACATCGCGTTCCAGCGTCACCCGGCCCAGGTTGGTGTAACTTCCCAGGTAGACAAATGGACCGATCCGGGTGTCCGGGTCGGTCAACAGCACGCCGAAGCCGATCCAGGCATCGTGCCCGCATTCCGACAGCACACAGCGGTAAAACGCGTGCCGCAGATACGCGCCCAGAGTCCCCGGCACCAGGCTGACCAGTTGCGACGCTCCTGGCAGCGCCCTCGCCGGACCGGCCGCGCACGCCAGGAACAGATACCACACCCACAACGGCGCAATGGCAACCGTGCTGACCCCGCGGAGCAGCGATTTGGCGAAGTGTTTCATCTGTCAGAGTTTATCCGGAAATTCCACCACAGAAAAATCGCAGCTTGGCCGCAAAAAGGCACAAAAGGCGAAAAAAAACTCGGTGAGAATCTTTTCGTTCGAATGCGCGATTTCAAACTTTTTTCTTGTTTGCGTCTTTTGCGCCTCTTTGCGGCAATCCCACTGAGAATTGATTTCCGAATGGATTCTGAAAGTGGCTGGGCCGCAACGGGCAGTGGCGCGAACGCCAAGCCGCCGACGATCACCGCCAGCAACACCCGAATGGACGATCACCCGGATCATGAGCGGGTGACATGAGTCAGAGCGGCCTGATCGACGGCTGCGACTTCCGCGCCTGGGAGTTTCGCCTGGTCCAGCGGAATTTGAGAGTCGGTCGCCGCAGGCGAATAATCTTCCAGCGCATCTGACATGGCCCCGAACCGGAAATCGGTCAGCAATCGTTCCAGCCGGCGTTCTGTCGCGCCCAGATTGATGCGATGGCGCCAGCGGCGCAGGACCGAGCCGGGCAGACGCGGCTGTTCCGGATCCAGTTCCCACGGATGCAGATAAAACATGAAGGGAAGCCGAGCGATCCGGTTGGTACGGCTCAGGAATGACCGGGTGACTCGGTAGGGGTACAGCCGGAAATAGCCGCCGCCGCCGACGGGCACCTGCCAGCCCCAGATCGACTGGACCGTTCCGGGGAATTCCCACAACGTGCGTCCCGAATCCGGCAGCGTGATCTGGTGCGGCCCCAGCCGGGCATCCGGGATGCCGTAGCGGTCGTGGTGCACCGGGTAGATGCTCGAATCAAATTGCACGCCTTCCTCGGCAAGCACATCGAGCGCCCAGAGCGAACGCTGAACGATCGAAAAACTGGGTGCCCGATACCCGCGGATCGCTTCGCCCGTCAACTGCTCCAGCACGTCTTTCGCCCGGCGAAAATCGGCACGAAATTCTTCCGGCGTCTGGTTGTAGACCAGGCGGTGGTGATAACTGTGGCTGGCAATTTCATGCCCGGCCGCCTGGATCGCTCGCACTAGTTGCGGCTGCCGCTCCGCCACCCAGCCCAGCACGAAAAACGTCGCACGCACCTGAAACTTATCCAGCAGCGACAAGATCTTTTGCGTTCCTGACTGAACGCGCGGCGTGAAGTGTTCCCAATCCTGAATGGAAATGCGATCGGCGTACGCAGAGACGTGAAAATAATCTTCCACGTCGATTGTCAGGGCATTCAGCATCGCCGCATCGCCTTACGAAAAAATCAGTCCGTTGAGTTCACAACCCTGTAAAAATCTCTTCCTCTTCTCGATCCGTCTGCTCGCACCGGGAGGGCATTGCATCGACGATGATCAGGTTGCGGAAAACGCGCCGCTGGTTGCCGTGTCCGGCATCGGCTGTTCCAACCGGATCGGGATCGCCGTTCCCGACTGCGGCGTTCCGTGCTGCGGCGCCAGATTCGAATCGGTCAGGGCGAACTCGACAGCGTCCGCCCGCACGGCTTCCTGCGTGGGAATCCAGAGCCGGGAAGGAACGACCGCGGAGACCAGGCTGGCGACCAATTGGACGCCTGTGGCGATCATGGCGACCAGGTCGAGCCAGGGCCCAACGTGCCGGACGTAGTACAAGTCAAATTCCAGCTTTTGGCAGACGCTGCGGATGTCGGTATCGGCCGGCAAACGCAGTTGTGCGATCCCCGTGATGCCGGGCCGCACCAGCAGGCGCGCGGCGTAATTGTCGATCTGCATTTCGAATCCGCGCACAAACTCCGGGCGCTCGGGCCGCGGCCCGACCAGGCTCATGTCGCCGATTACCACGTTGATCAATTGGGGAAACTCGTCCAGATGCGTGGCCCTGAGGATGCGGCCGATTGGCGTGATCCGCGAGTCGTTGCCGGTCGACCAGACGGCGCCGGTGCCGACCTCGGCATCCTGGTACATCGACCGCAGCTTGATGATCTTGAAGAGCCGGCCGTCCTTGCCGACGCGAGTCTGAGTGTAAAACGCCGGGCCCTTGGATGTCAGCTTCACCAGGGCCGCACAGAGCAGAATCACCGGCGACAACACGATCAGCAGGATGAACCCCAACGTAAAGTCCAGCAAAGACTTGACGGGCAAGTACCACGCCGCGCGCGGTTGGGCAACGCATGCCTGCGAGCGGGGCTTTGGGAGGGAAGGCTTCATTGGATATCAACTCCAAGGCTGGCAAAAGAACAGACGCTAACGATTCAACCGGCCCGGCTTATTCGCGAGGGATCCACTTCCGACAGACCCCGATTCCGACAGGCCCAGAGAAACGATCTCCGAGATGCGTGCGGCGCGGTCCCGGCGCTGCCGCAGCACAGGAAACGTTTCAGAAACAGTTTCGGACATCGCGCTTGTCTGTGCCGCCGAATCGGCGTCAGAGAGGGCGCGCTCAATTTCGGGGATCAATTGCTGCATCAAATCCAGGCACAACTTGGCGTCTTGACGATCGTGATTGGACTGCAAACTTCGAGAAACATACATCTTGTATAGGCGCGGACTCCGAGCGAACGCCAGACGAGGATTGGCTGGAACGCTCCAAATCCCGGAAGTCGTCCAACCCCACAGCAGTTGAACTCGGTGGCCATCCGTACTGTCTGGGCCTCGAAAGACGGCGAGGTCGAACTGATGATCGTTCGTTCCGGCAGTTCTCGGCAGGGGCACCTGGACGATTTTCGCTTCCTTCTTGTACCCGCGTCCGGAAAAACAGACTTCCGGGGGATGCACGGAAATGGGGCCTCCCTTGCCGGACAGAATCAGGATGGTCACTTCTTCGCCCGTCTCCGCATGTTCATAGCGCCGCGCCAGATAGGCATCAATGCCGGCGATAGTCGCCTCTTTCTGCTCGATCGAGAAATCGGTCGAAGTCCAGCCTTCGGGTTCGCGGGAAATGGCATTGAAGTCGACAGCCTGACGATCCGCGCGGGGCTGCCAGCGGCCGGCCTCCTGGCTCTGCCAGTAACCGCCACCGACCAGCAACGCGAGTCCGCAAAGGACCGCTGCTTCGTTGCCTAACCCCAACCGCATTCCGCATTCTCCCCATCAGCCAACAAAGATTGATCGTTCGTCTCGAACGTTGTTCGCGGTCACTCGAAACTAGTGTGTCCGTTTGGCCGCATAATACTTGGAATACCCCTGGTAATAGCTGGAACCGTAGTCCTGAGATTCGCTTTCCAGGCCAATCGCCACGGTCCCCAGCACGGGGACCTCCAGCGATTGCAAACGCTCCACCACCGCCGCCACCTTGGCTTGACGGGACACCTGCTTCCGCACGGCGACGATTGCGGCGTCCATGTGCTGCGCGACGACCAACGTGTCATGCACCAGCATGACCGGGGACGTATCGACGATCACAAATTCAAATCGTTCTTTCAGATCCCGGAAGATCTGTTCGGTCGCTTCCATGCCCAGCAGCGGCGAGATCGACGCGATCAAATGACCGGCCGAGAGAATGTCCGGTCCGCCGGCGACGCCGGGCTGGATCACGTCATCCAGATTCGCCTTGCCGAGCAGAACTTCGCAGAAACCGGCCTTATTAGGCAGGTTGAATACCCGATTGACGTTCGGACGCCGCAGATCGCAATCGACGAGCACCACTTTCCGGCCGGCGCGGGCCAGGCTGCTCGCCAGGTGACACGACAGCGTCGTCTTCCCTTCGGAGGGCATCGCGCTCACCACCATGATGATCCGGGCATCTTCCTGTTCGGCATCATGCACCAGGAGGGTCCGCGCGGCATCCACCGATTCGGTCAACATGTCGTGCCAGAAGCGGCCTTTTCGCGTTTTGGCGGCCCGGGACGAACGCGACGCCCAGGCGGGAATCATCGGCAATTGGCCCATCACCCGCAGTTTATCGGACACGTCGCTGACCGACATGATCCGGCGCAGCCTGGCCTCGGCGAATGCGATCAGAAAACAGACCAGCGCAAAGCCGCCGACGCCGGCGCCCGCCGTTGCCATGATGCGGCGCTTCACGTCGCGCTGGATCGGCGGTTCGGCTTCCTGCAGCACCGTCACGCGGGGCGGGGCGTTCAATTCGACTTCCAGCGCATGAATTTCGTCCTGGATCTTGGTACTGAATTTCTCCAGGCTCTCGATCTGATGCTCCTTGTCATCCAGTTCAAAGCTGAATTTGCTGAGGCTGGCGGCTTCCTTTTGCAGCGATTCATACTCTTCGCGCAGTTTTTCCTCTTCGTTCTTGAGGATTTCGACGCGCAACTTGCGGTCATGCAGCGTGTATTCGCTGCGGGCCGCCATGTCGGACATCATTTTCTGTTCGATCCGCGGGCGGATGCGCGCCTTCAACTCTGCCAGCGACCGGTTCAACGCCCCGATCTGCGCTTTTTGCTCCATGATCTTCGGGTGATCTTTTTTGGTCACGAGTTTGGCGGTGTCGTTCAGCAGGGATTCCTTTGCCGCCAACTGTTCTTCCAGCCGCTGAACTTCCGGGTCCTCGGCGACGTGGGCGTCCAACAGGGCGTCGGGAATTTCTCCGGACTTGCCCTTCGACGTCGCGGTCATCCCTTTCAGCAGACTTTGTTCCTTGAGCAGCTCGATCTTCTTGGTGAACCAGCTTTGCCGCATCTGGCTCATGGAATCGAGCGCGGTTTTCTGGTGCAGGGCCGAGACTTCGGTGTTCGTCGACGTGCCGACGACGTCTGCGATTTTCCCCATGACAATGCGCTGGGTTCGAATCTGCTCTTCGCGGTCCTGCAGAATCTGCTTAAGATTCGACAGCCGCATGGCGCGATGATTCTGCTCGACGTTCACGATTTCATCGATGTACGCCTGGTGGATTGCGTTGACCACCGTCGCCAATCCGCGGGGATCCTCGCCCGTCAAAGTCACTTCCATTAATTCCTGCGACCGGGCGTTGGCCGCTCGGAGGTGCTTTCTCAGGTAAATTCGCGGGTTTTCCGCGGACTTAAACAGGTCGACGTCAGAGACCCCGGGCCGGGCCAGCGCTTTACGCACCACGATATCGCTGGTGATCATCTGCAGTTGCGTCCGGACATAGTTCTGGTCGTGCCGAACATGGTCGGCCGTGGTAAACACCAGCTTGGGAGCCTCCGACTTGACCTGGATCAAGGCTTTCGCTTCGTAGGGGGCGGGAATGAACAGCCAAGCGGCCGCCGCCCCGGCTCCACCCACGACCGTCCCCAGCACCAAGGCCGTCATCAGGTGCTGCATCAGCCCCCGGACCAGCTTCTTCGGCGACAGCGTTTCAGGCTCGGCAGCCGGGGCCGTCGGTCCGGCGCCGACCGGTCCTCGAATGAGGCCCGTGCGAGGATTCATGACCTGCGGCAGCCGATCGTCACGGGAGCGAACCCGGCGCGACAAGGCATTCGAGGAAAATTCGTTTGGCGATTTGGGATCTCGCACGGCATCCTTCCGGTACTTAGGTCAAGCGGATCACGACATCAAAAATTCAGATGGTGAGGGTTTCACCGTCAACACCCGAGCAATTCTTACAAACGCGATTTCACCGAAAATCCCAGCCAAAGACCAGCAGAAAACCGGACAGAATCGCGGATTGTTTCCCAAGTTCAACACAAAAATGACAATTTGCAGTCTTTTTGCCACATCCCATGCCCCGCTGTCAACCTGGTTTTACATCATCGGACTCGACGATGATCTGGAACTGCGTCACGAACTGCTTCTGGTAGGCATTCAATAGTTTCAACGACTTGTTCCACAAAGCAACAATTATGCCAGTCCGACAAACTGTGGATGAATCTGGTCACATCCCGGGGAACTCAGGTTGTACATGACGCACAGATCGGCGGGGCTGTCTTCCAATTCGCGTTCGGATTCTGACTCTCAGGGATGTTCTTGTCCGGTCCGTCAGACGCGTTGTTGGGCAAACATGGGCTTGCGATGTTCGTCATCCTCCGGAATGTCGTAAATCCAGGTCAGTAAACGATATTCCAGCACCAAGCCGATGACCGCCAGCACAATCATCACGTACCCGGACGCGTCATGAAACATGCGTTCGGCCGCGTCCTGGCCGTAATGTTCGGAGGCCACGCCCATGGCGGTGATCCTGAGGATGTTGGTCAACAGCGCCAACGGAATTCCGGAGAGGAATATCAGAACTCGCTGCGGACCGGGGGCGGTTGACACCATCGCCGCCAGTACGGCCATGGCGGTGCAGACAATTCCCATCCGCAGGCCGCTGCAGGCGTCCAGCACGCCCAGCTTCGAGGCCGGGAGGTGTATCAGGTTCCCGTCGGAAAAGGCGGGATACCCCAGCGTCTGCAGGGAATACGTGCTGGCTGACGTGGCAAAATGCAGGAGTGACTGCTGGAGTTCCGTCTCCAGGCGAAACGGGAGCGGCACCATGAACGCCAGGAACATAACGCCCTGCCAACCCCACGACAATCCTCGTCCACCGCCCGCCGTCAGCAGGGCGCCCCAGAGCAGCACGATGATCGCAATATCATCTACGAAGTCGACGAAAAACGCTGTTCCCGCCCACTTCATGGCCAATCCGACACCGATCCACGGCAATCCCCACAGGCTGGCCGAAAGGCCTTCATCCACGAGTTCGGCCCGGCGATGCCACAACAAATAGGCCGCGAACAACGGCACGAGATATCCGTGAGAATACTGCGGCAGGCTTGTCCAGGTCGATTCCATGCGGACGAGCGATGGCCAGCACACCCAGGCGACCGCTCCGCAGCACACGACCACATGCAGCGCAAACCGAATCAGCAAAGGCCAATTGGCTTTCGCGGTGTCTGCCGACTGTTCAGGTAACGGAATCATCGCAAATTGCCTGAAAATGCGTTAACGCTATCGGAATCCATCCCGTGGAGACGTTGATGGAAAGAGGCGGATTCGGGGCAAAGCCGGTGCATCGCCTGACGCGCCTCAACCGCTCTGCCGAGGCGAAGTCCGGTTCTAATGACGCTCAATGATCTCTCGCGAACTCCAAGTTCTCTGATCATCCGCAGAATGACTGTTCAGCCTCAGACGACGGACAACCATGTGCCAGTCCCTGTCGGATACTTCCTGATCCCGATGGGATGTCAACAATTCGCCCCAGTTCTGTCTTGAACCAGGTTGGCCCGCCACAGTCTCATTCTTTCAGCACACGATCTTACACACTCTCGGTCGTGAATCAACTGTCAGCTGGTGCGAATTCGCGCTTTTTTCGTAATAACCTGTTGTCACCGCGTTGGTTAGGAAATGAGGCCCTCGATCACTTCTCCATGCACGTCGGTCAGGCGAAAATCGCGCCCGGCGTGCCGGTAGGTCAAACGCGTGTGATCGAACCCCAACAGATGCAGCATCGTGGCATGGAGGTCATGCACATGGACCTTGTTTTCCACAGCGTAGTAGCCGTAGTCGTCGGTCTTGCCGTAGGTCAGTCCGCGTTTCACTCCGCCGCCGGCGAGCCACATGGAGTAACCCTGCGGATTGTGGTCCCGGCCGTCTTCGCCCCCCTGAACGACCGGAGTGCGTCCGAATTCGCCGCCCCAGAGGACCAGC
Organism: uncultured Planctomycetaceae bacterium; assembly: GCA_964388415.1. Classification (GTDB taxonomy): domain Bacteria; phylum Planctomycetota; class Planctomycetia; order Planctomycetales; family Planctomycetaceae; genus CAZDGB01. The sequence goes on along the minus strand of CAYMAO010000016.1, from coordinate 18,376 downwards.
GTCCGGTCGAGCAGGCCGCGGGCTTTCAAATCGGCAAGGAGCGCGGCAATGGGCCGATCGACTTCCCGGGCGTTGCGGGCCAGATCCGTTTTCAAATTGCTGTGCTGATCCCACTTGTAGCTGTGGGTGCACTGCACGAACCGGACGCCCTGTTCGATGAATCGCCGGGCCATCAGGCATTGCCGGCCGAAATTCCGCGTCACCGGATCGTCCAGCCCGTACAGCGTCTGCGTCGTGGACGATTCATCGGAAATGTCTTGCAGTTGCGGCGCCGCCGTCTGCAGCCGAAACGCCAGTTCGAACGAATTGATGCGCGCTTCCAGCATGTCGTCCGCGCCGGATGAAGTGGGCGCACCGCGGTTCATGTCCCGGAGGAGATCGAGTTCCTTCCGCTGCTGTTCGCGGGCCGTCTTATCGAAATTGTCGATAAACGGGATCTTGGCCCGGTCGGAAGGGACGCTCGCATTGCCGAGCGGAGTTCCCTGAAAATCGGCCGGCAAAAACCCCGATCCGTAGGCGTTCACGCCCCCGTGCGTCAGCGTCGGACACATCGTGATGAACCCCGGAAGGTTCCGGTTTTCGGTCCCCAGGCCATAGGTGATCCACGCCCCCAGGCTGGGCCGGACGAACGTATCGCTCCCGGTGTGCAACTCCAGGAGAGCACCGCCGTGCCTGGAATTCGAACCGTGCATCGAGTTGATCAGGCACAGGTCGTCCACCCGTTCCGCCAGGCACGGGAAGACTTCGCTGACCCACATCCCGGATCCGCCGTGCTGCGCGAATTTCCAGGGCGATTTCAACAAATTCCCGGTCGGGGCGGAGACGACGCGCGGCTTGTCGAACGGCAGCGGCTTGCCGTGGTCTCGTTCCAGAAGCGGCTTGTAGTCAAACGTATCGACCTGCGACGGCCCACCGTGCATGAACAGAAAAATGACCTGGTCGGCCTGCGCCGGAAACGGCGGCTGCTTCGGCGACAAAGGGTCGTTCGACTCGGCCCGGCATTCCTCGGCCAGCAGTGCCGACAACGCCAACCCGGCAAACCCGGCTCCGCTCTGGCGCAACATGTCTCGGCGTGATTGTCGCATAGCTACCTTCTACTCGACAAAGACAAACTCATTCGTGGAGACCAGCGCCCGGCAGAAACTCTGCCAGGCATTGCGACGGACTTCTTCCGCCGTGGATGTTCCGGCCGCTTCCGCCGTGAAATCCGCCAAGTAGTGTTCCGCACGCCTGATCTCTCCGAACGCCGCCTCTCGGTTGAGCGCCCGGCGGTAAGCGGCCTTGATGCGAGACGCATCGTCCAGGGCGGCGTCCGTTAGCAACGCGTCTGCCCAGGATTTCGACTGCTGCGACACGAATTCGCTGTTCATCAGGAACAGGGCCTGCGCGGCGACCGTCGTCGATTGCCGCTGGCCGGAAGAGACATTCGGATCGGCGAAGTCGAACGCCTGAAAAACGTCGTACAGCGCACTGCGTACGACGGGCAGATAGATCGACCGGCGATTCGAACGGTAAACATCGGGATTGACGTTGGCCGTGCTCGTCACATATTGCCGGTTGGGGGTGGGCAGCAAGCTGCCGCCGAGTCGCTCGTCCGTCGTGCCTGCCGTGAAGAGGATGGCGTCCCTCAGTTCTTCCACATGCAGCCTTCGGCGTGAAAAGCGGCCCAGGAACCGGTTATCCGGGTCACTTTGCCGCTGCGCATCGTCGGCCTGTCCCGAACGCTGATATGCCGCGGACTGCATCACTTCACGATGCATCGATTTGAGCGACCAGTCCCGGCGAGGCAACTCGACGGCCAGCCAGTCGAGGAGTTCCGGATGGGTGGGCCGTTCGCCCAGCAGACCGAAATTATCAACGGACCGGACGATTCCCTCGCCGAAATGCCAGCCCCAAAGGCGGTTCACGATCACGCGGGCCGTCAAGGGGTGATCGGGTTGAGTCAGCCATTGGGCCAGGGCCAGCCGGCCGCTGCCTTGCGATCCGACGGACGCCGCGCCGCCTTCCAGTAGTTTGGGAAACCGCCGCGGCACGACCTCGCCCAGGGTGAGATGGCTGCCGCGGAAGTGGATTTTCAAATCTTCCGGCACGAGTTCCGAGACGGCCATTGCCTCCGGGAATTTCGGCATCGCGGCTTCCAGTTGGTTTTTCTCGGCGCGCAGTACGTTCAGTTCGGCGACCGCGTCCGAGGGGAACGCCGTCTCCAGGTCTTTCGGCACGGCGAACGGACCTTGCGGATCGATCAAGAGTCTGCCGAGCAAATCATCGGCCGGCTTTGCGGCGAGCGTCTGTTCGGCCTGCTGTTGGTACTTGGCCGCCGCCGTCTTCAGTTTCGCAAGCGTTTCCTCGGACGGCGTCTCGCGATAGGGCGAATGGAATTCTCTCCAGCCGGCCAGAACTTCGACTTTCTGCGACGCCGGGTCGTTCAGGAATTTCCGCCACTGCGCCACCAGGGACGGCACCGGCTGGTAAGCGGCATCCAGGCGAACGAACGCTTCGGACGTCGGGAGTTCCGTGGCCGGGGCGAGCAGCAGCTTGTCGATGTGCGGAAAGAACTTCGGTTGCTCCAGTCGCAGCACCACTTTTCCGGCCGGCAATTCGAAGACTCCTTCCGTGTGCCAGCGCTGGTCTTTGGGATGCCAGCCGCCGGTGACTTTTGCCGCCGCGTCGATCTTCAGCGATTTCGCGTTCGCCAGCAACCGGCACGGGCGCGCGTCGGCGGCGGCGTAGCGGAGTTCGAGCTGGTACGTTCCCGCCTGGGGGATTTCGAGGTCGTACTCCGCGAAGTTCGGCTGCTGGCCCTGGTTGACGAGCACGCCGATTTCCTGTCCGTAGGTTGTGGTGTCTTTCGCCACGTTCCCGCGCGCGAAGTTCTCCGCTTCCAGCAGGATCACGCCGGGAATCTTCGCCGCGTTGGCCTGATTTCCCAGCGGTTGCCGGGCCGCAAGAAGCTGGTCCAGACGGTCCTGCTGGGCGGCGGCGAGGAGATAGTCTCCGAGGTGCCTGCGAGCATCGGCGAGAATTTCGTCGGTGGCCAGGGTGATCCGCTGCTGGATCTGCGACTGCTTCGCCACGATCAGGGTCTTCTGCTCGGTCGACAGTTTCAGCAGTTCCGGCGTGGCGAGCGGCCGTTCCTGCCAGCGGGCGACGACGCCGAAGTTTTCCATCGTCTTCGTGCTTTTGAAGATGCCCGCGAGGCCGTAATAATCGTGAGCCGAGATCGGGTCGAACTTGTGATGATGACACCGCGCGCAGCCGAACGTCATGCCTAAAAAGGCCCGGCCGAGCGTGTCGACCTGCTCGTCGATGATGTCCATCTGCATTTTGACGGGGTCGTCCTCGGCGAGCATCTTCGCGCCGACCGCCAGGAACCCGGTGGCGACAATGTGTTCCAGCGCTTCGTTGCCGTCCGCGGCGTTGGACAAATCCCCGGCGATTTGCGCTCGGACAAACGCGTCATACGGCGTATCCCGGTTCCACGCCGTCACCACGTAATCGCGATACCGAAACGCGTTGGCGAACGCGAGATTCTCATCGAGACCGTTGGAATCGCCATACCGGGCGACATCCAGCCAGTGCCGGCCCCATTTCTCGCCATACCGGGGCGACGCCAATAGACGGTCGATCAAACGGCTCCACGCATCCGGCGCACTGTCGGCGAGGAAATCCTCCCACTCGTCCGGCGTCGGCGGCACGCCCGTCAGGTCAAACGTCGCTCGTCTCAACAAAGCCCGTTTTGCCGCCGGTGCAGCCGGTGCGTATCCCGCTTCCGTGAGTTTCGCATCCACAAACCGGTCAATCGGCGAACCGAACTCCCCCGGACGGACCGCCTCCGGGATCTTCGGCCGCTGAGGCTTCTGAAACGCCCAGTAGGCACGTTGTTCCGGCGGAAACTCCGGTTCGGCGAACAGCGGCTTCGCCGGCTGCACGGGGACCGGCCCCGCATCTGGCCAGTACGCCCCGGTTTCCACCCATTTCACGAGGTCCGCGATCTGTGCCGCTGGCAGCTTTTCCTTCGCCGGCATCTTCAACACTTCGCCATGCTTGACCGCGCTGATCAGCAGGCTCTCCGCCGGCTTGCCGGGAATAATCGCCGGTCCGCGGATTCCGCCCGTCAGCAAGCCATCCAGGGAATCGACCCGGAGTTTGGATTCCGGCTCGTCCCCCTCGTGGCAACTCTGACACTTGTCGACCAAGAGCGGCCGGATTTTCGCTTCGAAGAATTGCCGCTGCTGCGCTTCGTCTTGCGCGATGGCGATCCCCGGCGTCGTCACCGCGGCGACAACGGCCCACGTTCGAAGAGTTCGCGACAGCGGCATCATCTCACCCGGCCCGCACTCATGAAGAAATCTCAACGAGACATCTTACCGCGGCAAAGAGGGGAAGGGGAGGCGAACCCGCAAGTGCGCAGCAGGGGCGACTGAGCGGCATCAGCGATGCGCCGTCATAACAGCGTCCCGCGCAAGACGACCATCGCGACGGTAAAATAGATCACCAGGCCCGTGACGTCCACCAGCGTTGCGACGAACGGGGCCGACGACGTTGCCGGGTCGAGACCGCACCGCTTCAAGACGAACGGCAGCATCGAACCGGACAGCGTCCCCCATAAGACAATCCCCACCAGCGACAGGCCGACCGTCACCCCGATCAGCGGCCAATACGGCCCGTACACGTCCGAAAACAGACTCCACACGGCGATCCGCGAAAAACCGATCACACCCAGAATCAAGCCCAGCACGCATCCTGAAAACAACTCCCTTTGGAAGACCTTTTTCCAGTCTTTGAGTGCAATTTCCCCCAGCGCCAGCGCTCGGACGATCAACGTGGCGGCCTGTGATCCGGAATTGCCGCCGCTGGAAATGATGAGCGGGACAAACAGCGCCAGCACGACCGCCTTGGCGATCTCGTGCTCAAAATATCCCATCGCCGTCGCCGTCAGCAGTTCCCCGAGAAACAGCACGATCAGCCAGGTGGCACGCTTTTTCACCATCGTCAACAACGGCGTCGTATTGTACGGTTCCGATAACGCCTCCAGGCCGCCGAACTTCTGGGCATCCTCCGTGGCAGCCTGCTCGGCGACGTCCAGTACGTCGTCGATCGTGACCACGCCCAGCAGTTTGCCCTCGGCATCGGTCACCGGTAACGCCGTGCGGTCATACCTCTTGAAGACGTCCACCGCCGAGCGTTTCGGATCGGTCGCCGACAGGGCGACAAAGTTCTCATCCATGATCGACTGAAGCGCGGCCAAAGGATCGGCCAGCAGCACCTGGCGGATGCGGAGATCGTCGATCAGGTGCTGCTCGGCATTGACGACGTAGACGACGTTCAGCGTCTCGCTGTCGTGGCCATGCTGGCGGATATGTTCCAGGACATGCTGGATCGTCCAATGGCTGCGGACGGCGATGCAATCCGGAGACATCAGCCGGCCGACGCTTCCTTCCGGGTATTGCAGCAGCGACTGTGCGATCGCCCTTTGTTCGTCGTCGAGCAGTTTCAGGAAGTTCGCCCGCTCGGCGTCCGGCAGGCTGGCCAGCAGGTCCGTCCGGTCATCGGCGGCGATGTCGTTCAAAACGCTGCCGATTTCCGCGACGTCCATGCTACGCAGCAACTGGCGCTGCACGGGCGGCTCCAGATACTCAAAGACACGCACCCGTTGCGGACCGCGCAACAGCCGGAACCCGGCGATATCTTCTTCGTCCGTGAGTTCCTCCAAGAGTGCCGCGACCTCGGCTGGCAGCCAGCGGTCCAGCGTTTCTCGCAGCGTCTCCTGATCCCGGGCGGCGATCAGTTCGCGGATTTCTGGAAAGACGAGCTTTTGCAGTCGGTGATCACCGGCCATGAAATTCGTTCCAGCGTATTCGGCGCCGCACAGGGTGGCGATTGTCGAAGGGGAATTCAGGATGGGGATTATGACCGGGCAGGACAGAAGACCGCAATCCTGTCCGTCGGTCGAACCAGCCGGCAGCCGCGATGCGGCGGCCTGTTTCTATTCAGCCTGCCCAGTGTGATACGGGATCAACGGTGATATCGGATCTACAGCGTGACTAACCGTTATAACCGTCAATGTCCTATGCAGAACGTTTCTTTTGTGCAACACGCAGGCATTCTCATTGTTTCCCATATTTCCGATGCCGATTCTTCCCTTCAGGACGTCGATCCGGGTGTATGTTTTCCGGTCGACGTAACCCTCAAAGTTTCCTGCGGTGCGGAAATCAGACCATGCGCTATGACTTGTTGGTGATTGGCAGCGGACCGTCCGGCCAGAAGGGCGCCATCGCCGCCGCGAAAATGGGCAAAAAAGTCTGCCTTGTCGAGCGGCGGTCCTCCGATGTCGGCGGCGTCTGCCTCCACACCGGCACCATCCCCTCCAAGACCATGCGGGAAGCCATCCTCTTCTTAACCGGTTACCGTCAGCGCGGCGTCTATACCGACCAGTTTCGCCAGAAGCGCAAGATCACCATGGACGATCTTCGCCGCAAACTCTCGCAAGTGATCCAGCACGAACTCGACGTCATTCACGAATATCTCGACCGCAACCAGATCGATCTCGTCACCGGCGAAGCCAGCTTTATCGATCCGCACACCGTGCAGGTCTGTTACGAAGGGCACTGCGAAAGAATCGAAGCCGACAAAATTCTCATCGCCGCGGGAACCAAGCCGTCCCGTCCGGCCCATATTCCGTTCGACGGAAAAACCGTCTTCGATTCCGACGAATTGCTGTTCCTCGATCACATCCCCCGTTCCATGATCGCCGTCGGCGCCGGGGTCATCGGCATTGAATATGCGCTGATGTTCGCCACGCTTGGCGTCGAAGTCACCGTTGTCGACGGCCGCGAACGGCTGCTCGATTTCTGCGACCGGGAAATTGTCGACACGCTCATGTTCCACGCCCGCGCGCTGGGGGTCGTCTTCCGGTTGGGCGAAGACGTCGTCGGAATGGACCGCCTGCAGAACAAGGCTGTCGCCGTGCGGCTGGAGAGCGGCAAACGACTGATCGGCGAGACCGTTCTCTTCAGCGTCGGCCGCGTCGGCGACACCAAGACCCTCAATCTGAAGGCGGCCGGTCTGGAGACCGATAACCGCGGCCGGCTCTGGTGCGATGAAAACCACCGCACCTGGGCGCCGCACATTTTCGGCGTGGGCGACATCATCGGCTTTCCGTCCCTGGCCAGCGCCGCGATGGAGCAGGGCCGCCGGGCCGTCTGTTCGATCTTCAACAAGCCCTATGTCGCGTATCAGAATCTGCCGTACGGCTTGTTCACGATCCCGGAAATCTCGATGGTCGGCAAGAACGAACAGCAGCTCACGACGGAACGCATCCCCTACGAAGTCGGCGTGGCGACGTTCCGCGAAATCGCCCGCGGCCAGATTTCCGGCGATCAGAACGGCCTGTTAAAGCTGCTGTTCCATCGCGACACCCGCAAGCTGCTCGGCGTGCACTGCATCGGCGAAACCGCCACCGAGATCATTCACATCGGTCAGGCCGTGATGTCCCTCGACGGCACGATCGACTACTTCCGCGACACCGTCTTCAATTATCCCACGATGACCGAAGCCTACAAAGTCGCCGCGTTCAACGGACTCAACAAGCTGAATCTGGACTTCGTCGTCGACGATCAACCGGCCGTGGAACCAGCCGTACCGGACGTGACGGAAGAATCGTTGTTGGACCAGATCGATTCGCTCACGACCGAACTCTGCGCCGCGTCGTCGGTGTGATTGTTGCGCCCGCGTCTTAGCCCCCGGCCAATGGCCGGGGGCCAATTCCCCGGGACGCCGCAAGCCCGGTGACACCCCAAAAAAACAACAGCACGCTCAACCTGTCAGATTGAGCGTGCTGTTGATCATTCGAATCCGCCTCGCCTCACCGGTTATTTCTTGGTCTTCTCGTCGGCGACTTTCTTCTGCACGTCGACCGTCTCCGTGTTGATGGTCTTGGCCACTTTCTCGGAGAGCTTCTTGGCGAGCAGGCCGCTCGGATCGCAGCCGGCGGCGATCGACACGATCTTGCCACCCTTGTCGATCAGAAAGTTCGTCGGCATGGTCTTCGTTTCGAAGACGTTCCAGGCGTCGCCCTTGGTATCCACCGAGTAGAGCATGTTGAGCTTCTTCTCTTTCGCGTAGGCGGCCACTTTCGTGTCCGGTTCGCGGAAGATCGCCACGGAAGTCAGGCCGAGGTCCTTGTAGCCTTCATGCATGACCTGGAAGTAAGCCAGTTCCTTGTCGCAGCCGGAGCAGCCGCAGGTCAGCCGCACGAGAACCGGCCCCTTGGCGGTGAGCGACGCCAGGTCGATTTCCTTTCCGGTCGCGTCCTTGAACTTGAAGTCAGGCGCCTGCGTGCCGACATCGACTTTCTTTGCCGGGGCCGGTTTCGCCTCGGGCTTGGCGGCCGCCGGTTCCTCGGCAAACGCAAGACCGGCCGTGAGCAACAACGCCGACGCAAACGTGAGTGAACGATTCATTCAGTGACCCTTTGAAAGGACGCAGACCAACGAAACACAAAACGCATTGACCGTCGCTGTCGAACCGGGAAACACCCCAGCCTCGAACGCATCACACTTTACCATTGTGTCGACCCTGCGTCCAGTGGGTTGCCGGCATCGCCACTTCAATGCGTGGCCATGAGTCATGCATGAGAGGTAGAATTCCGATGCCCGAGCGAACCCGTGGGCATGGCAACTGGTGGGGTTGCCCGCAACCAAACGAGAACACGCAGGGTAGACCATGAAGGCCAAAGAACGAGACGTGCTGCTCCAGGCATTGCAGGTTCGCTTTGAGGCGAACATGGCCCGGCATCGGGGGATCGTCTGGGCTGAGGTGCGGGCCAGGCTCGAAGGGAATCCTGAGGCGTTGAGGTCGCTGCGAGAGATGCAGGCGACGGGAGGCGAGCCGGATGTCGTCGGCCAGGTCTCGAAGACTGGCCAGTACACGTTTTGCGATTGCTCCGCGGAAAGCCCCATCGGGCGCAGGAGCCTCTGCTATGACCGCGAAGGGCTGGAATCTCGGAAAGAGCACAAGCCGGAGAACAGCGCCGTCGAAATGGCCGCGGCGATGGGCATCGACCTGCTGACGGAGGAGCAGTACCGGCACTTGCAGACACTGGGCGAATTTGACGTGAAGACATCGAGTTGGGTCAGCACGCCGGCCGACATCCGGGCGCTCGGCGGGGCCCTGTTCTGCGACCGGCGCTACGGCAAAGTCTTCGTGTATCACAACGGCGCGCAGTCGTACTACGCCGCGCGCGGCTTTCGGGGTTCGCTGCGAGTTTGATCGGCGTGAAGAGCGGCGGGCGGCGGATGAGTACGCTAAGCGTCAAGCGAACGTAACGCCGCCAGGGCACCCGCGATATCTCCCGGTATCGGGGCCGTCACGGTCATCCAGGCGTGCGTGAAGGGGTGGGTGAAACTCAGCTCCCAGGCGTGCAGCGCTTGCCGGGCGATATGCGGGGATGCCGGCGGTTCAGATGGCGTGCCGTCGGGATTCGGCGGTTTGCGGGGCGGCTTCAAGACGCCGAACGGGGCGTAGAATTCGTCTCCCACGAGCGGATGGCCAATCGTCGCCAAATGGACGCGGATCTGGTGCATTCGGCCCGTCCGCGGCTTGGCTTTGACCAAGGTGTGCGCCGGCAATCGTTCCACCACTTCATAGGCCGTGACGGATGCCCGCGGCTCCAGTGCATCGGCCTGACACGACATCAGCGCCGAGCCTGCCGCGCGGCCGATCGGCAGATCGATGACGCCGCGATCGTCATTGACGGTGCCATCCACCAGGGCGAGATAGGCCTTGGTGACTCGGCCTCGCTGAAACTGAATCGAGAGTTCGCGGTGCGAGACGTGATCTTTCGCAATCGCCACGACTCCAGAGGTATCCATGTCGAGCCGATGGATGATTCCCGGCTTGAGCAGTCCCGGCAAGGCCGACGTGCGGTCCAGATAATGCTGGGCCGCGTTGACCAGCGACCCGTTCGGCGTTTCACCGGTCGGATGGATGATCAGCCCGGCCGGCTTGTTGAGGACGAGCAGCCATTCGTCTTCAAACAGGACGTCGAACGGAATGTCTTCGGCGGGAATGAGATCATCGGGCGGTTCGAGCAGGCGGACGGTGATTTTCTGCCCGGGATAGACGCGGTGCCTGGTGTCGGCCGGTTCGCCGTCGACAAAGACCTGCCGTTCGCGGACCAGCCGCATGAGCCGCCAGGCGGTATAGCTGCGGAAGCGTTTTGCGAGAAACGTGTCGATGCGGACGCCGCGCAGATAGGGTTCGACGTCGAGTTCGGCGGTGTAGGGGTAGGGCATGGGGGGCGGCGAAACCGCAAGCGAGTCGCGGGGTCGAGGATAACTATCCGACTCGTTTTCGCGCATCGGCGAGCATCTTCTCGAACAGTTCCCGTTCCCGGGCCAGTTCGCCGACGATGTCCTCGGGGATTTTCCCCTCTTCGAGCATCATCCAGCCGTTGTAGTCGATGCCGACATAGAGATCGATCAGCTTCTGGTGCGGATAATCTTTCTGTTCCATTCGGTGGATGTGACACGTTTCGCCGAAACGGTCCTTGACCAGGTTGAAATTGTGCTCGAGGCCGGGGGCTTCCAGGTCGGTCGGATTGGAGTTCCAGCAGACGGCGACGTTGGGATTGTCGGCGACGTCCATGATGGCCTTGATGGTCGGGAGTTGGGCGCATTGGCCGTGAACTTCCAGACGAATCTGCTGGCCGAAGCCGTTGGCGAACGCGCCCACTTCGTTGAGGGCCTTGCCGATCTGCTCGATGGTCTTTTTCTTGTCGACGCCTTCGTGAAAGCGGTCGGGTTTCACCTTGACGCCTGTCCCGCCGACGTCGTGCGAGAGTTCGATGAAGGCTTTGGTGGCCTCGACGGCTTTTTTCACGATGGCCGGATCGGGGTTGTCGAACCGTTCATCGCTGCCGATCCCGATGCACGTCACGCCCGAGGCCGCGAATCGCTTGCGGACGTCGGTTCGTTGGGCGCTGTTGAGCGACGGTTCGACGCCATGCTTGTGCGTCGTTCGCAACTCCACGCCCAGCACGCCGGTCTGCTTCAGGTTGGCCAGCAGCGTCGGCAAGTCCCAGTCCTTGGCCCATTGATAGGTGACCAGCCCATACTTGATGTCGCCCCCTTTTTTCCCGGCGGCGAACGCGGGAGAGAACGAAGAGGCAACCAAAGCCGAACCGGCAACGAATCCGGACGATTTCAAAAAATCACGGCGAGTGAGCGACACGATGTCTCCCGGTAGGGTGGGTCGAGGCTTTGCGAGGCCCACCAATTCGCTGGATCGAAATCAAAACGGTGGGCCTCGAAGATTCGACCCACCCTACGAATCAGCTCTTGAAGTACCCGTTCTTTTCCAGGTAGGCAATGACTTCGCGGGCCAGGTCGTCGATGCCCTTGGTGTTTGCGTCGAGCGTCAGTTCCGGTTTTTCGGGAGCTTCGTACGGATCGTCGATGCCGGTGAAGCCCTTGAGTTCTCCGGCGCGGGCTTTCTTGTAGAGGCCCTTGGGATCGCGCTTTTCGCACGTTTCCAGCGAAGCGTTGACGTAGATTTCGATGAACTCGCCCGGTTGGAGCAGTTCACGGACTTTGTCCCGGTCGGCCTTGTACGGCGAGATGAAGGCCGTCAGTGTGAAGCTGCCGGAGTGGGCGAACAGCTTGGCGACTTCGCCGATGCGGCGGATGTTCTCGGCCCGGTCTTCGGCGGAGAACTTGAGGTTTTTGTTCAAGCCCATGCGGATGTTGTCGCCGTCGAGGACGTAGCTGTGCTTGCCCATCGAGTGCAGGAGATGGTCGACGGTGTTCGCCACGGTGCTTTTGCCGCACGCGGACAGTCCGGTGAACCACAAGACGGCCCCCTTGTGGCCGTTGAGTTTGGCGCGTTCATCCTTGGTCACGGTGTGATCATGCCACGTCACATTGGTGGCGAGTTGCTCTGCCATCGTCGCGAATCTCCTGGTGGGGGCGGGGCTGAAAGTCCCAATCGCCGAACAATCCGAAATCTGGCCAATTGCCGGGCCTGAGTTTAGGGGATTACTTCCTGCGAGGGAAGGGGACGGCTTAAAATCGAGGCGAGCCGCAGGGATTTCGCCGCTTCTCGGACAGGTAAAGCCGGTAGGACCGCGCTCGGATCGCTCCTGCGGGGCGAGAACGGAGATTGCCTGCTTGCAACGGGAACGGCTGGCCTTTAGCATACCGGTCCGCGTGCTTTTCGGGTTTCCCGGCGAGGCATCGTCGCGGCGGCATCTGGCCCCCGGTGCGGCGGCTGGAAGCCGCCGCTACGACGGAGGCGACGCGGTTCGGGAATTTTTCGGAAAACACGGCCAGCGGCAGTCGAAAGTTCGGCGTATGTAGGTCGAGCGAGGGCTTTCGAGCCGTTGTCTGCCCGGAATTTGTCTTTGTGATCATTTTTTGAATCCGCCAGATCAGCAGTTTGGGAATCGTCCATGAGCCAGCCGGTAGCATCCGCGGAATCGGTGATCGAAATCCGCAATCTGACGAAGATTTACCGCGATTTCTGGGGCCGCAAAAAGGTCCGCGCGGTCAATGCGTTGAGCCTTGACGTCAAAAAAGGCGAGGTCTTCGGCCTGCTCGGCCCGAACGGGTCCGGCAAGACGACGACCCTCAAGATGCTGCTGGGCCTCCTCTTCCCGACGGAAGGGGAGATCACCATCATGGGCAAGTCGGCCTCCGACGTCAGCAAGAACGAGCGGATCGGCTATCTGCCGGAAGAGTCGTACCTGTACCGCTTCCTGAACGCTGAGGAAACCCTCGACTTTTACGGCCGGCTGTTCAACATGACGGCCCAGAAACGCCGGGAGCGGACCGAAATGCTGCTCGATCTGGTGAAAATCAAGGATGCCCGCAAACGGCAACTGAAAGAGTATTCCAAGGGGATGACCCGCCGCATCGGTCTGGCGCAGGCGTTGATCAACGACCCGGACCTGGTGCTCCTCGACGAACCGACCAGCGGCCTTGATCCGCTGGGCAACCGCGACATGAAAGACCTGATTCTTGACCTGAAAAAGCAGGGCAAGACCGTGCTGATGTGCAGCCACTTGCTGGGCGACGTCCAGGACGTCTGCGACCGGATCGCCATTCTTTACGGGGGCGAACTCAAGGTGCTGGGACGCGTCGATGAGCTGCTGAAGGAACAGGACGAAACGCAGATTCTCAGCTCGAAGTTGAGTGACGCCGCCATCAAGGACATCGAAGCCGTGCTGAAGAAGCACGGGGCGACGATGCAGAAGATCGATCATCCGACGGCGAACCTGGAGGACCTGTTCCTGAAGACGGTCCAGGAAAGCCGCGACCGTCCCGGCCGCAGGTTCAGTGTGGAGGATCAGCCCGGCAAGCCGGCCGCCAAGGCGTAAAACCCATAGGGTGGGGCGAGGCTTTGCGAGGCCCACCGGATTGTGTCAACAAGTCGAATTGGTGGGACTCGAAGACTCGGCCCACCCTACACTTGAGTACTCCGCAATGAATTTCGATCTGCCGCCGATTGACCTGCCGGACACCGTCAAATTCTGGGCCTTATCGTGCCTGGGCTTTCTGATCGCCGTCGGCATCGTTTCGTTTGTGGTGATGTTGTTCGTCCACGGAACCCGCGGTCCGCGCGCGTTCTTTCAAGGGATCATCGACGGATTGAACAACCTCGTCAGCCTGTCCCCCCGGAGGCTCGGCGCGCTGACGATGCTGACCTACAAGGAGGCCATTCGCCGCAAGGCCCTGCTGGTCTTCGTGGTCTTTGCCGTGCTGTTCATGTTCGCCGGGTGGTTTCTGACCGGCGGCGTCGAGCAGCAGAAGGAGTTTCTTCCCAAGATTTACATCAGCTTCGCGCTCCGGGCGATCACCTGGCTGCTGCTGCCGATGGTGCTGATCCTGTCGTGCTGGGGCATCCCGGAGGACATCAAGCAGCGGTCGCTGCACACGGTGGTGACGAAGCCCGCCCGTCGGCTGGAAGTCGTGCTGGGACGGATGATGGGCTTCGGACTCATCGGCTCAGTCATTCTCGCCGTGATGGGAACGGTCGGCTACATCTGGATTGTGCGGCAGGTTCCCAGAAGTCAATATTCCCAGTTGACCTGCCGGCAGCCGGTGTATGGCCAGTTGAACTTCCTGGATCGACAGGGTTTGCCAGGCCCGGGCCTCAACGTGGGCGACCTCTCGATGTTCCGCAGCTTCATCGAAGGGGCCAGCAAAGGCCGGGCGATTTACACCTTCGAGAATGTCGACGCAAGCGTGCTGCACTCGAACGGCAGTCTGCAATTGGAATCGCGGTTTGAGGCGTTCCGCACCCACAAGGGGGACATGAAGCGGACGATCTATTATCAGTACACCTTGGTCAATCCGGACAATCCGGAGATCAAAGTGCCGCTGTCGGTTATTCAGATCGACAAAGAATTCGTCAGCAAGGTCTCGTATGTCGCCTTGAGTCCGGCCATTCAGCTGGTTGACGAGACCGGCAAACCGTTGTCGACCGTGGCACCGAGCAAGGAAGCGCAGCGAGATTTCTTCAAGGACGTCGTGTCGAACGGCAAACTGATCGTGCAAGTTGCCTGCATCGATCCGGGGCAATTCGTCGGCATGTCCCGCGTCGACCTGTTCTTCCGCAAGCCCGACAAGCCGTTCTGGGTGGGGTATGCCAAGTCTCTGCTCGGCATCGAATTCCTGCTGCTGCTGGTGGTCATGCTGGGGGTGACGTCCAGCACGTTCGTCAAAGGCCCGGTGGCCAGCTTCCTGACGGCCTGCCTGATCATCCTCGGCATGTTCGGCCAGGGGTTCATGAACGAAATTCTGTTGCCGGCGGGGGTGGAGGTGAACACCAGCACCGGGGTGCTCCGCGGGGCGGAGGGGGGCGGCGTGTTTGAATCGATTTATCGGATGATCACGCATCTCAATCCGTTGACCGAGCTGCCGAGCGGGCCGGCATTCGTCATCATGCAATACGTCGACTGGGTCTTGGAGCTTTTCGTCTGGTCGATTCGGTATTACATCCCGAACTGCGAGCATTTCTCCCGGATGCCGGAGTACGTCGCCAACGGCTTCGATGTACAGTGGATGGAATCGCTGCTGCCGAGCATGTTGGTGACGATCGGCTTTTTCTTCCCATGCCTGTTTGTAGGGTATTACAGCCTGCAATCCCGTGAGCTGGAATCGAAATGAACGCTTTCACGTCTCAACAGCGAAAACTGGCGTACCTGGTCGGCATCCTGCTGCTGCTGATTCCCATCATCTATTTCGGCCTCCCCTCGGGCGGAAAAGACCGCACCGGGAAGGAGATTCCCGGCGGAAGGCTGGCCGAACTGCGAAAGAAGCACGACCTGGGAGAAAGCAACCTGGGCAACGTCGACCCGTCCAGCCTGACGATGAACCTGGTGTTGCTCGGTCTGCGCGGCATCGCGGTCAACCAGTTGTGGATTCAGATGGACGCCGCCAAGAATGCAAAGGACTGGCCGCGGATGCGCGAAGCGACGGAATCGATCGTCAAGCTGCAGCCGCACTATGAGAAAGTCTGGGACTTCAACGGCTGGAACATGGCCTGGAATACCTCTTCGGAATGGGACGCCGTCAAGGATCGCTACTACTGGGTGAAAGAGGGGGGCAAGTTCATGCTGGAGGGGGTCGCCCGGAACGAGAAATCGACCGAGTTGCGATTTCGCGCCGCGACCATTTTTCAGAAGAAGATCGGCATCGCCGACGAAGTGAAAGACTTCCGCAAGTATTTTCGGGTGGATCCGGACCCGGCCTTTAACGGCGGCCCCGATCCGAAATTCAACTGCGGTCCCGAGGGTCCGCACCCGGACGGCCAGGACAATTACATCGTCGGCCATGATTGGTATGCGGCGGGCGTCAAGAACGAACGGGACTGGAACGTCGCGCAGCACGTGACGGACCGCACGACGTTTCACGCGCTGCCGACGCGCTGCCTGTTCGACTTGGCCATGACCTTGCAGAAAGAGGGGCAGTTCGGCGAAATCACGCGCGAGGCCTGGGCCGACGCCCGTGACGAATGGGTCAACAAGTTCGGCCGCGAGATGCTGATTTCGCCGATGATTCTGCTCCCGAACAAGGAGAAGGTCATGATCAAATATTTCCTGGAAGCGACCCCGGAAGATGTCGATCTGCTCGCGTCCACTCCGGAAGAACGGCGCCGCGTCGAGAAAACGATTGACGATTTTCAGAAGATCGTGAACTATCGCTACTGGCGCACCCGCGGCCTGTCGGAAGCCGAACCGGAAACGGCGCTTGCCCACAGTACGTTCTATGACGCCGGCGAGAAGTACAAGGCCCAGAACTGGCGCGAGTCGCTCGAAGATCTGGAAAAGGCCATGAAGATGTTTGAAAACGTCCTGGCGAAATTCCCCGACTTGCGCCATGAGGATTCCATGGTGGAAGAATGCATGTTAGCCGTGCAGATGTGGCTCAACATCTACAAGATCGAAATCGGCACCGACCCGCCGGCGGAGTTCCCCTTGAGAACGCTGTGGCAGGAGCAGCAGCACCGCATGCCCAATCTCACCGAGGAGTTTCAGCGCCGCTTCCTGATGCAGGTCGGAAAGTAATTCGGCGAAAATCCCAGTGCGCCGGGCGGCTCGTTTCTTGCCGGTCCCTCCTGATTGCACCCGGCCGGACTTTGGGCGAATCATCTCCGGGGCGGCGACTTCCTTGGCCCTGGCAGGAATTTCCCATGTCCGACGCGCTCGATCCTCAACGCCGCGACTTTCTCAAATCGGCCAGCGCGGCGGCGGCCACCGCACTGACCGCCAACTTTTTCGTGCACGCCTCGGACAAGGCCGGCACGAAGCCTGCTGTGATCGGCGCCGGGGAATTCACTTACGAGTGCCATCATCACTGGGGCGAAGTCCCGGACCACATCCAATGGCACAACACGCATGGCGTCGCCGTCGATGCGGCCGGTCTCGTCTACATCACGCATCGGGCGCCGTTCAATTCGGAGATCGACACGGCCGCCGTCTTTGATCCGGCCGGAAAATTCGTGCGCTCGTTCGGCAAGCAATGGAACTTCGGCGGACACGGCATCGACATCCGCCGGGACGGCAACGAGGAATTTCTCTACCTGACGATCACCACCACCAAGCCGCCGGACGGGTCGAAACCTCGGCCGGGGCTGGTGACGAAAACCACGCTCACCGGCGAAAAGGTCTGGGAGTTGCCGTTTCCGAAAGAAGCCGGCGTCTACGAAACAGCCGAGAAATACAGCCCGACGAACATCGCCTTCGCCCCGGACGGCGGATTCTACGTCGCCGACGGTTACGGTTCGAATTACATCCACCAGTACGACAAGGACGCCAAGTACGTCCGCACGTTCGGCGGCACGGGCGAGGAGCCCGGCAAGTTCAAGACGCCGCATGGCATCTGGCTCGATGACCGCCCCGGCCGCGACCCGGCGCTGGTCATCGCCGACCGTGCCAACGCCCGGCTGCAGTATTTCACGCTCGACGGAAAGCCCCACAGCATCGTCGGCAACGTGAGTTTTCCAGCTCATTTCGACATCCGGGGAACGACCTTGCTGATTGCCGACCTGCATGCCCGCGTGTCGCTCTTCGATCAGGACAACAGCGTCATCACGCATCTCGGCCACGACCCGAAATGGACCGAACAGGTTCTCGACGGCTTCAAGATGCGGGAACAGCCCGAACGCTGGCAGAACGGCAAGTTCATCCACCCGCACGACGCCTGCTTTGACGCACACGGCAACATCTATGTCGTCGAATGGGTCAACAGCGGCCGCGTCACGTTCCTGAAAAAAGTAGCGTAACAAAACTTTGTTCCGCCGCTTATGACGCGAGCGCTCACTGCATGTGCGGCGAAATCGATCGACCATCTCGCGCCTCTGTCGCGTCGTTTTCGTCGTCATCGTGTTGACGGAACCAATCTCGTGGAGACCGCGGCGGTGAACGTGAAGCGGGTCTACCGGCTGTGGCGTCGGGAAGGGCTGAAAGTGCCCAGAAAACAGTGGAAAAAGCGGCGTTTGGGGCAGAGTGCGAACAGTTGTCAGCGGCATCGATCCGAACATCGCAATCACGTCTGGTGCTGGGAAGCAAGGCCAGCCGCCGAGCGAATAGCGAGGAAGAAGCCTCTGGCCGCGGTAGTCGAACACTGATCGGACAGAAAACGGATCGAGTCTCAAGTGGCTGAGCGTGATTGACGAGTTCACGCGGGAGTGTTTAGTGCTGAAGGTGGCGCGGTCGATCACCAGCGACGATGTGATCGAATTCTTTCAAGGGTTGTTCGTGGCTCACGGCGTGCCGAGGCACATCCGCAGCGATAACGGCCCGGAGTTCATTGCCATCGAACTAGAGCGCGTTGCGCCTAACTGTAGCGGTAGCCGCTGTTCGTGATGTAGTTCC
>CAYMAO010000015.1:25057-121146 GCA_964388415.1 uncultured Planctomycetaceae bacterium | reverse complement strand
GGGGGGGGGTATTTTCACATTGTGAGTGAATAGCCTTATTCGAGGTGGTTTCATCTCGGGCTTACTCTCGATCGGAATGGATTTTCCTGGGTCTGAAAGGAGAAAACATGGTGCGGGCTGCGAAATGGGTGATGGGTCTGGCCTTGCTGCTGGCGTCGGCCGGATCAGCACAGGCGGGGATGTTATTCACGGGCGACTATGATGCGACGAACTGGATTGGCTCTGGACAAGGCATTCTGGACACTACGGGAGCCCCCGCCTCGGTCTCCCTGACCAGCAACGATGACGGAAGCCTCCTCCCGGGGGAACTTTTGTTTGAAATCACCGTTCTCGCGAACGATCTCATCAGCTTCCATTGGGAATATGACACTGATGACGGCGACGGGGCTGAGTATGATCCCTTCGGCTATGTGCTCAATGGAAACTTCTTTCAGCTCACCGACGATAGCGATCCAGACCTGCAATCGGGTGACTTCAGCGTTGCAGTGACCGGTGGGGACCTGTTTGGCTTCAGCCAGCGCTCACTTGACAGCATAGCCGGGGCTGCAACGACGATTATCTCACAGGGGCCGACGTCCGCCGTGCCCGAACCCGGCAGCATGACGCTGGTCGGCCTGGGGGCGTTCGGCCTGGTCGCCGGGGCGATTCGCCGGCGTCGCGCCTCGAAGTCGTCTTCTGAGCCGCGCACGAAGTAAGCGGTCGGCTGCCCCCCTCCCTCACGGTCGGGGCTGTCGAGACGATGACCACCTGAGAACGGGCGATCTGCAACGGTCGCCCGTTTTCGTTTTCCATTCACCGAATCGGCCCGGATCGCGACAGTTACAACTTCGGCAGGTACGCTTGTTCCAGCGAATGGGCCTGGGTGATCTGTTCGAAATCGCCTGCCGCCGCGAGTTCCGCGAGATGAGCCGTCCGCTGTCCGTGCAGCAGCAGCGAATCTCCCTCGATGATGCCGCCTTTCCAGTCGAAGAACTCCAGCGTGCCGACATGGGCATACGCGTGGGCCAAGAGCTTCGGCAGCGCGGTCGGTTCGAGCAGGGAGGTTGCCAGGACGTCGACGGGGGCCGCGGTCGGAGGGATGTGGGGGATGATGTCATCGGTATTTTCGAATCGCCAATCGGATGTGATCCGTTGAGCGTAGTCGCGGGCAAAGTCGGCGTTCCCGGTCCGCGGCGCCGCATAGGTAAAGACGGCCGATGCCGTGATCTCGGCTTCCTGCTGCAATCGCAGCGCGGCGAGGCGGGCCAGCGCGCCGCCTTTGCTGTGACCCGTCAGAACGACCGGCAAGCGGCTTTGAGACTGCCGCTGCCGCACGGCCTCCAACGTGCCGGTCCACAGGGAGTCCAGCGACTCCCAAAATCCTCGGTGGACTTTCCCGGCAGTGAAGTCGGCCGGAACGAGCCTGGCCTGGGCGTCGTTCAGCCAGTCTCGCACGCTGTCGTAGAACGCGCGCGGAGTGTCGGTTGTAATGGGCGACGTCCCTCGAAATGCGACCAGGACTTCGGATGCCGTCGTACCGATCAAGGCGGCATTGATGCCTTCGCTTTGCAGGGTGGTCGGCACCTCCAGGAAGCCAACGGCAGCATACTGCGGACACGCCGTCGGTCCGCCGGATTGATCGATGAAATACGCCACATCGCTGGCTTGCGCCATGCGTCGTGCCGTTGCGGCATCGAAGCTCGGTGTCGAAGTTTCTCGAGACGCCGAGGCCGGGAGATTTTTATTGCGAAGTCTCCAAGCCGCCTTGCTAAGCGAGCGAGTTATCTCTTGACGCCGCAGGTTGATACGGCTCTGGCGGTCCATACAATTCCTCGTGCGATGTTGTTCGCAATGGTCAGTCTGCGAACGGTCATTTCAGTCACTGACATACCACGAGGGATGCTCGGACACAATGCCGCATTACCCGCAAGCTTCCCAGTCGGCTTAGTCATCCTGCTCTGGCATTCAGAAATCCGCCTTGACGCTTCGGAAGGCTTGGCCTAACATCCCGCGCCCTTCGGACCGGCATTATCTGCCACAGACTGGTCCTCGGGGAATTCCCGAAACATTTCATGACGGCTGCGTTCTCCACAAGGATCGGTTTGCGGAACATGCCGAATTTCGTGGTCACCTACCATCGCATCCCGAAGCTGTGCTGGAGTGCGGCCGTACTCTTGTGTCTCGGTGCGGGGTGTTCGTCGCTGCCGACGGAAAAATACACCTTTCAAGATCTGCCGCAGTCCTACATCGCGACCCGTCCCGGAAATCCGCACACGCTGGATCTCACCCGGCTGGCGAATTCCAGCAAGAAAAGCGATGTCATCGACAAGGGCGACGTGCTGAAAGTCAGCATTGCGGCTGGCCTGAGCGCCAAAGACACCATCAGCATTCCGGTACGCGTTCAAGAAGACGGCGTGGCACAGTTGCCCGTGATCGGGTCCGTGACGCTGGCCGGTCTGGAGGTGGATGCTGCCGAGGCGACAATCGTCGCGGCCTGCATGGAACAGGAGCTCTACCGGAACCCTCATGTCACGGTGACGATCGAGAAGCAGCGGACAAATCGCATCATGGTGGTCGGGGCGGTCGAAAAGCCCAGCATCTACGAATTGCCGCGGGGCAACAGCGATCTGCTGGCCGCGCTGGTCGCGGCAGGCGGGTTGTCCAAGGATGCGGGGACCGTGGTGGAGATCCGGAATCCGCAGCGCAACGGTTCCGGGGGAAGCTCACCTTCGATTGCGGACAGCAGTGCCGACGGAGTGGCCGTCGCCGGACATTCCCTGACGTCGCATACCACGATGAAGTCGGTGAAAGTGGATCTCATTTCGGCCACCCGCGCTGGCTCCAGCGGGTATCTGCTGGACGACGGCGGCGTGGTCAACGTGGAAAAGCGGGACCCGGAACCGGTCTTTGTGCAGGGGTTAGTCCGGAAGCCGGATCGGTATGAGTACCCGGTCGCCGAGGAACTGCGGCTCTTGGGGGCGATCTCCATGGCCGGCGGGACGTCGAATCCTGTTGCCGACAAGGTGTTTGTCATTCGGCGCAAGCCCGGCAGCACCGAGACGGTCGTGATCAACCTGAAGCTTTCGGACGCCAAGCGGAACGAGCAGGCCAACTTGCTGCTGGCGCCCGGAGATGTCGTCAGCGTCGAGCAGACGACGGGAACCGTGATCATCGACACGCTGCGGATCATGAACATCGGAGTCGGCGCTTCGTTGCCGCTGACTGCGCTGTTTTAGGAGCTGCCTGGAAAGTCGGAAGGCATCAACCGCCGACGATCAGCGAATGCACTACCCCAATAACGAGTCTGGACACCGACATTTCCGGGCAGTCGTTTGATGCCGGCCTGAACCAGCGAATGGATTCCATGAGCCATGACCCTGCGAATTCGCCGATGATGCCGTCTGCGGCGACCACCAATCTTCTGGTGGAAGCCGCCCGGTTCGCCCAGGTGATCCGCATGCGGTTCGGGCTCTTGTGCCTGTGCCTGTGCCTGGGGGCAGCCGCTGGCGTCGCCGTGTACGTCTTTGCGACCAGAGTTTATGAGTCGTCGGCGGAAATTCTCGTGCTGCAGACGGGCGGAACCATGATGGATTCCAAGTCCGGGACGCAGCAAAGGGCGATTCAGGACTATCTGCCGACGTATCAGAAGGTCCTCATCAGCGATTCGGTCCTGGACCAGGCGATTCATTCGCTGCCGGCCCGGCACCGCATCGATTTTCGCGGAAAATCCAAGGACAAGTGGACGAAAACGCTCCGGCAGAAGCTGACGGTGAGTTCCGCACGGCAGACGCACGTGATCATGTTGAAGTACAACTCGTATCATCCGGAAACCGCCGCGCACGTCGTCGGGGCGGTGATCGATGCGTATCTGAAGTTTATGAATGAGACGCATCGCTCGAACTCCAAAGACATGCTGGAAGTCTTGACGCGCGAGAAGTCGAACCTGGAATCTCAACTGCGAGAGAAAGAGTCTGAACTTTTGCGGCTCAAGCGGCAATCCGGCGTGCTGCTGACGGGGGGCGAAAAAAGCACGAATGTCATCATAGAACGGGCCGTCAAGCTGAATGAAGCGCTGGTCGAAGCGCAAAAACGGACGCTCGAATCCCGGGCCCTGCTGATCGCGATCGAACATGCGTTGAAGTCCGGCGGAGACATCCAGCAGTTCATCATGCAGGTGGCAGACTCCGTTGGCCGGGACATCCTGGCGAAAGAGCTGGGATTCAGCTCGCAAGACGCCTACACGACATCCCGGATCGAGCAGCAGATCGTGGATGACCAGGCCGAACTGCAGCGGATGCAGCAAAGTTACGGCCGCAATCATCCCGAAGTGATGGAACTCAGGCAGCGCATCGACGGCCGGGAACGCTGGATTGCCGACCGGCAGCGCGCGGTGTCCGCCTCGCTGCAGGTGATGCAGGCCAACGAACTCGGCCCCAAATTGTACCGTATGGCCCAGCAGCGGCTGCTGCAGGCGGAAGCCCATGAGACTTCGCTGCGGACGCAATTCGACCTGGAGAAATCCGTTGCGCTCGATTTCAACAACGAGCTGGCCGCGCTGGAGATCGTGGAAATCGATCTCAACCGCATGAGGTCATTCTACAACCTGGTGCTGGAGCGCATGAGCGACATCGACCTCGAAGCCGACAACGGCCTCAGAATTCGGCCGGTCACCACGCCGAAAGTCGCCAAGCAGGCCGTGTTCCCCAAGTTGAGCACGACGCTGATGATGTCCCTGATGGCAGGCTTCCTGTTCGGCATCGGGCTGATTTACGCATTGGATACGCTGGACGACCGGTTCCGTTCCCCGGATGAAATTCAGCGCCAGCTCGGGCAGCCGGTGCTTGCCATGATCCGCAAAATGCCGGAGTTGACGGGCGTCGGCTTAGATTCGGTCACGACATTCTCCAAGCCCGACAGCGTCGAGTCCGAAGCGTTCCGTACCCTGCGCAGCGCCATCACGTTTACCGCCGGCGATACGCACCGCCTGGTCTTTACCAGCACCGAACCGGGCGACGGAAAAACCACGACCCTCGTCAATCTCGCGGTGGCGTTCGCACAGGCGAAGAAAAAGACCCTGCTGATCGATGCCGACATGCGGCGGCCCGGTTTGACGCAGCTCTTGGAATTGAAAGGGACGCGCGGGCTGTCTCAGGTGCTGCGCGATCACCGCCCGATTGCCGAGAGTTGCCTCGAAAATCTCTTCCACCTCGGCATCGAGAATCTGGACATCATGCCTTCCGGTCCGCGGCCGATCAATCCGTCGGAATTGCTTTCGACGGACCGATTGTCCGACGTCATCGCCTGGGCCGAAACGATTTACGATCAAATTCTGATCGACGCGCCGCCGGTCCTCGCCGTCACCGACCCGGCGATTGTCGGCCGGATGGTGGACGGTGCGGTCGTCGTCATCCGGCCCGACAAGAACCGCCGGAAAATGGTCATCCGGGCCGTGCAGTCTTACATCAACACGGGCGTCAACGTCCTCGGCGTCATCATCAATCACCTCGCGCCCGATTCCGCCGGCGAATACGGATATGGTTATGGGTACGGTTACGGGTACGGTTACGGACACGACCAGGCCTTGGACGCGAATCCCGAAGACGATGAACCTGCGGAGATTCATCGGATGGCGGCCTGACCGCCGGTTGGACTCGAACGCAGGACAGGAAGTGCGGAGGTAATGATGTCGACCGTCGGCACGACACAGCCCCGACGGAGGCGGCAGATGTCGAGCCCGCATGTTCCGGCGCCGCCCGCGGAAACTTTACCCGCCGTGTGGTTGACCCAGGCGACGGACGCCGTGCTTGTCGTCACGCTGGTGGCTGTTCCGGCGTGCTTTGCCGGGAGATCGCCGCTCGGGCAGTTGCTTTTCGCTTCGCTGGCGGCCTTGCTGGCGCTGTTGTGGTCGATGCGTCAACTCACGGCCCAATCGCCTGTCTGGCGTTCCACGGCGACGGTCTGGCTGTGGGGAGCAGGCGTTTTACTGGCCGTCGTGCAGATGATTCCGCTGTCTCAGGCGTGGCTGGACTGGTTCTCCCCGGAGATTTCCCGGTTGCTGATTCTCTGGCGGTCCGATACATCCGGGCTGCTGCCGTCATCGTGGAAAACGCTGTCGCTGAATCCGGCGGAAACCTCTTCCGGCCTGGCGTCGTTTCTGGCCCATGCGCTGCTTTTCCTCGCGGTTGTGCAGAGAATTCGCCAGCGAAGCGATGTCGCCTGGCTGCTCAAGGTCGTCACGTGCGCAGGCGCCGCCATGGCGGTCTTCGGCCTGCTGCAATTCTATTTCAGCAACGGTTTGTTCTGGTGGGTCTATCAGCATCCGGCGGTCTCCACTACAGACACCGTGCTGGGCACGTTTACCAATCGGAACCACCTGGCACAGTTCCTGGCGCTGACCATCGGGCCGGCGCTGTGGTGGCTGTCGCAAGCGGCCAGGCCGAGAGAAATCCGGCAGCAAGTCGGCTTCGGCGGACCGAGTCCCCAGGGGAATTCACTCCAACTCGTGATGCTCGCCTGTGGTCTCGGAGCGATGCTGCTGGCGGGATCGCTGAGCCTGTCGCGCGCCGGGATCGCGGCGATGGCTGTGTCCTCCCTGGTCGGCCTCAGCCTCTTGAGCCTGCGGGGACATCTGCCCGGCAAGATTATCCCGACCGTGTTGCTGGTCGGCGCCGGTGTCGGCGGCTGCGTGCTCGCCACGAATTATCATTCGCTGGCCGACCGGTTCGACAACATGATCCCCGACGAACGCACGACAATCTGGGCGGCGAATCTCCGGTTAGCCTGTCGATTCCCCTGGTTCGGCACGGGCATCGGCACGCATCTGTTCACCCATCAACTGGAGACCGACCGGCAAGACGACAATCAGGAATTCTCGCATGCCGAGAGCGGGTATCTCCAGGTCGCGTCGGAATGCGGGTTTGTCGGACTGGGCATTGCCGTGCTGATGATCGGCGTTTGCCTGAACTGGTGCCGGCGAGCCTACCGAACCGATGCCGGGCCGGAGAGTTCGGCCATGGCGGCGGCCATTCTGGCCAGCCTTGCCGCCAACCTGCTTCATGCCGGCGTCGACTTCTTCTGGTATACGCCCGGGTGCATGGTCATCGTTGCGGTGCTGGCAGCCTGTGCGTGCCGGCTTTCGCAATGTGCAAACGGCGAGCGCGGCGTCCCGGAACCAGCCCGTCACCCGCCGCGGCTGGTGTGGGGAATGTCCGTCTTCGGGCTGACGGCGCTTGCGGCCTGGATGATTTCGGTGAAGCTCCCGGGGATGATGGCGGAACCCCATCTCGTCGAATATCTCAATCTCCAAGAGCACGGAGAGGATCTTGCGGACAGCCCCGAGGATCTGGAACGGTTGAAGATCGCGGCGACTGTGGCCGCGGCACGCGCCAATCCCCATGACTGCCGCTCGCAACTTCGCGCCGCCGCCGCCTATCTCCTCGTGTTCGGACAGAGGCAGGAAGCGAGCGACAACCCGTTGTCGCTCGATCAACTGCGTGATGCCGCGCTCGCCTCGGAGTTTGAATCCGCCCAGGCCTTGAACACCTGGCTGGAAGCGGCGGCCGGCACGAACCGGAAGTACCTGAAGGCCGCCAGGCATTACGCCCGGAAAGCCCTGATGATCTGCCCCTTAGAAGGCCAGGGCTATCTCTACCTGTCGCAGTTGGAGTTTCTCCGCGACCCGCAGGAGGGCCTGGCGGAATCCCTGCGGCAACAAGCACTCGCCGTCAGACCTTATGATGCGACGATCGATTTTGAAATTGGCCGGGCCGCATCCTGGAAAAATGAGACGGAAACTGCGATGCACTTCTGGCGCAAAGCCTTTCAACGAAGCCCCGAGTATCGCCGAACCATCGCCGATGCGCTGGCTGCCAACTACTCTGCGGAGGAACTGATCGAGCAACTCCAGCCCGACCGGCAAGGGCTGTATGCCCTGGTCTTTGCGTATTCGACGACCGGTCGCGCGGACGACCTGACGCTCATCCGGCGTCTTTATGCCCAGGCTTGCCTGGAGGACGCACCGCAGTTCTCAGGGGTCGCCGCGGAAAACATCTGGCTGGAGGCCGTTCGCATGGCTCGCGACGAAAACGACTCGGAACAGGCGGTCCGCATTGCCGGCCAGGCGTTGGAACGAATGTCCCAATCCCTAGAATTGCATAAGACGCTGGGTCAATTGCTGCTGGAGCAGGAAGACTTCGCCGGCGCCGCGCAGCACCTGCAATGGGCCGCTCTGCGCGCCCCGGAGGACGCCGGCCTGCAGGAACTCGCCGCCGCCGCCGTGAAGGAAAAAGTTCGCCGCCAGCAAACCTCAGACAACGTGACTCCCGCCGGTCACCGTGCGCTGCGCTGAAACTCATGCGAACAGGCTATTCGCTCTTCTTCTCCGCCGGCGGCAACTGCTGTACCCAGGCTTTGAGCAGCGCAACGGCTTGTTCGTCGACTTTCGTCGTGGCGAGCGGAGGCATCTGTCCCTTGCCGCGGCGCGAGATGCGGTGCAGCATCACCGAACGATCCGGCGCGCCGGGGGCGATCAGCTTCGCGTCGACGATGCCGAACTTGTCGTGCTTCGGCGTTTCGTCGAGGATCAGCATCTTCGGCAGCGCGGTCGCCTGTTCCAGCAGCATGGCCGAGTTTCCGCCGCCGGCGTCCTGATGGCACACCGCGCAGTTCACGTGCAGGTACGCTTTCACGCGGTCTTCCAACGGCTGCATGGCATCATATGGATCGGGAAATTTCGGCAGTTCAGCGACGGGTTTCGGCAAGTCGGATTTCGTTTCGCCGGCCCCTGTTTTCAAAATTCCGAGTTGCGACAACGTCTCTAACTGGTTGCGGACGCCGCCGTGGTAGTGGTGATCACGGTTCATCTGGGCGGTCTGCAAGCCGAGGACGTAGGTCGCCGCGCGGGAATGACAGACCATGCACTCCGACCGGCTGGGGAAATGCCACGTGAATTTCGCCGGGCGGTCGGAATTGACGGCTTCGGGAATATCAAAGACGACATCCTTCCCGGCATTTTCGACGAGAACGGCGTCGGTCTGCTCGGCGTTCCATTCATAGGAGTAACCGACCCATTCCTTCTGCTGCTTGGTCAGCAACCGGGTTTCGATGCGCCGGGAGGACGGCCCGTTGGCTCCGAGGACATCGAAGGCAAACGTCTTCACCAAGACGGCCCCTTCCGGCAGGTTCCAGGTTTTCCCGCCCGGAAATTCGATCTGGGTGTCGCCGGGAAGGGCGATGAATCGTTCCTTGCGAGCCCCGTCGGACCAAAGGGGAGTATTCACTTCGTAAGGGACAAGCGCCGAATGAACCTGGTGATCTTTCACGGACGTGAACAGGCCCGTCTCGCTGAGTTTCGTCGGGAACTTCGGCTGCGGCGTGTCGGCAGGCGTCGGCTCCAGTTTGTGCAGGCCTGTTCCTTGATCCACCACGAACAGTTCGCCGTTCAATCCTCCCGCAAAACCGACAATGGCAAACGTGGTATCGACGAGTTCTTTGTGCCAGGTAACCTTCTGGCCGTCGACTTTGACGCCCCAGATTTTTCCGGTGGAGAAATCGCCGTAAACATAGGCTCCCTGCAGGTCGGGAAGCTCCGAGCCGTAATAGACCACGCCGCCGGTGAGCGACCTGGCCTCCGAATGGTGATGCTCAACGGTAGGCGGCAGAATCGGTCCGGGGCCGGACTTGCGCTCCAGATAAAACGGATGGCTCCCTTCCTGTACGCTCCAGCCGTAATTAGCCCCTTTCTGAATGAGATACGCCTGCTCCCAGAGGTCTTGCCCGTTCTGGCAGACCCAGAGTCCGCCGGTCTTTTTGTCAAACGTCATTCGCCACGGATTGCGAAAGCCGAACGCCCAGATTTCCGGCCGGGCATTGGGCGTGTCGACGAATGGGTTATCCTTGGGAATCGAATACGTTTTGCCAGGATCGGGGTGATCGACGTCCAGCCTCAGCAGCACGGCGAGCAGGTCGTCCACGCCCTGCCCGGTCTGCAGCGTGTCGCTGTCCGACGTGCCGTCGCCGGTGGGGCAATACAGCATTCCGTCGGGGCCGAAACCAAGTTCGCCGCCGTTATGCCCGTTCGATTCCCATTCGAGGATGACGAGTTCCGTGGCCGGATCGAGTTTGTGCGGCGGCTTCCGGTCGACCGTGTACCGGACGATGCGGTTCATCTTGTGCGTCGGCTCTTTCACCGGGCCGTTTGCCATCAGGTAAATGTAGCCGTTCTCAACATATTTCGGGTGATAGCAGAAGCCGTAGATCAGGTAATCGATGCCGATCACCGTTTCGATCTCGGTGACATCGGGAGAATTTGCGAACCGGCGGATACCGCCCGGACCGGACCAGCTTCCGGCGTGTTCCACGACAAGATAGTTATTCGTCCCCGGCTCAGCGGCGACGTAGATCGGCTGAAAGAGTTTCAACTTTTCAAAGACGGGCTTCGTGCGGTACGGCGGCAACGGATCTGGCGAACCGACGACCTTCGAGTCGTTCCAGAGAATTCGGTCGCCGGGAGTCAACGGCTTCAAGGGGTCTGCCGCCCAGGCCGAGAGGCAAGTGCCAAGAACGATGGCCGGCAGTGCGAGACGAATCATGGGATGTTTCCATCGACGAGGGGCGTTAAGTGAAATCAAATTTCCCTGATTCATCTTGAAGCGGCTGTTCGGAAGCGTCAAGCGGCCGCACCGGATTCCGCTCCGCATGTGCGACCCCTCTCATTCACAAAGACGGCAAATCCGTTATCTTCATTCCGTTCGGAACGATCGGCGGCATTCGGAGAGCGAAGTGGCAAATTGGCATCAGAAAGTCGGCATCTGAGGCGATTCCGCGACATGTTTTCGACTGAGCGAGGACTGCATTGTCGGAACTCGCCCAGAAACTTCCGCTCCCGAAACATCAGTTCTTGAAACGAAGGTGCGAACGTGATTCAGGAAATCTGGCGAATGATCGGCTATGGCAGCGCCATCGGCTGGTGGATTATCACCTCGACCGCCGCGGCTGCCGGCGAACAGCCGTCGGCTCCGGTTCATGAAGCAGGATCCGTGCGGCCGGTCGTCGCCGCAGGTCAGCCCGATGAAGCCGCAACGGCTGCTGAAACACCTGTCGTCGAAGGCCACCTGGCGGAAACTGATCATCACGCCGAGAATCACCAGGCTCACGCCGAGGATCATCATGCCGCCGCGGGCGCTGGTCACGGCGACGGACATGGCGACGGACACGGGGCCAGCATGGGGAACGATCTGCCGTTCTGGTCGGTGGTGCCATTTGCCATTCTGCTTGGCTGCGTCGCCGTCTTTCCGCTGGTGAATCCTCATTGGTGGGAACACAACCACAATAAAGGGATCATCGCCGCCCTGCTGGCGATTCCGACGGCGGCTTATCTGGCGGCGGTTTTCGGCCACGCGGGAATCGAGAAACTGGAACATGCGGCCGTGGAGTATGTCTCCTTCATTGTCCTGCTGGGTTGTCTGTTCGTGATCTCGGGCGGGGTTTACATTCGCGGGTCCTTCGCCGGGACGCCGGTCGTGAATACGATCTTCCTGGCCATCGGTACGGTGATCGCCAGCTTCATCGGCACGACGGGCGCTTCGATGGTGCTCATTCGTCCGCTGCTCCGCGCCAATGCGCGGCGGACCAGCGTGGCGCACGTGGTCGTCTTCTTCATCTTCGCCGTGTCGAATTGCGGCGGTCTGCTGACGCCGCTCGGCGATCCCCCGCTGTTCATGGGCTTTCTGGCCGGCGTGCCGTTCAATTGGACGTTTCGCTTGTGGCCGCAATGGCTGCTGGTAAACGGCCTGATCCTGGCGGCATTCTTCGTCTGGGACACAATCGTCGCCCGACGGGAAGAAAAGCGAACGGCCCCGGCGGAGGGAACTCCGTCGGAAGCGTTCGGAATTGAAGGAGCGTTGAATCTCGCGTTTCTAGCCGCCATCGTGGCGATCATCTACGTCTCAGGCAACGGCATCGGCAACGGAGGCATGCCGTGGGAATGGTATGTCCGCGATCCGATCATGCTCGCCACCGCGGCGCTGGCCTTCGTGACGACGTCCGGCGCCATCCGCGAGAAGAACCGCTTCACCTTCGGGCCGATCATCGAAGTCGCCGTCCTCTTTGCCGGCATCTTCGTGACGATGATCCCCGCGTTGGCGATCCTCAATGCGAAAGGCGATCAACTCGGCGTGAACGAGCCGTGGCAGTTCTTCTGGGCGTCCGGCATGTTGTCGAGCTTCCTGGATAACGCACCGACGTATCTAGCCTTCTCCGCCGCGGCGTGCGGCATGGAAAACGTGCCGCTCAGTGGACCGTATATGCTGACCTATCTTCAATTGCCCGCCGCCAGCAACGCCGCGGCCATTCTCGCCGCGATTTCCTGCGGCGCCGTGTTCATGGGGGCGAACACCTACATCGGCAACGGCCCGAACTTCATGGTCAAGGCCATCGCCGAAGAGAACAACGTCCAGATGCCGAGCTTCTTTGGCTACATGGCCTACTCGGTGAGCATTCTGGTTCCGATCTTCGTGGTGGTGACGTTCGTATTCTTCCGGTGATTTATCAAGCCGCGGTTGCCAACCGCGGAACAATTCGTGCTGACAGGATCGCCCAACGCCCCGGACCCTCTCCGGGGCGTTTTTTTTCAGTGGTCGGAATTTTGCCGATGCCGGCCGTTGACGCGGATCGCTTCGCGACGGCTCATTTCTTTTTCGTCTGCTTTGTCTTTTTCGCCGGTGCTTTCTGCGGCTGTTTCTTCGTCGATTTCTTCTTCAGTGGCTTCTTCGCTGGCTTCTTCGAGGACTTTTTGCTGTCGGTCTGTTGCAACATCTCGGCCAGCAGCGACATCAAATCCGCGAGCGCCCCGGGAATCTTGTACACATCGACCTCCCAGCCGTCGAATGTGCCGCCGTATTCCCTGGCCAACTGAATGAGCCGGTCTCCCAACTGGGAAACCGTGCCGTCGGTCAGCGTGCAGGTCGCGTGACACAGGCACAGCCATTGGCCATCGTCAGCGGCCGACTGCTCTACTTCCGTCTCGCAATCCTTCGTCTTCAAGACCTTGGCGCAGGCGGTCGCGGTTCGCTTGTCCGGCAGGTAAAGGTAAAAAGTAAACGGAATCGGCTGCGAGGGGTCATGCGGAGTCCCCTTCAGTATCCGGGCCATCTCCTGCGTCAATTTCTTGCCGTTTTTGTAGCCGGTCGTTTGTTCGAGTGTTGCCATGATTGTGGTACTGCCTTGCAACGGATGCGGCGCGCTGCGCACGCGGTCATTCCCCGCCGCGTGTTACACCATACCTGCCCACCGCCGTCAAGAGACATGCCCCGCGCCCGCCCACCATCGCGATAGCTCACTCGCCTTGTCCCAGTCGCTGGCGAATTTCCTCAAACGCCGGGTGCCATGCCCACGGTTTTACGTGGGCATGTGTTATTGATTTCACGCAGCAATCTCATGCCCACTCAAAGCAGTGGGCATGGCACGTTCGCATGGCACTCTTGATTGTCTGAAATCACTCATCCGTCTCCCGCAGTTTCGCCAGGATCGAATAATCCTCCAGCGTCGTCGTATCGCCCGCGGATTCTCTCCCGGCGGCGATGTCGCGCAGTAACCTTCGCATGATCTTGCCGCTTCTGGTCTTCGGCAGCGCGGCGGTGAAGCGGATTTTATCGGGCGTCGCCAAGGCCCCGATCTGTTTGCGGACGTGAGCCGTCAGTTCAGACATCAATGCGTCGTTACCGTCGCCCGTTTTCAGCGAGACGAAACAACAAATCCCTTCGCCTTTGATGTCGTGCGGAAAACCGACAACGGCGGCCTCGGCGACCAGCGGGTGCGCCACCAGGGCCGATTCGACTTCCATCGTGCTGAGGCGATGTCCGGCGACGTTCAGCACATCATCCACGCGGCCCATCACCCAGATGAACTCGTCTTCATCCTTGCGGGCACCGTCGCCGGCGAAGTAACACCCGGGAATGGTGCTGAAGTAGGTCGACTTGAATCGTTCGTGATCGCCATAGAGTGTGCGCAGCATCGACGGCCAGGGCTGCTTCATGACGAGCAGGCCTCCCTCGTTGGCACCGATTTCCTTCCCTTCCTGATTGACAATCGCCGGGACCACGCCGGGGAGCGGGCGGGTGCAACTGCCGGGCTTGGCCGCCGTAACTCCGGGGAGCGGGCTGATCATGATGGCCCCGGTTTCGGTCTGCCACCAGGTATCGACGATGGGGCAGCGTTCACCGCCGATGACCTTGTGATACCACATCCAGGCTTCGGGGTTGATCGGCTCGCCGACGGAACCGAGCAGCCTGAGGCTCGACAGATCGTGCTTGGCGGGCCAGTGATCGCCCCACTTGATGAACGCGCGAATGGCAGTCGGGGCGGTGTAGAAAATCGAGACGCGGTACTTCTCGATGATCTCCCAGAACCGGCCTTCATCGGGCCAGTTGGGGGCCCCCTCATACATCACAATCGCGGCTCCGTTCTGCAACGGGCCGTAGCAGATGTAGCTGTGGCCGGTGACCCAGCCGATGTCGGCGGTGCACCAGTAGGTGTCGTCGTCTTTCAGGTCGAAGACCCATTTCGCCGACATCTGGGTGCCGAGCAGGTAGCCGGCCGTGGTATGCAGCACGCCTTTCGGTTTCCCGGTGCTGCCTGACGTGTAGAGGATGAACAGCGGGTGTTCGCTGTCGACCTGGACCGGGTCGCAATCGGCGGTGACGTCGCTCATCAGGTCGTGCCACCAGTAATCGCGGTCGGGCTGCATGTGGACCGGCAATCCCGTCCGGCGAACGACGACGACCTTCTGGACGGTCGGCGATTTTTGCATCGATTCATCGACGGCGGCCTTCAGCAGCACTTCCTTGCCGCGACGCCAGCCGGCATCCGCCGTGATAATCAGCTTCGCCTTCGCATCGTTGTTGCGGTCGGCCACGGCGTCGGCACTGAAGCCGCCAAAGATGATGGAATGCGTCGCTCCCAGCCGGGCACAGGCCAGCATGGCGATCACGAGTTCCGGGATCATCGGCATGTAAATGGTGATGCGGTCGCCCGTCTGCACGCCGAGTTTTTTGAGCACATTCGCGAATTTGCACACTTCGCGATGCAGGTCCTGGTAGGTCAGCACGCGGGTGTCGCCGGGTTCCCCTTCCCAGATGATGGCGGCCTTGTTCTTCCGCCACGTGGTGAGGTGCTTGTCAACACAGTTGACGCTGGCGTTCAGCTTGCCGCCGGTGAACCACTTCGTTTCGGGCATCGCTCCTTCGAGAACCTTGTCCCACTTTTTGTGCCAGACAAGATTCGCAGCCAGTTCGCCCCAGAAGCCGGCGGGATCGTCCTTGGCCTTCTGCCACATCCGCTGGTACTGGTCCTCGCTGTTGATATGGGCGTCTTTCACGAACGACGCGGCGGGCGGGAACTTCCGATTCTCAGTGAGCACCGACTGAATGTTGCTGGACATGCGCGAGAGTCTCCGAGCGAATTTCCGAACGACTGGTCCCAGGACAAAACGCGACACGGAGTTTCCGTGCCGAAAAGCCCCTGGATTAAACACGGAATAATGGCAAAATACCACGATGGGCGGGGCGAGAGATTCAGGTTCTTGGCAGCCGCAAGCGTCAGCGACCGGTCCCTACGATTTGAGAACCCCTCCGTCACGGTCGGGGCTGTCGATCTCGAGGAGGCGACGATCCCTTCCTTTCAGCCGTTCGCCGACGGTACACTGAATCCAAGTCGAGTGCAGATCCGCACGTCTTCTCGAAAGTCCCTCCTTATGCGCCGCATCTTCTGGTATTGGAGTTTTTTGCTGCTGTGCTTGTTCGGGTGCGAGGACATGACGAAAAAGTCGCCGAACAGCATCATGCACAAGACGACGCAGGACGTCGGCGAGTACAAAGCGGAGGCCGGGGCGAACGTCAGCGATTCCAAGGTCCGCGCGGACGACCCGGTGCTGGCGCCGCTACAGGCCTATGGCCCGATGGTCGAGCAGATTTCCAAGACCCACATCGCCGGTGCGGTGAATCTATTCAATGCGACCGAAGGCCGCTATCCGAATTCGTACGAGGAATTCATGGAGCGGATCATCAAGGAAAACAACATCAAATTGCCCGTGTTGCCCGGAGGCAAACGGTATCAGTACGATGTCGAGAAGCACGAGTTGGTCGTGGTTGACGCTGCGCCGGCGGACTCGGCCGCCCCGGCCAGTCCGTGATCTCTCTCCAAAGCCCGGCGTCGGCGACGCCCGGACCTTCTGAGTGACGCCGCGATGCCCACCGCGAAGAAAAATCCCGCCGTGGACGCCTACATCGAGAAATCCGCCGCGTTTGCGCAGCCGATTCTGATGAAAGTCCGCAAGCTGATGCATCAGGCCTGCCCGGACGTCACGGAGACGATGAAATGGAGCACGCCGTTCTTTGATTACCAGGGGCCGCTCATCGGCATGCCGGCGTTCAAGCAGCATGTGAACCTGGTCTTCTGGAAAGGCAAGCTGCTGAAAGATCCGGCCGGACTTCTGAGGGGTTCCGGCGAGATGATGGGAGGCTCCGTCGTCAAGCTGACCAGTGTCGACGATCTCCCTAAAGACAAAGTTCTACTGGCGTATTTCGCGGAAGCGGCCGCTTTGAACGAGCAGGGAGTGAAACTGCCGGCTCAAAAAAAATCCGCGCCGAAGCCGCTGGTGATTCCGCCCGAACTGCAGGCTGCATTGAAGCGCAACAAAACGGCCCGGGTGGCGTTTGAGACGCTCAGCCCCAGCCATCAACGGGAATACGCCGACTGGATCGCCGGCGCAAAACTCCCGGAAACCCGCGACCGCCGCATCGCCAAGACACTGGAGCAGCTTGGCGAAGGGAAATCGCTCAATTGGAAGTATGGGCGCAAGAAATAGGCGTTAGGGAAGAAAACGAATTGGTGGCGTGGTGGCCGCGGCTAAGCGCAAGCGATTGTTTGCCCCTCGCCCCTCATCATCACCGTTACTGTCCCGGAGACATCTCTTCGAAATGGAGTTCGATGTCGTTCACGCCGGGGCGGAGCGTCACGTGGTGGCCGCTCTTTTCCAGCGACACGAAATTCGGCAGCACCATTTTCGCCAGGACGACCAGCCAAGCGGCGCCGGGTTCGATGACTTCCGGTGACCGGGCCGTCAGTTGAAAGAACCCCATCGTATCCGTCGTGCCGGCCGCCGTGAGTCCGCGCATTCCGTGCAATTCCACGGCAGCGCCGGAAAGCGGCATGCCGCTGATGAGCACCCGGCCGCGAACGTCTGCGATTTGCACGGGGCGGATCACGAATTGACGCAGCTCAGGCTGGCTTTCTTCTCGCAAATCTTCCAGCCAGTCGGCGGCGGATTGCGACCATTTCGCCAACCGGTCGTGTGATCTCAAGAGTTTCCGCTGCACATCGGCAAATTTCTCGCGAAGATCTCGATTGCCAGGCTCCGCAACGAGTTTCTGTTCGAGACGGAACGATTCCTGCTCGAGCGCCCATTCTTCCCGCGCCGGCCGGATGGCAGCGTCCGTTCGTTCACGATTCCTCCGGGCGATATGCAGGGCCTGTTCGGACTGCGGCGTCGTCAGCCGCTGCAAACTGAGTCCCTCTTCCAGGGCCTCGCTGGAGAACCGGCCGATGAGTCGGTCATCGATCAGCAATTCGTACAGGCCCGCGGCAAGGCCGCGCACTTCCAGGATTTCGCGGTTGAATCGATCGGCAAGATTCATCAATTCCACGGCCGGCGCTGTGTCATCCGCCACGAGCCAGGGGAGCGCTTCGGCCTGCCAGTGAAAAGAAACGGCCTGTCCATCGGTCGCCTGGTGAAGATTCGTCACGGCCCCGCCGTCCGCGGAGACCGTCAATCCCTCCGGTCTGCGGACGATCCGAATCCGGGAAAGAGGCCGTTCGAGGCCCAACTGCCCCAGAATTTCCGCGGCGATCACCAGATGACCGGCAGGGGTGGGGTGAATTCCGTCCTGCATCAAGGAAAACTGCGAGTCTTCGCGACGCCCCAACCGCGTCAGTTGGTTCAACGGACCATGCAGATCGACAAACCCGGCGTTCCCTTGCTCGGCGAATTCCTGCAGCCAGACGCTGAAATAAGCTGACGTCGCATTCGCCAATTCCAGGAACTCCGGCTCGATTTTCAGTTGGCTTCGCCGGGCGGAAGACGCGTCGACCATGGTCGGCGACAGGTAAATCGGCATGGCGTCCAACGCGCGAATCCGGCGATCGATCTCGGACAATTCCTGGCGATAGGTCCTGAAAAAATCATCCTTCAGCGACAACGCGTCTCCTGTGTCGTTCATCCCCAGACCTACGGCCACATGCGTCGGATGGTGTTTTGCAACGTCTGACGAAAATCGCCGCAAGATGTCTGCAGCTCGTGATCCCTGCACGCCGGCATTGACGACACGTACCGAGAGTTTCGGATAGCGGGTGAGAAAAAAATCCTCGACATATTGCGTGTAAAGGGCGGTTTGGGTCGTGCCGTCGCCCAGGATGACCAGCACATCCCCGGACTGGGGAACCAGGGAATTCGCCGTACCGGGCATCTCGGCTGCGGAGAGAAATCCCGTGCACAGACTGGCCAAAATCAAGCACGCGATTGAAAACGGTCCTGACATGCTGACGTCTCCCGCATCGCTCCCTGCGAAAAAACCTCAGGAGTGAGCATAAGCCCGTGTGGTCCGGCCCGAAAGTGTGAAATGAAAAAATGCGGAGATTGCGGGCAAAGATTCCTCAAAGGTCGAAATTCACTCCGCGCCACACTTTGTTCGACAACGGGATTCGACGCAATGTCGCTAAGATGCGGAGAAATCCTAACGTCGCTGATGATCGGCAGATTATCGCAGATTTCAAGAAAATTAGCGTCGTCCCTGAATGTCGAGGTGAACTCCTCATAAAAAGGCGATTCGACAGATCACTGGTTTTTCTCTTCTCGATGCAGCGAAACCTTCCGGCGCGAACTCATGATCCTCGTTTTGCACTTCTCAAGGGTTACTCCAACTCAGCAGAGATCGACTGGAATTCCGTTTCAGCGCGGCTGCTGAAAAATGCCCGGGCGATTGCTTTCACATTCTTGAAATCCCATCGCAAAACCCCGAGCAGCTTCAGGGCAGTTTTTGAAACCACGAATTTCAGCGATCTCTTGATTAATCGTAACCTTCTTTGTCTGTAGGAAGTTGCAACATTTCTTGAATGCCGACGAAAAACACTTTGGGTAGGTTTGTAGAAATAGGAAAACAGCAATGAATTTGACGGATGCCTCATTTCGTCTACGACCCGGTCGCCAAATGCGAATCGTCACTTCAATCAGCGATGTCCCCACGAAATCTCGCGCTGCACTCCACTGCAAGGATTTCTGACTATCGAAGACAAATTATCCGCTGACTCCCTTCATGGAGTTCCTGATTTCTGATTCATGAATTGAATCCCCAGAACAATCGGTACAAAACTCACAGTCCTACGTGGTTTACAAAAGCCGCGTTTTTCTTCCAAAAGCGCATTGCCTACCCATCCCTCCCCGTTTATCATTTACGTCCCAGCTGTTTGATCATCACCGTGGTGATCCGGTGGCTCTGGGAGATTGCGGGGGTTCTCGCAAAAACTGCGATCACCGACCGCGGACTGATGATTTGCGCCACGGGATGGGAATTGTTTCGCTCGCGTTCGGAATCGAACCGCAAATTGACAGCAGTGCCGGGATTTTGCGGCGACCGTTTCGCCAAGTTTCTTCGCCAACATTCAAAAATGAGATCGTGAATGCCTTCAACGACCTCGGAACATGCACACGCTCTGCCGGCCGCGCCCATTGCCATTGTGGGGGTGTCGGGCCTTTTTCCCAAAGCGGGGGATATTCGCCGTTACTGGCAAAATATTCTGAATCGCGTCGATGCTATTCAAGAAGTCCCTGCCGAACGCTGGCGGGAACAGGACTTTTTCGATGACGACCGTTTAGCGCCCGACAAGGTGTATTCCAAATGGGGCGGATTTCTCGATCCGCTTCGTTTCGACCCGGTGAAATGGAAAATTCCGCCGGCCAGCCTGGAGAGCATCGACCCGATGCAGTTGCTGTCGCTGGAAGTTGCCGACCGGGCGTTTGCCGATGCGGGCTACCATGACCGGTCCTTTCCCAAAGAACGGACGGGGGTCATTTTCGCCTGTGCGGGAATGAACGATATCGGTTCGGACTACGCCTTCCGCACCATGATGTCCCACCATCTGCCTCGCATGACGGGCATCAGCGCGGAGACGCAGAAATCCCTTGTGGATCAGACCCATGCGATGATGCCGGAATGGACCGAGGATTCCTTTCCGGGAATCTTGACGAACGTCATCGCCGGGCGGATCGCCAATCGGTTTGACCTGGGCGGGCCGAACTACACGGTCGACGCCGCCTGCGCCGCGTCGCTGGCCGCGCTACATGCCGCCGTGGCACAACTCCGCGTTGGTTCCGTCGACATGATGCTGGTCGGCGCTGCGGACGGCTCCAATAACGCCTTCACTTATATGTGTTTCGCCAAAACCCATGCCCTCTCGCCGCGCGGCCGCTCGCGCCCTTTTGACGATTCGGCGGACGGAATCGCGCTCGGTGAAGGGATTGCGGCGATCTTGATCAAGCGGCTCGACGACGCCGTTCGCGATGGCGATAAGATTTACGCCGTGATTCGCGGCATCGGCAGTTCCAGCGACGGCCGAAATCGAAGCATGACGGCGCCGCATCCGGGCGGACAGATTCTTGCGTTGACCCGGGCGTATGCGGATGCAGGACTCTCGTGCACTTCGATTTCCCTGGTCGAAGCCCACGGCACCGGCACGGCAGTCGGCGACGGGACGGAAATTACGTCGCTCAACACGATGTATTCGCAGGAATGCACCGACCTGCAATTCGCGGCGGTCGGGTCGGTAAAATCGATGATCGGCCACACGAAAACGTGCGCCGGCCTGGCCAGCATCGTGAAGACGGCATTGGCCCTCAAACATCAGGTTCTGCCGCCAACCCTCCATGTCGAATCTCCGAATCGCAAAGTCGACTTCAAAAACAGCGCATTTTTCGTGAACACCGAATCACGTCCGTGGTTCGACGAACTGGGCGAACATCCCAGGCGAGCGGGCGTCAGCGCCTTCGGCTTCGGCGGCACGAATTTCCACGTAGTCTTGGAAGAAGCTCCGACGACGGAAGCTTCCCCTTTGTCCGTGGACGATTTTACGCCGAGAGCCGCCGAAATCCTGACCTGGCTGCGTCCGACAAAAGTGGAAATCGTCAGTGCGATTCGCCATTTACGTGAGCAATTGGCGAAAACGACGCTGGACGATTTTTCGGCATTGGCGTTTTCCGTCCGTCATGACGAACTGCCCCACGCGGGCGGCTGTCGTCTGGCGATTGTCGCCGCGGACGCCGCCGATTTCCTCGTGAAACTCGAGAAAACGGAACATCTGCTCTCAGACCGAGATACGGTGAGCGACCCGACCGGGATCTACTATTCCGGAGCGGCGCCGATTTCGCCGTCTGCGGTGGCGTTTCTCTTTCCGGGGCAGGGATCGCAAAACGTCAACATGCTGCGTGATCTGGTCATTGTGAACCGGTGGAGCCACCCGTTGTTTGCGGGGGCGAATCGCAGCTTGAGCGAGTTTCTGCCCAAGGCCATCACCCGGGTGATCTATCCTCCGCCGGTGTTTTCGGTGGAAGAACTGGAAATCGAACGACAAGCGCTGAATTCCACGCACGTCGCCCAGCCGGCGCTGGGCCTGGTGGAAGTCTTTGCCATCGAGTTGCTGAAACGGTACGGCGTCGAGCCCGCGTTCACTGCGGGCCACAGTTATGGAGAATATGTCGCCCTTCATGCCGCGGGATGCCTGAGCCGGGACGATCTGCTGTCTGTCTCAGCCCATCGTGGCCGCATCTCGCTGGAAGCCGGTCAGGCTGCCAAACCCGGCGCCATGGCGGCCGTGAATGCCGGTGCGAGCGCGATTCGGGAATTGATAACGGAACTGGGCCTTGAGATTGAATTGGCGAATCTGAATGCGCCGGAGCAAACAATCATCGCCGGTTCGGAAGAGGCCGTGGATCGCGCGGTCGAACACTTCCAGCAACGGGGGATACGGTCGAAACGCCTGGCGGTGACGGGGGCGTTTCATACGCCTTTGATGGCATCGGCTGCCGAGCAGCTCGGCGAGATTCTCGGCGCGGTGAAGTTTCATAAGCCGCAGAAAGCCGTCTACAGCAACACGCTGGCCGGGCATTATCCGGAGAAACCGGCGGAAATTCGCAAGTTGTTGCAGCGTCACCTGATGGAACCGGTGCAGTTCGAGCAGCAGATTCGTCAAATGCGGTTGGACGGGGCAGATGTCTTTATCGAAGTCGGACCGGGCCGCGTGCTGACGGGCCTGGTCCAACAGATTTTCCCCCAAGACGGACCAACGTGTCTTTCGCTGGACGCCAACGGCCGAGACGGCGTCACGCAATTCTCGCATGTCCTGGCCCAATTGTTCACGCTGGGGCTTCCGGTCGACCTGGCGCCGTGGTACGCCGAGCGCGGGCTGAACGCCGTGAGCGTGACGGACACTCTGAAAGGCGTTGCCTTAAAGTCCACGCCGAAACCGACCGACTGGATCTTGACGACCTACAAAGCCACACCCGTGACGCCGCTGCCAAAACGGACATCGGGCAAAGACGGCCTACGGGCAAAATTCGGCAAATCGTCGACGGGACAGCCCGCGTCGGCAGCACCGTCTGCGTCGACGACCGTTCCTCAAGTCGTGGAACGGCAGTCCGTCGAATCGGCAGCCGGACACTCCCTTGAACCGCGTACAGCGTCCCTTGTTCCGGCGGATGCCGGCGAGCGGACGAAGCCCGCGATTGTGCAAACTCCCTCATCGGCACGGACGCTTTCCGCCGGCGGCATGCCGGCTGCTCCTTCCCTCCCCCTGGTCAGTGCCATCACCGCCAGTTGTCCCGTCCCACCGACACCTTTTTCACACGTGAGGTATTCCGCGACGATGAACACACAGCAGCCCGTGGAACAGACTGCCAGCTTAAATGCCGCTTCGGCGCAAGTGCTTGCTCAGTCGCAAGCGTTGATGATGCAACTGCTTGACCTGCAGAAATGGCAACAGCAGGTCGCCTTGCGGTTCATTGACGCTCATCAGCAACTGATGCAGCATTGCGTTTCCGGAGCACCTTTGCCGCTACTTCCGCAAGAAGCGATGCCGCCCCTGATTCCGGAATTCGTACCGGCTGTCGCGGCGGTTCCTGCTCCGGCGGTCCAGGCAGTTGCGGTCCAAGTTGCCGTTCCCCCCGTGGTCCGAACCGCGGGCGCACCTGCGGCCGTCCGCACGTCGGTCGCGGTCAACCGCATCGCCGTCGCACCGGCGGCCCGCGCACAAACCAGTCACTCTCCCAGCGAGCGGCACGCCGTCGTATCGCCAGGCCAGAACGGGACAAGCCACCAGGAGAACGGCAACGGAACCGCCAATGGTCATGGGGTCGCCCCGTTGGCCAAGTCGGCCCCCCAGGCCCAGGTCGCTGCGCCGGACCACGGCCCGGCAGACAACGGTCACTCTCTGAATGGCAATGGCACGGTTTCCGTTCCTGCGCCGGCCCAGTCCTCCTCCAGCGGCCAGAACGCGCCGTCGGTCGAGAAATTCCGCGCCGCGCTGCTGCAAGCTGTCAGCGATCGCACCGGCTACCCCATCGACATGCTTGATGAATCGCTGCCGTTGGAAGCAGGTCTGGGAATCGATTCCATTAAGACGGTGGAAGTCTTCAGCAATCTGAAGGACTACCACCGGTTCTTCCAGCGCGATGGAGAAGATGAAGAAGAGGCCATCAAGGAATTCATGCAGTTGAAGACGCTGGGCGACATTATCAGCGCCTACGAATTGCAGTATCAGGCACAGATGGCCGGACAGCCTGAAGGATCGACTTTGCAGGAGGTCGCCTCGGGCAACGCCGCGGTGGAACGATACACGCTGGACGCCGTGGAAGCGCCGGCGCTCAACGGGGAAAAAAAAAATTCCCGGTCCAAGACCTGATTCTGCTGGTCGGTGAAGTGGCGGACGTGACGCAGGCGATTGCCGCCGGGCTGCAGGCGGACGGTTGCCGCGTCCGCCAGATTCTCCCCGGACCGACGGTGCGCAAAGTTTCCGCCACGGTGTATGAAGCCCCGCTGGACCAGGCGGACGCCGTGGGAGAACTGCATCGTCTTCTGTCGTCGAGCGAAGGGGCCACGGTCGGCGGATTGGTCAATTTCCTGTGCCTAGGCGAACCGTATCACCGTCCCGGGATCCCGGACCCTGCCATGTCACTGAAACTCACTTTGTCGCTGTTCAATCTCCTCAAGGAGTTTGCCGGCGAACTCACGCAGTCGGCCGAGCATGGCGGCGGAATCGTGATGAATCTGACGGCCCTCAACGGCAAACTGGGAATCCAGGGCGGAGACCGCATGGCGCTCTCCGGCGCCGGAACGATCGGCCTGTGCAAGACCTTCCGCCAGGAATATCAGCGAGTGACGGTGAAGACGGTGGATCTCGATCCCTCGATTCCGCCGGCAGCGCTGGTCGCACAACTCGCGGACGAATGGAATCATCGAGATTCCCTGGTGGAGATCGGCATCTCGGCCCGCGGCCGCTGCAGCGTGCAGCTCAATCGCGTGGAGCCGCATCGGTCCCAGTTGCAGCCCTTGCCGCTCACGAAAGAGTCCGTGGTGCTGATCACGGGCGGTGCGGACGGCATCACGGCGGATATCGCGCTCGGCCTGGCCCGCGAGTCGAAGTGCCGGTTAATTCTCGCCGGGCGTTCTCCGCTGCCGGGGGAGGAATCGGCCGAAACGCTGGGGATGTCCGCCGCCCAGGTTCGGCAACATTTGATTCAGAACAGCCGCGCCTCCGGCAAACCGATGCCTCCGGCGCAGATCGAACAGTCGTTGAAACTGCTGCTGAAAGATCGCCGGATACGTCGGAATCTCGACGCGATGCAATCCGCGGGGTCCG
Organism: uncultured Planctomycetaceae bacterium; assembly: GCA_964388415.1. Lineage (GTDB taxonomy): Bacteria > Planctomycetota > Planctomycetia > Planctomycetales > Planctomycetaceae > CAZDGB01. The sequence continues at coordinate 96,210 of CAYMAO010000015.1, read as the reverse complement.
CGGTCGAGTACCATTCCCTCGATGTGCGGAATGCAACCCAGTTCGGCAGCCTGATCGACCAATTGTACGCGAAGTACGGCCGGATCGACGGCGTGCTGCATGGCGCCGGCGTGATCGAGGACAAGCTGATCAAGGACAAAACGCCGGCGTCGTATGCGAAAGTCTTTTCCACGAAAGTGGATAGCGCCGTCATTCTGGCTCACAAGCTGCGGCCGGAGTCGCTCAAATTCTGCGTGTTTTTCTCCTCGATCGCGGGGCGGTTTGGTAATGCCGGTCAGTCGGATTACAGCGCGGGGAACGAATTTCTGAATAAGCTGGCCCAGGATCTGGATCGCCGCTGGCCGGGCCGCGTGGTCGCCGTCAATTGGGGCCCGTGGGATGCGGGCATGGTTTCCGACGAACTGCGGAAGATCTACGCCAGCCGCGACATCTATTTGATTCCGGTCGACGACGGCGTCCGGCGGCTGGAACAGGAGTTGCAATTGACCGGTCAGTCACAGCCGGAAGTCCTCATTTCCTGCAGCGTGCCCCGCATGTTGCAGGCCTTGTCAGGAGCGGGAAACTAATGCGTCGCAAAGATATTGCCATTGTCGGCCTCGGCTGCGTGTTTCCCGGCGCACACGACGCGCGGGAGTATTGGTCGAACATCGTCAACGGCGTGGATTGCGTCACCGATCGGCCTGCGCATCGCCTGCGCACCGCGCGGAACTTCGATCTGCCGCAAGATCATATTGCCTATCTGCCGACGTCGCGCGGCGGATTCCTGCCGGCCGATTTGTCGCTGGACCCGTTGAAATACGGCATCTTGCCGAATTCGATCAAAGAGGGGGACCCCGACCAATTCCTGATGCTCAAGGTGATCGATGACGCATTGCACGATGCAGGCATCTCAGAGACCGATGCGCGCCGAGCCAGGACCGACGTCATCATCGGCCGGGGCGGGTACCCCACGTATCGCCTGAATCAATTGGCGTTCGGCGTGGAATGGTATGACGCCACGCTGGAAATGCTCCAACGGAAATATCCCCATGCGCTGACTGCCGATTTGCGCCGCGACGCCGAATTGTTCCTCCGCAGCACGCTGCCGGAAAACAATCCCGTCACGTTGTCGACGGCGATCCCGAACATCACGGCGAGCCGCGCCGCGAACCGGTTGAACCTGGGGGGAACGGCACACACGGTGGACGCCGCCTGCGCTTCCTCTTTGGTGGCGGTCGAGCAGGCCGTCGACCGGCTGCGGTCGGGGCGTGCCGACGTGGCGATCGCCGGCGGATTTTTTCTCACGCAGTGGCTGTGCTTCGCTTATCTTTTTCAGTCGCTGGGGGCGATTTCCCCGACCGGCATCATCCGCCCGATGGATCGGCGGGCCGACGGACTGCTGATCAGCGAAGGAGGCGGCGCGATCGTCCTCAAGCGGCTGGAAGACGCCGTGGAAGACGGAGACCGGATTTACGCGATCCTGAAGGGGATCGGCACGTCCAGCGACGGCCGCGAGACCGACGTCCTCGCGCCATCGAGCGGCGGTCAAGTCAGGGCGCTGGAACGGGCTTACGACGATGCCGAAGTGGACCGAAATTCGATCGGGTATCTCGAATTGCACGGCACGGGGACCCATGCCGGCGATCTTGCGGAAATTGCGTCGCTGAAGCAGTTTTTCGGCACTCTGCCCCATCCGCCGACGTCCCGGGCAATGGGGTCGGTGAAGTCGATGATTGGTCATGCGATGCCGGCCTCGGGGATCGCCTCGCTGATTCGGGTGGCGATGTCATTATCCAACAAAGTCTTGCCGCCGACGCTGAATTGCGAGCAGCCGCATCCGGACCTCGAAGGTTCGCCGTTCTACATCAATCCCCATACGAGGTCGTGGATTCAGGGCGCGGCGTCCGGTCCGCGCCGGGCGGGCGTCAATTCGTTCGGATTCGGCGGAACCAACGTCCACGCCGTGCTGGAAGAAGTATTGCCGCCGAAAAAAGTAGGCAGGACGCGCAAGCTGCAACCTCGTCCGATCGAGATGATGGTGCATCGTCCCACGGAAATTGCGCTGTTCTCCGCGAGCGACCCATTGGCGCTGAAGCGGCAGTTGCAGCAACTGTTAACGTACCTCGACGAGGATGTCAGCAGCCCGACGGTGGCAGATGTCGCCGCGGCATTGGCCAGGCAGATTGATCTCAAGCAGCCCTGCAAACTGGCGCTGATCGCCGCCGACCTGGCGGAGTTGCGTTCACATTTGGAGAGCTGCTGCCAGGCACTGGAGACGTCCGAGCCGAAGTTCCCCAATGAGCAGATCTATTACTCGTCCCACGCGGCGAAACACGCGGGGAAAGTCGCCTTCATTTTCCCCGGGATGGGCTTTCCCGGGTTGATCGGGAACTATCCGGACCATCTGCTGGAGTTGTGCCTGCACGATCCGGAAGTGCGGAGCGAGTTCGACTATTTCGAAGAGCGCGACCGTCATCCCGAAGACTATGTCCCGACAAGCTCCATTTTTTCTCCGCCGGCCAGTCTGCCGGAGGAATATCGTCAGCGGTTGAAAAACCGTCTGGCGCCGCCGAAGACCGATTCCGAGCACATGTACCAGCACCGACCGGAAGAGCGCTACCTGGCGGCGATGGGGGTCACGCTGGCGAACTGGATCGGCTGGACGATGTTGAAGACACTGGAAATCCCCGCGGACATGGTTACCGGGCAAAGCCAGGGAGAAATGGCGGCGGTCTGTGCCGCCGGTGTCTGCGACTTCCGCGCCACGGCACCTGCCTACTGGCGGGCGCTGAACGTGAATCCGAATTATTCGGCCCGCGGCCGGATGGCGTTCGTCTGGGCCAAGCCGGAAGTCGTCGAACCGCTGCTCGAATCGAAGAAAGAGTCTTACATCGCGATCTACCTGACGCCTGAGGCGCTCATCCTCGGCGGCGATCGGGAGGAATTGACCGACATCGTGGCGACGCTGAAGAAAGACGGCTGCTTCTGCCAGGTGCTGCCGTATCCGCCAATTCACACGCCGTGCATGAGTTACCTGATTCCGGAATTCGACGCCGCACTGGCGGACATGGAAATCTCCATGCAGAAGCCGAAAATCGCGTTGTATTCCTCGATCACCGCGTCGCTGTATCCGTCTGAGCCGAAGGCGATCCGCGAAACGATGAATTACAATCTCGATAAGCCGCTGCGCAACTGGCAGACGCTCCGCCGCATGTACGACGACGGCGCCCGCATTTTCGTGCAGGTGGGCGGCGGCCAGACGGCGGGATACCTGAAAGACCTGCTTCCGCCCGACGACAGCGTCGTGTCGGTCGCCCTGGAGACGGACACGCGCAATCCGATCACGCAACTGAATCACTTAGTGGCCGGAATGTTCACCGCCGGGGTGCCGATGAATCCGCTGCCGCTGTTCGATCATCGCCGGATTCGCGCGCTCGACCTGGCGTCTCCGCAAACGAAACTTCCCGCGCCGCGCCTGTTGATTCCCGTGCGCTTCGAGTGGTCGCCGCTGGCCAGTCCGAACGTCCCTCCGGCGCCGGAAACCCCGACTCCTGACACCGCGGACAACACGCCGGTCGAGCCGGAACACTCTCAGGAACTTCCGGCCATTTCGGCAAGCGACACTGCCGCGGCGTCTCCCCCGGCAGACGATTCATCCTCATCTCAGGCAGCGTTCGAAACCTCCGAACCGCTGCCCCAGATCGAATGGGACCGTTCCCTGCCGGTCATCGGGCTGCACGGACAGGTGGTCCGATATGTGCCGGAGCAGGAGATCGTCATTCATCGTCCGCTGAATTTCGAGCAGGACCTTTACCTGTGCGATCATACGTTCGTGAACGCGCCGCAACGGCACATCCGCGAGAATCTGGCCGTCGTTCCGATGACCATGACGATGGAGCTCATCGCCGAGGCGGCGGCGTTGCTGTGTCCCGGCCTGGGATTGATCGGTTATGAGACCCTCAGGGCGATCCGCTGGATCTCCCTCGACGGCGTCGATGAAACGATGCTGGTGATTACGGCGAGGTTCGTCGGAGATGATGCGGACACCGGGATTCGGCGGGTCGAAACCATCGTCGAATATGAAGACAAGCGGGCGTTTTCCGCCACAGTGCTGTTCGCCGATTCGTATCGCCACGACTTGAAGTTGGAGCTGCCGGACATGTCGGGCGACGGCGCGTGGCCGTTCCCGATGGACGACCTTTACGAAATGCGCCGCTGCTTCCACGGCCCGCGATTTCAAACGCTGGTCAGCCTGGATTCGTGCGGCCCCGAAACGGCGCAGACGACGCTGATCGTGCCGCCCAAGGACGACCTGTTTCAAGACGTCCCCGAACCGACGCTGCTGATCGATCCGTGCCTGTTCGATGCCTGCGGCCAGACGGTCGGCCTGTTCTGTCAATTGTTCGACCGGTGCGTGCTGCCGGCCGCCGTGGATCGGATTGAAATCTACAGCGCGACGCCCCCCGTGGGGACGCGGTGCCCGATGTGGCTCCACCTGACGGAAATGAACGCTGAAACGAACGTCATGCGGTGCAACATCATCCTGGGCGACGGCGCGGGCGGCGTGTGGGCCCAGTTCGAGGGCTGGACCGACTGGATGTTCTACTGGTCGAAAGAATTGTACGATTTCCTGCGCCGGCCCGATCTCTACGTCCTTTCCAGCGAAGTGCAATTGCCGGAGGTCCCTGCCGACGCCGTCTGCGCCTGGCTGAAACGGGACGACGTGACCATGCTGAAATTTGATTGGTTCCCCAGGACGGCCCTCACCCGGGCCGAACTGGACGAATTGCGGACGTTCCCGAAGAAATCGATGCAGCAGCGATTCATCATGTCGCGGCTGGCGGCAAAGGATGCCGTTCGGATCTGGGAGTACCGTCAGACCGGGGAACGGCTGCGTCTGCCGGTGGAACTGGAACTGACGCACGACGCGCAGGGCCGTCCGTTTCTGAACACGCAGTCCGAAGCCGTCATGCCCCATATCAGCATTTCGCACTCGGGGGACATTGCGGTTGCCCTCGCCAGCTCCGTCCCGGTGGGAATCGATCTGGAGCAGGCCGATCGGGATCTGAGTTCGATTTTGCTCGAGTTCACGACGGACGAAGAACGTGCAGCGCTGGAAACGCTGGATTCGGAATTTTCCGAGGGCGCCTGGTCTGTACGATTGTGGTGTGCCAAGGAGGCCGCCAGCAAAGTTCTGGGCACCGGGTTGCAAGGCGCGCCGAAAGAGTTTCAGATGATCGAAGCCGACGGCGAAGGCCGCATAACGATTTTTCATGCCGAGACAGGCCGCGCCTTCACCGTCACCACGTGTTTTCATGGCCCCTGGGTGATCGCCGTCGGCCGTGACGCAGAGCCTGTCACGGAATCGCTGATGGAATGGCCGACCGCGGCGGCCACCGATTGACGCCAGTCCGCCGACGATTGATGGCCTCAGTTCACACGAGTTGAAATGCTCCCGACGAGATGCCCGACACACCGCCGAAACACCACTGATCCGCGGGAGACAGGCGATGCCTGAACCGACAACTCTCGCCGCGGGTCCAGAGACCGCTTTACCGAAGAGTGCCCCGATGTCCTCCGTCGCACCGTCCTCGCCGTCGCCGGCCCTGTCCTCTGCGGAAGTTGCGGACCGTGTGCGGTCGTTGCAACTCAATTCCACCGAACGAAAGACCGCGGAGTTCGGTCTGCGAGGCGTCATCTGGCTGATCTTGCTGAGTCTCATCGCCGCCGGCGTCTGGTGGGTGGTGCAGCAACCCGAATTCTCGGGCGTCCCATGGCGAAACTGGGTGCCGGGCTTCAAAACGTCTCGGGAGATCGTGCCGGTGCGCGTGCAGGGCGGCGAGGAAATCCTGCTGGATTTGACGGGCTACATCACGCCGAAGAATAAGGTCAATGTCTCTCCGCGGATTCCCGGGCTGCTGGTCGATCTGCATTTTGGAGAAGGACAGAAGGTCGAAGCAGGACAGGTGATGGCCCGGCTCGACGACACCGGTTTTCGTGCCGACTATGATCAGGCCGCCGCGGCACAGCTTGCGGCGGAAAGCCGATTGCTGGAAATGCGGAACGGCGCGCTGCCAGAGGAATTAGAGCAGTCTCGGACTGCCGTCGCGCTGGCCCGGGAGAAACTGGAGTTGGTCGACCGAGAGCACGCCCGGATGGAGCGTATCAAAAAAGACCTGTCGGAATCGGAGTGGGACCAGTTGGTCTCCGCCCAGTCCGACGCCCGGGCGAATCTGAAAACGCTGGAACAGAAACTCAAACTGCTGGAAAGCGGACCGCGTGCGGAACGCATTCAGGCCGTCGAGGCGGAAGTCGCCCAGGCGAAAGCCCTGGTCGCCAAGGCGAAGACGGCGCTCGATAACGCCGTGATCCTGGCCCCGATCACCGGCATCGTCCTGGAGCGGCACGGCGAAGTGGGCGAAAACCTGCGGCCCGACACGCTGATGGGCGGTCTGTACGTGCTGGCCGACCTGAGCCAACTGGAAGTGCAAGTCGACGTCGAAGAGCAAAGCCTGGGGAAACTTCAGGTCGACCAGCCGTGCCGGGTCATTCCCGACGCCTATTCCGACCGTGTGTATTCCGCCCGGATCAGCCGCTGGCAGCCGCAAGTCAATCGAGCCCGGGCCGTCGTCCGGGTGATTCTTTCGATCAGTGAACCGGACGACCTGCTGCTCGCCGAGATGAACTGCCGGGCGGTGATTCTTTCGTCCAATGAAACACCCGAGCCGGAAACACTGTGGGTGCCCGCGACGGCCGTTGTGACGGAAGAGCAGGGGCCTGCCGTTTATGTGAATGACAAGGGCATCGCCCGCCGGCGCGCGGTGCAGACGGGCGCCGCCAAAGACATCGACATCCAGATTACGAGCGGCCTGACGAAATCCGATCAAGTCGTGCTGCCCGGAAAACATCCGCTTTCCGACGGACAGAGGGTGCCGTAAATGAGGTATTAGGCGTTAGGTATTAGGTATTAAGAGACTGGAACACGAACGGGTGAAGTGGGCTTATGTCCGACGATGCGATTGTAGTCGTTGACGACGCCGTCAAAGTGTACTCCCGCGGCACGGAAAAAGTGGACGTGCTCAAGGGGGTCAGCCTGCGCATCGACCCGGGTGAGTTCGTCGCGCTGATCGGTCCCAGCGGTTCCGGTAAGACGACGCTGCTGAATCTCATCGCCGGCCTCGATCAACCGACCCGCGGCCGGGTGATCATCGCCGGACGAGACATCTCCCGCATGTCCGAAGGGGAACTGGCCCGCTGGCGGACGACGGCCATCGGCTTCGTCTTTCAGTTCTATCACCTGATTCCCGTGCTGACGGCCTATGAAAACGTCGAAATGCCGCTGCTGCTGCTCAACATGTCGGCCTCGCGCCGCAGGCAGCAGGTGCGAAACGCCTTGGACCTCGTGGGATTAAGCCATCGCTTCCATCATCGGCCGGGGCAGCTCTCCGGCGGGGAACAACAGCGCGTCGGCATCGCGAGGGCGCTGATCACCGACCCGGCCCTGGTCGTCGCCGATGAACCGACGGGCGATCTCGATGGCCGCAAGAAAGAAGAAATTCTCGACCTGCTGCAATCCCTGCAGGAAGGATTGAAGAAGACGATTCTGATGGTGACGCACGACCACGCCGCGGCGCTCAGGGCCCACCGCCTGTTACGGATCGAAGACGGCCATCTCGTGGAAAGCGGCAGCCAGGCGCTGGCCGAAGCCTTCCCCGAAGCCCGCAACCGCCTGGGCGCCCAGGCGGCGTTCATGCATTGAGAACACAAGCCCGTCGTCGGCGACGACGGGTCCCGGGGATGCCGTCGCCGGGCTTTGAGCGGTGAGAGTATTGACGACGGACTGAATCCTGAATCCTCGAATACGTAGATGCTTCCGTGCTGCTCAAATTCTGCATCCTGATCTTGAAAAGCCTGGGGCGCAACAAGGTCCGCACGCTCCTGACCGGGCTGGGGATCACGGTGCTGGTTTGCGTCTACGCCATTGTCACCAGCGTGACGTCGGCCGTTTCGTCAAGGATCAACGCCCAGGGAAGTCAGACCCGGCTGATCTGCACCGATCGCTGGGTCGCGCCGAGTCTCATCCCGTTGCGCTACGTCCCGGACCTGGCCCGGCAAGAGGGTGTCGAGGACTGGACCACCTGGTCCTTGTTTCCCTGCTACTTCGATACCGCGCGCCGCATGGATCGCCAGGGGATCGGCATCGCCACGCGGGCCGACAATCTCGCCTCGATGATCGCCGACGCCGACCGGATCGCGCCGGAAGCGCTGGCAAGGTTTCAGCAGCGCAGGGATGCGGCGCTCATCGGCTCGGCCGTCATGAAAACCATGGACTGGCGGATCGGTCAGCAGATTACCGTGCAGGGAACGCGTTTCCCCCGCACGGAAATCCCGTTGACCATCGTGGGAGAAATGCCCCCCGGCCAGTTGGCCAGCTTTTATTTCCGGCAAGACTATTTTCAGAATGTCGACATCAATAAGTCGATGGTGAATGCCGTGCTGCTCAAGGTCCGCGACCCCGGCGCAGTCGACCAAGTGGCGACAACGATCCGGCTGCGGTATGAACGCCGGCAGCCGGCGCTCAAGGTGGAAACGGAATCCGCCGGCGTCGCACGCTTTGCCGGCCGGGCCGAAGCCATTCTCAACCTGATCCAACTGGTCGTGGGCGTGCTGCTGATCGACATGGTGATCATTCTGTCCAACAGCATCAGCATTTCGGTGCGCGAACGGCGGGTCGAAATGGCCGTGCTGAAAGTCCTCGGGTTTCAGCCGCTGCACATCCTGGCGATGGTGATCGTCGAGGCCATGCTGATCGGCGCGTTCGCCGGCACGCTGGGCACCGGCATCGTGTTCGGAATTTCCCGTTTGACGTTGAACGGCATCCTGCCCGTCACGCTCGCCACGCAGTTTCTGATTCAGTTTCCGGTTCCGTCGGCCGTCGTGGGGCAGGGGTTGCTCTTAGGCGCCCTGGTCGGCCTGAGCGGCAGCCTGATCCCTGCGCTGTCCGCTCGTAAAGTGAAAGTCTCCGATGTGTTCTCAAGGATTGCGTGAGGCGATATTGACGTTTGAGTCAGTGATCGGCTAAGCGCAAGCATTTTTTCGGATCCCTTGAACAGCAAAAACGCTCATGATTCCTCTGCGATACAATGCGCGAAACCTGATCGTCCGGTGGAAGACCACGCTGATGACGGCGGCCGGGTTCACGCTGGTTGTTTCGGCGCTGGTCATCATGTTGGCGTTTATCGCCGGGATTCAGGCGGTCTGCACGGTCAGCGGCGATCCGCAGAACGTGCTGGTCCTCGCCAAGGGGGCCAACGACGAAGTCTTCAGCCAGATCGATTCCCGCACAGCGTCCGAAGTCGAAAACGCCCGCGGCATTCTCCGCGACCGCCAGGGTCGCCCGCTGGTCAGCCGCGAACTCTTTCTGGTGGCCCATCGGTTTCTGGAAGCCGAGAACGTCTTCAAATTTCTGCAAATCCGCGGCGTGCAGCCGGTCGCCTATGAAATTCATGACCAGGTCACTCTCGTCGAAGGCCGCATGGCTCGGCAGAACCAGAGCGAAATCATCGTCGGACGGGCCGTGTTGGACGAGCATCATCTAAAGATTGGCGACACCGTGGACATCGGACGCAAGCCGTGGAAAGTCACCGGCGTCTTCACGGCCAACCGCTCGGCCCTCGAATCCGAGATCTGGTGCGATCTGTCCGAGGTCGCCAGTCAATTCCGCCGCGAAGGATTTTACTCGACGATCGTCCTCCGCGCCGCCGATCCCGACGCCGCGGCGAAACTTGCCGAGCGATTGTCCTCCAGCAAGACGGCCCCATGTTCCGCCCAGCCAGAGCAGGCGTATTACGCCAAGCAGGCGGAAAACACGCAGTTGATGCGCACTGGCGCGCTGGTGATCGCCTGGTTTATGGGACTGGGAGCAATCTTCGGCATCATGAACACGATGTTCGCCGCCATCGGACAGCGCCGCAAAGACATCGCCGTGCTCCGGATCATCGGCTTCAAGCCGTATGAAATCGTGATCTCGTTCCTCCTGGAAGCGTTGCTGATCTCCGCGGTCGGCGGTTTTCTCGGCATCTCGCTCGGCTATGCCGCCAACGGCGTGACGACCAGCACGTCGATCAGCGCCCGCGAAGTGCAACTGGCGTTCACCATCGATCAGACCACGGTGATCATTGCCTCAATCGCGACGTTCCTGATGGGCCTGATGGGGGGCCTCTTGCCGGCCCTGTCCGTCGTCCGCATCCAGCCGCTGGAAGCGCTGCGTTGAGAGGTTTCACCACGACACAAGAGAGGATGGCGCTGAGAGACGCCTGGAGGCGCGAGTCCTGGCGGGCCTTTTTTTCCTGCCAAGTGAAAAAATTCTTCTTGTGATCTTGCCTTGGTCTGCGTAAGATGAGACCGGGAACCTCTCTGTTGGATGCATTCCCCTCTTGGATGACCGTCGATGTTTGGCCGTGTGACTCGAGTTGTCGCCTTGGCAGCCGTGGTGACCCATCTCTGGGTGAGCATGGTGGTTGCGCCCTGGCATCATCTCGTGGCTCATCGGTTGCCGGCCGCCGGTCTCTCCCAGCCAGCGGAATTTCAATCGACGGAATTTCAATCGACGGAAGTGGAACAGGCGGTCGTCGGCTCTCGCTGCAAGTGCCGGCATCACGCGCCGCGCCACCAAATTCCAACGTGCGACCTTCCGGCGGCCCCGTCCAGCGAACCTTCCTCGCCGGCCGTTCCCGACCATCACGAGGATTGCCCGGTCTGCCAGGTCTTGGCACAGCCGTTCCACGCGATGGAAATCGCTGCCCCCATAGTGGCATTGGAACGCATCGAATTCCCTCCGCCGGTCTCGGCCGTCCAGCAATGGCTGGGGGCTTGGATTGAACCGGTTTCTCGCGGTCCGCCGGCTGCCTGACCGGCTGGCTCCAGGGACGTGCGCACGAGCCTGATTCTGTTTTTTTTGCGTTCGTCTGCGCGCTCTGCCGGTCCTCTCCGTGGAATCGTTGTATCTCTGCGCGCGCTGCGCACTTTTGTTGACCAGATTTTTTGATCGTGATTCGTTCATTTTTTTCAGGAGTCCGTCATGTCTCGTTGGAAATCTCGCCGTGGTTTTACGTTGATCGAACTGCTGGTGGTGATCGCCATCATCGCCATTCTGATTGCGCTGCTTTTGCCGGCCGTGCAGCAGGCCCGGGAAGCGGCCCGGCGGACGCAGTGCAAGAATCATCTGAAGCAGATCGGCCTGGCGCTGCACAATTATCATGACAGCTTCAATGCCCTCCCGCCGGGGTGGATCGGCGTCACGAACGGGGCTTCAGACATCTACGGCGTCAACGGTTGGGGTTGGGCATCGAAAATTCTCCCGATGATGGACCAGACCCCCTTGTACAACGAGATTGATTTCAACCTGAAAATGGAGGCTTCGGCGAACGCCGCATTGCGGATTAAGTCGATCCCGGCCTATCGCTGCCCGACCGACGCGGTCACGGAATCGGTGTGGACCATCCAAGATGGGTCCGGCGGCAATCTGGCTGAGCTTGCCGTGGCCAACTACGTCGGCGTGTTCGGCACGGGCGAATTGGATCACTGCGCCTCGACGCCCAATAGTCCCTGCTTTGGCGACGGGACGTTCTACCAGAACAGCCGCATTCAGTTTCGCGATTTCACCGACGGTCTGAGCGGCACCATGATGGTCGGCGAGCGCAAGACCCTCCGTGATGCCAGTTCCAATTGGACGTCCACTTGGGCCGGCGTCGTGGCCAACGGCGATGACGCCCTGGTGCGGATTCTCGGGTCAACGGACCACACGCCCAACCATCCGTCCAACCATATTGACGATTTCAGCAGCTACCACACGGGCGGTTCGCATTTTCTCCTCGGCGACGGCACCGTGCGGTTCTTGAGCACGAACATCGACCACGAGATTTACCAGCATCTTGCCACGCGCAACGCCGGCGACCTGATTGGCGAGTTTTAGGGCTGATTGCGTTTTTTCGTCTGAACTCCTGTCGGCAGAGCAACTTCTGCCGACAGGAGTGACCGTGTTGTCTTGATTGAGGACGAAAGGGTTGGAGAACTTGTAGCGATTCTGCCGATAACAGGAGGGCTCCGGCATCTGTTCAATGACTCGACCTGTCAGGAAGCAGCCTTGAGTCAGACGACCTCTCTCTGCGACTCGTGCCACGCTGGTTGCTGCCGGTCGTTTGCCGTCCCCATCACCGGGGCAGACGTGGTTCGCCTGGAGCGGTCGACCGGTCTGAGATTCTGGGACTTTGCCTGCCGGTGGGAAGACCGGCAAGGCCACATTGCCGGGGATTATGTCCCCCATCTTTACTTCGATGACGAGCCGACCACTCCGTTTACGTTGTGCCTGATGCATCAGCCGAGCGCCCTGTTCAGGGAGACAACGAAGTGCCGCTTCCTGGAGGAATCGCTGCCGAGTGCCTCGGCTCCTTTGGGGACGGGACGGTGTGGGGTCTATTCCCACCGGCCCTCGGCATGCCAGGTATTTCCCCTGAGTTTGCAGAAGTCTTCGCAGCTTGCCGTGCTGGATGACGTTCCGGCGCATGGTCGGCCTGAAAGCGGCAACGATGCCTACCAACTGTGCCCGCGGCCCTGGGAACCCGAGGAAATCGATCCGATTCATGGACCGCAGCAAGTCGCGATTGCGAAATTTGAAGCAGACTTCTTCAAAGTTGTCGCGTCTCTCTGGAATGAACGGCCGAGCGCCTGGTTGAAGTTCCCGGAATTTCTTCGCCTGGTCTACACACAGCGGGTCGTCAAAGTCACGAACGCCGGGTTGGAAGCTGAGCCGCCAGCGACCATTCCCATGTCTTCAATCTCGGATCAACGCCGCGCTGCCTGATGCGGCACTACGATGATCGGCAGCGGCATTGCGATTCGTTATGCTGTCGGCATGGACTCCGCCGACTTTCTACCGACCGCTTCGCTGATCAATCTGCGGCATCGGGCGCGTCTCACCTCCGTGGCGAGGCAGTTTTTCGTCGAGCATGGATTCTGGGAAGTTGAAACGCCGATCCTGTCGTCGGAAATGGTGCTGGACGCCTGGCTGGAGCCGTTTGTCGCCGGCTGGCTGACAGATGCATCACGATGGACGACCGGCGGCGAACCCCGGTACCTGCAAACGTCTCCCGAAGCGCACATGAAACGGCTGCTCACGGCCGGCGCTGAGGCGATCTTCCAGTTCAGCCGCGTCTTTCGCAACGGCGAACGGGGCCGACGGCACAATCCGGAATTCACGATGCTGGAATGGTATCGCGTCGGCGACGATCATCACCGGCAGATGGATTTCGTCGAGAGGCTGGTGCGAACGGTCTTGATCGACGCGATTGGGCTGCGCGATCTTTCAAGCACTCTGCCGAGGTCCGCGGCCGCGTTGAACATCGACCAGCCGTTTCATCGGCTCGCCTATGACGACGCGTTCGAGCGGTTCGCCGGGCAACAGGTGCTGGAGCGGCCGGCATCGGAACTGGCGGCGCTGGCCGAACGGAATCAACTCCATCCGCCGGAAAGTCTCGCGGAAAACGATCGAGACGGCTGGCTGAATTTTTTGCTCGCGGAATTGATTGAGCCGCACCTGGGAAGAGATCGGCCGACGTTCTTGCACGACTACCCGGCGTCGCAGGCGGCCTTGGCGCGTGTCTCCCCGAGTTCTCCGGGAAGGCCGTTGACGGCCGAACGCTTCGAGCTGTACATCGACGGCGTGGAACTCTGCAACGGCTACCATGAACTGACAGATGCCGAAGCGCTGCGCCAGCGCATGACCGAGCAGGCGGCACTGCGCGCCGCGGCCGGACTGCGCCCGATACCGGCCTCCGGTCGATTGCTGGCCGCCCAGACAGCTGGCCTGCCGGCCAGTTCCGGCGTGGCCCTGGGCTTCGACCGTCTTGTGATGCTGGCCCTGGGAGCCGAAGCGCTAGCAGACGTTATTGCGTTTCCCTTTGACCGGGCGTAGTTCGATGAAATCTCCGTTCCACGCCATAGTAAAATGCGACTGCGGCCAGCAGGCTCAGCCCGTAGGCGGCGAACATCCCGGCGAGACTGAGGACCGGGGACTCGAGCACGTAGTGCGACAGCCACGCATTCACCACCAGGCATACCGGGAAGTGAATCAAGAACAGGCTGTACGACCATTGCCCGCCGAGGGCCAGCCAGCGGCCGCTGGTCCACTGAAATAACCATCCCGTTTGGCCGGCCCCGAAAATCACGAGTCCCGTTGCCAAACCGACGGCCAATCGCATCCGCCATTCGACGATGAGGGCCAGCACCATCAGCGTCACATAGATCCAGAAACTCCAGGCCGGCAGCCGCCCCGTCAGCGCCCACGACGTGACCAGCCCCAGGGCATAACTGCCGAAGTAATAAACGGCCAGATTGTCCCAGCCCTTATCGCGATTGAACCCGAACAGCGACCCCGCGGCCAGCAGAAAAACTAAGAGCGGCAGCACGACAACAGGTGACGCGGACGTCCATTGAGAGAGCTGCTGCGAGACGAGCACCAATAGCAGCATCAGGATCGTGAGCTGAAAATCGATCGCCAGATACCAGATGCCGGCGGTCAGTGAGTCGTAACCCAGAACCTTGTGGAGGAGTACGGTATGGGCCAGGAACTCCGGAAGAGTGGGAAATGCGGAAATCGACTTGTGATCCATCCAGCGGTCCGCGACCGAGTTTGCGGCGACGGCAATCACCAGCACGACGAGATACGGGCCGGCGATTCGCACATAACGGCGCCAGAGGATGCCCGCCGCGTCTTTCACGTAAAGAATCTCGCGTTTTCCCAGACTGGCCGCGGCGACAAATCCTCCCATGACGAAAAAGACCTGCACGGCGTTGCGGCCGTGCTCATAGAGAAAATCCATGAGTCCGGGAACCAGCGGGTAGGCGACGTCGGACACCGGCCCGTAATACGCCAGGTGATGCCAGACGATCAGGTTGGCGGCGACAACACGCATCGCGTCGAGCAATGCCAGCCGCTCGGTCGTTCGGCCAGGAGTGTTCGCCATCGGGGTCAGCGATGGACCGGGAGCAGAAGCCTGCAGATCGGGTTTGACAGTCATAGCGCGACGATGATGACGGACGTCTCACGGCGACGCAAGGCCTCACATCGGCTGCCCCGGGCGAAAGAGAACTGGGGCTGCGGCGATCGTCAATGCGCCGGGCCGTCACTTTCCGGGAGATCGCTCACGCGTTCCACGAGATCTTGCAGTAGCCGGCGGATGACCTGCTCGGCTTCGGCTTTCTCACGGAGCCAGCGCTCGCGCATTTCCTGCCACTTGTGATCCTGCTCCGCCTGATCGCGGGCTTGACGCTGCTGCTGCTGCTCCCGGCGCAGCAGTTCCTGGTCACGGGCGGCGAACCAGTCGGTGAGCGTTCGGCGCTCCTCTTGAAACGACCAGCGCTGCTGCTCCAGCAAGCGCTCGGCCTCCTGATGCTCCCGGCGCTGCTCCGAAAATCGGGCCTGCAAATGTTCGTAGTCGCGGCAGAGAGCGAGCCGAGCCTCTTCCACCTGCTGCTGGGCGGGAGCCAGCCCCAGCGAGAGCTGCAACTGAGCCCAGACATCTTCCACCGCCAATCGCAGTTCGATGGTGGAATGGTTGGTTTCCTCGACTTCTTGGCGCAGCGATTCCAGGCGCTGCCTGCGAGTCTCCAGGTTTTCGGTGTGAGTCAGCAGCAGTTCCTGCTGGCGACGGAGTTCGGCCTGCTGCTGCCGACGCTCCTCGTCCCAGGCTTGGCGTTCGGCCTGATGCTGCGATCGTTCCTGCTCGACGCTGGAGGAAATCGCGGCTTTGAACCGCGTATTCAAGTCGCGTTCGCGCTCCAGGGCGCGATCCAGTTCTTCCAACGCCGCGCGATAACGGTCGAGCTGCAGCTTCCGGCGCTGAGATTGCCGCTCGGCGTCTTCCAGGCGCTGCCGGAGGACTTGCCGCTCGTGGAGCGCGATCTGCTGGTCGCGCTCCAGTTCGCCGCGGGTTTTTTCCAGATGATCCTGATGGAAACGGAGCCGGTTCTCCAGCAGCGCGCGGTCTTTGAGGAACTCGGCCTTTTCGTGTTCGAACTTCGCGCGGTGTTCGTCCCATTCCTGAGACAGCGTCGTCCATAACTGCTCGCGTTCCTGCTGCAGTTGCTGCTCCTGCTTCGCTTGCAGGGTGCGATGCTGCTCCAGCAGCGCGTCTCCCAGTTCCTGAACCTTGGCCTGTTGCTGCTGAATGGTTTCCCGTTCCGCGGCGAGCGTCGCCCGCTCGCCGGCCAGCTCGCGCTGCATCTCGCGACGCAGCGCCGCACGCTCCTGGTCCAGCGCGTCGCGGTCGGCTTCCAGGCGTTCCGCGGCGGCGTCGAAGGCGTATTGCTGCCGGTCGAACTCCGTCATCCGCTGCGCCAAAGCCGCTTCCTGAGTCCGGAGGGCTTCCTGTCGGTCGGCGAGTTCCGCCTCGGTATGGCTGGCCGTCAGCCGGAAGCGGCGTTCTTCGTTCTCCAGATCGGCAAGTCGCTGCGTCAACTGCTGTTCGCGACGCTGAATGTCGTTCAGATGCTCTTGAAACTGCATCGCAATCTGGCTGACTTCCGCCAGTTGACGGGTCGTTTCGCTCACGGAACTCAACGGCGCGAAGACGCTGGGCGTCGACACTTCGGAGATCTCGTCGGCATCGGGGGAGAAACGTTCCGGTCCGTCAAAGCGGAGCGCCTGAGTTCCCAACTGGATCGTGGGCGCAGCCGGCTGGGCAGGCGGCCGGACTTGTACGTGATCATCAACGACGTGATCATCAACCACTCGCTCGGTCATCGGGGAATCCTTTCCCGGGTTCATGGAGCGAACCTGTCGCAGACTCGCGGATTGGCCGGTCGCAACTCTCAAACGTTGAACGGGGACGGGCTTCTCCAATCCTGTCCGCGCAGCCATTTGAGATTACAGGTGCCCATTCAAAGATGCGGCAAACTTCGCCTTGGGCGTGACGCCGACGAATCGGTCAACGATCGCCCCCCCTTTGAAGAGCATCACGGTGGGGATGGCGGAGATGCCGTAACTCGAAGCCACCTGAGGATTATCGTCCGTATTGACCTTGCCGACCCGGACTTTTCCCTGAAAATCGGTGGCCAGTTCTTCAATGGTCGGCGTGAGCATTTTGCATGGCCCGCACCACGGCGCCCAGAAGTCGACCAGCACGGGCTGCTGACTGTCCAGAACTTCACTCTGGAAGTTATTGTCGGTGAATTCGAGCACGTTGCCTGCCATGTGAGATTCCTTGGGTTCGCCGCCGGAATGGACCATGAAATCATTCAGCCCGACCGGCGCGCGGATGTTGATCTGGGCGAATTATAGGGAAGTGAGGCCACCTGTCAATTCGGGAAAGGAGGTCGCCTCCGAATGGGCATCTCCGCCCTGAATCGCAACTAACGGGCATCCTGCAAGTTAAGCCGCCGGCTGCTGCAGGACCGATGCCAGATAGTCCAGCAATCCTTGCGTTTCGACATCATGGATGACTTCGAGGTTCGGTCGCCACGCGGGACGGGAACGCCGGTCGAACACCGTCATGCCTCGGGTGAGCGCCCCGTCCAGTTCAATGTCGATGGCCATGTTGGTGCGCTGAAAGAGGTGCGGCTGCGAAATGGCGGCCAGGGCCGTAACCTCTGGCAACCACAGGCTTTCCATTCCCCAATGCTGATGGCATGCGCGCATGGCGAAGGACAGCAGCGAGCGGAGAACCCATCCCGTGGGGTGTTGCGCGTCTTGCGTGTACCGGTTGAGCTGCTCGAACGTCAGCGTTGTTTTCCGCGAGACATCCAACGGAATCAGGGTTTTTGACGCCGCCGAACGCAAGACGGCCCGCGCGCTCGCCGGGTGCGCGAAGATGTTGAATTCCGCAACCGGCGTGACATCGCCTGGCGCTTCCACAGCGCCTCCCAGGCAATACAACCCCAGCAAACGGTCCAGAAACCCCGGATCGCGTTCCACGGTCAGGGCAAGATTCGTCAACGGGCCCAGCGTCAACACCACCAACTCGTGCGGATGGGCGCGGGACAATTCCGAGAGCAGCTTGGCGGCGTCGCGCGGATGATGCAGTTCCGCCATGCCGGGCTCCCAGTCCCCTAAGCCGTGATCCCCGTTGATCAGCGACAAAGGCAACGCCGTTTCATCGGGGGGCCGGCAGGCGGGAGACTCGGAGATGCCGATCCGGGGCCATTTCGGCGGATCGAGGGCTTCCACGATCGCCTGAAGATTCCGCCCCGCCTGAAGTCCCGACACGCATCCCCCCGTCGCCGTTAAACCGACGACATCCAAATGCGGATCCGCCAGCGCGACCGCAATCGCCACGGCATCCCCGATGCCTGGGTCTGCGTCAATGACCAGAATCTTGCGTGACACGCTCAGTCATCCCTGTGGTGCACGGTCCATCCGTCGAGTGTCTTGATCCTAGGCCGTTTTTCCCTGCCGATCAATCGGAATCCTGCCGAAGGCACCCACGACAGCCTGGAAACCCGCCCGCGACTTGGCCAAACTAGGCGAATCGAAACAGAATGCAGGATCGTCGATCGGGACATTGCATTCCATTGGCTTCATGATCACATGGGACTTTCACAACCAAAGGGCTGAATTCATGCGGACGCTGTTGTTCCTCGTTCTCTGCGGCTGTGGCGCTGCGCAGGCCTGTGCCGCGGAATGGCCGCAATTTCGCGGGCCGAAAGGCGACGGAAACGCCCCGGGTGCGACACTGCCGACGACCTGGAGCGAGACGGAGCACGTCGCCTGGAAGATCGAGGTGCCGGGCCGCGGCTGGTCGTCGCCCGTCATTGCCGACGGCCGCATCTGGCTGACGACGGCGATCGAAGAGGAACTCAGCCCGGCCGAGCGCCAAAAGCTTCTGGCGGGGAAATTCGCCAAAAATCCGATGAAGGCGGAACTCACGCTCGTCGGTGCGATCTCGCTCAGGCTCCTGGGGATTGACGCCGAGTCCGGGGAACTGGTTGCCGACCGCCAGATACAGTCCGTGAAGTTGCCGCAGCCGGTTCATTCGCTCAACAGCTATGCGTCGCCCAGTCCGGTGTGGCACAACGGCCGAGTCTATTGTCATTTCGGCACCTTCGGAACGGCGTGCTACGACATCGAAGCCGACGGCATCGTCTGGAAGACGGAACTGCCGCTCGAACACAGCGTCGGGCCGGGGAGTTCTCCCGTGCTGGTGTCGGACCGGCTGATCATTCCCTGTGACGGGGCCGACCAGCAGTACGTGATCGCCCTCGATGCGGAAACCGGAGAACCTGCCTGGAAGACGCCGCGGCCGAAGATGACAGGCGACAACGGCGACCTGCACAAGTCGTTCTGCACGCCTTTGGTCATCACGGTCGCGGGAAAAGAGCAGGTGGTCATCATCGGAGCGCAGTGGGTCGTGTCGTACGATCCGTCCTCCGGCGAGGAAATCTGGAAAGTCCGCCACGGCGACGGGTTTTCCAATGTTCCCCGTCCGGTGTACGGCCACGGCATGATCTACATGTCGACCGGATACATGAAGCCCGAGATGTGGGCGATTCGCGCCGACGGGAAAGGCGATGTCACGAAGACGCATGTGAAGTGGAAATCGGCCAAGCAGGTCCCGACGATGCCTTCGCCGATTCTCGTCGGCAAGGAACTTTACTTCGTCAACGACGCCGGCGTGGCAAGCTGCCTGGATGCGCAGACCGGCGAACAATTGTGGCAGCAGCGCATCGCAGGCAACTACAGCGCCTCGCCGCTGGCCGCCGACGGAAAAATTTACTTCTCCAGCCGCGAAGGGAAAACCGCCGTGGTGAAGGCGGGCCGCAAGTATGAGCTGCTCGCCGAGAATGCGGCGGAGGGCCAGATCTTTGCCTCGCTTGCCGTAACGGGGAACTCGCTCGTTTTACGCACGGACACGCATTTGTACCGGATTGAGGCGAAGTGACGAATGCGCCTTTGATGAGCCGTTCTCGCCGATATGAACTACCTCGCCCACGCCGTCCGTTATTTCGATCGCCCGGCCTTCATGGCGGGAACGGCGGTGCCGGACTGGCTGTCGGCGGCGGACCGCCAGGTGCGGCTGCGGCCGAAACTGGTCGAGCCATGGAAGACGCACGCCGATCCGCAGGTGGCGGAGATTTCGGCGGGGATTTCTCAGCACCTGCACGATGACGGCTGGTTTCATGCCACGCGCGGCTTTGCAGAAGTCACCAGCGAATTGGCAGTGATGTTTCGGAATGCTGTCGGACCGGACGACGGTTTTCGCTGCGGTTTTCTCGGGCATATCGTCACGGAAATGCTGATGGACGCCGTTCTGATCGATGACGTGCCGGGGCGGCTCACCGAGTATTATGCGGCGCTGGAAAAGGTCGACCCGAAGACCGTGGAGGCGGTGGTCAATCGGATCAGCGAGACGCCGACGAATTGCCTGGCGGTGTTTATCACGTTATTTCAGTTCGAGAAGTTCCTGGTGGACTACCAGGATTCCCAACGGCTGCTGGTACGCTTGAATCAAGTCCTCAGGCGAGTCAAACTGACGCCGTTGCCGGATTGTGCCGCGCGGGTGCTGGACGATGGCCGGGAGCTGGTTCGCCGGCACATGCACGAGCTGTTGCCTGCCGAGCATTTTGCAGTAGAGTCGTAGTCGCAGGGTGGGTCGAGAGTTTCGACGAGGCCCACCGATTCGCTTTATCGAAATCCAATCGGTGGGCCTCGAAGATTCGACCCACCCTACAACATTCATCAAGGATACGTTGCCATGAAGTACGGCATGAACATGCTGCTGTGGACCACCGATTGCACCGAAGAGCATTTCCCGATCTTCGAGAGTTTGAAGTCGATGGGCTACGACGGCGTGGAACTGCCCGTCTTTGAGATGCAGCTCGAGAACTTTCAGAAAGTCGGCAAGAAGCTCGACAGCTTGAAATTGGAGCGCACGGCCGTCACCGTCTGCACCGACGCCGAGAACCCGATCTCGCCCGACGCGGCAATTCGCGAGGCCGGTTTGGCGCGGCTGAAAAAGGCCATCGACATGTGTGCCGCATCCGGGGCGACGAAGTTGTGCGGCCCTTTGCACTCGGCCATCGGCAGCTTCTCGGGCGCCGGACCGACGGCCGACGAATGGAACTGGGGCAAAGACACGCTGGCGAAAGCCGCCGATTACGCCAAGAAGAACAACGTCACGCTGGTGGTGGAATATCTGAACCGTTTTGAATGTTATTTTCTGACGAGTGCCGCTGACGACGCCAAGTTCTGCCGCGAAGTGAATCACTCGCATCTCAAGATGATGTACGACACGTTCCATGCAAACATCGAGGAGAAGAATCTCGCGGCGGCGATGCAGTCGTGCTGGGACCAGGTGGTGCACGTCCACATTTCGGAGAACGACCGGTCGACTCCCGGCGAAGGCCATGTCGACTGGGACACCACGTTCCAGATGCTGAAGCAGTTAAGGTACGACGGCTGGCTGGTGGTCGAGGCGTTCGGCCTGTCGCTGCCGGCACTCGCCGCCGCCACGAAAATCTGGCGGAGAATGTTCCCGGACGAAACGTATCTGGCCAAAAACGCGCTGGCCTTCATGAAACGCCGCATGGCCGGGTGATAACGACCAAGCCCGATGTCGGCGACAACGGATGGTTTCCGCTGCGTGATCTCCGCTCAAAATCTGCGAGAATCTGCGTACTCTGCGGGCCACAGGCTTTCCGTTTCCAGGTTCCGCAGAGCCCGCGGGCCGATCATCACGAACCGTGTCGCGGATTGATGACCTCGTTTCTCACGAATGATGGGAAAATACCGGCGGCGGGATTGAATAGGATCACATCTTCCGGCGAGAATGGGTTTCTCCGGAAATTCGGACGATCCTTCCCCCGGCTTGTCGGGTTCAACACAATGAAGGGGCCCCGAATCTTCCCGTCCAAAGGATGACGCGTGGTGCGGGCATTTGCCGTAATTGTTGCCGGGTGCTGGCTCTGTCTCGGAGTGGCTGGCCTGTTGTTTGGCCAGCAGGGTTTCGGCCAGCCTGCTCCGGCCCCGACCACGGTCGACAACGGACTTGCCGGCGCACCCAACGCAGGAGCCCCCAACGGCGCCATTCCGGCAGCCGCTCCGATCGTCGTGCTGAATACCGGTCCGAAATTTCCGCCGGTCCCCCGCGACTACGGGGGCACATTCTTCCGCGGCAGCGATCCCAACCGCGTCGACCTGGTCGGGTTCTACTTCCACTTTCTGAAGCTTGGATACCTGCTGGCCATCGTCCTGGTCTGGCATGCAACCGCAGCCTGGGTCGACCAGGACGCCCGCGCTTTGAAAATGCATCAATCGATGTGGAACTCGTCGGTTTTGCTGACGGGCGTCGCCAGCGTGCTGCTGACGTTGTGTTCGCCGAATTTCCTGATCGGCTGGATCGTCTTGACGTCCGGGTACGCCGTGCCGAGCGGTATTTATGTGATCGAGCGAAACAAGCGTGTGCCGGAATCGGGGAAGGTGATGACGCCCCGGCATCTCCGATCGGTCGCCGAACGGCTGTTGGCCCGCGTGGGAATTCACATCGGCGGAAAAGACTCCAAGAGCGCTTCCAGCGGGCCGCCGATCCGGTTCATCGGCAAGACCGGAAAAGGGGCCGGCGAAGTCGACCGGTCTCGGCAGGTGGAAAGCTCCAAGGGCTATGCCGCAGCGAAGGAACTGGTTTACGACGCCATTCTGCGGCGTTCGACCGATATTCACCTGGAGCCGAAGGAAGATGAGCTTTCGGTGCGGCTGCGCATCGACGGCGTGATGTACCCCGCCGAGCCGTTCGACCGGCCGACCGGCGACGCCATCATCAACATTTTCAAAGTGCTTGGGTCGATGGACATCACCGAGCGCCGCAAGCCGCAGGACGGCAGCTTCCGCGCCGAGATGGAAGGCCGCGAGATCGATTTTCGCTCCGCCACGCAGGGGACGCAAGTCGGCGAAAAGATGAGCTTGCGTATCCTCGACCAGGGGGGCGGGATCAAGACGTTCGCCGACCTCGGCTTGAGAAAAAATCTGCTGGAACAGGTGCTGCAGGTCACGCATCAGCCGCATGGGTTGTTTCTCTCGTGCGGCCCGACCGGTGCCGGTAAATCGACGACGCTGTACGCCGCGCTCAGCGAAATCGACGCCTACGAGAGCAACATCATCACGATCGAAGACCCGGTCGAATACCGGATGGAAAGCGTCACGCAGATCGAAATCAACACCAAGGCAGGGCAGACGTTCGCCGGT
This sequence comes from uncultured Planctomycetaceae bacterium, assembly GCA_964388415.1. Classification (GTDB taxonomy): domain Bacteria; phylum Planctomycetota; class Planctomycetia; order Planctomycetales; family Planctomycetaceae; genus CAZDGB01. The sequence goes on along the minus strand of CAYMAO010000015.1, from coordinate 72,998 downwards.
TCGCTTCGCAGCGTGCTTCGGCAAGACCCCGACATTGTGATGATCGGCGAAATTCGCGACGCGGAAACCGCGAAGATCGCCTGCCAGGCCTCGACCACCGGCCACATGGTGTTCTCCACCGTCCATGCCAATGACACCATCACGGCATTATTCCGGTTGATCGACCTCGGCGTCGAGCCGTTTCTTCTGGCCAGTTCGATTTCCGCGATTTTGGGACAGCGGCTCGTGCGGAAGCTGTGCAATGATTGCAAGGAAGCCTACACACCGTCCGCCGATCTGCTGCAGAAGTCCGGCTTGCCGGCCGACAAGGTCGACAAGTTTTACCGGCCGCCGAAGCAATTCGGCGGCGCGTGCCCGTCGTGCGGCGGGTTGGGCTACCACGGCCGCATCGGGGTGTTTGAACTTCTGGTGATCAACGACCGCGTCCGCGAACTGATCCGGGAGAACCCCAACATGGCGCAAATCAAGGCCGAGGCCCGGAAATCCGGCATGCTCTACATGCGGGAAGAAGGCCTGCGGCTGGTCGTGAAAGGCACGACGTCCCTCGATGAACTCCTCCGCATCGTGAAATAATCATCCAAAAAACGACGATTACGCTTTCCTGACACCGAATACCGAACGCCGATTTCCCATGATCCTCTTCAGCCTGATCGCCGTCATCGCCATCGTCACGTGGCTCCTTTCCACGGAAGGGGTCTGGGGCGCCGCGTCGACTTTCGTGTGCGTGATTCTCGCCGGCCTGCTCGCCATGAATTTCTTTGAGCCGGTCGCCATGATTCTGAACTATTTCGTGCCGGCGCTGTTGGAATACGCGGACTTCATTGCACTGGTGGGCCTTTTTGCGGGGTTCACCTGGGGGCTGAGAGAGGGGACGGCGTACCTGGCCCCGGTCGATATCCGCATGCCCGATATGCTGGAAATGATCGGCAAATGGGTCTTCTCAGCCATCACGGGGTATGTCACCATGGCCATTCTGCTGACAGCCCTGCATACGGCCCCTTTGCCGCGCGAGTTCTTCGATTTCCGCCCGGAATCCTCCGTCTTTTTCGGCATGTATCCTGATCGCCAGTGGCTCGGGTTCGTGCAATATGTCTCTGAGAACTCTCTGAGGACGTCCGTCACCGTGCAAGACCCGGTGACGAAGCAGTACGTGATCGACCCGGTCACCCGGCAGCAGGTCGTGATGCCGAACATCTTCGACGGTCAGTACCGAAGGGTCGGCGACCCGCAGATGCCCCATCCGAACCTGGTCTGGTCGTCGTTTCCGATGCGCTACGCAATGCGCCGCGCCCAGATGGAACAAGGGGGCTCAGCCGGCGGGGCAGGAGGGGCGGGAGTCAAAACCGTTCGCCCCGTCGCAGCCCCCGGCACTCCCAGCGGCACACCCGGTTTTTAGCGACCGGGCTTCCAACGCTCGACAAAACCACGCGGCCGTTCCCGCTGTGCAGAGTTCTTCGTCCGCTGCTACAATTCGTTCATGGACGAGACCCCGGCACCCATCGATCCCGGCGAAAAGGCGAAATCCTTTCCCACGACACCCGGTGTTTATCTGATGAAGGACGACCGCGGCCGGGTGATTTACATCGGCAAGGCCGTCAATCTCCGCAGCCGGGTCGGCAGTTATTTCACCAAACCGGCCCGCGAGGACCGCCGGACGAGAGACCTCGTTGCAGAAATCCGCGATGTCGATTTCATTCCCGTCGACAGCGAAGTCGACGCGCTGCTGCTTGAAGCCCGGCTCGTGAAAGACACGCAGCCCCGCTTCAACACCGAACTCAAAGACGACAAAACATTTCCATACTTGCAGATCACGATTCGCGAACAGTTCCCGCGCGTGGAGTTCACCCGAAAGCCGCGCGCCCGAGGAGTCAAGCTGTACGGGCCATTCACCAACGCCCGGAAATTGCGTGGGGCCATCGCCGTCCTTCAGAAGGTCTTTCGCTTCCGCACATGCACTCTGGACATCAAGGCGGAAGACGAACACTGGCGCTGGTTCCGCCCGTGCCTGCTGGCCAGCATCCATCAATGCACGGCGCCCTGCAATGTGCGGATTACGAAGGAAGAGTATCGGGCTGACATCCGCAAGCTGATGATGTTTCTCTCCGGGAAAAAGAAACGCCTGTTTCGCGAATTGACCGCCGAAATGCAGCAGGCGGCGAAAGACCTGAAATTTGAAAAGGCGGCCCGGCTGCGCGACCAGATTCAAGCCCTTGAAAATCTCAACCTCCGCGGCGATCTCCGGGAACATGCCCAGCCGGAAGTCTTTTTCATCGATCCGAAGCGAGGCCTCAAAGGGTTGCAGAAGATTTTCAACCTGCCCGGTCTGCCGCGGCGGATCGAGGGGGTCGATATCGCTCACCTGCAAGGAGGCGAAACGGTCGCCAGCCTGGTGCAGTTTATCGACGGCCTGCCGTTCAAGCACGGCTACAAGCGGTTCAAGATCCGTTCGGTGGAGGGCGTGGACGACTTCGCCTCGCTCCGGGAAGTCGTCAGCCGCAGGTTTCGCCGCCTGCAGCAGGAAGGCGACCCGTTTCCCGACTTGCTGCTGGTGGACGGCGGCAAAGGGCAACTGTCGTCGGTGATGTCAGCGTTCCGGGAACTGGAGATCAAGCCGCCGTTCGTGATCTCGCTGGCCAAACGCGAAGAAGAACTTTATTTGCCGGGAGAATCCGAACCGAAGATCCTGAGCAAACATTCCTACGCCTTGCGACTGCTGCAGTACGTCCGCGACGAATCCCACCGCTTCGCCCAGCAGTATCATCACCTGCTGAGAAAGAAATCGACGCTGGGGGAATGACGTCGGGCAGGGCGGGGCGAGTCTTCAAAGCCCGTCGATTGGCTTTCGATCCGGTGAATTGGCGGGCGTTGTCAGAGCACTCGACCCACCCTGCGCCAGCGGCTATGATCCTACCCGTGACTCGCCACCCCCAACCGACCAGTTCTTATGCCCTGGCATCAACAACACCTGACTCTGCCAGCCTGCCGGCGCGGATTTCATCTGATCACGGATCGCGTGGTCGCGGCGTTGCCGGAATTGGCGACGATCAAGACCGGGCTGCTGCATGTTTTTATCCTGCACACGTCGGCCTCGTTGACGATCAACGAGAATGCGGACTCGGACGTGCGCGTTGACATGGAGTCTTCGTTCAATGCCATCGCACCGGAGAAGTTTCCGTATGTCCACACGCTGGAAGGGCCGGATGACATGCCGGCCCATGTGAAGGCGTCTCTGCTGGGAAGTTCCGTCACAATCCCCGTTTCCGACGGCCGACTGTTGCTGGGAACGTGGCAAGGGGTGTATCTCTGCGAACATCGCAACCAAGGCGGTCCGAGACGATTGGTGCTGACATTGCAAGGGGATTAACGGGTAGTGGGTCAGTTTGCCTTTCAATCTAGGGCACTTGCTCCGCAAGTGCGAATGACACTTGCGGAGCAAGTGCCCTACATTATTAAAATGACCCACTACCGAATAACGCTTTCCGTGCCGTCGCGATACGCGGCGGCTCTACAATGAGAAGAATCCGTCATGCCGACTCAAGAATTTCCGATCACCTGGGACCTGGCGTCGCTGTTGCCGCATCCGGATCAGCCCGAGTTCCGACGGCATCTGGACGAGTTCAAAGTCAGGGTGAACGCCCTGGCCGCCGAATCGGATGCGCTGCCGGCAATCTCCGCGACCACGTCGGTCACTTCCGTATGGGCCGCCTTCTTTCGCCGTTACGAAGTGATCGACGCACAGGTGACCGATCTGCGGGCGTTTGTCGAGTGTCACTGCGCGGCCGATGCGGAAAACAAGCGGTTTCAGCAGTTGGACGCCGAGCTTGCGTCGTTGAGTCCGGTGCGCGAGAAGATCGCCACAAACGTGGAATTCGCGCTCCGGGACGTCTCGGCGGATGTCTTTCACGAATTCATACGATCGTCGGACGACCTGGAACGCATCCGGTATTTTCTGGTGTTGCGACGGCGTAATGCCGCGCTGAGGCTGCCTAAAGATCAGGAACTGCTGGCCGCCGAACTGGCCGTAGACGGTTTGCACGCCTGGGGCCGACTGTACGACCGGCTGTCCGGGGCGCTGAAGGTTTCCGTCACGGAATGCGGCAAGCCGGTGATGAAATCGGTCAGCCAGGTGATGCTCGATTCGCCGCAGCGGTCGATACGCGAAGGCAATTTCTACGCGGCGGACGCAGCCTGGTCGACAATTGCGGAACCGTGTGCCGAGGCGCTGAATCACATTTCCGGCACGCGGCTGACTTTATACAAACGCCTGGGTTTGAAGGATCACCTCGAAGTGCCGTTGCGCGTGAACCGGATGTCGCGGGAAACGCTCGAGACGATGTGGCGGGTGATCAACGAGAGAAAAGGCGTGCTGGTGGAGTTTCTGTCCTGCAAGGCTCGCTGGTTGGGGCTGGAAAAGCTGGCCCACTATGACCTGACCGCTCCGCTGCCAGGTTTGCCAGGGCAGGACAATCCCGATGCGATTTCCTACGACGACGCCTGCAAATGGATCATCCAGGCGTTTCACCAGTTCTCGGGAGACTTGGGTTCATTCGCGAAGATGTCGCTGGAGGAAAAATGGATCGAGGCGGAGAACCGGCCCGGCAAGCGGCAAGGCGGGTTCTGCACCGGCTTTCCGACCGCTAAACAATCGCGAATCTTCATGACGTTCACCGGCTCCGGCGACAGCATGTCGACGCTGGCTCACGAACTAGGGCACGCCTATCATTCCTGGGTCCTGAAAGATCAGCCCGTCTTCCTGACGGATTATCCGATGAACCTGGCCGAAACGGCGTCGACGTTCGCCGAGGCCGTGCTCGGCGAGTATCGGCTTCAGGAATCTCGGTCCGACTACGAACGGCTCGGCATTCTGGAGGCCATGCTGGGCGATGCCACCGCGTTCTGCATGAACATTCCAGCGCGGTTTATGTTCGAGGACCGGTTCCACCAGGAACGGGCGCACGGCGAATTGCCGGCACAGCGATTCAGCGAACTAATGGAAGCCGCCTTGAAAGAGGCGTTTCTGGGATCGCTCGCCGATGACGGCTGGAACCCGCGGTTCTGGGCGTCCAAGCTGCACTTCTATATCACCGGCGTGCCGTTCTACAACTTCCCCTACACGTTCGGCTACCTGCTGTCGCTGGGTCTCTATGCGTTGGGAAAAGACCTGGGGCCGTCGTTCCCCGCGGCCTACAATCGTTTGCTGATCGCCACCGGCAACAGCGACGCTGAAGACGCCGTCCAAGCCGCGTTTGGGTTCGACCTGCGCCAACCGGACTTCTGGAACAAGAGTCTGGACATCATCGAACGCCGAACGCAGCAGTTCGTCGAGCTGTCAGACAAAGTCAACGGGCAGTTGCGGGGAATCTAAGACTCATGGCCTCGGAAATCGCACAGCCGGAAGCGACGGACGACCGCAGCGTGGGGATCGTCGAAACAAATTTCGTCGATCTCTTCATGCCGCCGAATCCCCTGACGTTTGAAAGCGGCGAGACGTTGGGTCCGGTGACGGTCGCCTACGAAACGTATGGCGAACTCTCGCCGCGAAAAGACAACGCAATCTTTGTCTGCCATGCGCTGACCGGTGATGCGCACGTGGCGGGAAAACATGCGGAGAACGACCGCAAATCGGGCTGGTGGGACACGCTGGTCGGGCCGGGCAAAGGCCTCGATACGAATCGTTATTTCGTGATCTGCGCCAACGTCCTCGGCGGCTGCCAGGGAACGACCGGGCCGATCAGCGTCAATCCAGAAACCGGCCGTCCGTTCGGGGCCCGGTTTCCGTTCATCACGGTCGGAGACATGGTCGAGGTTCACGCGGCACTCGTTCGGCACCTGGGCATCTCGCAACTGCTCGGCGCTGTCGGCGGCAGCCTCGGCGGAATGCAGGTGCTGGACTGGGTCGCCCGTTATCCCGAGATGGTCCGGTCTGCGATCTGCCTGGCTTCTGCGGCAAGACTCTCGGCACAAGGCATCGCCTTCAATGCCGTCGGAAGAAGGGCCATTACCTGCGATCCGAATTTTCGCAATGGCGACTATTACAGCACGAACACGCCGCAGAAATTCGGCGAAGACGGCCCGCGCTTCGGCCTGGCGCTGGCCCGAATGGTGGCCCATATCACGTATCTGTCGGAACTTTCGATCGAGCGGAAATTCGGCCGCCGGCTGCAAAATAGCGACCAATTTGCCTACGACGTGCAGAAGGAAACCGAATTTCAGATCGAAAGTTATCTGCATTACCAGGGGAAACGGTTCATCGAACGCTTTGACGCCAACAGTTACCTTTATCTCACCCGGGCAATGGATTACTTCGATCTCTCCGCCCGGTACGGCTCCCTGCGCCAGGCGCTGGGACGCACCGAGGCTCGATTCCTGATCACCTCCTACAACACCGACTGGCTATTTCCCGCCAGCCAAAGCCGCGAGATGGTCACCGAACTGGTGGCGACCGGCCGGCATGTCACCTACCTGGAACTCGAAAGCGTCTTCGGGCACGACTCATTCCTCATTGAGATCGAGCAACTGGAAGAATTGCTCGTCCCGTTTCTGAGGGAGACCTACCGGCAGGTGCGCGGCGGGTGATGGCGCTGCGAAATCTCAAGCGATGTTCTATTTCGCCGGCGTGCGCTTGCTTTTCAGCGACGTGATGTAGAGAAACGGCCGGCCGGCTTCGTCTTGCCAGAGGTCGAATGTCAGCTTCCCCTTGTTGAGCACATCGCGCAGAACGGTGTGCCACGTCGCTTGCCGCGGCGGATACACGACCGGAATGTCAGCCCAGTTCTGGTCGATGCGGTCCAGTTCCGGGTAATCGAACAACACCGGCAGCACCGCGGCTTCCGAGGCCATGCCCAGCACATCGAGCACTGTTTTGTCGTCCAGAAACATTTGCTGCAAGGCAAACAGCTTCGGAGCCGCGATCTGCCGAGGCTGTTTCAGCGGCCAGCCAACAGGCCAGACATTGGACGACTTGTCCGGGACGTCGATCAGCAACTCCAGCCGGCCCTGGGGCGTTCGCGTCGGACGGAACCCCAGGCCGTGATCGTGCAAGAGAATTGCCAACGACGTCGCCGTGGTGAAGCCCTCGGTGCTCTGACGTACGACGGCTTTTTTCTGCTCATCCGCCTTGACTCGCTTCCGAGCGGCCGGACTCCATTGCACGGGATAATCGGTCGGCAAAGGGAGACTGTTGACGGCCTGTTCCAGCGGCTGATCGCGCAAATCGACGGTCGTCACTTCCGTCAAGCTGTTGTAGACCGCCGTAAACTGCTCTTCATTCAGCCCCCAAAGTGGCCTGCCGTCGGGAGTTCCCTGGGCGCCGTAAGTCTGCAAGTCGGCGACCCAGGCCTTGATCTTGGCGCGATCACCCGGTTCAAAGACGCGGTCGGCGAAGGTCAATTTTCCCGATCGGTCCATCCAGCCGATCGCCGTCACCTTCCGCAGCGTGCCATATGTTCTTTCTTTCGTTTCCGGTTCCTCGCTGCTCTCGCCGCGCCGGACGGAGAACGGAATCTCCAGCGGCTCCAGCGCGCTGCGCCATTCCTGCGCGCGCAGCCCGCTGCCGTCTTCCGTGAGGATTTCGATCTCGACCGTCGTGCTGCGGATCTCGCCCGATTTGGCGGCCGGCTTGCTCTTCGGCCGCAGCCCCGATGTCTTCTGACTCCACGCCGGCGCCGCTTGGCACAAAAGGACTGCGGCCGCCAGTCCGATGGTCCACGGAAGTTTTCCGGATGCCATAAGGTTCCTTTCAGACGACACGTCCCTCACCAGGCGATCCTAGCGAGCGGCGGAGGAATGCGACAAGAGGAGATTCAGTCGTTTCGATTTCAGTTGATGCAAGAATTCTTTACCCCAAAGGGGTTATGCCTTATAGCCCAGGGTTGCCCGTTTCGGGCTACCCTGGGGAGTTGTCGCCGATCGAACGACCAACCCTGAAAGGGTCGTGCCATACGAAAAACCAACGGGGGAACCCCGTTGGGGTTCATCAACTGTTTCGGTGAATGAACCCAGGGTAGCTCACTTCGTTCGCAACCCTGCGCTATATGACGCAACTCCTTTGGAGTAAAAACCTGAAGACGAAGGCAAAATCAGAACTGCCGGGATTCGTATCACTGGCCGGCGAAATATCGAAACGCCTTGATCGTCTGCTGGGCCGCGCCGAGCGAATCGGGCCAGGGGAGCGCCTCGGCCGAGAGATAGCCGGCGTAACCGATCTCCCGGAGTGCCGCAATCGCGGGCCGGACATCGAGATGTCCGCAGCCGACCGGCCGCCGGTTGGAATCCACGAAATGGACATGCCCGATGGCAGACCCGCCGGCCCGAATGGCCGCGGCGATGTCGACTTCTTCCAGGTTCATATGGAACAAGTCGGCCAGCAATCTCACGTTGTCGGTTTGCAGCATTGCCAGCAGATCGACTCCGGCCTCCACCGTCGTGCACAGGTTCGTTTCGTACCGGTTGATCGGCTCATACAACAAGGGAACACCGTGCCGCCGGGCGTGCGAGCCGAGTTCATCCAGACCGGCCCGCAGCCAATCGACCGCCTGCTCGCGGCTGACGCCGTCTCCCCAGCGTCCCTGCATTGAACCAATGATGGCCGGTGCCCCGTGCGGACTGCCGAAGTCGATCATCGATTGAATAAATTCGACCGCTCTGCGGCGGATCGCGGCGTCAGGACTGGTCAACGTCAGTTTGTGAATCAGCCAGCCCCCGCCTGTGCCGACGGCAGCGAGCTTCAATCCCGTGTCCGACAAAATCTGGCGAAGGGTTTCGCGTGATAGGGCGTCCGGACCGGGGGCGAAAATTTCGACGGCATCATAGCCCAGCCTGGCCGCGTGATGTGCCGACTCGGCGAGATTGCCCCAGAAGACAAACGGACCTCCGCGGGCCTGTTCCACGAGACTGATGGTGACGGCGCTGTGCATGGCGTTCTCTGTACTCGAAAAACCCGATTCCTGTCGGCCGGGGCTGACGTTTTCTCAGCCACCCCGCGATTCAATCCACCTCCACGATCGCTTTGATCACGCCGGTTTCCGGCAGCAGGTACGACGGAAACTCGGCGATCAGCGTGCCGAACCCGGTGCGATGCGTGATCCACGGCCGCGTGTCGATCCGGCCGGTTTCGATCAGTTCGATGATCTGGTCGAAATCCCCCGGCAGTGCGTTGCGCGACGCATAAAACGTCATCTCGCGGCGGTGCATGAGCGGATGCGGAAACGAGATCGCCTCGGTGGTGATGCCGACGAACACCAGCTTCCCGGTGTGAGCGACGTAATTCAGCGCGGCAGACATCGACTTCGCATTCCCGGTGGCGTCGATGACGATCGTCGGCAGATGGCCGCCCGTCAGGTCGCGGAGTTTCTTCTCTTCCTGGCCGTCTCCCAGGTACGTCAGCGTGTGCGTCACGCCCATCGCTTCGCGGCAGAATTGCAGCCGGTGATCGTTCATGTCCATCACGATCAGATTGGCGCCGCTCAATTTCACGAATTCCATGACCGATAAGCCGATCGGCCCGGCGCCGATCACCAGCACGTCTTCCCCGAGCTTCGGATCGGCCCGATGCACGGCGTGGCAGCCGATGGCCAGCGTTTCCACCAGCGCGAGCTGCTCCATCGCCAGATGCTGCGACTTGTGAAGTTTGCGCGCCGGGACTTTGAACAGCCGCCGCATCCCCCCGTCGGTATGTACGCCAAGCACCTGCAAGTCTTCACAGCAGTTGCCGCGGCCGCGCCGGCTGGCGAAACTCTCCGGGTTGTTGATGTAGGGCTCCACGGAACAATGATCGCCTGGCTGAACGTTCGTGACGCCCGGCCCGACGGCGACAACTTCCACGCCAAGTTCATGCCCCGGAATGCGGGGATAACTGTAGAACGGCATCTTGCCCAGATACCCGCTGATGTCGGTCCCGCAGATACCGACGCGGTGGACGCGAATCACGGCTTCCCCCTCGCCAGGGTCCTTGGGTTCCGGGATGTCGATGATGCGAAACGTCTTTGGTTCCTGCAATTGAATGGCGCGCATGATGTCGATGAATGTCCTGCGGTGAACGGGATCAATGAACTTTGCACAGAGTACCGAACGGCACTCGGCACGAAAAGGAAGTGGCTTTTGACACCCGGGCCAATGCCCCTTTGAAGCAGGGTAAGCGGTAGGGTGGGTCGAGCGTTTCGCGAGGCCCACCGTCTTCAGAATCGAGGCAAATCGGTGGGCCTCGCGAAACGCTCGACCGCTCCCTACTTGAAAAAAGCATGGGCCCCTGGAGTTCCCATCCGGTGAACTTCCCGCGCCTCAAAGGAAGGCGTAAACTGAAATCCCGACACGGACAATCAACCACGGACACAAAGGATTCGCCTTGCAAGCCCGCATCATGTTATTGCCCGGCGACGGCATCGGACCGGAAGTCATCGCCCAGGGGGAGCGCGTTCTCTCCGCCGTCGCGGGCAAATTCGGACATCAGTTTCAATTTCCTCAAGGTCTCATCGGCGGCTGTGCCATTGATCAGCACGGAACCGCGCTGCCCGACGCCACGCTGGCCCAGTGCAAATCGTCCGATGCGATCCTGCTCGGCGCCGTCGGCGGACCGAAGTGGGACGACCCGACGGCGAAGACCCGGCCAGAGGCGGGCTTGCTGAAAATCCGCAAGGAACTCGGCCTGTTCGCGAATCTGCGGCCGATCGCCGTGAACCGGCATCTGGTCGCCGCCTCGCCGCTGAAACCGGAGATCGTCGCCGGGACCGACATCCTGTTCTTCCGCGAACTGACGGGGGGATTGTATTTTGGAAAATCGGGCCGGGAACCGTCGCCGGACGGCGAATCGGCTTACAACACGATGATCTACAGCACATCAGAGATCGAACGCATCGTCCGTCTCGCCGGAGCCGCGGCCCGCAAGCGTAAGAAGAAAGTCACGTCAGTCGACAAGGCGAATGTGCTGGAAGTCTCGCGGCTCTGGCGGCAGACATTTGAACGGGTGATGAAAGCCGAGTTCCCCGATGTCCAGATCGAAAATGTCCTCGTCGATGCGATGGCCATGCACCTGATTTCGCGGCCGAAGTCGTTCGACGTGGTCGTGACGGAAAACCTGTTCGGCGACATTCTCACCGATGAAGGGTCGATGCTGCCCGGTTCGATGGGCATGCTGCCGTCCGCATCGCTCGGCACGCCGGGACCGGGATTGTACGAACCAATTCACGGCTCGGCACCCGATATCGCCGGCAAAGGCATTGCCAACCCGCTGGCGACGATTCTCGCCGCGGCGATGCTGCTGCGGCATTCACTCAATCTGGAGACGGAAGCGGCCGCTGTGGAGAAAGCCGTCGATCAGGTGCTGGAAGCGGGGCATCGCACGGCCGATCTCGCGGGAGCCGGTCCGTCGGTCGGGACGATCCAGATGGGCGATCTGGTCATTGCAGCGCTGGGTTAGTCGCCTTGCGCAGAGGTGGAAATCGCGATGAAAAGGATCACGATCCAGGCCACGATTGGCTTAATCCTCTTAACTACCGTTGTTCTGTGGTGGCTCAGCAGTTCGCCACGACTGCCGCCGAAAGTCACACAGGTCGATCTTCGTATCGCCGAAGAGACGACCAGCTTTCTGAAGGAATCGCTGGCTGCGTTGCCGGAGACACACGAACTGATTCAGCGTTACGGACGTTTCGTTTCCCTTGAGGCATCGCCGGTGCAACGAAACTCGGCGTACAAGGCGCCGTTTGGGGAGGGCGGATTCCCTGCATGTCTTCACTTGGGGTGTCGATGCGTCTTTGAAAAACACCCAGGATATTTATCGGTGACCATTTTCAAATCCAAAGATCAATCCGGGCCGAGTTTCTATCAGGATGGTTATCAAGTTGTTATGGAACCAACTGCCGAAACTGTAACAACTGGTGTGCTTTTCGATTGTCAGCCGAAGTTGATCGATGGCGAATTATGGTTTGTGCGTGAAGGCGGCGATCAAGTATCGGTGCGTTGCACACTTCAGTGTTGGATAGGTCACCCGGATTTTGTTCCCTGAGTGGTCGTCGTTTTGCTTTCGTTTCGGTCGCCGTTGCCGTCGCATGCCGTGACGACAACGCTTCTGCGAAGCGTCTCTAAAGTTTTTCGCATGAGTGAACCGCAATATCCCCTGTTCGTGTTCGGCACGCTTCGCCGCGGCGAGGAGAATCACCGTTATCTCGACGGTCACTTTGAGCGGATGATGCCCGCGGAATTATCCGGATATGCAAAAGTCGCCCCGCTGATGATCGCCCCGTCTCCAGACGGTCAGGTCGCCGGCGAACTCTATTTCCTCAAACCGGACGAATATGCAACAACGATGGCCGGTTGCGACGAACTGGAGGAACTCTACCCAGGGGAATTGTTCGGACGGGAATATCGCCGGCAACGGGTTTCGGTGACCACGTCCGAAGGAATTTTTGATGCCTGGGCCTATGTGCAATCCGAAAATGGCCTGGGTGCGGAGCGGGTCTTTCAGTCGATCCGCAAACTGCTGGCCGGGCTGCCCTGCGAGTTTCGCGTGGTCCAGCACGCCCCGACGCGGACCTCGGAAGAGTCGGCGGCCGTCCGCGGCGAACCATTGCACATCGGCGGCAAGGCGTTGCTGCTGAAAGCCGAGGATGATCAGTTTCGGTTGTTCGTATTGCCGGCGGACGCCAAGCTCGATTCGCAGGCGATTCGCCAGGAACTCGGCCTGAAAAAGACGCGGTTTGCCACGACACAGGAGTTGCTGCAGCTCACGGGGCTGGTTCCCGGTTCGGTCCCGCCGTTCGGCAGGCCGATCCTGTCGTTCGACCTGTACGTCGATCAGGAGATCGCCGGGAATGACCGGATTGCCTTTAACGCCGGCTCGCTGACCGATTCGATCATTTTGGCGACGGCCGACTATTTGCGGGCGGCGAAACCGCAACAGGTCTTTCGGTTCGGTAAGCCCAGCGGTTAGAGGGCGCGATTTCAAACGTCTTCTGAGCGTGGGGTGTGAGCCCCCCGGTTGAGCGGAATCAGGGGGCTTACGCCCCCCGCTCCGGGGAAGTCGATGTTGTGACAAGAGATCAAGCCGGGTATCGTGAAGGGACGAACGCACGAACCCAGGGAGACCCGAGGAATGTTTCATCTTGTGAAACCGATGTTTCCGGTTGTCGTCATCGGAATGCTTGCCGGATCCATTGCCTCTGCTGAAGTCAAGAAAGACCCGAAGAACAAGCTCGCGGCGATCAAGGGGTTGGACTGGCTGGCCGGGGAGCAGCATCGGCAGGGGTACTGGGAGGCGAATGGCGGGCAGTATCGTGTCGCGATGACGGCCCTCGCCGGGAATGCGATGCTGGCGGAAGGGTCGACGACGACGCGCGGCAAGTACGCCAAGCCCATTGCCGCCGCGGTCGATTACCTGCTGGAAGTGTCTCAGGCGAACGGACTGATCGGTTACAAGAACGACTACCATTACACCTACGGCCACGGGTTTTCGATGCTGTTCCTGTCGCAGGTGTTCGGCGAGGAGGAAGACGCCGGCCGCAGGCAGCGGTTGAAAGAGGTCCTCACCAAGGCGGTGCAGTTCTGTGCGGAAGCCCAGACGCCCGACGGCGGGTGGGGTTATGTTTCGGCGAAAGACGGCAATAACTTCGATGAAGGCTCCACCTGCGTGACCCAGGTGCAGGGGCTCCGGGCGTGCCGCAACGCCGGCATCCCGGTGGCGAAGGAAATCATCGACAAGGCGGTGGAATACATCAAGCGGTGCACGGCGGCGGACGGCGGAGTGCAGTACAGCATTCGCGGCGGCGGGTCGCGTCCTCCCATCACCGCGGCAGCCATCGCGTGCCTGTTCAATTCAGGCGAAGAATACAACGACGAATTTTGTCAGCGGTTGCTGGCTTACTGCGATAAGAACATCACGCCGACCGGCAACCAGGCCCAGTTCTTCGGCCACTGGCATTACACCCATTTCTATTACGCCCAGGTGATGTACCGCCTCGGTGATGAAAAATGGGGCAAGTATTATCCGGAGATCGCCAAGCAGATCATCCGGCAGCAGTCGGCGAACGGCACCTGGAAGGAAGGCCACGTCGGTCCGGTCTATACCACCGCCATCAACGCGACCATTCTCCAGATCGATAACGGGTATCTGCCCATCTATCAGCGATAGCAATGCCGGGCGACGAGAAGCGGAGTCACTTGTCTTTGGCCGCCGCGTCGGCTTCGGTTCGTCCCAGGTGAATGCGGTCGAACGAACCGGCCCCGCCGATGGTGCTCAGCGACATAGAGCCGATGGTCATTTCGCGGCCTGCCAGCTTCCATAGGTCGACCGTGACCTGCGTCCATTGCCTTGGAGGGGATGCAGCGACTTGGTGCGCGGCGAGAATCGGCTCGAATTTCGTGGCATCCCCTGCGTGCAGCACGACGCCGCCCGCATGATGCTCGCCAACCCGGAGAGTCAGGCCGCGTGAATTCTCGGTCCCCTTCCAGGCGAACGACAGCCAGCGATACTCGCCCGGCTTCGACGGGTTCTCCACGATTCGGAACGCCCAGTTGGGGATGAGGTGGCCAAACGGCGGCCGATAGTACGCGTTGGCCGTCTTGTCGGCCGCCATCGCCAGGCACTTCCCGCCGGAGAATGAATCCTCATAACGAAAGGCGAATCCGTTATCGGGATACTTGAGAGAGTTCAGGTCGCTTTCGTTTTCGTCAAACAGAACGGCTGTCGGACTGTTCGCGACCGCGTCGGGGTGCGACGGGCCGAGTTCCTCGCCGTGGAGCAGGATCTCGCTCAAGCGCAGGTTGCCGACGAATCCGCGCGGCAACGAAAGCCGAAACCGCGCCGCCTCGACGGGCTGCTTCAGGACGTGCGTGTGCGTCGCCTGATCGCTGAGCAGCCGCCCGGCCGGTTCCCAGGCTTCCTTGCGAGGGTTCCAGGATTCAAACGTCACATCGCGGAGCCACGACTCGGGATGATCCTGGTCTTCGACCAGCGTCACCGCATTGACGCGCAGCTGCGTGTTGAAGCGGTCAATGATGATCGAAAGGTTCGTGCTGCCGGAGCCGACGGGGTAGACGTCCCGCCAGTCGATCCAGGGTTTTACGGGCGCGGCCTGGTCGCCGTCGAACAGCTTGCCAGGCGGATCGGTGAATTCGACGTGCTGGTCGTTGCTGCGCCGAAGCAAGACGACCGTTTTGCCCGGCGTCAGCAGATTCTGGGGAAGTGCGGCGCCGGCCGGCTGGGCGTTGGTCCAAGTTGCGTAGCGCGACGTCGGCGTCGGATCCGCTTTCATTGCGATGGGGCGAATGTCGTCCATCGCCGGATCGGGCGTCACCAGCACGCGCCACTTCTCGACATAGTTTTTGTCGAGCCGAACCACCGTGCCCATCCAGGTCGCACAGAGCAAATCTCCGTTCGGCATCCAGGCCGGCATGGCCAGGGCGTTCAAATCCCGCTCGAACAGCACGGCGCCGTCGAGAGACAGAACCCACACCATGCCCGATTCGCTGGAGAACGCGACTCGGCTTCCGTCGGCAGAGAAACGCGGGTGGTGCACGCGGTCGTCGCCGTTGAACTGCCAGACCAATCCTCCCTGGGCGTCGTAGAGCTTGAGCTTCTCCGCCTCGGTCACGGCCAAGTGCGAGCCCTCGGGAGAAACGGCCAGTTCGTCTCCCGAAGCGGGGATCGTGTTCAGTACCTTGCCGCCGCGTAGAACAACCAGCCTGCCGGATTCGGTGGTGGTGAGCGCCGCAAGCGTGCGACCATTGGCCGCGGCTGCCAGCCGCGTGATTTCGCCGCTGCTGGCCAGATTTTGCCGCCACTGCACTTCGCCCGTGCGCGGATTGCGGGCGAGGACGGTTGTGACTTCGGTGGAGACAAGCGCATCATCATTCAGCGCCGCAAGCAGCACGCCTGCCGGGGCGGATGTCTTCGACCAATCCTCGGCCCACAGCAGCTTGCCCTGGCGATCCCAGGCGCCGATCCCGAGATTGCTGGCCGCGGCAACCCATTCGGCTTTGGACGAGGCTGCGAATTGATTGGTGCGATCCAGTAAATGGGCGCCGCTGATGAACTCGTGTGGAAGGCGCTGCGGAAGCCCCGGCAAGGCGAAGCGGTGCGACGGCTTCCCCTGGACGTCCAGCAGATGCAGGTGATAGCCCTGCGCGGCTGAGAAGTCGTAACCCTGCACCGCAAAGCCGTTGCCGGTTGACTGCGGGGCGAAGGCGAAGTAGTGTCCGACCCGGCCGCGCCACCTGGTCTGGCCGCTGTTGAGGTCGAGTCCGTAAAGATTGTTGTCCCAGTTGAAGGCACTCAGAACCGCGACGTCGCCGGAGATTGCGATGTCCTTGAGATGCGGACCGAACAGACTCGCAATATTTCGAGTCGGCTTCGTGAACCGTTTCGACGCAACGGCTGGTTTCACCTTCTCCGGCACGACGGCGTAGACGCGCATCGGCAGCGTGCGCAGATCGCACTCGACTCGGCCGGCCTGGTCCACCTTCGCTTGTTGGCCTTCGAACATGTCATACACCGTGCATCCCTGGATGTCGCGCAGCCCCAGCGTCGTCTTCACCGGCAGGCGTGTGGCGATGCCCAGCGTCATTCTCCATAAGCTGCCCGGCCCGACCGGCGTTGTCGTGTTGTTCACCGCGAAAACATACCGCACGCCATCGCCGTTCGTAGACAGCCTTTCGGAAAGCAGAATCTCCGGGTTGTCGCAATCAGCGGCCGGAGGAACGATCGCCGCCAGCTTCTCACGCAGCAATGCCGCGTTGTCCTTCAAGAGACGAGGATGCTCCCAGTAGGCAAAGTCGTTGTTGATCGAGTGCATCTTCTCCAAATGATTGAAGGAAACGCCAAGCGGCTTACAGTCCGCGGTCAGTTCCGCGCGGCATGTGCCGTCGGCGAAGACAGCCACTCCAGAGCCTTGAGCCTGCCGAAGCACCTCGGCCAGCTTCGGCTCCATTTCCACGGTCTGCCCGACCACCAGCACGGCCTGGTACTTTTTGAGCCCGTCGGCGTCGAGATCTTCCAGAAAAACGATGCTGGCCGGACGATGGGCATACAGGCACGATTGATACGCCTCGAACAGGCGTGAGAAATGGAGACCGCTGAAGTCGTGCCAGTTATCGATCTTGATCAGCCTGGGAGAAACGACAATGGCGACATGGTCGTGCTTCTTCGTGTTGACCATCCAGGGCCCATGCTCGTGGAACAGCTCGCCCATCGCCCGCATGACGGAAGCCAGCCCCGGGTATCCCGTGCGATTGTCATAGGGCTGACTTCCCCAGTTGGGCACCCAGCCGGAAGAACCCACGCCGGATCCGCCGCGCATGGCGATCTGAAACAGGACGGGCAGAATCTGCTCGCCGGTACCCTGGTCGTTCCAGACTTCCGGATGAAACCACAACGGCTTGCCCGGCCGCTTCTCGAAGTCCGCCGCGTGCATGTGCCAGTTCGGGACCGTGATCTGCTCGGCCTGGAACTGCACGTCGACCTCGTCCACGTCACGATAGGTCAGCGGCGGATAGACCTGCACGTTGCGGTAAGGGCCGCTGTCGGCCTGCTTGAGCCCCGGCCCCGCCTCGTTCAGCGCCGCCTGGAAGACTTTCCTGGAGTCGGGCGGCAGATTCCAGCGCGCCTCGCCGGCTTCGTCCAGGATCGGCGCCCACGTGCCGGTCTCTTTCGCAACCTTGAGCGCCGCTTCGTACTCCTTCCATTTCGCTTCCGAGACGATCTTCGTTGGCTCATAAATCCACCAGTTGCTCGTCCAGCTCCAGCCGCGAAAACTCGGGAACGGACGGAGCAGCGACGTGACCGACTTCACCTCGGCCTGATACTGTTCAGGAGAACGGCGGTCATGGCCGGACCCCAGCGGCAAACCGGCGTCCATGTAGGTCAGGATCGACCACTGCCGCACGCCGGCCGCGCCGTATGCCGCCTGCGTCTCCAGACCCGGGGAGAGAATGCGGGCCTTCTCCGGATCGACACCCAGCGGGTCCGCGGAAAGCCGCTGCAGGAGTTCCGGCAGTTCCGGCGCATTGTGATGCGTCCACTCGAACTGCGGCCGAAACATGCCGATGCCAAATCGGTCGACAAACTGGTTGACATGCCGCTTGTTGACGCGTGCCATCTGCGCAGCGAGAACATCCCGGCTGTCCCAGAGGTTTCCGTAGTTGGCCGTCAGGCCGTAATCGCCGTGAACGGTGACTCGAAAGTCTGACGCCGCGGCAGGCGCGGAGCCGACGATCAGCGGCTGCGATGCGACGGTCAACCCGTCGGCCTGAGCAGTCAGACGATACCGCCCCGGCTTGCAGGCGGCGATTACGTCCTCGCCAAACGCGACCTCTCCGCGGCCGTTGCCGTCGATCGCGGCGTCGTGTTTCGCACGGACGGTCTTGCCGTCGGTCAGCTCCACTGACACCTTTGCCGGGCGGCGATTGACCGGGGCGCGCACCACGATGGCTGCCGTGACTTTTTCGCCGTGAGCGAAATGGACGCGGCTGCCGGGTGTCGCAATGCTGACCGTCCCCTCGCTGCCGGGAGCGCGAACTTCGATCATGCTTCGCACGAGGTATTCCGCCGCAGAGCCCGTCTGGGCGCCGCGCAATTCAGGACTGACCTTGAGCTGGTACAGACCGGCCATATCCCCGGGCACGGCGAACTGGCCGTCTCGCCAGGGCAATTCGCGCCAATCCACATCGCCCCACGACGCAGCCCACACCCGCCAGTGCGGCGCGGTGGGTCGCCCCCCGGCATGGAACTGCACCTGGAACGGCGTCGCTTCGCCCGCAGTCCAGACATGCGACGGATATCGCACGGTCAACCGCTCGTGGTCAATCGACACGGTTGCCTTTCGCCGGCCCGTTGTCCGGTCAAACGACTGAAACAACTCGATCGGATGATGCCGCTTGATGATCAACTCGTCGCCGAAGACGCGCAGCGACATAAGGTGCATACCCGATGCCGGTTTCTGATCGCCGAACTGCAGCGAGAAGGTGCCGTCGACTTGTCCGGCGGCGTTGAGGATGACCCCCTTGTCATGGACCGGGCCGAGGACGTAAGTCTTGCCTTCGAGATCCACATCGAACGAGCCGACGCCATCGGGGTGCTGGTAGGTCCACCGAGTTTTCCCGGTGAAGTCGGCACAGCGAACGATGTGGTTCTCTATGTGCCAATAGAACGACTGCGTCTTTTCACAAACACGGAAACTCGAGAGTTTTTTTTGTTCCGTCTCCGGTGCGAAGATCGGGTACGTCGTGACGGTCCGCCCGAGCTTGTCGATGCGAACGACGCGATTGCGGTGGTGGTCGATGCCGAAAAAATCACCGGACGTCTCCCCGGCTTCGACGCCGAACGGCGAGTCCCAGCCGACGGTATCATTGTTGAGGAATTCCGCATTGGACGCGAAAGGCTTGAAGTCCGCGTCATACAGATTGACTGCATGGGCGAAGTGCGCATTGGCGGTCGCAACCATTCCCTGGGCGTTGGCGGTCGCATTGCCCATGGCATAGACGACCGTCCCGCCGACCTTGCCCGATCCGTCACTCTCGAATCGCAGCACAAATCCCGGCGAGTGCTGATTGCTCAGGTACACCCGTCCGTCCCTTCCGACCGTCATCACCGCGGTGCGGCCATCAAACACGGCGTTCTCGCGCGAAACAATCTGCGTCAGCTCGACCTGGGCCTGTGCCGGGACCGAAAAGAACAGCAATGCCAGCGCGGCGAACCTCGCATGTCCTGCGAAGACCAAGTGCAGAAATTTTGTTTTCATCTTCGGTCATCCTTCACGACAGCCGTATTGCACCAATCCTCCCGATGAGCTTGGTTTTGCTCCGGCAGTGCGTGTCTTTCACAATGGCGCAGGTCGCTTCAGAATTCAACCAATGCGGAAACATCTGAAAACACGGTAGTGGGTCAGTTTAATTAGGACACTTGCTCCGCAAGTGCCCTAATTAAACTGACCCACTACCGAAAATACTCTCACGGCGAACCGTTTTGCGGGTCATGGGATCGGCCCTGCCGCAAACCCTCGCGGAAAAATCTCTGGTTGCCTTCCGCTGGGCCATCGATTATCTTGCTGGATACATCAGAATCTGCCGATCCGTCTGCGGGTCGATCGGGAGGCGACTCTTGAAATCCTCAACTTTCCCATTCGCACTCTGTGTGTGCGGCGCGCTCGCCGGAATCTCTCCGGCGGACGAACGGCCGCTGCATGATGTCATCGACGAGCGGATCGCCGCCGTCTGGGCGCGCGAACAACAGCAGCCGGCCGAGATCGCCACCGATGCGGAATTCCAGCGGCGCGTTTCGCTCGATCTGCTGGGAACCATCCCATCCCACGAAGAGACGGTCCGGTTTCTGGGCGATTCCTCGGCCGACAAGCGGGCTGCTCTGATCGACCGTTTGTTGAATGATCCGCGTTTTGCCCAGCATCTGTCGGACGTGTGGGACATGATCTTTTTCGGCCGCCGGCCGCCTGGCTACGAAACGGACCGCCGTTCGGGATTTCAAAACTGGCTGAAAGATCAGTTCGCCAGAAATGTTCCGTACGATCAATGGGCCAGGGCGATTCTCAAGGCGGACGGGAACACGGTCGACGACGGCGCGCCGATGTTTTTCGTGCAGTATCGCAACCAACCGGAGGACGCCAGCGAAGCCGTCAGCCAGATTTTTCTGGGAGTTCAACTGCAATGCGCCCGCTGCCACGACCATCCATATGAAGCCTGGAAGCAGGTCGATTTCTACGGAATGGCGGCATTTCTCTCGCGGCTGGAAGTCGTCAACGTCGGACGCAAAGACGATCTGAACCAATACTCCATCGGCGAAAAGAGCACCGGCGACATTCTCTTCACCGGTCCCGCGGCGCAGGCGACTCCCGGTAAAAAGGGAGACCCTGTCAAGCCGGCATTTCTGCTCGGCGGTCCTTTGGTTGAACCGGCCCTCCCGGAGGGCTTCACGGAAGTGAAGTTTGAAGAGAAGAAGCCGCCGCCCAAGCCTCAATTCTCACGTAAAGACCAGCTTGCCGACTGGATCACGGATGCGTCAAGAAATCCGTTCTTCGCCCGCGCAACGGCCAACCGCGTTTGGGCGCAGTTCCTCGGCCGCGGCCTGGTCCATCCGGTCGACAACATGAGTCCGTCGAATGCGCCCAGTCACCCGGAATTGCTCGAAGAACTGACCCAGGCACTCGTGGCGCATCAGTTTGATCTGAAGTGGTACATTCGCGAATTGTGCCTGAGTCGAACGTATCAATTGTCGTCGCGCGGCAAGACCGGCGAAGCGCTGCCGCGCTGGTTTGAGCACGGCCGCAGCCGTCCGTTGTCGGCCGAAGAACTGATCGACTCGTGGCGGATTGCCACAAGCTACCAGGTGCCGGAACCGCCGGCCGGTCAGAAGGCTCCGGACCGGTTTCATCCGCTGGGATCGGGCTACCTGGTGCAATTTTTCGGGCAGCCGAATTCCGGGACGGGCGACTTCCAAGGCGGCTTGCAGGAACATCTCTATTTGAACAACGGCCCGCTGAGCAGCCTGGTGCAGACGTCGCCGGGGAGTCTCTTTGAAACGCTGGTCGATGCCAAATCTCCCGTGGAATCCCGCGTGCAGCGGTTGTACCTGTCGGTTCTCAGCCGGCCACCTTCCGAAGAAGAACAAGTCCGGTTCGTTGAATTCGTCTCGCAGGGAAATCCGCAGGAGGCCTGGAGAACGGCTCTCTGGGTGCTGCTGACGTGCAGCGAGTTTCGGTTTAATCATTAACATGTCTCGGCGCTGATCCGGAATCGCATATCTCCTTTCCCTCGTGAGTAGAAATCATGCAGACCTCTTTTCTCTTGCCAGGTGATCATTTGACGCGGCGCGCCTGGCTGAAAGGCGCGCTGGGGACCGCCGGGGGCGGGGTCGTCATGAATTGGGGCGGGCTGACGAGTCTGCCGGCGTTTGCCGAACAGGCTCAAAAAGAACAGAAGCATTGCATCCTGCTGTGGATGAACGGCGGCGCCAGCCAGTTTGAAACGTTCGACATGAAGCCCGGCCGGCCGACCGGGGGCCTGTTCCGGCCAATTGCCACGAACCTGCCGGGCGTGGAAGTCTGCGAACTGATGCCGAAGATGGCCCGGCAAATGGACCAGATTGCCGTGATTCGTTCGATGCAGACTTCCGAAGTGGATCATCCGGGCGGGATTTACCTGATGCACACGGGTTATCGTCCGTCGGCCAATGTCCGGTTCCCGGAAGTCGGATCAATCGTCGCCAAGTACCAGGGGCGCGAACGCAGCGACCTGCCGAACTTCATCAAGGTTTCTTCGCAAGGAGACGCCGGGGCCGGTTTTCTGGGGCCGAAGTACCATCCATTCGGGATCGGCTCGGAAGGGGGCCTGCCGCCGTTTTCCACCTCCGGGATGAAGCCTGAAGAGGAAGAACGCCGCAACGAACTGCGTCGATTTGTCGAAGACCGTTTCATCAAGAGCCGGGCTTCGGATGTGGCTCAGCAGCACCGCGAGTCGTACGAAGCGGCCCGAAGGCTGCAATCGGCCCGGCACGCGTTTGACATCTCCGGCGAATGGGACCAGCAACGCGAGTTGTACGGCGACAGCGCCTTCGGCCGGCGGTGCCTGCTGGCGAGAAAACTCGTGGAATCGGGCGTGGCGTTCATCGAGGTCGGCCAGAGCAGTTACGATTCTCATGCTGATAACTTCGGCTGGCATAAAGGCCTTGTCCCGCCGATGGAACATGCCTGGGCCGGCCTGCTGACCGACTTAAAACAGCGGGGACTGTTGGACAAGACGCTGGTCGTCTGGGCCGGTGAAATCGGCCGGACGCCGAAGATCAACAACCGCGCCGGCCGCGATCACTACGTCCGCTGCTGGACCACGGCACTGGCCGGCTGCGGAATCAAAGGGGGACTTGTTTACGGGGCTTCGGATCAGGACGGCGTCGACGTGAAGGACGCTCCCGTCACGGAAGGAGACTTCTTCGCGACGATTTACCAGGCGCTGTCGATTGATCCGAAGCAGGAAAATCTCGCCGGCGTCCGCCCCGTGCCCCTCGCCCCGTTCGGCTCCAAGGTCGTGCAAGACCTGCTGGCGACGTAACACGGCAGCGGCCCGGGTTTTATTGTCCGCCTTTGGAACAACACGCGGCGCGCTGCCTAAAAACTCATCTTGCCGGAATTGGCCGAGGCAGCTATCTTCCCGGCGCGGTCGAGGTCTCCGTTCGATCGTTTCCCGTTTCCACTGTTCCCGTTCGTCAACACAGGCTGACTGCCGATGTGGTGTCCCGCGTGCCGGGCCGACGTCGCTGCCGAGCTGTCTCTCGACAGCCGACACTTCTGTTGCGCGCGGTGCAGCACCGAGTTGGGAACGGCGGCCGGTTCGCTCGGGGCGGCCTTGCCCTCGCCAGCCCCGCCGACGGACGCTGAACGCAATGCGAGGGAGCTTCTCGCCCGGTGGAACGCCCAGAATCTGCTGGAATCGCCGGGGGCGCCTCGCAACATTCCTGTCATAAACACTTCGAGTCCACCAGAAATGGAAACAGTTGCAGCCGAAAATGCGAAGCCCGCAAGCGTTGCCGCTGCGCCGGATGACAATCGGCCGCGGCGGCGGCGAAGAACGCGCCGCCCGCTGCCGGAGAGTTCGCGCCCATTGGCAAGAGAGATGTCGGAAATACGAGCCGGGCACTGGGGGATGACGGTCGGCCAGATTTGCGCCTACTTCGGCATCGGCCTGATCACGTGCGGCACGGCGGTCGTGTTATGGGCCTATTTCGGCGGACCGATGCAGTTCGCACCGACCGGCTGGCTGGTCACCACCGTCGGACAAATGTTTCTGTTTCTGGGCGTGGTCACGCTGGTTTCCAGCGGCATGGAACAGACGTCCGCGGAAGTCGCCGCGCGGATCGACCTTCTCGGTCAAAGACTGCTCCGAAGCGAACGGCTCCACGGTGAGGCCGAGTCCCATCGCCGGAAGCGCCGTCGCGAATCCGTGAATGACTCGAACGACGTCGCGGCCAAAGCGGCGTGAGGACTCGTGTTCGGCCAAAGCCTCAAGTTGTCACATACCGGCGACGCAAATGGGCCGTCAGAAGTTCGCTCAGCTCCCGCCTGGCGGAACGCCTGGAAAAGTTATGATCGGTATTCGCGATGAATTGGACATCGAGGCGGCCGGCGCGCTGCAATTGCTTCGCTTTTTTGCCGGCTTTGCCCAGCAGGATGCCATAACCCGGATCGGTCTCTCCGAAGAACATCGCCAGGTGACGGCCGTGTGACACGGCCTGGTCCAGGTCGGCCGCCAAGTCGTCGTGCAGCGGATGAGAATACTCCGCGCGCAAGCCCGCTGAGCAGGGCTGGCAGCCTTTTGAGGCCGGACCGCGCGTCAGTCCGAATCGGTCCGTCAACAGCCGGGCGGCGCCGCGCCAGCCAATTTTCGTCTGGCCTGAAAAGAGCTTCAGCCACTTTCTGGGGTCTAAGGCCGATTCAAAATAATACTGCTGCACGACCAGGCGGCGATCCGTCGATTCGCTGATCACCATGCCGTCCTTCCAGAAGTACGTCAGCGGATTGATCAGCACACTTTCGATCAGCGACGGGTCGGACAGCGCCGCCGCAGATTGAAATGCAAAATAGGCCCCGGAGCACAAGCCAACCAGCACAAACTTTTCGCCCAGTTGATTCTCGCGAAGAAACCGCAGCGTCCGATCCACATCGCGAAACATCGTCGCAGAATACGTTTGATTCTCAGGGACGCCCTCCTCCGCGATGCTGTCCCCCAGCCCGTTCGCGTCGACCCGGAGACAGCGAAAGCCCTCGGCGGCGAGTTGACGCCCCAGGTGCACATGCAGTCGCCCCGGACCGACCCGGTACGACGCCCCAGCGTTCAGGAGGACGATCGTCGGCCGATGCACGTCGATTCGGTCGAGCGGCTCGCTGAGAATTCCGAAGAGATCCGGCGTCGCAGAGATCGAGACGGCCCGCTCCCGAATCTCGATTCGGACGGTTGTCGACGGGGCCGTGCCTTCCGGTTGATAATCGACCGCCGTCTCGCGCGTGAAACAGGATTCGAAAGGCGGTAGTCCCTCGCGAGCGGGCGATCCGGACATTGCGTTCGACAGCCACTGGGCAATGTCTTGAATTGTCCGGCAAGGGACGTCGCCTTTGTGCGGATCGGCCATCATCGCGGCAAATCCGTGGCCAACGATTTGCTCAACCGCCGTTCCTTCGGCGGAGAAGCGTTCGGCCAGTCGTGGATCAGGGTGCAGATCATCCCGGGCGACCAGCAGCGTACGGCAAGTCGGCAGCGGCGATTGCAGCAGGTTGAGTTGTGCAATGTCTCGCGCGGTCGCTTCACTGAGAACCAGCCCGGCCGGTTCCAGATCTGCCGGCGCTCCGGGAATGCTGTGCGAAGGAATTTCGGATGTCCGGTCGATGGCCGTCATTTCACGGACATAGGTCCTCCCGCTGACGACCGGCGCCCACAAGACAAGATTCTCGATCTCGCGCGCAGAGAACGTGGTGGCCGCCAGCGCGGCTCCGAATCTCAGGCCGATCACGCTGATGTGCCGTACGGCCAGTTTTTGCTTCAACAGTTCGCCGGAATCTCGCAAGTTCGTCCGCCAGACGTCGAGCCTGCGCGGGTCTTCATCCCGGCCGGCAGAGTCGCCGGTGCCATGCCAGTCGAATCGGAAGGTGGGTATGCCGCGCTGCGCCAGGGCGTCGGCCAGGTGCCTGAGGCTGCGATGGGCGTGCAACTGCTCGTGCCCGATAGGCGGTGCGATGATGACGGCGTGATCGAACTGACTCGGTTCGCGGCCCGCGTGCAGCCAGCCGAACAGCGGCGCACCCAGGCTCGTCCAATAGCAAGGCGTGCGCACCACTCCACAGGCCGGCGAATCGGAATGTTCCGCCGTGGAATCGTTCAGGGGATGAGTCACCGCCGCCGACATGCTCGCACTTTGATCAAAGGGTGCGTTCACTCTGGGAAATGGGCTGAGTCTCGTGGAGATTCAAGGCTTCAAGCTCCGCCTGGAATGCAGCCGGCGCCGCCCCGAACGGTCGAAACAAGACCTCTTTTGTTCGGTTCGGGCCGAGATGAAAAAAGTTGTCGCTGGGCAGATAGCCCCGCGCCTGCAATTGCACCGAGTGCAGAAAACTGTCGGAACGAAGCTGCACGCGATACGTCCCATCGCAATTCGGATGGGCCGAGGAGTCGACGACGACATTCCGCATCGGCACGGGATCGCGCCGCGAGATCCAATGAAACGCTTCGCAGACCGGTTGCCGACGTTCATCGAACCAGGTGATGAGCGCCACGTCATGTTGCGGCGGTCCGAAGCGATAGGCGTAGCTGACGTCGGTGAACCGGCCGAGAATCTCATCGGCGGTCAACATTTGCCTGGACCGGGACGAAACCTTCACCGCGACTTCTTCCCGGGCGATCACGGTCGCCGGCTCTCGCAGTAACTGAACTTCCACGAACCCGGTGCACTCGGCGTCGGTTTCATTGGTCAGATGCAAATGCAGGCCGTTCAGTCCTTCATCGGTGACGGTGAGCTGACGGCTGTTCCAGGTCCGTTTCAAGGCATAATACGCGGCTTTCGGCAGCCCGGCGGAATCGAGGATGCCCCATCCCGCTCCGGGCCAGAGGTCCTTATAAAACCAGACGAGCGCTCCTCGCGTGCGGCTATGGCAGCTTCTCCATTCGGAGAAGACCTGCGACATCATTTCGCCGGTGGCGACGCGGCCCAGTTGCAAATAGCGGGGCATGTTGCGCGATCTCAATGCGACCGGGTCCGTATCGAAGAGTTCCCGGACATAATGATCGCGGACATCTTCAAAATCCCAGCCGGCCCCCGTGTCTCTCGGGACTCGCTGCTTCCACAGCGGAGAATGCGCCGCCGGCGGCGAACCGTTCGTGAGCGCCTCGATGGCCGTTGAATCCGGCACATTCGAGAACCCGAGGCATTCCGGCGTGAATCGAACATCAGACCGGCGGACGTCGTCGATCGTTCGCAGGTACGCGCCGACGCCGTAGTAGTGCGTCAGCCCCGTGTCCGGTTGGAACGGCAAGGCTCCGCCGGTCGGTGACGACGGAACATACACTGTCCCCGGATGATGTGCTGCGCACAGCGCCGGCAATTCGGTAGAGAACCAGGCGTTGCTCCAGAGTTCGCGCGGCAAGCCCAGCATGGCCGCCTGCTGTTCGATCTCGCTGTTCCCGCAATACACGGCAAGACACGGATGAGACGCCAGACGCCGCAGTTGCTCGACGGCTTCCTGCTCGATGTTCTGACGGAACGCTTCGTCCTGAACGGGGTAATCCATATTGGCGAACGGAAAATCCTGCCAGACGAGAATCCCCAGCTGATCGCACAGCCGATAGAACTCCTCGCTCTCGCAGGTCATCGTCCCGCCGACTCGGAGCATGTTGACGCCGGCGTCTCTGGCCAGCCTGAGTTCCTGTTCAAGCGACTCGGCGGAGCCGGCGTGCGTGAAAATATCGCTGACGGTCCAACAGGCGCCGCGGCAGAATACGGGGACATCATTGACGCGCAGGCCGAATCCCTGGTCGCTCGTGTCGACCTCCAGCTTGCGGAATCCCACGTCGGGGCAGGTGAAATCAACATCGCCTTCTGCCGTGGTGATGGAAAAGACGCTTTTCAACAGCCGCGGCGAGCCATGCGTGTGCGGCCACCAGAGCGGAACCTGATTGATCGTCAATTCGCCGGAAATCTTCGCCCCGCATTCGTCCTTCGAAACGTGCAGCGGCATAACGTGATTTCCGACGCGCAGCCGGGCATCAACCAGCGGAACCGATGCGGAGACTCTGGCTTGCAGCCGGACAATTCCGGTCGTTCCTTCAAGCCGGGCGGTCAAATGGCGATCCCAAAGCTGGACCGGCTCCGTTTCCAGCCGAATGGCGCGCCAGGGTCCAATGGCGGGAACCGGCGGCGACCAGCCGGGGATGCGGCCCAGCAGCGAAGTGCGCAGCCAGCGCAACTGCTGATGCTGCACTAAATTCGTCTTCCAGCGCGGCCGCGGACGTTTGCGTTTCAAGTTGTGAAGCAGCGAACGAAAGACAATCGTCAATTCGTTTTCGGATTGCAATTTTCCCGAAACGTCCACGCGATAACCGCGAAACATGTTGTCGGTTGTGAGGATCGATTGACCGTTCAGCCAGACCTCGGCAAGCGTCGCCAGACCGTCGAAACAGAGAAACGCGAGACGAGAGTCGAGAGTCAAGTGTCGAGAGTCAGCGGAAAATGTCGTGCGGAACCACCAGTCGAAGGCGTCCATGTCGACAGGTCGATCAAAGCTCCAGCGGCCGTGCGCCCGGAGAGCGGAAGCCACGGTGCCGGGGATCACCGCCGGCAGCCAGTCCGCCGAGACGTCTTCCAGTTGTGCGGGATCGGTGATGGAATCTGGAGTCTGCGCGCAGCACCGCCAGCCGGTTCCCATCAGGGTCGGCAAGGAACTGTTCGTCGAGGACTCCGTCATGGGAAGCATTTCAAGACCTACCGCATTTCCACAAACTCCGGGTCGTGTTCGACCGACGTTTCGCTCCAGGTGCAGCCGTTGCGGAGTTCTTCCACGCCTCGGTTCCAGGTCGCCGCCATGACATCGATCGCGCTGAGGTCCAGCGGTTTCTTGCGTGCCATCGCCCGGGCCAACTGAAACTGCAGAGACTTCGCGCTGCCGGAGAGTTCCGTAAAGGCCGCCTGGGCGCCCTCGAAACCGGGGACACGGTGATCCTTGAGCCATTGCAGATAGGTTGCCGTCAGCTCGTAACACGCCCCGAATTGCCTGAGCGTGGCGAACGAATACTGATGAAACACTTCCAGCGCCGCGCCGCTCAGCCAGGTCAGGTCGGCAGTGAACTTCGGCCTGAATTTCTCGAACGGATTGAAATCCGGCAGCCGCGTCATATGCCGGCGCAGCAGTTCTAAAGATGTCTGCACGAGCGACTTTTGCGACGAGGGAATCTCGTCGCGGCGTTTGACGAACTCGGCATACGGCGGCAAGAGTTCCGGGTTCGGCGTCTCGGTCAGACGCAGAACCTGGGCGAAATCCTCGCCGTGCAAATGATAGTAGCCTTGCCCGTGAAAGTATCCCAGCCGCCGCTGTTCCAGATCAATTTCATTCACGGCGACCGTCGATTTGACATGTTCGCGGCGATAGGCCGTTCCTTCGGTGTCCGGCAGATAATAGGAATCGAGTTCCACCAGCACCGGCCGCCCCAAACGGACTTGTTCTTCCAGATGCTGAGGCAAGGGCCGCCAGACGAGCAGTTCCTGCACGTCGAGACCATACAGCCGATCCAGGTCAGCGAGCGGGAATTTGAAAAACGTCCACTGATCGCCTTCAAAGTCGATGCCGATCGTAAACGGCAGCGCGGCCACCGGGTCGAAGCCCCATCCGTGCAGCAGCTCGATCCAGACGTCGACGTAACAATTCGTCTCGGCCCAATTCCGTTCCTGCGTGTGGATCGGATGGCGTGCGTAGTCTTCAGAAATCGAAAAGACGCGGTGATTCATAGTCCCAATACCGTCCTGACCTCGACCGGCCAGCGATCGACGTCGAAGCCGTGCTTCATGAACAACGCCAGCGCGATGCGCTCCAGCCCGAAGCCGATGCACGCCGTGTGGGCCGGGTTGCCGTCCGGCGTGCGGATGTCGAACGTCTTGCCGAAATAGTCGAGATGATAATTGCACGACGTGATGGCCGTCAGTTTTTCGCTGCTGGCCACGGCGTGCAGCAGTTCAAACTTCAGGTCCTGCTCTTTTTGCGCGTTGGCCATCACTTTGCCGGCGCGGCCGAAGAACGGATCGTTGGCGGCTTCGGTCTGCACCTCCAAGCCGACGGAATTCAGAATCTGAACGCCGGTTCTCAGCCAGTAGTCCCGGTGCGTCACCGCTTGTTCCGCCGTGCCGATCCGCACGAATTCCCGTTGTCGGAAGATCTGCATCCGCGCGGGATCGATCGACGGTTCATGCCGGAAAACGAACGAGCGCAGGTCGACCAGGCGTCCGTCTTCGGAGACCGAACCGGTCGCCGTGGGATAAAGCGGATAGCAGGCGGCAGGCGTGAGCATGACGTCGGTGGGCGTCAATCCTTGTGTCCAGTCTTCGCCATTGGCTCGCTGTTGCAGCAGGCGGCGGTGGTCTTTGTCGTTTCCGGTGAAGCTGTGCACGGAACCCATCAGGTCAGGAAAGTTTTCGATGTGCGACGTCTGCAGATAGTGCTTGCGGCTGAGAATCGCCGGGAATCGCAGCACTTCCGGCGTGAGAGAGCGGCTCTGTCGAGTGACCAACTGCTCGAAGTGATCGATGACGTCCTCGAACACGCCGGCATGACCGTACACGCCGGGCACGCCCAGCGGCAGGAGAATCCCTGCCTGCGTGAGTTGATCCAGGCAGTGCTGGTAGGCGTCGGTCAGGCTGAACGTCGCGGTGCACATGGTTAATACTCTTCCTTATGAGCCAGCAGCATCGTGGCGTTCAGCTTGGTGATGCGGTCATTGTTGACCATGATCGCCGCGCCGTAGGCGTCGCGCAGATGCCTCGACAAACTGAACTTCGTATCGTTGCGATAGCCGGAGATTCCGCAGACCAGGAGCGCCTCGCCGACGATGTCCACGACCCTCCGGGAACACGAAAGCTTCAGGTTGTTCGTGCGGATGGAGAATCCGAAACCGCTGAAGCCTTCCGGCTGTTCGGCGGCGAGCAAGTCGCGATACTCCCGCGCCAGGCTGTCGACATTATGCCGCATCTCCTGCAGCAGTTGGCTGACTTGCGCCAGGCGAACGGCCCCTGGCGGAATTTCCCCCGGCGTCTTCCGAGCCTCCTGCCGGACAAACGCCCTGGCCCGATTGACGGCGTCCGCGGCGATGCCCGTCCAGAGCGCGCCCCAGACGATGTGCGAATACGGATGCATGGTCTGCGACAGGATGGCGTCGAAGCCCGTCGGCAGAATCTGGTCGACATGTCCCCGAGCCGTCACCGTGAAGCCGGAACTGCACGTGCCGCGAAAGCCCAGCGTGTCCCAATTCGAGAGCGGCACGGCTTCGTATTCGCCGCGGCGGATCATCACGTGAACCTGCTCATTGGCCGGCGCGGCGGTCGACCGCCGGCACGTCACGAGGATGTCATCCGACTGGGCGCCGTATGAGATCACCGGCGCTTTCTTCGTGAGCGCGAACGTGTTTTCGTGGATTTCGACGGCGCAGATGCTGGAGCGGAGGTCGCCGCCGGTGCCAACTTCCGTCGTGGCAGAGGCCATCAACCGCTGTTCGTCGACAAGTTGACGAAGATAGTCGCGAAAGTAGCCGGAACTCTGTCCG
This sequence comes from uncultured Planctomycetaceae bacterium, assembly GCA_964388415.1. GTDB lineage: Bacteria > Planctomycetota > Planctomycetia > Planctomycetales > Planctomycetaceae > CAZDGB01. The sequence goes on along the minus strand of CAYMAO010000015.1, from coordinate 41,720 downwards.
TGATGCACGACGCACGCCACTTGAATGCAGTGCATCGCGTAGATCATGGCGGACGATCCGCAGTAATGGCCGAGCGCTTCGCAAACTTTCGCAATTTGCGAGATATCCAGCCCCTGGCCGCCGTACTCGCGGGGAACCGGCGCGCTGAGCAGTTGCGCCTCTTTCAACGCCGCGAGAGATTCCGAAGGGAACCGGGCCGTGCGATCGACGTCGTCGGCATGAAGGGCCAGCACCTCTTTACCCAGCGCGTGGACCCGCCGCAAGACGTCTTCAAACGTCATCGGCGGATCACAGGCAAGAACAGCAGCCCGGCTCATCAGGTCGATCCAGCATGAGGGAGAAATTATTCGATGAGTTCGGAAATCAGCGCAGCAAGGGTCGACACGCTGCGAAACGTCGCGCGGTTCAATTTCGAATCAGGAAACTCGACGTCAAAATGCTCCTCGATCGCCAGCATGACGCCGACGGTGGCCAGCGATGTCAGCCCCAGGGCATACAGATCCGCGTCATCGGTCAGGCCGGCGCCGGCGCCCGGCAAGCGCCCCTGCTGAATGATGATTTCACGAAGTGCTTGCGTGTCGACGTTCATCCGACTTCCGATCTCCAAAAGCTCACCCACGATGCGGGCTCCGAAAACGAGAATAAGGCCGTATTCCAAAGGGGAGACGATTGAATTCTAGTTCATCTGTTAGAGCCGCGTCTGATACAGGATGCATTTTCGAGACGGACCCCGCGCGGTTGCCCTGATTCTGCCTGTTGTACCGCTTATGGCGATCTCGGCTGTGGGCGGGTGTCCAATTTCTTCCCGCGATCTTCTGGACAAATGATCGCAAGGGGTACGGCCGTACCTGTCGTCTTCCGGCAACGACCTCGCGGAAAGCGGCCCGCGGACAATGTTCTGACCCTGCGCAATCTAACGAAGATGTAAGTTATTCCGATTGTGCGAGGTAGGCCGGCACAAGGACAATCAGGTCAGCGAATCGCCTGGTAAATATTAACCCGCAGTCGTGCGCCGAGTTGCATCTGTTCCTGGAATCGACCCGATGAGCACGACCCCGACTGTTCTGGATTCCGCTCAAGAGCAGGTCAATGGCAGACTGTACCGGCAGGCGAATCTCGTTCGGGGCTATACGGCGACAAAACTTTATCCCTCCGAAGCCACGGCCTTCGTGCGGTACCGAGACGATTTCGTCGGGCAACGTGTGCTGGACCTGGGTTGCGGCGCAGGCCGTTTGGCCACGTACTTGCGGCCGTTGACCGATCATTATTCGGGCGTGGATGTTTCGCCGCACATGGTGGACTATTGCCGTCGAACATTCCCCGGCCTGGAGTTTCATCAGGCCGATATGCGGGAGTTGACGCCCATTGGCGATGCATACTGCCAGGCGGTCCTGGCGATTTCCAACTTATTTGACGCCGTGTCACATGCAGATCGGCTACGAACTCTGTCGGAAGCCCGCCGCGTCTTGAAGCCGGACGGCTTGCTGGTCTTTTCGACGCACAATCGAAACCACGATCAGGCCGGCACGGGGCCGCAACTTGAGTTCCACCGCAATCCGCTGACTCAAGCAAGGCTGTTCGCGGATTTCCTCCAGGCGAGCCTGAATCATCGCCGGTATAAACTTCGGGAACGCTCCGAACCCGATTACGCGTTGATCAACGACTCCGGCAACAACTACCAGAACCTGCACTATTACATTGCCCGCGACGTCCAGGCTCAGCAGTTGGAGCAAGCCGGTTTTCAGTTGCTGGAGTGCCTGGACCCGCTCGGCGGCACGCTCGGCCCGTCGGACGACGACAGCCTGTGTCCTTCCATTCTCTACATCGCCCGCAGCAGGGCCTGAATCGGAATTCCGGGATCAGCCAGAATCTCGGCCCCCGCGATGCCGCCCCGGCACGGCTTGACGAGGCCCGCCTGGGTTTTTCGTTGTCGAACGCACGAACGGCACGGTAGGCTGGAGAGGCAACGCATTGGGACGAGTTCGAAATCTCCTGGATTCCGCCGGTCCATGGCAGGCTTTGCCGCCGACAGCGCCGATGTCAAATCGAACCGCGCGCCGGCGGTGACGGTCGCGATCGCGGTCGCAGCGGGGCTCTGCCTGAGCCGAGCCTGGCCAGGTGGTTTTTTCGGCTGGTATCTGGCGGCCATCGTTTGCATGTTGACCTGGATCGGGTTGTACGCGCTGCAATTCGGACGGCCGAGCACCGTGGTCTTGCTTGCCGGTTTAATGTCCCTGGCCGCCGCCTGGCACGATGTCGGCTGGACATGGCGTGCGCCAAGGGAAGTTTCCCGCATGGCCACCGACGAAGGCGTTTCGGTTCGCATCCTCGCCAGGGTGATCGAACCGGCCTGGATTGTCTCGATTCCGACCGATGGTTCGGCTCCGTTCTGGCAAGCGCCGGAACGAACGCTGTCCACGTTGGAATGTCGCGAGCTTCACGGAGAATTCGGAACGCAACCCCTCACCGGCAGGCTCCGGCTCTCTTTGACGGGACATTACCCCGACCTGACTTCGGGCGATGTTGTCTCGGTGATCGGCAAGTTGCGGCTGCCCGCCGAGCCGTTGAACCCGGGCGATTTCGACTATCGCACCTGGCTGAAAGCGCAGGGAGTCAGAGCCATCTTGCACGCGGAAGCGGCAGCGTGCATTCAGCCCGTGCGGCGAGAATCCGGCCTGAACGATGTCTGGGGCCGGCTGCGGCAAACGCTTCGGCAGCAGGCGTGCCAGTTGTTTCAATCCATGCTCAGTCGCGAAGCGTCCGGTGTCGCCGAGACGTTGCTGCTTGGCGGACGGAGGCGGCTCGATGACGATTTAAGGCAAGCCTTCGTCGACAGCGGCATGTTGCACGTGCTGGCCATTTCCGGCGTCAATGTTGCGCTGCTGGGACTGTGGATCACGATCTTGTGCCGGCTGGCCGGGGTCTCCTCGCGGAATTGTCTGCTGATCTCGGTGATCGGGCTGGTCGTTTACGCCGCCGTCACGGATGGCGATCCGCCCGTCGTTCGGGCGACGGCGATGGCCCTGCTGGGCGCGGCAGCGCTGTGGTCTGGGCGGCAAGTGCCGGCGGCTCAAGTGGTGGCGGTCGCCTTGCTCGGCATGATGCTGCTGCAGCCAGCGGATCTGTTCGATGCCGGGGCGCAACTTTCGTTTCTGTCGGTTCTCACCATCAGCCGGACATTATCAGCCTGGCAGCGGCACGAACAGAAGCGCAGGGAGTCCGAACCGCCGACGATCTCGGCTCGATCCTGGCCGGGCTGGTTGTCGGCCGGCGGAAGATTGTGGTGGGAGTGTTCGCTGGTCAGCTTCGGAATCTGGCTGGCGACGACCCCCTTGGTGGCGTGGCGGTTTCAACTGGTGTCCCCAGTGGGGTTGATTCTCAACGTGGTGCTGGGGCCGTTGATCGTGGTGCTGATGTGGGCCGGGTATTCGTTTCTGATCATCGGCCTTCTGGCGCCGGTTGCGGCCGTGCCGTTTGCCGCGCTGTTCGACTTCTGCCTGCTGGCGTTAATCCGCAGCGTCACGTGGGCGTCGACCGTGCGATTCGGCCATCTCGAGGTCGCCAGTCCGCCGGACTGGTGGATGGCAGGCTATTATTTCGGCGTGGGCGTTTTGCTGCTGTGGGGACAAGGCGTCTTGCAACGAAAAATCGTTATCCGCGGATTGCTGGCCTGGTCGGTAATGGGATTGAGCATCGGTCTGCTGCCGACGCCGTCCCGGGGCCTGTCTTGCCGCTTTCTGGCGGTGGGTCACGGCCTTTCGGTGTTGCTGGAACTGCCCGACGGCAAAACGGTCCTCTACGATGCCGGCAGCATGGGCGACCCGCGCCGGGCCGCGCGGATCGTGTCCGCGGAACTCCGCCGTCGCGGCCGGTCACGGATCGATGCCGTCATTTTGTCTCATGCGGACGCCGATCATTGCAACTCCTTGCCGCATCTGATCGGCCAGACGCCGATCGGCGGCGTGCTGATCGGGCCGGGGTTTCTGAACGACTCTCAACCGTTGCCGGAGGAAATTGTGGAACGCTGTGCGACGGCCGGCATTCCGGTCGGCCTGCTGTCGGCCGGCCATCGGCTGGCGCTGCATCCCGACGTGCAGTTGCGGATATTACATCCGACGGAAGAGTTCTATGCCGAGACCGACAACCCATTCAGCCTGGTGGCCGCCGTGGAGTATCGCGGCCGAAGGGTGCTGCTCACCGGCGATCTCGAAGGGAACGGACTCTCGGAACTATTGCGACAAGGCCGGTGGGATTGCGACGTGCTCTTATCGCCGCATCACGGCAGCCGCGCGGCGAACCCGGAACGGTTGGCGGATTGGTCGTCGCCGGAATGGGTCATCGTCAGCTCTCGGGAAGCCGGATCTGAGGAGATTCTCGCGGAGACCTACTCGCCGACGGCACAGGTTCTGTCTACAGCCCGGCGGGGTGCGATGGAGTTTCGCATCTCGCCGCAAGGGGACTTGCGCGTCGAGACGTTTCGTGGCGGCGGCATCCGCCAGACGGTAAAGTAGCGGGACGATGACAGTCGTCTGTCAACAACGAAGAGCGGCACGATACAATGCGGTAGCGTGTCACGCATCCCTGGAGAATCGAATGCGTCTTGCCATCTTTGCCGCCGCCGGACTTTTCGCCGTTCTGGCCAATTTCCCAGCCGATCATGACGAAGGCATCACGCTCAACATCCCGGACAAGCTGGAATGGAAGAACGGCCCGGCATCACTTCCCAAGGGCGCACAGATCTCCGTCTTGGAGGGCGATCCAGCCAAGGAAGGTCCGTTCGTCTTCCGTGTCAAGGTTCCCGACGGTTACCGCATCCCGCCACACACGCATCCCAAGATGGAGCGAGTGACCGTCATCGCCGGCACATTCAACATCGGCATGGGCGAGACGTTCGACAACGAGGCGACCGACGCGATGCCGGCGGGCAGCTATGGATTCTGGGAACCGGGGATGAAGCATTTCGTCTGGACGAAGGGTGAGACGATCGCGCAATTTCATGGCATGGGGCCTTGGACAATCAACTACGTCAACCCGGCAGACGATCCGCGAAACCAGAAAGCGAAGTAAACCTTCCCTTCCAGAACGAACCCGCCGATAAAAATTCCGCCAGGATGCATCACTACCTGGCTCTCAGCTTTCTGCATTCCACTCTTAAGTCGATGTCGCGAATTATCAACTTTCCATGAGGCGGTGAATCATGCCGAGCAATCTGTTTGACCTGCGGGGAAAAGTGGCGTTGGTGACGGGGGGGAGCAAAGGGCTGGGCCTGGCGATGGCCCGTGGCTTTGCGGAAGCCGGGGCCGACGTCGTCATCTCCAGCCGTCATGCCGACGAACTGGAAAAGGCGATTCCGCAAATTCTCGACAGCACCGGCACCAAAGCCAAGTTTTGCGTCGCCGATATGACCCAGCGAAGCGATGTCGCCAAGCTGGCGAAATCGGCCATTGAGGCGTTCGGCCGGGTGGACATTCTGATCAACAACGCCGGGTCGAATGTCCCGGAGCCGGTGGAGAATATGACCGACGAGAAATGGGATCAAATCGTCGAGTTGAACCTGTCGTCGTGCATGTCGCTGTCGCGTGCGCTCATTCCGCAGATGAAGTCGCGGAAGTGGGGCCGCATCATCCATATATCCTCGATCATGGGGCTGGTCTCGAAAGCCGGCCGCGGGGCGTACTCGGCGACGAAGTCCGGGTTGATCGGGCTGGGCCGGGCAATGGCGTTGGAACTGGGGCCGCACGGGATCACGGTGAACTGCATCGCGCCGGGACCGTTTCTCACTGATCTGCCGATGAGCGTGTTATCGAAGGCGGAACAAGAGGCTTTCGCCGAGCGAACGGCCTTGGGCCGCTGGGGCCAGCCGCGAGAACTCGCCGGCCCGGCGCTGTTCCTCGCCAGCGATGCCGGCAGCTACGTCACCGGCACCGTGCTGACCGTCGACGGAGGCTCGCTGGCGAAGTTTTGAGGGCACACGTCATACGGAATGCATTGCGTTCTGGCGATCATGCGCCGGCTGATCGAGTCTTCCTTCCGAGAGGTCGATGCGACATAGAAAACAGGCCATCCGGCGAAACGGTCGCCGGCTGGCCTGTTTTTCAAGTCGAACAGATCGCGGCCGAATTCAGGCTCTCGGTACCTGGCGCGCCATCGGAGAAACTTCCGGTTCCGTTTCCGTTTCCGGAACTGCGTTGACGTCCGGCGTCTCATAAACGGGTTTCTCGGATTCGAAAGTCTGAGGTGCGGAAGAACCCGGATTCACGCCGAAGTCGCTGTTGGGACCGATGCCCGGTGCGCAATTCCCGGTCGCACAACCGCCGTCGGTGCACGTAGAACAGTTTGTCGGGCAGACCGTCTGCGGCACCAGCCGGCAGACTTCGTACGGGACTTGCTGCTCGACGCAGCGGGCGACCATCCGCGTGCAGGTGATCTGCTCTTCCCGGGGAACGCAGCGAGCCACGCGATGAGACACCTGGTACGGCTCCTGGCGCGTCACGCAATACGGCACCCGGCGGGTGCAGGTTTCCGTCACCATCCGGCAGGTGCGAACCGGAACCCGGCGGACGCATTCCTCCGCGACCATCCGGCATGTGCGCACCGGCACGCGATTCGTCACCGTCTCGCAGACCCAGCGGCAGGTCCGCACCGGAATCTGATCCACCACTTCTTCGCACACCATCCGGCAGACCTGCTGCGGAACTTTCGTGACGATGACTTCCGGCACATACCGGCAGACCGTCACCGGGCAATTCTGCCGCACGACCTGGGGTTGATACGTCGTGCACGGAATCTGGCGCTCCACGATGTTCGGACACCAGGCATACGCCGTGGTATAGATTCCGCGCGGCGTGCAGGGATCCTTGGCAAAGCACGAACAGCGATCCAGGCAGCCTCCGAGACAGGGAAACTGAAACGTCGGATGAAACACTTTCCGCGCCACCCACTGACCGCAGTCCTGGCGGACGCAGCGATACGTCGTCACCGGCCGCATGACCGTGTAGCAGCGTTCCCGGTTGATGACCTCTGTCACCGGCCGCATCACGGTTCGCCGGCATTCCCGTTCAATGGTTTCCGTCACGGGCCGTTGGACCACACGGCGGCATTCTCGCGTGGATTCTTCCCACACGGGCCGACGCACCTGGTAGTTGCACTCGCGGTAGGTCGTATCCCAGACCGGGCGCTGCACCGTGTAGCGTTCTTCCCTCTCCGAACAGTCGACAACTTGCCGGCAGACCTGGTACTGCTCGTCGCGGTAAGCCGTCTCCACCACATTCCGATAGCACGTCTGCTTCACGTCTTCCCACGTCGTGTCATACACAGTACGGCAGGAGGTGTACTGCTGCGGTTCCTGCACCATCTGGTAGACAGTGCGATAACAGGTTTGCCGTTCCGTTCGATAGGTCGTGTAACAGCAGGTCTGCTGGCAGCATTCGGTCGGGCAACAATTGTAACTGGCCGCGCCGCAGTAGCCCTGCGCCTGCGCCCCCTGGGGCGCCATGGTCATCAGCGCTCCCATCATCGCGGCGCCGATCAATGCTCGTCTCATGTTCGTGTCCCCTCAAATTCGGTACGACGTGGTAGTTTCCAAGATCCCTTGTCGCTCCGTCGGCCGGACGCTCCGATTCTGCTCATTATGAACAGTCGAAAAGGCGAGTGCCAAACGCCAATTGTGCCGACGGACCGATTTTCTCCGACTTAGGTCTAACTTGCCGGTTGCGAAACAATGATAGACCCGGCAAGCTGGAGAAAGGCGGTCAAGTCGCCGGGGGATGCGATTTTCCCCGTTGACTGTTCGCCACAAACTGGCCCGAACCGCAGCAACGCACTCCCGCGATTCCGTCCGCAGATTCGTTACGATCCGCAAACTCAGAAGTTGCGGCGTGTTGCGTCGGAGAACGCTTCTGCGAAGCGTCGCTAAGGTGCGGCCTGCAACGCCGACAGTGCCGCCTGTGCATCGGCCCGGACGCGGGCTTCCCGGTGGTCGGACGCCAGTTTCGTCAGGAGACCGCGCAGCTGGGCACGTTGTTCGGCCGCGAAGGAATCCGCCAGGTCCTTCACGGCTTTCAGCACATTCCGGAAAATGATCAACTCCGAAGCCGAGGCCTCGTCCGGGGCGTTCGGATCGGCCACCACTTTACCGGCCAGCACGTCCTTTAAGACCGGGAAGCCGTCCGGTGAACCGTGCCGGGACAATGCGATCGCGGCGTTGACGGCCGTCATCCAATCAACGTCTTCCAGCAAGACGCGCAAGCGGTCTCTGCTCTCGTTCGTATCGATCATGCCCAGCGTAAACGCGCCCGCCCGGCGCAGATGCGGGTCGCGATCGGTCGAAAACTCGATCACGCCTTCCGAGAGGTCGCGCCCCGTCAACGGCGTCTTTTGTTCCCACGCGCGCCCCGCAGTGATCGCGACCGACGTGATGGCGCTTTTGCGAACATCGACGTCGATGGCCGGCTGCATCGCCCGCAGCAGCGGCGGAATCGTCAGGTCGTGCTGATCAACCGAACCCAGCGCCCGGGTGAGGAACATCAGGTCTTTCAGCGTTTCGTCCGAATGGGACACGCTGGACAGTTTCTTCGCGAGTTCCTCCGCCAGCACTTGCGCAATGCGGGGATTTTGCGATAACTGCTTGCCTGCTGATCCCAGCCTTCGGTCGTAATCCAACACCTGCGCCAGCCCTTCCATGGACCGATAGCGAATATGGTGATTCGGGCTGGAGACGCCGGCCAGCAACCCCTCCCAATCCTGGTCGCCGCCAGCCAGTTTTCCGAACAGCAGCCACGCAGCCACAACGGCCGCCACGATCAGCGCCGGCACCACGAACAATTGAAAGATGAAACCCAGGGACGGCGGCCGCACGGGCGGCAGATCATCGGGCAGGTCGGAAGTTTCCATGCCGGATTATAGCAAACCGAGCCGGAAGCGTCAGCGACGGCCGATCCCGACTCTGCCATCTGCGGGAACCTTGTCGACGTGTTGCCGATTGGCCGCATGGCCCGGCGACATTTTTCAGACTTTTTGCTTGTGTCTGGTTCGCGCGGCCATCAGCATGGGGTCTATGCTCCGAATCTGCGAAGACACATTGCCGCAATCGCTCCTCAGCTACGTCGCCTTCCGGGTCGCGTTTCGCGAGACGTTTGAACGCCTGGCGCTGTGGAAGCAATTTGAGAAAGACCCGCTGGAGTCCTACGGGTTTCTGCGCGAGGTCCCGTTTCTCAAAGACGTCCCGCCCCAGATTCAGCTCGACGTGCTGGCGGCCACCTGGCACAAGCATCTGGATCGCAGCACGGTCCGGGCAGACCTGGTCGATGAAAGCGTGATCTACGCCGTGTGCGAGACGGCAGCACAACTCGTCGAGCAGGAGCCGGCGCTCTTCGCCGGATATCTACGGGGCGGACCATTCGATGTCGGCATTCCGGTCGATCATTTTCTCGCGGCGGAACTCAGGAACCTGTACCTCAACCTGTCGAACGAGGGCGACTTCCTGCTGATCGGGCAGTTTCTCGACATGCCGCCGGAACAGGCTGCACCGCTGAAAGAGCAGATGGGCCTGGAGAGCGCCGCCGTCGACGTGATGTACGACGTGCTGGGCCGCTGGCATCTCTCCCCGAAATTTCAAGACCATTTGCGCGGCCTGTTGACCGAGGCCGAGATCGCCCGCGTCGCCAACCTGCTCCACGTCCCCTGCCCGGCCTGAAACCACGGCTATTTCCCCAGCACGTGCTTGAGCGCCGACTCCAGCGTCGGACAGCGGAACGGGTATCCGAATTCCTGCAAGCGGATCGGTGCCACGCGCGTGCTGCTGAGGAGCAGTTCGTCCGCCATTTCGCCGAGAGCCAGCCTGGCCGCGAACGCCGGCATCGGCACGAGCGTCGGCCGATGCAGCACGCCGCCCAGGGTCTTGGTGAAGTCGTAGTTCGTGCAGGAGTTCGGCGCGACGACATTCACCGCCCCGGAAATCTCGGGGTGCGTCAAAATGTAGTGAAGCGCGCCCGCCACGTCATCGATCGCAATCCAGCTCCAATACTGTTTGCCGTCCCCGACGATCCCCCCGAGGCCCAGCTTGAAAGGCGTCAGCATTTTCGCCAGTGCGCCCCCTCTCGGACTCAGAACAACGCCGATCCGAGCATGAACGACTCGCATCCCGAGTGACCGGACCGGCTCGGCCGCGGCTTCCCAATCGCGGCACATCTCCGCCAGATAGCCCGTCCCCGGTGCGGATGTTTCCGTCATGATCTCCGCCCCGCGACTGCCGTAATACCCGATGGCCGAAGCGCAGATCAGCGTCTTGGGCGGCGCCTGCAAACCCGCCAGAGCCTCGCAAAGCAGCCGGGTCCCGTCGACGCGGCTGGATCGCATTCGCTGCTTGACGGCCGCGGTCCAGCGCGATTTGGCGATATTCTCGCCGGCCAGGTGCACGACGGCGTCCAGGCCTTCCAGCCGGGCAGTCGGAATCGTGCCTGCCTCCGGGTTCCAAGGGATATCGTTGGCGGCCGTTGGAGTCCCTCGGACGAGCCGAAACACCTCGTGGCCCTGCGTCGTCAGCAGTGCCGTCAATTCGCTGCCGACCAGGCCGGTCGCCCCCGTGATGAGAATTTTCATGCAAACCTGATTCCTGACGCACGTCCCGGCGGCCAGATCGTGCTGGGTCCTTTGATGCCGATAGCGGAACATCCGCTCCAGCTTACTCCGCAACAGCCCGCCGCCGAGCCGATTGCCGAGCCAACCGCCCGGCAGGCGATACTCAATGGCGTCTTCGAGTTCCGAAGCTCCATCTGCTGCCGGAATGATTCTATGCGTGTGGACGAACTCCGCAAACGGACCGGAGACTTGCCGGTCTTGAAACTGGCGCGGCGGATCATAATTCTGATGCATGGCGATCCAGCGGCAGCGGAGCGGACCGAACGCCAACTCGATCTCCGCCCGGCCGCCGTCGCGAATGCCGCCGGTATGCGACGTCAATCGCGCCGAATCCCACGGAGGCATCAATCGCTGGAACGCCCCCGGTCTTTCATGCCAGGAGAACGCCGTCTCCGCCGCAACCGGCAAGGGGCTGCGTACCGTGAACGTCCGGCACGAAGGCGTCCCGTGCGTCGCGCCGTGCTGGAAAACCGGGGCCGTGGGGACCTGTGTCATGAGACGTCTCTGGGATCCCTGAATTTCCGTCGCAATTCTTCCAGCGATTTCAGCACAATCTGCCGGACGCGCTCTTTACTGAGGCCGACGCGGCGGGCGACATCGGCAAGGCTTTGCCCTGCCGGTTCGCCCGCCAGGCCAAACCTCGCACAGAGCACCCTTTGATCCCGGTCCGGAAGCCCGCAAAGCATCCGTTCCACGTGCGCCGCCGCGGAGAGCGTCCCGGGGGCAACGCATGACTCGGAATCACGAACCGGCAATGAGTCCAGCAACCCCTCCGGGGCTTGCGCGACGCCGGCTGCTGACACCTTTGCCTTTCTCAGCGACCGCAGCATCTGATTCCTGACAGCCCAGGTGGCATAGGTGCTGAACCGATTGCCAAGGCTGATATCAAACAATTCCACGGCCCGAATCAAGGGGACAACGCCTTCGCCGATCAGGTCTGCCTGCTGATCGACAGACCGCGACAAGTTCTTGGCCAGCGACACGACCAGTCGCAAGTTGCTGGCCACAATCCGATTGCGCAGCCGATGCGCCCGCGCCAGATCTTGACGAATCCGTGCGGCCCTGGTGCGGAACGCTGTGTCGGCCGCTCCGCGCCGCCGCAAGGTTTCCGCGCGAAACCGGGCGAAATTCATCCACGCGAAGAGCGCCTTTTCTTCCGCCGCCGTCAGCAGGGGAAGGCTGACAAAACCCGCGACGAACGTCAGGCCGGGTTCTGCGCAGACGCCAGCCGGCGGATCGAGATCCGGAAGCGGCGCCAGCCTCGCCAATTGGCGTTCCGCATCGGCCCTTCGGAAAACGGGATGGGGCACATACGAGATGGGTTCCGTCAGCCCGCAAGCCCCCGTCGTCGCGGGAGATTTCGGCACCGCTCTCGGTCTTCGTGCGGATCGGGACTGTGCGGATCGCGACCGTGCGGGCTTCGCTGTTCGCAACTCTCCAGGCGGCAACCGGCTTAGCAAGGCGGCACTCATGGCTTCGGGGTCTCCCTCTGGCAGGAATCGGCTTCGGACGTCCAGCGTCTCGATGAATAACCGGAATCGCCGGGACGAATTAACGCCGCTCGGCGCTTCGGGAAACCGTTTGCACCCCGCGCACGACAAAAAACGGGAAACCACGGAATAAAGACACGGAAGGTACCGAAAAAAAGGACAGGAACACCAGCAGTCGAGACAGGAAGTCCGCTAGGAACGCTGAGAAAACTGCCGACTCCAAGCTTTGCCGAAACCGTCTTTTGCAAGACACGATAGGAATTCGTCGCCAGAATCTGCGAGCGTTGCGAAGATTTTCTGGATCCAAAATTGCAACGCGTTTTTTGACAGCGGCTGAAAAGAAGAGTTATGACCGCAGATTTCGCAGATGGACGCAGATTTTTTTCGAGCCAGTGAACCTCTTTTTTTGCGATTTTTGCGCCTTTTCGCGGCCAAGCCTTTGCTGCTTCTCCTGCAAAATTTCCGCCTGGTTCTGATCCGTGCTCATCCGTGTGATCCGTGGCGAACTTGCTTTGCGACCTTTGCCTCTTGGCGACCTTGCGCGAGATGCCTTTTCAAATGGCGTTGCGGGTCTCCCGCGCTGGGACCTTCGCGGACTTCGTGGTTCCATTCCTGGTTTGCCTCCCTTTTTTTCCGTGCCATCCGGGCATTCCGTGGTTCACTGCTTTCTTGAGCCGCATCCTCGCTGGTTCCTCCGAGGTTTCGTCCCGTTCGTTCCAAACGAGCTTCGGCGCGTGGGCTTTGCGCGGAGCCGCTCTGGATTTCCAGGGGGGCGCGCGGCATAATCGGGAGGAAGAAATCAGGACGTCGATCCATGCTGCGTTCCAACCATTATGATGCCGCGTTTGAAGCCTGGCTCCGTCAGAATCGGATGCCGTACGTCGCGGTGGACGAGAGCCGGAGGGCGCTCTTGACGCAGCAGTCGATCAAGTCGCCCGACTTTCTGGTTCAGTCGCCGGCGCTGGGGCGAATCGTCATCGACGTGAAGGGCCGCAAGCAGTTGTCTGGCACACAGCAGCGCCGCTGGGAGAACTGGGCCACGCAGGACGATTTGCAGAGCCTGACGGCGTGGGAAGAGATCTTCGGCGTCCAGTTCAAGAGCCTTTTGGTGTTCGCCTACGATCTCGTTGCGGAGCCTGCGACGGCCGAACAGCCCGAAATGCTGCGATTCCGCGACCGGTCATATTCCTTCCACGGCGTCTGGGCGTCCGACTATCGGCAGGCGATGCGGGAACGGTCGTCCCGCTGGGAGACGGTGTGGGTTCCCAGCGCCGCGTATCGTGCGCTGCGATTTCCATTGACGCAATTTCTCACCGAGGAGCCGCGTGCCGCATGAAGCGATCCTTTGCCAGTTTTCGACTTCGCAGGTGGCCGATTGCGGCCTTGTGGTTTGCGGCCCTCACTTCCGGCGCAATGGTCTACGGACAATTGACGCCCGATCCTCCCGCCACGCGAACCGGGATGGGCCTCAAGAATCAGGACTCCGGCCAGCCCGCTCTGCCGAGCATTGTGCAGGAATCGCGGGCGTTCTACGTGCAGGCCGTGGTGGTGACCGCGCTCTGCGGAGGCGCGATCTGGGCCGTCTGCCACAGCAGCCGGCGCGTTTAGACGCGCCCGGGGATCCCCCTGTCTCAGGGGAAGTCGGCGATTTGGAATCGGGAACATCCCTCCGCCATGTCTTCTTCCGCTGATACCGGCGTGGTGATCACCGGTCTGGGGCTTTGTTCGCCGCTGGGGCCGGATCGCGAAACAACCTGGCAGCGCCTGCTGGCGGGTGATTGCGCGCTCCGCTGGATTGATCCCGATTGCCGTTGGGCGGGTGGCCCCGTGAGCTTCGACGCCGTCGGAGACTCCTTCTGCAAAGTCGCAGGCTTGGCAGTACATGTCGCCGACGAAGCCTGGCGCGACAGCCGGCTGAGTTGGGAGCAGTTGAACCCCAATCGCTGCGGCAGCGTCTTCGGGACCAGCAAGGGGGAACTGGAGACCCTGTTGACATGCGACCTCGCCAACGCCCATCCGCCGGATTGGACGAACTTCTGGCCCTCGGGAGCCGCGGTCAGAGTGGCAGACCGCTTCCGATTCGGGGGACCGGTGCTGGCGCCCGTGGCGGCGTGTGCGACCGGGCTGGTCGCCTGTCTCCGAGGTGCGGAACTGATTCAGTCGGGCCTGTGCGACGTGGTGCTGGCCGGCAGTGCCGATGCCTCGCTGTTTCCCGGAGTGATCGGCTCGTTTCGACGGCTGGGCGTGCTGTCGAAAATCGAGGAAGATCCCGCCCGGGCGTGTCGGCCGTTCGATCGCCGCCGGTCGGGTTTTCTGATCGGCGAAGGGGCCGCGTGTCTCGTCATGGAATGCCGCGCGCATGCCGCCCGGCGTGGTGCCCGCTGGTATGGCGAGTGGCTGGGCGGACGGCAGGGAAGCGATCCGTCGGGACTGACACAGATCGACGAGTCCGGTGCTCCCTTGGCCCGCGTCCTGTCCGACCTTTTGGAAGACTGTCAGCGCGTGCCGGATTACATCAACCTGCATGGAACGGCGACGAAGACAAACGACATCGCCGAGTGCCGTGCCGTGAACCTCGCTTTCGGCACAGCGGCCCGCGGGCTGGCGTGCTCCGGATTGAAAGGAAGCCTGGGGCATCTCTTGGGAGCCGCCGGGAGCGTTGAACTGGCGCTGACGCTGCTCGCCCTTCGGGACCAGATCGTGCCGATGACGTTGAATCTGACGCATCCCGACCCCGACTGCGACCTCGACCTCACGCCGGGCCGACCGCAACGCCGGGCGATCGAGACGGCGTACAAAATCTCGTCCGGCTTCGGCGGCCACCTGGCCGTCGCGGCAGTCGCGCGGGGAACCGGCCATTGAGGACAGGACGCCCACTCTTGACCAATGACCAATGACCAATTTCCCCACTCCCCAGTTAATTCCCTGCTCCCCGTGCGGTTCTCTCCCCGGAGACACAAACAACTCACCCCCACGCGAGAAGAGGAACACGATCATGAATGCCATGGCTTACACTTACCTGGCCTACCTGGGACTCACCATCGGCATCACCGTCTGGGTTGCCCGGACGCTCAGGCACCACGGGCTCGTCTTTCTGGCCAGATCGGAAGAGGAACGACCGCTGGCCGACGCGTTGTCCCACCTGTTAATCGTCGGGTTCTATCTGGTCAATTTCGGCGTCATCACGTTCGCGATGAAGACGTATGACCGCGTGACCGACGTGCAAACGGGGATCGAACTCCTGAGCACCAAGGTTGGCGTCATCCTCGTCGCGCTGGGCATGATGCATTTTCTGATTCTGGCGGTCTTCTCCGGCGCGAAACGCAATAGCGACGACCGCTCCTCACATTACGACCGCCGGCACGCCGTGAATGAACTGGCGGATTTACATCGGGGACGGAATTGAGCCGCAGGTGAGGCTCTGCCGAAGATCGTGTGAGAGAAGGAGAGTGCGAGGGTGCGAGAGAAAACCATGCGGATCATTCTCTCCTTCACTCACGCTTCCTTGCATCCCGTTCATTAAAGCCGGGAGACACCATCATGACCCGCCTTGCCGTCGGCTATCTGATGTATTTGCTGCTGAGCGTCGGGATCACGATTTGCGTCGGGCGGACGCTGCATCGCCATGGACGGCTGTTTGTCATCCACTGCGTGAACGGCGATGCGTCGCTGGCGGATCGAGTCAACGATCTGCTGCTCGTCGGCTTCTATCTCACCAATCTCGCCTTCGTGCTGCTGATGCTCCGGTCGGAGACTCAAATCACAGACGATGTGGCGATCGCGACGTTTGTGTCCGACAAGCTCGGCATCGTGCTGTCCACGCTGGGGGCCATGCACCTCGTCAACGTCGCCGTGCTGATGTTCGTCCGCCGGCACGCCCGGAACGCGCCGCTGACGGTCAAGACGTTTCTCGACTAATCGCGGAAGAAGTCATCCCGCCGTCGCCGACGGCAGGCTTTGGGGGAACAATCCAAGCCCGCCGACAGCGTCGGCGGGTTTGCTTTTTGGTAGACTCAGCCCATCATGCACTGCGAACAAGGCTATCTGTGCGACGTCTGCGGCGAGGATGTCGCCGACATCACCGTCAGTTCGCTTTATCTGCGCTACGTGATCGGCGAGATTCCGGCCCGGGAATTGATGGTGCATCCGGAACGGCATCTCCGCTGCCATCCGTACCTGGCGCAATTCATTGTCGATGACGGCTTCCCGCCCGTCACGATGGACGGCCCGTTCGCCAAGTCGAACCTCGATCCGGCGGAAACGGCTCGGCTGGAAGACTTGATCACCCGCGGCTGGCGACGGCTGCAGGAAGTTCGCGCGCTGGGGGTGCCGATCAGTGAGTACCCGCTGGTGAAAGAGGTGTGAGAGAAGGAGAGAAGGAGAGAAGGAGAGAAGGAGAGAAGGAGAGAAGGAGAGAAGGAGAGAGAGGCTCGAGTGCTTCATTTCTCTCACGCCCTCACACTCTCCGTCCCTCACACCTCGTCCCTCACACCTCGTCCCTCACACCTCGTCCCTCACACCTCGTCCCTCACACC
>CAYMAO010000015.1:0-24957 GCA_964388415.1 uncultured Planctomycetaceae bacterium | reverse complement strand
TCGTCCCTCACGCCTCGTCCCTCACGCTTCCCCGCGCGGCGAAACGCGCCCATAATCCACGCATGTGGCCCGACGCTTCGCAAACAGACGAGATTCTTGCCGCCGCCCGATTGGGGAATCCGGACGCCGTCAATCGTCTGCTCGAACGGCACCGCGGTTCGCTGCGGAAGCTGGTCCAGGTTCGGCTGGACCGGGCGCTGGCCCGTAGGGTGGATGCGAGCGACATCGTCCAAGATGTGCTGCTGGAAGCGAATGGCCGTCTGCAGGACTATCTGCGCGATCCGAAGATGCCGTTTCATCTGTGGCTCCGGCATCTCGCGAAAGACCGCATCATCGACATGCACCGCCAGCACCGCGGGGCGCAGCGGAGAAGTCTCGACCGGGAACAGGCGCTGGCCTCGCCATCGTTCGGCGATCAATCGGCGTTCGACCTGGCGGCCCAGATTCGCGATGACGAATTGACCCCGGCGGCGGCCAGCATCCGCAAGGAACTGGAAGCCCGGTTCCTCGCCGCGCTGGATCAAATGGAGGACGAAGACCGGGAAATCCTGCTGATGCGGCACTTTGAACAACTCGGCAACAGCGAAGCCGCCGAGGCGCTCGGCCTGACCGCCGCCGCCGCCGGGATGCGGCACATCCGCGCGCTGCGAAAACTTCGAGCGATTCTCGGAGAGCGGCCGTCGCTGAACGGCAGCGAATAGCGAATTTTAGCGACGCTTCGCAGAAGCGTTCCGACACGACACGCAACGCCACGGCTCATGCAACTGACCGCTGACAACCAACGACTGACAACTCCAATCCATGCCCCTCGCCGCCAACCACGACGAACACCTCGCTGAAATCCTGGAGCAATTGCTCACGCAGGCGCAGTCCGGTACGTCGCCCGACATCGACGCCGTGATCCGGCAGCATCCCGACCTGGCGGCCGAGTTGCGGGAACTCTGGGCGACCATGCAGCTCGCCGAAAATCTGGCGGAACTCTCCCGGCACGATTTCGACGAGCAGCGGACGTTCGTGCCTGGTCGCAAACCGGTCGGCGAGGATTTGGCGGGCCGCGATTTCGGCGATTATGAGCTGCTGGAGGAAATCGGCCGCGGAGGGATGGGCGTCGTCTACCGCGCGCGGCAGAAGAGCCTGGATCGCATCGTCGCGCTCAAGATGATTCTCCGCGGCGACTTGGCGTCGGAAGCCGATGTCAGCCGGTTCCGCACGGAAGCGGAGGCCGCGGCCCACTTGAATCATCCGCACATTGTTCCCGTGTACGAAGTCAGCGAACGCGACAGCCGGCCGTATTTCAGCATGCAACTGATCGAGGGGACAACGCTCGCCCGCCGCTTGGCCGACGGTCCTCTCGCCTCCCGTCCGTCGGCCGAGCTGCTCGTGCCGATTTGCCGGGCCGTCGCCGCGGCGCATCGGCACGGCGTGCTGCATCGCGATCTGAAGCCGTCGAACATACTCATCGACCACGAAGGCCGGGCGTATGTCACCGATTTCGGGCTGGCAAAACGGATCACTCCGGGTGGGTCGAGGGTTGAGGGTCCAGGGTCAAGGGACGGAACGCTTTCCCAATCCTCAACTCTCAACCCTCAACCCTCGACCCTCACCCACAGCGGGGCGATTCTCGGTACGCCCGGTTACATGGCCCCGGAACAAGCGGCCGGGCAGCGCGGGGAAGTCGGCGCGGCGACCGACGTCTACAGCCTGGGCGCCGTGCTGTACGCGATGCTGACCGGGCGGCCTCCCTTTCAGGGGCCGAGTCCGGTCGACACCGTGCTGATGGTGCTGGAACAAGACCCGGTGCCGCCCAGGCTGCTAAACCCGAAGGCCGACGCGGATCTGGAGATGATTGCCCTGAAGTGTCTGCAGAAGCCCGTGGACCTCAGGTATGCCGATGCGGATGCATTGGCCGACGACCTGGTTGCGTATCTGCAGAATGAGCCGATCTCGGCTCGAAGTTCGCATTTCACGCAGGTGATCACCCGGGCGTTTCGGGAAACGCATCACGCCGCGGTGCTGGAGAACTGGGGACTGCTGTGGATGTGGCACAGCCTGGTCGTGCTGCTCTTGTGCGTGATCACCAACTTCATGCAGTTCCAAGGCGTGGTCGACCGCTGGCCGTATGTGGCGCTGTGGTCGGTCGGCGTAGGAACCTGGGCGGCGATCTTCTGGGAACTGCGGCGACGCTCGGGACCGGTCACCTTTGTCGAACGGCAGATCGCCCACATCTGGGCCGGCTCGACGATCGCAAGCACGCTGCTCTACTTTCTGGAGTGGCAGCTCGATTATCGGGCATTGGAATTGTCGCCGGCGCTGGCCTTGATCGCCGGGAACGTGTTTCTCGCCAAAGCGGGAATCCTCTCCGGAAAATTTTATCTCCAGGCGACTGCCATGTATCTCACGGCCTTCGCCATGGCCGGCCTGCAAAGGACGCCGTGGAATTTCGGCATCACGCTGTTCGGCCTGGTGCTCGGCCTGTGCTTCTTCCTGCCGGGCTGGAAATACTACCGCCTGGTGCGGCGCGACGCCGCCTCATAGCCTCCGCAGACTCGGGCGGCAACCCCACAGCGAGTTCGTTTCCGGCAAGCCCCTCAGCGGCGCTTGAGCACGTCAATCGTCTTCTGGATTTCGGCTGCACGGGCTTCGGTGTCTCCCAGCGGCTGCGGAGGGATCGTCTTTTCTCGGGTGTATCCGACGTGATTCATCCACTGCGACGAGCGCAGGCGGCGCTTTTCATCGACCAGCTTGAAGAGTTCTTCCGCTGAAATTTCCGCCGCGGTCTTTTGGGGCGTCTTGACTCCAAACCCGCCGAGGAACGCCTGGGCGATCACCAATTGTCCGTCGTCGCCGGGGTGCACGCGATCCTTCGAGAACGGTTCGGTCCGGGCGTCACGCGCTTTGCGCATGGCGGTATGCAGATCGATGACGCGGACGCCGGGAAGTTTCAGCGACATCTCCCAGGCCGCATAGGCCGTCAGCACCGTGTCGTAGTTGAACTCATCAGGCTTTGGCGTCAGATCATAAATCGGCGGCGTGACGAGAATGACTTCCTCGACTCCCGCCTTCCGGCTGTTTTCGATGAGCTTGAGAATCCCGTTCTTGTAGGCGTCGAATCGTTCGGGATCAAGCGGTTTGTAGATTCCGTCGTTCATGCCATAACAGGCGACCACGACATCGGGTTTAACACGTTCCAGCAGCCGGCCCAGCCGCTCGTGCAGGCAAGGCCTGGGAAAGGCGCCGCCGGCGTGGTTCTCTTCGCTCAAACCGGACACGGTTTCACTGGCAAGCCCCAGGCCGTAAAAGTCGAAGTTCTTGTCCGGAAACTGCCGTTCCAGGAAGTAGGCCGCAAACGAAATGTAACCGCCGGCCTGCGTGATGCTGTCGCCGAGAAACACCACCTTTCGACCAGAGAGCGACGCGACATCCTGCGCGTTCAAAGGGAATCGAAGCACAAAGAAAACAGCCGCCGCGAGGAGAATTCGTAACATCGTCATCTTCCTTCCAGAGTTTGGAAATCTTCGCCGTCTCGATTCAGTTCGATTCGCCGACGTTATTCCGCCGGAATCAGCCGCAGCACCTGGCCAGACAGCTCATTGAGTCGCTGGCCGTCTTCTTTGCGTTGAAGCTGCAGCATCACGTCGTTGACGCCGGAGCCGTACATCCCCCGATTCTTCTGCGAGACCACCTTTGCGGCGATGCGCTCTACCGTGGGGCGAAAGCCGGGGCCGGTCGGTGCAATCTGCACTTCCTGTCCCGGTTTCAACTGTCCCGACTGGGCCCAATAGCTGGAATACACCAGGAAGTGTGCCTGGTTCTCGAAGACCGTGTCGATCTGGCCGGCTAGGCCCTCGCGCGCAATTTCTTCAGCGATCCGCTTGGATTCCCGTATCTTGAGCGTTTCCAAGCTGGCGTCGTCCGTTAAGAGCTTGACCACGCGCCGAGTGTCTTGATAAATCCAGGTCATGTAGATGCCGTCGCCGGGCTTCAAGGGGAATGTCTCGGATAATTTTCCATCCACCCAATTGCGGCATCCCGGGTCGATTTCGAAGTCATGCGTTTTCTCTTCGAGCGGCTTATCCCCGGCGAAAACCTGGGCTGTGAAATGCGACGGTTCCTTCACGTACTGGATTTTCCAGAAGTGGCCGTGCCCTTTCATCTGGGAGATTTCATCCTGAAAATGGACGACATAGCCGCGGCGGTGGTTTTCATCGGCGTCGAAGAACATATTCATCTTCTCGCCGGGCAAGAGTTCGTCGATCCGCGCCCCGTAGGCGAGATGACGGTAGGTCGTCACCCAGGGCAGGACGCGGACCTTGATGACTTCGCCGGGCGGATCGGGGGTGACTTCCGCTTCCCAGGTCTCCGGATTCCAGCTCTTCCACACCCACCAACCGCGCGACTTGCCGATGAACCCGGGAGCGCCGAACTTTCGCGGATGGACGGCGATCAGCGCTTTTAACGCCGCAATCCGTCGTTGAGCTTCCGCCCGCTGGTCCGGCGAGAGTTTCTGTTCCGTGCGAGCGCGCTTGGCGATCACCTCTTCGGCCTTCGCCTTGCCAAAGATGTGTTCCTGATTCTCGTGCTCGCCGGCCAGAGAGTAGAGGATGAATGCGTCCATGTCGGCTTGCGGCACGCCCCGTCCCGATTCGTACAATTCTCCCAGGTTAAACTGAGCCCGTGCATGTCCCTGGTCGGCTGCTTTGCGATACCACCGGGCCGCCTCGGAATCATTTCGTTCCACGCCGTGAGCATGCGCGTAATCCAGGCCCAGGTTGTGTTGCGCCGTTGTATCTCCCTGGGCGGCCGCGAGGCGGTACCAGCGGATCGACTCGGCCCAGTCCTGGGGCACGCCGAAGCCGTGCGCGTAAATCGAACCCAGGCTGACCTCCGCCTTGGCATGACCCTGCGCCGCCGCCTTCTGAAACCAGGAGAGCGCCTGTGCGTCGTCCTTGTCGACGCCCTGCCCTGCCGCAAATCGCCGGCCCAAATCGTATTGAGCCATGGCGTCGCCTTTCGCGGCCTTGGCCGTCAAGTCCGACACTTCGTCCGCACGAACGGGAAATCCGGTCAAAATCGCCGCCAGGATCAAGCCGTTCATTCGCCAGGAAACTGTGTGCATAGAACCTCGCTCATCTCCGAGTCAAAGAAAAACATTCGTGACAGTATAGTCCAACACGCCCCGTGCGTTGTACCGATCACGAAATTTCAAGCGGCGCGGAGGAACAAGGAAACTTGGCACACGTTGACCTTGGGCGGTATCCTGGAGGCTGTTTGGAGAATTGGAGCCCCGCAAGGGTGGATTCGCCGGCTGGTACGGACATTCCCAGAGACATTCGCTACGATTTCGTTTGCACTCAGAGATTCCTGTCCGCCCGGGAGACCATCGGCCATGAGACACATGTCGTTTGCCTTCATATTTCTGGCGTGCTGCGCCGTCTCGGCCGTTGCTGTAGAACCCGTGAAGGTCGGCTATTTCGATGTCGACGCGTCGCCGCCGATCGGCAGTCCGCTGGCTTATAACTCGACCGTTGAAGTGACGAGTCCGCTGCGCTGCCGCGGGATCGTGTTGCTGGGCGCGGATCAGCCGATCATCCTCTGCGCAGTCGACTGGATCGGCATCGCCAACGACGGGCAGCGCGTGTTTCGCGAGGAATTGGCCCGCTCCGCCGGCACGACGGCCGACCGGGTCGCCGTGCATGTGCTGCATCAGCATGACGCCCCGCGCTGCGATTTCACAGCCGACCAACTGGCGAGGGATGCCGGCGTGCGCGAGACGGCGCTCGACACAGCGTTCGCCCGCGACGTCTTCCGCCGCGCCGCACAAGCCGCGCGCGTCGCCGTCGACACGGCTCAACCCGTAACGCACATCGGCCTGGGAGAAGGCGTGGTCGAACAGGTGGCGTCCAACCGGAGAATCTTGGGTGCCGACGGAAAAGTGAAGTCCGTCCGGTACACGGCCACGAAAGACCCGGCACTGCAGGCCGCTCCCGAGGGCGTCGTCGACCGGAAATTGAAGTCGATCAGCTTTTGGAGTAATAACCGCCGCATCGTCGAGTTGACCTACTATGCCACGCATCCTCAGAGTTTTTACCGCACCGGCAAGGCCAACCCCGACTTTCCCGGTATGGCCCGTGATCAACGCCAGGAAGCGACCGGCGTTCCGCATGTTCACTTCAACGGGGCCAGCGGAAACATCGGCGCTGGTAAGTACAACGATGGACGCCCCGAGTTACGGCCGATCCTCGCCGAGCGCGTCGCTCGGGGTATGTCGCAGGCCTGGGACAGCGAACGCAAGTTTCCCGTCGCGGCGAAAGACGTCTCCTGGAAGACCGCTCCCGTTGCGTTGCCGCTGGGAAAACATCTCGATGAGGCCGCGCTGTCGGACACGTTGAACAACAAGGAACTGCCGGACTCACAGCGGATTGAAGCAGCTTACAAACTGGCCTGGGTGCGGCGCTGCCTGGCGGGAGACACGGTCGACCTCGGCTGCCTGACGCTGGGTACGGCCCGCATCCTGCATCTGCCCGGCGAACTGTTCGTGGAGTACCAGTTGGCAGCGCAGGAATTGCGTCCCGACTTGTTCGTGGCGATGGCAGCTTACGGCGAATATGGTCCGTATTACATCGGCACGGAAATCGCCTATGAGCAGGGCGGATATGAACCCGGTCCGAATGCGTCGCTGGTGTCTCCCCAGGTGGAAGGGGTGCTCGTCGATGCGCTGCGAAAGCTACTCGATGCGCCGAAGACGCCGCTGGAAAAACTGGGGGTCAAAGCCGCGAAGCTGGAAGTCGAGGCGGCACGAAAGGGTTCGCAACAATAGGATGTCGTATTGTCAGGACGCTGTGTGCGGAGAGAGTTCCATTCCCGCTCGGACTGATCTGCAGTTGCATTACGGCATCGGACTCCAAAGAAACAACAGGTGCAAAGCATGTGGGCGATTGCCATTCTCTTGCTGGCGATGGCCGTCCCTGCCCCGGCAGAGCCGACCGCCGAACAAGCCAGGTTTTTTGAAACGTCGGTCCGCCCCGTGCTGGTCGAACACTGCATCAAATGTCACGGCGTCGACAAGCAATGGGCCAATTTCCGCCTGGACACGCGGGAGGCGCTGCTCAAAGGGGGCGACAGCGGCGAGGTCATCGTCCCGGGACAGCCGGACAAAAGTCGGCTGATCGAAGCCGTCCGGCAGACCGATCCGGACTTCAAGATGCCGCCGGAAGGGAAGTTGACTGACCGCCAGGTCGCCGATCTGGTCCGCTGGGTCAAGTTGGGAGCGCCTTATCCGAAAACGACGGCGAACAACAAAGGCCGAACGCGCGACCCGAACCACTGGGGGTTTCAACCGCCGGCGGCTCAATCGGTTCCCGAGGTTCGGCAACATACGCGGGCACAAAGTCCGATCGACAATTTTCTTTTGCAGAAGTTGGAAGACGCGGAACTGGCTTTTGCCGAACCCGCCAGCCGGCAGGTCCTCATCCGCCGGCTGACATTTGATCTGCTGGGCTTGCCCCCAGCGCCCGAGGAAATTTCCGAGTTCGCAACCGACGCCAGTCCTGACGCCGCCGCCCGGTTGGCAGACCGTCTCCTCGCGTCGCCGCATTACGGCGAGAAGTGGGGCCGACATTGGCTTGATGTCGCCCGCTATGCCGATTCCAACGGGCTCGATGAAAACGTTGCCCACGGCAATGCCTGGCGCTATCGCGATTACGTCGTCGCGGCGTTCAATCGCGATGAACCCTACCATCAGTTTCTGACCGAACAACTGGCCGGCGACCTGCTGCCGGCCGCAGATGAAGTAGAACGGCGACAGCGACTGGTTGCCACGGGGTTTCTCGGCATCGGCCCGAAAGTCCTGGCGGAAGTCGACGAGGCCAAGATGCAGATGGACATCGTCGACGAGCAGGTCGACACCGTCGGGAAAGCGATACTGGGGATGACCTTCGGCTGCGCGCGGTGCCACGACCACAAATTCGACCCGATTCAATCTGCCGATTACTACGGCCTCGCCGGAATCTTCAAAAGCACCCGCACGATGGAGAATTACAAAAAGGTCGCCAAGTGGCACGAAAACCTGCTGCCGTCTGAGGAAGCCCGCGCGATGAAATCGGCCTACGACAAACAACTCGGCGAGAAGCAGGATGCCGTCGACAAGTTCCTGGCCAGTGCGAAGCAGGCCATCCAGGAAAAGACGCCCGATCAGAAGCCGGAGAATTTTGAATCACTCTTCCCCGAAGTGACGCAGAAGAGATTGAAAGAGTTGCGAGCCGATCTTGACGCCTTCAAAAAAGCCCCGCCGGAATTCCCCAGCGCGATGGGCGTGCAGGAAGACCAGGTTGTCGACGTGGCGATTCACATTCGCGGCAACCCGCTCAAGCTGGGCGAAGTCGCCCCCCGGCATGTGCCCGCGGTGATGCGCGGCCCCGAAACGCCGCAGTTCTCCCCGAGGCAAAGCGGACGCCTGGAACTCACGGCATGGCTGACCGACGCCCGGCATCCGCTCACCGGCCGCGTGTTCGTGAACCGCGTCTGGCGGTGGCATTTCGGCCGGGGCATCGTCCCGACAACCGATAACTTCGGCCTGCTTGGCGAAAAGCCGTCGCATCCGGAATTACTCGACTGGCTGGCTCTGCGATTCGTCGGCGATGGCTGGTCCGTCAAGAGGCTGCATCGGCTGATCGTGAGTTCATCGGTGTATCAGCAGAGCAGCCTCGCCACTTCGGAACGCTTGTCGAAAGACCCCGAGAACCGCCTGATGAGCCGCGCAGCAGTTCGCCGCCTGGAAGCCGAAGAATTGCGGGACGCCTTGCTCTCGGTAAGCGGAACTCTGGACGCCGCGATTGGCGGTTCCCTGTTGAATGTCAAGAACCGCGCCTACTTCTTCGATCACACGTCGATCGACAAGACCGATTACAGCAGCCGGCGCAGGGCCGTGTATCTCCCGATCGTCCGCAATAATGTCTACGACCTGTTTCAGCTCCTCGACTTCCCGGACCCCGCCGTCCCCACCGGAGACCGCGCCACGACGACCGTCGCTCCGCAAGCCCTGCTGATGCTCAACAGCGATTTCGTCATGCAGGCGGCCGCTGATCTCGCCCAGCGGGTTTCCACACAGACGTCCGACGACCGGCGAAAACTCGCCCTCGCGTTTGAGCTGGCGTATGGCCGAGACGCGACGGCAGAAGAACTCGATGCCAATCTGACGTTTCTGGCGACTGTCCATCAGACGCTTCGAAACCTGGATTCCCCCGCGGAACATTCCGATCAGCAAGCCTTGGCCATTGTGTGCCAGGCATTGGTGGCAGCGAATGAGTTTATCTATGTTCGGTGAAATCTCCCGCCGCTCGGTTCTGCAAGACACGGCCGCCGGCTTCGGCTCGTTCGCGCTGGCATCGCTGCTGAGCAAAGACGCCCCCGGCGCGTCGACGGGGGTTCAGACGGAAGAGGCTTCTGCGCTGCCGCATTTCGCCGCGCGCGCCAAACGGATCATCTTCCTTTTCATGAGCGGCGGGCCGTCGCAGGTCGATACGTTTGATCCGAAGCCGCTGCTCACGCGCGACGATGGCAAGCCGTTCCCGTTCGAGAAGCCGCGCGTGCAGTTCAACGCCACCACGAATCTGCTGAAGTCGCCGTGGAAGTTCCAACAGCACGGGGAGAGCGGCCTGTGGTTCAGCGAGTTGTTCCCGGCGCTCGCGTCCCGGGCGGACGATTTGTGCATGATCCATTCGCTGCACGGCACCAATCCGGCCCACGGCGGCGCGGTGATGAAGGTTCACACCGGCAGCGACAATTTCATCCGCCCCAGCATCGGCTCGTGGGTCAGTTACGGCCTCGGCGCCGAAAGCGCCAACCTGCCGGCGTTCGTCACCATCTGCCCGACGCTGGCGTTCGGCGGCGTCAACAACTGGAGTTCGGCGTTCCTGCCCGCTGCGTATTCTGGGACGCCTTTGGGCGACGCCAGCATTCCGTCCGAGCGGGCCCGCGTGAAGTACATCAGCAACTCGAAGCTCCCTCGCGAGATTCAGCGATTGCAATTGAACCAGTTGCATCAGCTCAATCGCGGCCATCCATCTCAGGCAAGTGCCGAGGCGTCACTCGAAGCGCGCCTCCGATCCTTCGAGCTGGCGTTCCGCATGCAGTCGGAAATCCCCAAGGTCGAAGACCTTTCCGGCGAGTCCGCAGCGACGAGGAAACTCTACGGCATGGACGACCCCATGACGGCCAATTTCGGCCGGATGTGCCTGCTCGCCCGACGTTTCGCCGAAGCCGGCGTGCGGTTCATCCAAGTCACGCACAACGATGACAAAGTTCAATGGGATCAGCACTCCGACTTGAAAGCCGGCCACGAAAAAAACGCCCGCGAAGTCGACGTGCCGATCGCCGGGCTGCTGCATGATCTCAAGTCGCGCGGGCTTCTGGATGACACGCTGATCTGGTGGGGCGGCGAATTCGGCCGCACGCCGACGTCGGAAGGAACCGGCCGCGATCATAACCCGGAAGGCTTCACGATGTGGCTGGCCGGCGGCGGCGTCAAGGGGGGCTTTCGCTATGGGAGCACCGACGACTACGGCTACTTCGCCGCGGAAGACAAGGTCCACATTCACGACCTCCATGCGACAATCCTGCATCTGCTGGGACTGGATCACGAGCGGCTGACGTATCGCCACGCCGGCCGCGATTTCCGTCTGACCGACGTCGAAGGCCGCGTAGTGACCGAGGTTTTTGCTTGAACTCAGCACGAATGAAGACGTTGTCCGCAGATTTCGCAGATTCTCTTTGCGAGGCTCTGCCGCAACTATGAAAAGGCGTTTTACCACGGAACACACGGATGACACGGAAAAGATCCAGCAGGAAAACCAGGACATCCCGTCTCAAGTTCAGGTTTCCATGCCTGACTTGGTCCGTGTCATCCGTGTGTTCCGTGGTTCCCTGTTTTCCCGGGTTGTGTTTCCGCCTCGCTAAGTGAATTTGCGCAATCCGCGGACAAAAAAGGCCGTTTCATGAATCCTTGCTTTCCCTCCCCGTCCATTTCTCGCCGAGCGATGCTGCGAAGCTCCGCCGTTGGCTTTGGGTCGCTGGCGCTGGCGTCGATGCTGAGTTCGGAATCCGGCGCCACGGAGCAGGCGGAACCCTTGGCGGCCCGGGAGCCGATGTTTCCGGCGCGGGCAAAGCGGGTCATCTTTCTGTTTATGAAAGGGGGGCCGTCGCATCTTGATACGTTTGATCCCAAGCCGCTCCTGACGCGGGACGACGGCAAGCCGCTGCCGTTCGACAAGCCGCGCGTGCAATTCGCCTCCACCGGCAATCTGCTCAAGTCCCCCTGGTCTTTCCGGCAGTACGGCGAGAGCGGCGCGTGGGTCAGTGAATTGTTTCCGCATGTGGCGACGCATGTCGATGACCTGTGCCTGATCCATTCCCTGCACGGCACGAACGCGGCCCACGGCGGAGCGCTGCTCAAACTGCATACCGGCAGCGACAATTTCGTACGGCCCAGCATGGGTTCCTGGGTCAGCTACGGACTCGGGACCGACAACGCCGATCTGCCATCGTTCGTGACGATCTGTCCCACGCTGGCGCATGGCGGCATCAACAATTGGAGCTCCGCGTTTTTGCCGGCCGCGCATCAGGGAACGCCGCTCGGCAACGCCAGCGTGCCGTCGGAACAGGCCAATATGAAGTTCCTGAAAAACTCGCGACTGCCACGCGAGATTCAGCGGCAACAACTGGATCGGCTGCTGTCGCTCAATCAGAACTATCAGCAGATGACCGGCTCCGATGCCGCACTGGAGGCCCGCATCGGCTCGTTTGAGCTGGCATTCCGCATGCAATCGGCGATTCCGAAAGTGCAAGACCTGTCGGGCGAATCTCAGGTCACGCAGAATCTGTACGGCATGAACGACCCCGTCACGGCGAATTTCGGGCGGATGTGCCTCTTGGCCCGTCGCTTCGCCGAAGCGGGCGTTCGCTTCATTCAAGTCACGCACAGCGACAACAACGTCCAATGGGATCAGCACGGAAACTTGAAGGCCGGCCACGAGAAAAATGCCCGCGAAGTCGACCGGCCGATTGCCGGCTTGCTCGCGGATCTGAAATGCCGCGGCCTGTTAGACGATACGCTGATCTGGTGGGGCGGCGAATTCGGACGGACGCCCGTCGTCGAAGGGACGAAAGACGGCCGCGATCATAACCCGGAAGGCTTTACCCACTGGCTTGCCGGCGGCGGGGTGCAGGGAGGCCTGCGCTACGGTTCGACGGACGACTACGGGTATTTCGCCGTCGAGAACAAAGTCCATATTCACGACTTGCACGCCACGATCCTGCATCTGCTGGGCCTGGATCACGAGCGATTGACCTATCAATTCGCCGGCCGCGACTTCCGGCTGACAGACGTCGAAGGCCGAGTGGTGCACGACATCTTCGCGTGAACCAGACGGCAATGGATCCCGGCGTCGCCGACGCCGGGCTTTGCGAGAGACTCGCGGTGAAGTCATTTCGCGGGATCGGTCTCGCTGCGCAGGCTGCTTTGAACTTCAACCATGTCGCGATAGCGGCCAGGCGAGGCGGAGAGGCTGTCATGAGTGCCGACCTGGCGCAGGCAGCCTTGTTCCAGCACGAGAATCCGGTCGGCATTACGAATGGTGCTGAGCCGGTGGGCGATGACGAACGACGTGCGGTCTTGCATCAGGCGCTGCAAGCCGGCCTGAATGAGTTGTTCGCTCTGCGAATCGAGGTTGCTGGTCGCTTCGTCGAGGATCAGGATCTTTGGATCGGCCAGCACGGCCCGGGCGATGGCCAGCCGCTGGCGCTGGCCGCCGCTCAGCTTGACGCCGCGCTCCCCGATCATTGTGTCATAACCGTCGGGCCAGGCGCGAATAAAATCGTCGGCATTCGCGGTCAGGGCGGCGTGTTGAATGTCGGCCAGAGATGCCGCGTGGTTGCCGTAGCCAATGTTTTCGGCGATGGTGCCGTCGAAGAGGAAGACATCTTGCTCGACGATTCCTAAAAGCCTCCGGTACTCTTCGAGATCAAATTCCCGGAGGTCGCGTCCGTCCAGCAGGATTCGGCCCCGCGTGGGATCGTAAAATCGCGCAACCAGATTGCAAAGAGTGGTCTTCCCCGCGCCGCTCGGGCCGACCAGTGCGATGGTTTCTCCTGCGGTCACTTGGAACGAGATGTCTTGCAGCGTGTCGCGATCCGAATTCGGGTAGCGATAAAAGACATGGTCAAACGCGATATCGCCCTGCACGGACGATTTCACGATCCGCGCGACAGGACGCGCGCTCGGCATTTCCCGCGGTTCGTGCAGCAGATCGAGAATGCGATCCAGCCCGGCAAGACTCGCCTGCAATGCCGTCGTGCTTTCCGCGAGGACGGCCAGCGGTTCGAGCAGCATCAGGGCGTAGACGAGGAACATCATCAAGTCGCCCAGCGAAAGTTTCCCCGCCAGCACCTGGAATCCGCCGTACCACAACAGGCCGGCCGACGTAAACGGAATCAGCAGCTCCCACAAGAGTTCGATGGCCCGCATCGACCACCAGGCACGCAATTCCTGGCGGTTCATCAGGTGGTTGTTGCGAAGAAACCGGCTCGCTTCGCTGCGCTGCCGTCCGAACGCCCGGACAACCCTCATGCCGCCGAACGTCTCCGTCGTGCGGGCGTCGAGATCCTGCCGCGTCTGGCGGATGGCGCGATGCTGCGGCCGGATCTGCGAAATCCAGGTGCGATGCGTGAAGTAGACGAGCGGCAAAACCGCCGTGCCGACCGCCAGCAGCCGCCCGTCGACCCAGGCCAGAATTGCCAGGGTCCCCAGCAATTGCACGATCGACCGCCAGGGGTTGTAGAGCAGGCCGAAGATCAATTCGCCGACGGCGCCGGCGTCTTCCCTCAGCAGGCTCGCCGCCCCGCCGGACTTCAATTCCTGCACGCGATGCAGCGGCAGCCGCACGGCGTGATCGAAGGCCCTGCGGCGAACGGTCGACTGCAATTGCTTGACGGCGCGCGTCGCCGTCCAGCGGCCCCAGAGTGCGATGCACGTCTTCATCACGCTGAGCAGCGCCACGCCGGCCAGCACGGCCGACAGCAGCATCCGTTTCTCGCCGAGCCAGGGATATTGGGCGAGCCACCTTTCCGGCAACTGCCGGTTGCCGATGACATAATCGATGATGAATTTCGTCGCCGCTGGCGGAACCAGGCCGAGCAGCGTGGCCAGCGTGACGCAGACAAGTGCGGTGACGATTGCCGTGCGCCGGCCGCGGAGCTGCGCCCAGAACTCTCGGATCAGAACTTTCGCGGAACGAAACGAGCGTCGCTGCGCCGGATCGCGCGTCGAAGACGTTGCCGAGGGAGGTACTTGGCGATCCGCTGCGAGGCGGCTGACATATTCGCCAAAGCGTTGACGGCTGGAAGCTCGAGCCATGCGGGGCGGGTTCCTGGAGGATCTCGGCGTCAATCATCGATTGACGCACCGCTCCATGATTTGGCGCGGCGTCTGAAACCGCAAGCGACGCCTGGACTGCGATGAGCGCAGCGCGGCAGAACTCTCAGCCGGCCTTGCGCTGAGTTTGCGGAGACCAGAGGCACGGGCCAATGGCGCCGCTGGCGTGGCCGTCCCATTGATGCGAGCGAACTTGGGTGAGCACCGCATCCGCCAATGTCACCGCCTTCGCGGCTTGCCGGCCATCGACCTGCGGCCGGCGTCCCGTCGTTACGCACTCCACGAATTCGGTCAATTCGGCGGTGAGCGCATCGCCGTCCGGCACGGGGATCGATTCCACCCGAACAAACTTGCCAAAGACGTCTTTTTTTAACTGCTCGATGTCGGCGCCGGGTTGCCGCGCCATGTCCAGCGGGCTGATTCCGGACCGGAGCATCTTGGATGGCGCAAACATCGACACTTCGCGGCGATGCAGGTCCATCGTCACGCAGCCCTCGGCCGACCAGACTTGCCAGGACCGCGAAACCGTCGGGCTGATGCGGCTGGCCGTCAGATCGGCAATGCAGCCGTTCTCGAACGTGATGCGAGCCTGGGCGGCGTCTTCATGGCCGCCCCCCATCACGCTGATGCCAAACGCTTGCATACTGCGGACCGGGCTGTCGACGAGGGACAGCATCAGGTCAATTTCGTGGATCATCAGGTCGAAGATCACGCCGATATCAGTCGACCGGAACGAAAAAGGGCTCGTCCGTTCCGCGCGGATGTACTTCGGATTTCGTGCAAACGGAGATCCTGCCTGCCAGGCGGGATTGAACCGCTCGACATGGCCGACCTGGATCAAGCCTTCGTGTTCCTCGGCCAGTTGTACCAGCGCTTCCGCCTCACCGGTGTTCGGCGCCAAGGGCTTCTCGATCAGCACGGGAATTCCCTGGCGGAGAAATTCCGAGGCAACCGCTAGATGGGCGACCGTCGGCACCACGACCGAGACGGCATCCACCCGGCCGAAGAGCTGGCGGTAATCGGCCAGCCATTCTGTGCCGCACTTCGCGGCGACTTCCTGTCCTCGGGCCGCGTGCGACTCCGCCACGGCGGCCAGCGTCACGCCGGGGAGTTCGCTGAGAATGCGCGCATGATGCCGGCCGAGCGCTCCGACGCCGACCACTCCCATCCTCAGCCCGGTCATGCTGCTTTCCTTGACTGCGATTCGGCATCGACGGCGGCGTGGCGAAACGCCTCGCGGCCCCGGCCGTTCTTTCCCTTGCGTGACAGTTCGATGAAGTTCAACAGCGTGGACAACTCAAACGGGAAAACGCCGTCCAGCGTTTCGGCGAAGTGCGCCCGGACTTCATCCAGGGACTTGTGCTCGCGAAACAGCAGCTTATGGGCTTGCCGCAACGTTTGAATCGAGCTGTCTGCAATGCCCCGACGGCGCAAGCCGATCACATTGACCGTGACGATCTCCGGAGAATCGCTGCCGGCGGCAAGCATGTACGGCGGGACATCGGTCGGAACCCGGCAGCCGCCGCTGACGAACGCCGACGCGCCGACCGTCGCGAAATGATGCACGACCGTGTTTCCCGAGACGATGGCATGATCCTGAATATGCACGTGTCCGCCGAGCAGCACGCCGTTGCAGAGCACCGTCTGGCTGAAGACGCGGCAGTTGTGGGCGACATGGGCGTTGGCCATCAGGAAATTTTGATTCCCGATGCGCGTGACGCCGTCCTCTTTTTCGGCCCCGCGATTCACCGTCACGCCTTCGCGAAAGATGTTTCCGTCGCCGATTTCGACGCGCGTCGCCGCATCCAGGTAGCTGTAATCCTGGGGCTCTGCCCCGATGACCGCACCGGGCCAGAAGCGGTTCCGTTCGCCGATCGTCGTATGACCGATGAGGGTCACATGGCTGTCGAGCCGGCAACCGCGGCCCAGAAGCACGTGCGGCCCGATCACGCAGAACGGCCCGATCTCGACGTCGTCGCCGATCCGAGCGCGCGGATCAACCTGGGCGAGGGCGGAAATCTTTCGAGGCATGATCAAAAATCCTGATTCAATTCACACACTCATGCAATTCATTTCACGCGGCGCGAGACGCCGGCGACTCTTCATTCGGTTCCGCGGCCAGCGCGGCGACTTGACGGCAAATGGCATGATTCAAGGCGTGACCCGACCGGTAGGCGCGGAAGTGCCCGTGCACGTCGCAGCCCAGAAGCGCAAAATCTCCAACGCAGTCCAGTATTTTATGACGGACGCATTCGTCCACGGCCCGCAGCGAGTTCCCGATGACCCCTTGCGGACCGAAGATCAGGATGTCTCTCTCCGTGACCTTGGTGCCGTAACCCTGCCGGCGGAGGGCCTCGGCTTCGGCTTCCAACACAAACGTCCTGGCAAACGCCAGGTTCGTTACGAACAGTTCCGGCGAGAACTCGATCGTGAGCTGCTGCGGTCGGATCGGCGACCGCGGGCCGTAGTCCAATTCGAACGTGATGACCATTGTTCGCCGTGACACGGGGGAGGCGGCGATCTCGCTGTCATCCCGCTCTCCATGGACGCGCGCGTCCTGGGAAATCACGAGCAGCCTGCGGTCGGAGGACTGGTCAACGATTCCCGCGTCGAGCAGCGCCCGGATGAAATCGAGACTGGAGCCGTCACAACCCGGCGGTTCCGGCCCGTCGAGCTGCACCAGGCAGTTGTCGATCTGCAGGCCGGCCAGAGCGGCCATCACATGTTCGACCATCTCGACCGTAGCGCCTTGCCGGGAGATCGCCGTGCGCCTTTGGCGAGGAACGACGTAATCCAGCCTGGCGGGAATCGGTACGGTCCCTGGCAGATCGATCCTCTGGAACAGGACGCCGGTATTGTCCTCCGCCGGTAAAAACCGCAACGAGATCATGGCCCCGGTGAGAAAGCCGAAGCCCGAAACTGCGGCCGGGCGGGCGATCGTTCGTTGACGGCGGACGGTCATGCAGATCTTTCCGGAACTTCGTCGAGAGACAGTCAAAGGGCCGCAGTTCCGTGGCCGGCCGTCCGTAGCGAAGCGCTCGACGGGACGACGAACCACGGACAACGGCCGTTTCCATGCACGCTAGTTCGGAGCCTTCTTGTTGCTGGCTTCCCTGGGCGGACGCGCCGCCGGCGCGCCGGAACTGCTCTTCTTGAACTTTTCGTTCAAGTGCTCCAGGACCGATTCCGTCATGTCGTCTTCCGGATGGTGGAACACCACCTGGCGGTTCATGCCCTGGATCAGCCCCTGCGGATCTTCCGGGTTCAGTTCTTCCTTGTTGAACCGCAAGACCAGCGTGTAGCCGTAATGCGTGGAGTACTTTCGCACGGCATCCGCGACTTCCATGTAGACCGTGTGATAAATGGCGGACTCTTCTTTGAGGATTTCCCGTTGCGTGGATTTGCGGAAGGATTCAAATTCCAGCGTGGCCTGCTGGAATTCTTTTTCCTTCGCCGCGAATTCCGGGGAGCCTTCTTTCAAGTCCTTCATTACGGCCTGCAGTTTCTGCAGCGATTGGGCCATCGCCTTGGCCTGGCCTTCGCTGTCGCCGATCTGGGACTTCAGATCTTCGCGGAGCGCTTCAAACTTCTTGTAATGCTTGAACACATGGGCCATGTCGATCAACCCGACGCGGTGTGGGCGAGCCTCATCGGCCGTCGATTTCGTCGACTTGCCCGATTGCGACCACGCCGTGTTACCAAGGGCGAAGGCCACCGCGAGAATCGCAAACAGGGACGCGGACTGCAGGAACTTCTTCACGGCTGAGGCACTCCTTTGCTGGGCCGGACGGCATGTAAGGTCATCGGTCAGGCGGACAGGCATGATCCTCATGCCTTACGGCTCGTTGCCGAGCCGTTCCGCCCCGAGGGGGCTCCGACGAATCGGGCCTATTTTCCATACCGTGAGAAACCGGTCAAGACGAGTCTCGACGTAAATCGTCCCATCCTGCCGGGTTCGCGAGGAATTCCCGCATCGACCGGCGGCAACTGCCGGTAGTGGGTCAGTTTAATAATGTAGGACACTTGCTCCGCAAGTGTCATTGGCACTTGCGGAGCAAGTGCCCTACATTGAAAGGCAAGCTGACCCACTACCCAACTGCCGGTGCTGGCGATCAGAAATCGGGTTTCGACGGCTCGACGCGGTGGCCTGGTCCTAACGATGCCAGACGACGATCCTCGAGCGCGGCTGGTCGCCGGTCCGACTCACTTTCAGCAGCACGGTTTCCCGGTCCGCCATTTGCTCGAGAGCGGCTTCCAATTCGGTGACCGAGGCGACCGGGATGCGGCCGACGGCTTCCAGCACATCATCGGCCTGCAAGTCCGCGGCCAAGGGGCCGGATTCTTCCACGTCGAGAATCCGCAGGCCGTCTTCTTCACCACGCTGCACGGTCAGCCCCATCTGCCGCACCGGGTAGCCGGCGTCGGGTTCGCGGGGCGCCTCGCTCGTCTGGTCGAGGACTTTGCGGTCGGCGAGCGTGACGGTCAACGTGATCCGCTTGCCATCGCGCCACACGGTGAGTCGAATCCCCTTGCCGACGGGCGTCAAACTGACCAGATTAATCAAGTGGGCTTCATCCTGCACGTCCAGGCCGTCGAAGTTGAGGATCACGTCGTCCACGAGCAGGTTGGCCCGGCTGGCGGGGGAATCGGTGTAGATTTCCACGACACGGGTTCCCTGCACTTTGTCGAGCTTGAGCCGCCTGGCCGACTTGGCGTCAAACGAGGGATCGAGCCGCACGCCCAGATACGCCCTGCGGACCGCGCCGGATTCCAGCAGTTGCTCCATCACGCGATGAACCAGGTTGGAAGGGATACTGAACCCGATTCCTTCATTGCCGCCCCCTTGCGAGGCGATGGCCGTATTGATGCCGACCACGCGGCCGTTCATGTCGATCAGCGGACCGCCGCTGTTGCCGGGATTGATGGCGGCGTCCGTCTGCAGAAAATCCTGGTTCAGGACTTCCGAACCGGCGCCGAGTTTCAGCGACCGGCGGCCTTTAGCGCTGATGATGCCCAGCGTGACCGACCGGCTCAGGCCGAAGGGACTTCCCATGGCCAGCACCATGTGTCCGATGTCCACCCGGTTGCTGTCTCCCCATTTGGCGGCAACGAGATCCGCGGCGGAGACTTTGAGCACGGCGATGTCGGTCGCTTTGTCGCTCCAGATTTTTTCCGGATGCAGGGCCCTGCCGTCCTGCAGGGAAATGGCGATGTTCTCCAGCGCCGCTCCTTCAATGACATGCCGGTTCGTGACGACGAAAAAGCCCGGCGCTTTCGCGCTCGTCATCACCACTCCCGATCCGGTTTCTTCTACTTTCCCTTTGGACCCATTCCGGCGTTCGCTTTGAATGTGCACCACGCTCGGCGTGATGACATTGGCGATCTTCGCCAGCCAGACGCTCCCCTGGTGGAGGGGCGAAAGATCTTTTGACAAATCGGCGTCCGGTTCTGCCGATTGCAAAAGCTCCACAGCATGTAAGGCCTGGTTCAGCGGAGCTGAAAGGATGCCTGAACCCAGTGCGAGTCCCAGGCACAACATGCCAACGGACAACAAGAGGACGGACCGCTTCGACATGTCGCACCGTAGCTGAGGGGGAAGCAGGCGAACAATCAGCCGCAGTCTGCGCACTGACGTGACCTCTTCTCTCCACTCGGCGAGAACCGTCCAGGAATACAGCGATTTTCAGGAGATCAGCGTCATAGCGAATGTGCGGTCTCTTCCCGCACATTCTATTCATTTCCCAAGTCCGTAAGGAAAAAGAATTTCGCTCTCACCCGGCCGACTCGGTCAATATTCTGGTCCGGCCGCCTGATCGAGGTCGCTCAGCGACAATTCCTGATTGGCAGACCGTCGCTCGAACTCCATTGCTGAAGCCCAGTTAGAATCTACATCGGACTGGAAGGTTTCGTCGGTCTCCGAGAGACGCTGACAGTCGATGCAATACTGCGAAAACGGCAAGGCTTGCAGTCGGGCAATCGGAATCGCTTTTTGGCAGGCCTCGCATTTGCCGTAACGGCCTTGCCGAATTGTCAAAATGGCATGTTCAATGCTCCGAAGCTCGCGGCTTTCCAGAGCTGCCAACTGGGTATGGAGTTCCGTCTGCTCGACTTGATGCGCGGTCTCCCCGAGATCGTTGATGCCGTCGTCCGGCGTAAACGCCAATCCGAGGTCATCGGCAATCTTCCTCCGCAACTCATCTCTTTGCGAGATAAGGCGTTGGTGCAATCTGAGCAATGCGTCTTTTCGAGACATTATGCCCCCTCTCCTGTTGAATCCGAGCCTCGAAACGAGGACACCCGTTTCATCCCCAGCGGCTGATAGTAACCCTAGCTTGCAAACTCATTCCATGCGCCACAAACATCCCATTGCCTCTATTTATTCAGTTTTGGACGTTTTCCGAATCGGACGCTGCTTAGCCAACCTAGTTGTCATCTCAATTGTGGGAATTCAATTAGCTAGGCTAACCAGTTATACGCACGAAAGGCAAGCGTTGAGAAAAAAATCGCAGGGGAAATGCCGATTATTGTCGCAACATATTCGTTATAAATATGTTGCGTTGATTTTTCCTATTCAGATGCCAAGGCGGGGAGACTCGACAATTGGGTTCCGCAAGCCAAATCAGGCGGAAGTGGCGCAGGGGACACAGGCATTCGGAGGGATCACGGCGCGAAACAGCCGAACCGCAGTCCATTCCGCGAACCACAGTTGCACGTCATGAACGAGTGACGCCGGAGACCCTGAGACTTCCGCGGCACGGGCCAGGGCGGTGCCGACGGTTTCACCGCATTTCAGACTGGAGAGGATCTCATACTGCTCGGGAGAGACGGCTAAACGCCGGACGATGTAATCACGGCGCAGAATGACGAGCGGCGTCACCAGAGGCGCCAGCGGAACCGGCTCGCGTCCCTGCCGGATCGCGCTGCAGAATTCATGGCACGGAAACGGCAATGACAGAAGCCGGACCGTCTGATAAAACTCCAATCTCGCATCGGCAAACTGTTCGGGAGTGATCGCCTGCAGTACGTCCGGACTCAAGCTGGGACAGTTTTCGGGCCCCGGGGCGTCAAAGACTTCGCTGTAAGTCCGTTCGAGGCGAGCCAGCGAGATCAGAAAATCCGCAAAGTCCGGCTGTGTGCTGTCGGATTCGCGCTGAGGGCGCACCACCTGCAGGTAATCGGGAAAGCGGCGGCCTAACTGGCTTAACGTGTAACTCTCAGACGGATATTGCCGGAGATATCCCCAGGCGAAACCTGCGAAGGCCTCTTCGCCGGCTGCATGTCTCACGGCGGGGAATTCGGATTCCAGGCAATCCAGCAAACGGGCGAAATAGGCGTGGCTGTAAATGGCCAGCCGTTCTGCCGAGGACATTTGCAGAGAACGCGTTACCACGTCATCAATCGCGAGCCCCGCCAGGCTTCCAGCAGCCGCTGCGGCCGAATCCTCGATCCCGGCCCGATACCAGAGCGCCGCCTGCATCCAATTCTGAATCTCGTGCAGCGAAGGGACGGTCATGGGCGCGGTCAATCCGGCCGGATATCAGAGCGTTTGCCCCGAAACCGTTGGCCGGAATTTATCTCCGTTTTTTCGGTGCGGTGAGGGCGAAATCGATATTGGGGTTCTTACCGGAGACGACTTCCTTATAATTTGCCGTTCCCACCGAGAATTCCTGGGCGGTTTGCGGCGGAGGCATGATGATCCAGACCCGGCATTTTCCCACCGCGGCGCCCGGGATCCCTTCCTGGTACATCAGTTTGTATTGCCCTTTGTCGTCCGAGACGGCGAACGATGTGCGCGGAACCAGCTTCCTTTTTCCGCCGCTTTCGACGTCAACTTCCAGGGGCGCAAAATAGACCGTGGCGCCGGCAAAGGGGGCTCCGTCCAGGGTCACTGTGCCGGCGACTTGTCCCAAGGGAGGAAGTCTCGGTCCGCCGACCAGCATCTGGTAACTGAGAAAATACAGCGCGACGGCAAACAGCAGCGTGCCGGCGAAGATGCCGATCCCCTTGATGCCGATCTCGCTGAACAGCAGCGTCACGTCAAACCCGACGCCTCCCCGCACTTTTTCCTTTTCTTCGGGCGCTTTCAGAGCGCTGTCTTTCAGAGCCTGGCGCAGTTCGCGCGCAGCCTGCGCGCGGTCCTTGGTGCCTCCCTCCGTGCGTGCGACAGGATCAGAGAGGCCCGTTTTCTCCGGCGACGGCAGGTTGAAATCCCGCGCTCCGCCGGGCTTCGGTCGATTCGGCCGAACGTCGGAATCCCCGTCATCGAAGTCCTCGATCTGACGAGTGCGCGACGAGCGGCCTTTCGCGGCCGGGGCGGGAGTTTTCCTCCCGCCGGGGGGTTCCAGTTCGCTGAGAAACTCATCCGGATCAAAGGGCTGAAAATTGGGCCGCGGCTGATGCGATACTTTCGGGATCGACAAAACCGGACCGTCGTCATCAGGCTCATCCGCAGGCGCCGGTTTCGGTGCGGACTTGGCGGACGCCTTCTCGCCGGACGATTCTTTCTTACCGGCCGTCTCGGTCACGAACGAGGGCATGTAGTCATCGTCGTCATCATCGGAGTCTGGCGCAGCGGGGGGAAGGACATCCAGAGTCGGGGCAGCCAGCTCGTCGTCCTCATCCTCCTCTGCATCGTCGTCGTTGGAGTCCAGTCCAGCGGGCAATAATGCGTCGGGCGATGGGATCGGCAATTCGTCGTCATCATCACCATCGTCTACGGCAGCGGTTGGTCGAGATGCGCTGGGCTGCCTGGTCTCCGGGGGGCTCGCCGGCGGGTCTGCCGACTCGTCTTTGCTGTCGTCTTCGCCGAGCGGTGCGGCCAGTGCGGGGACTGGGGTTTTCTCTGCGGGGGCCGAAGGTTTCTGAGCGGGAACCAGAGGTTCCTCTGCAGCCGCCGGGGGGGCCTCTCCCGGAGCCGGAACTTTGAATTCCGTCTTGCATTTGGGACAGCGGCGCGTACTGCCGGCCAGATCGGCTCGAATGTCGAGCTTGGACTTGCAGTTCGAGCAGATGACGCGAATGGTCGTCATGATCGGGCTTTCCCAACACTGTCTGGAAACGGAGGCGGTTGCGGTTTCAAGGGGCTCGCGGCAATCCGTTAACAAACCCGGCCGACCCAAATGCAGGGGGCCGGCCGGCGGAAATACAGGTCGACGACAAGAGCCTTGATCTCGACTCGCCCATCCAAATCACGGATCAAAGTTTACCGGGCTGCCTTGAGACCGGTTGCCCATATTGTTCCATGTGATCAGGCTGATGTTTTGACTGATCTGATGCACGCTTCCGTCCGTAAAGCACGCCTGGACGATCTGCGGATGCGAGCTGTCGGCCTCGTCGTAGTGCAGCGCGGAGTGCGGCGCGTTCCGTGCGCTGAACAGCGTCGCCGGTCCGCCCCAGGCCCAGCCATCGGAACTCTGCTGAATCGTTGGCGTGCCGAGTTTGGACAAACGCCGCTCTGCGACCAGCATCACGTTCGACGTTCCGTCCGTGGCGTCGCGGATCGACGTGTGCGAGTTCACGCCGAACATTCCGATGTTGGTCTGGAACTGCGTATACAACGAGCTGCTGAAGTTCTGGCCGTTGACGCCGACGACCGTGGTCACCGTCGCCGCGAGCTGGGCTGCCGTCAGCCAGTACGTCTGGCGATCGCTCGGGGTGGTGGTGTTGTCATGGAACGTGATGCCGGATCCGGTGCAACCGGCGTAATCGCTCCCGCCCTGGGCCCAGACAAAGGTGCCGACACCGGTGAAATCGAGCCTTTGGGCCGACGAATATTCGCTGTTGGATTTCATCGAGTCGCGCCGCGTCGGGCAGTACAAGACGCGCAGGTCGGTTCGCGGGGGGAAAATCAGGGTGAAATCGGGCGGCGGCGCCTGGTAACCGATTTCCCCGTTCATCCGGACGTTGCCGCCGAAATTCCAATAATTGTAGAGCGGCGCCTGATCGAAGAACGGCAGGCAATGGACGATCCAACTCGTACCGTGATATCCCAAAGGATTCGAGAAACTGGTACCGCTGGCGGCAAGGATCGACGTGGCTTCCACGGGATTGGCATATTGGCCGATAGTATCCGTCTGAAAGGACGTATTGATCTGTCCCGGCGGAAAACAGCGGTGCGAATCGTGATAATTATGGAGCGCCAGTCCGATCTGCTTCAGGTTATTCTGACACTGGGAGCGCCGGGCCGCTTCCCGCGCCTGTTGGATGGCCGGGAGCAGCAACGCAATCAGAATGGCGATGATCGCGATGACCACCAGCAATTCGATCAACGTGAAACCCTTGCGACGTGCACGTGTTCTCATGACCGGCTCCTCGAAGGCGAACGGATTTTGTATGACGAACCTGAAGCAATTCTGCCGGGGCCGCTCACAGAATCACCCCCTGGCTGCGGCGCTCGTCGGCACTTGAAGTTGCTGGCGATCCACTGCTTATCATGTCGTGCGGCAACAAGGGGCGTCAAGTCAAGTTGCGAAAACCTCCACGGCTCCGGCCAGGTAGGGGATTGACTGGCCTCGTAGGATAGGGGTGAGTTG
>CAYMAO010000014.1:0-123850 GCA_964388415.1 uncultured Planctomycetaceae bacterium | reverse complement strand
GAAAACCACGCCCAGGAAGCGCTGCGCATCGACCAGCCGACGGCGACGCTGCTCCGCGATCTCAAACAGCGCGGCATGTTGGACAACACGCTGGTCCTGTTCACCACCGAATTCGGCCGTACGCCGTTCTCGCAGTCGAATCCCGACGTCGTCGGCGGCGGCCGCGATCACAACATGTACGGCTTCTCGGTCTGGATGGCCGGCGGCGGCCTGAAGCCCGGCTTCGCTTACGGCGAAACCGACGACGTCGGCTGGAAGTCGGTCGTGAACCCCGTCACCTGGCCCGACTTCCACGCCACGATTTTGCATCTACTCGGCATCAACCACGAACGGCTCACGTATTATCACAACGGTATCCAGCGCCGACTGACGAACGTCCACGGGCACGTGGTGAAGGAATTGCTCTCTTAGCGACGCTTCGCAGAAGCGTTGTTCTTCCAGGAAAATTGCATGTCCCCCATTCACCGTCACGGCGTCACGCGCCGCTGGTCCGATGCGGTCGTCCATCAGGGCGTCGCGCACTTTGTGGAGGTCGCCGACGATCCGCAGCAGGACGTGCGCGGGCAAGTTGCGCAGATTCTCGCACAGATCGAAGGACGGCTCGCGCTGGTCGGCAGCGACAAGACGCGGCTGCTCTCGGTGCTGATTTATCTTGCCGATCTGAAGGACGGCCCGACGCTGAATGAACTTTGGGACGCGTGGGTTCCGGAGGGGCACGCTCCCGCCCGGGCCTGCGTTCAAGCGGGGCTCGCGCCGGGGTATTTCGTGGAGATGGTCATCACGGCCGCCGCGGGGTGAAGATTGCGAGCGTCTCCAGAGTCTCTCTGGCAGCCCCCGTGCCGTCAAAGTACCATGGCACGGATCTCGTGCCGAATGGTAATGCCTGGCCCCTCACCGCGGGGGCGAGTGGACAATGTCGGAGGCAATGTGCTTCGGGCATCCATAATTCGTCTCAAACCCGACCGTGGCGAGAATAGCCGGAAGTTCCGCATCCGATTCGACATACCGCAACACGCAACGGAAAAGCACCAACTTCCGCTTTGTTCTGCGTCTCTGAAAGCCTCCCATGTCGAAGTTCGCCTGTTGCCTGCTGGCGGTCCATCTCACGGCACCGGTCTTCGCCGCGGACAAGACCCCGGAAAAGAAATCCAATACCAGTGTGCTGGCAACCGTCGGCGACGAATCCGTCACGGAAGCCGACCTGCAATTGTATGCGGCGATCATCAATACCCCGATCCCCGAGGACCCGGCCCGGCGGCAGGAAGTCCGCAAATTGCTGCTGGATCAGATCATCGAACGCCGGCTCATCCGCCGATTTCTCAAACAGCGCAAGATCGAGGCCGACCCGCAGCTCTTGGCGGCCCGAGTCCACCACGTGAAGGATCTGATCCGCCGCCGCAAAGCCGACCCCGACGCCCTGCTGAAGCGACTGGGCCTGAGCGAAGACGTCCTGGAAGATCAGCTCGGTTTGCAACTCGCCTGGACCGCCCATCTCAGGATCGCCGTGACCGATGCCCAGATCGAGAACCGATTTCAGGAGCATCGCATCGAATTGGACGGCACGAAACTCAGAGCCGCGCAGATTATTTTGAAGCTCCCGCCAGGAGCGCCGGAGAAAGAGATCGCCGAGCGAAAGTCCCGCCTGGCAACCGTCCGCAAGGAGATCCTCGCCGCGAAATTGACGTTTGCTGAAGCCGCCAGGAAATTCTCCGAAGCACCCAGCAAAGAACAAGGCGGCGACGTCGGATGGTTTCCTTACCGCGGCAAGATGCCGCCGCCATTCTGCGATGCGGCGTTTGCATTGAAAGACGGCGAACTCAGCGAGCCCGTCGTCACGCCGTTCGGCGTCCATCTGATTCAGGTCACCGATCGGCAAGCCGGAGAGCTTACGCTCGAAGACGTCCGGGCTGAAATCGTCGAACAAATCTCGCAGGAACGCTGGGCCAAAGCGATCGAAGACGAACGGAAACGCTCGAAGGTGGTCGTGAAGCCAGACTGAGAGGCCAACAGGCAGCCTGTGCAAATCGTGCCGTATGACAGGCGCAGCAACCGCTTCCATCGCCCCGCGGCATCGCGTTCCTGCCGCACTCCAACGCCT
Organism: uncultured Planctomycetaceae bacterium; assembly: GCA_964388415.1. Classification (GTDB taxonomy): domain Bacteria; phylum Planctomycetota; class Planctomycetia; order Planctomycetales; family Planctomycetaceae; genus CAZDGB01. Next base: position 121,752 of record CAYMAO010000014.1, on the reverse strand, counting down.
CTCGCACCGGACAGACTTGCATTTCCGCCGACTCACTGCGATAACTGATCGCCGACGAATGAGCACGGCGGCACGTTTCCGCCTCAGTCTATTTTGCTGCCACCATTTCCCCCGGCCGCAACACAGAGGACCATTCGGGCTGTAGCGCAGCCTGGCTAGCGCGCCTGCTTGGGGTGCAGGAGGTCGTGGGTTCAAATCCCGCCAGCCCGACTACTTGTAACTGAAGGCCGTTTGACGAGTTCGTCAAACGGCTTTCTCTTTTCCAGGACGAGAGTTACGTCGCCGAGCCGTCGGTTCAAAGATACGGTTTCGAGGATGCGCCGTATTTCGAGCATCTTTGAACCGCGCCAGATTTCCGGGGCTTTTTGCGAGAACTCGAAGACCGCGAGCGCCGCGCGGCAGAGTTGTTCTTTGACTTTCAGATTCTGGCAATACCGCCGAACCCGACGATGGCACGGGGCGCTGGCCGACGGGAGTCCAGGTCGCCGCGACCGCCGGCAGCGGATAGAACCCCGATTCATCGGCCAGCACGATCGTGCGGACTTCACGTTTAGCTTTTTTTCAGCGACTTCCAACGGGTTTTGGGCCACGCGGCGATGGCGGCCGTCGTTAAGTCGTTCGACACAGGGTCGCCCGAGACTTACGACCATCACGCAGGCCCCATGCTCACTGCCTTGATCCCCTCTGTCAACACGTCATCGATCCCGGGGCCGCACCAGGCGACGCTGACCTCGTAGCCGCCTTGGGGGTAGGCTTCTTTCGTTGGAATGTACCACGGGCCGCCGTCGCCGTAGGCGGCGCAGGCCACGAAGCGGTCGGGCGTCATCTGCTGTGCCCGCAACTGGTATTCGATGAACGACTCCGCCGGGAAATGGACCAGCGACGTCTGATTGATGTGCAACGCGCTGAGCGTGATTGGGATTTTCTTCTCGCACCTACGGATCCAGCTCACGATGTACGCAGGCCGGTTGCGGTTCGCCACGGCCTGCGTTTTGTCGGCGATCTTGGCGAGGATTTTTTCGGCGTCATACTTCGGATCGGTCTCGGGCAGAATGTCCTGCGTCGCCCAGCGGAGAGATTCGACCGGGGCTTTGATCAGATTCTGTTCCGACAGCACGATGCCTTCGTAAACGCGCTGCATCAGAATCGGCCGCGTTTCCTTGGAGCCGTCATTGTATTTTCCGGCGGCGATGTTTCCGCCGCAGCCATTGAAATAGATGTGCAGGCAGCCGGGTTCGTCCTGCTGGCGTTTGCGGCGGGCCAGTCCGCAGAAATCGGCGGTGGCGCGGCCGTCCCCGTAGTAGCTCATCGGATGGCATGCGTAATAATGGCAGGCTGTGAGTTTCTTTTCGCCGTTATAGAAGGCGACCGTCTTGAGATTCGGATCGATCAGTCCTTCGGGCAATTCGTGATGCTTCGGGTCTTTCGATGCGCTGCCCCGCATGGCGATGAGCTTGCCGTCGGCTCCGAGAATTCGCCGATTGCCGGCGACTTTTTCGACTTTCCCTTCGCCGTGGGCGATATGCGTCACCGGTTGCGGAGATTTCAGAGCTTCCGTCACCGCGGCCTTGGCTTTCACAAGACATTCGTCGAAAAACTTGAGATCGAGCATGTGCGGCAGATCGCCTTGCGCGGCGACGATCTTCTCGGCTTCGAGACAGGCGAACGGGGCGTTGTGCTGATGAACGCAATGGACGGCGACGCGGTCCGGCGTCGTCCCGGCCGCCTGGGCGAGGGCCATTCGCCAGGCGACGTGGGCTTCGTTGAGGAGGCCGGTCCAATCGACGGCACAGATCACGATCGGTTCGCCGGCGCCGAGCAGCACGAAGCCGAGGGCTTCCATCGGATCATCGACGACTTGAATCGGCGTGATCCAGCCGCCGCAGCAGCCGTGCCCGATGGGCGGGGTGACGTCGAATTGAAACGTCGCGATTTTCAGCGATTTTGCATCGACAGCCGGTGCGGCAAACGACGGCTGCAACTTCCACAGCGTGGCGGCGGCGAGTCCGGCAGCGGTCGAATGAAAGAATTCTCGGCGGTCGAGGAGAGATGACATGGGGCGAACTCCCGGGAAAGAAGCAGGCGAAACCGCAAGCGGCGGGCTGAAGTTGAGTGCGCTATTTTTTCAGTTCTTTGATGCGGATCTTGCGAAACTCGACGCGCAAGGGCGGGCCGCTGTGGACTTGAAGCGCGATGAACCCCGTTCGCGGGATATTCGCATCTTCCTCGCGGTAATCGACGGTCGTCACGCCGTTGATGGCCAGCGTGATGTGGTTTCCCTCGGCACGGATGACGTACTCGTTCCAGCCGTCTTTCTTGAGGACGTCGTTCAGTTTCGGATCGGCCTGGACGAGGACCTTGTTGCGGCGGGATTCATCGTAAAGACAGCCCCAGTATTTTTCGCCCAAGTCGGCCTGGTAGCCGGAGACTTCGGTGCTGTTTTCGACGGCCTTGGAACGGAACTGCACGCCGGAGTTGCCGACGCCGTCTTTCAGGCGAAATTCGAGTCGCAGTTCAAAGTCCTGGAAATCCCGTTTGGTCTTGAGGAACTGGTTGTGCTTGATGCCGGGCGAATCGCCGACGATCATTCCGTCGGCGACTTTCCACAATTCCAGGTCGCCATCCCAACCGGCCAGGTCTTTTCCGTTGAAGAGAGGCTGAAAGTCCTGGTCGTCCGCCAAGAGAAGGCCCGTCGCGGAAACGGCCGAGAGCGCGAACAGAAAACAACAGGTCCATCGGTGCAAAGTCATCGGCTATTCCTTCAAAGAATTCAGGTCAACGACAAATCGGCTAACGTCAATTTGGCTTGCGGCAGGCAAAGCGGGGACAATTCTTGATCGCCGCGGATGATGAGCTTCGTGGCGAAGTCGTCTCCTTGCGGATCGCGGAAGACTTCGATCTGCCGGGCGGGAAAGTTGACGATCCAATACTCGGCCACACCGGCCTGCGCGTACAGACTCCGCTTACGGTTCCGATCGAAAGACACGCTGGAATCGGAGACTTCGATGACCAGCAGGATATCGGCCACACTCGGCCGGTCGCGGCGATAGCTGCGGGCTTTCACCCAGACGATATCCGGCAAGGGGATGCTGTCGAGTTCCGGAAAGCCGACGGAATTCTGAATCCGGACGCGGACTTCTTTCGGCGAAGTCTTTTTGACGCTCCAATACATCAGCAGATCGACGACATCCTCATGCGGCGGATTGGGCGGCGACATTTCGATAATCTCCCCGAAAATTAATTCCAGGCGTTGCTCTTCGTCAAAGCGACCTTGGGCCCACATCTCTTCAAACTGGTTGACGGTGATGCGAGTGGCGGTGCTCATGGGTATGCTCCTCTTCCGGGCAGAATACGCCTAACAGACGTCTTTCTTCAGGATATCGCCTTCCCGGAACGCTGAACAGCCGCGATGATGGATGAATCACGGCTCCGGCCAATTGAGAATTGGGCAAACTGTAGGGTGGGACGAGTCTCCGAGTCCCACCATCACATCACGACTTACGCTGGGACTCGCCAAGCCTCGTCTCACCCGACTTTGAAACTGGCCGCAGCCGTGATGGATGATTGAAATTTCTGAAAGGGGATCGCCCCAGGGGATCGTTGGGCATCCCATTGACTGTTGCAACGAATTTGCGAACTGTATGCCAGATCATCAAAGCCATGTCCGAGACGCTGCCTGAACCGTTGACGGGAAACGCTGCGATCCATCGCTGGGTCAAGCCGGCGGTGTTCGCGCTGGTGATTGCCGCGTTCGCCGTGATCTCCACGCAATACGGGGACCAGTTGTCGCTGACGACGTTGGCCCGGCAAGAGGCGGCGTTGCGGTTGATGCTGGATCAGCGCCCGGTCCTGATTTACGGTGGAGCGTTTCTGCTCTATGCCCTCGTGACGGGGTTCTCGTTGCCGGGTGCTGCTGTGCTGACGCTGGCGTATGGCTGGTTCTTCAAATTCTGGCCGGCGCTGATTCTCGTGAGTTTTGCCTCGACGACCGGCGCGACGCTGGCCTTCCTTTTAAGTCGCTTCCTGTTTCGCGACGCAATTCAACGACGGTTCGGCGATCGGTTGGCGAAGTTCAATGAGGCGCTGGCACGGGAAGGAGCGTTCTACTTATTCACGCTGCGGTTGATTCCCCTCGTGCCGTTTTTTGTAATCAACGCCGTGATGGGCCTGACGCCGATTCGCATCACGACATTTTACTGGGTGAGCCAGCTCGGCATGTTGGCCGGCACCGCTGTCTATGTTTACGCCGGGGCGTCGGTCGGGACGCTGGAAGAGCTGTCTCAGCGCGGAGCCGGGGGGATTCTCAACGTGCAGACGATCATCGCGTTTGTGCTGCTGGGTGTGTTTCCGCTGATCGTGAAATGGATCATGGCCGCGATGCGGCAAAGTTCGCCTCGATGAGAACAAACGCTTCTGCGAAGCGTCGCTAAAGGGTATTGATTCCACATGCTGCCGCGCGACGAATACAATCTGCGTCTGATCGAAAGCGTGCATCCGGCCGGCTGGACGAATCCGACACCCTTGGGGCGGTACAATCTGGTCGTGGTCGGAGCCGGCACCGCGGGACTGGTGACTGCCGCGGGGGCTGCCGGGCTGGGGGCGAAGGTCGCTTTGATCGAACGCGAACTGATGGGGGGCGATTGCCTGAACGTCGGCTGCGTTCCCTCCAAAGGCCTGATCAGCGCGGCAAGGATGGCGGCGGCAGCGCAGCGCGCCGGCGAGTTCGGGATTCGAGTCGGCAACGAGATTTCCGTCGACTTTCCCGAGATCATGGCCCGCATGCGCCGCTTGCGGGCCGGCATCGCACCCAATGACAGCGCGGCGAGGTTTCGTGACCTCGGCGTGGATATTTACTTCGGACAGGCGAAGTTTACGGGGAACGACGCCGTCGAAGTCGCGGGTCAGACGCTGCGTTTTTCCAAGGCCGTCATCGCCGCCGGAGCCCGCGCGCACCGGCCTGACGTGCCCGGCTTGAACGAAGCTGGTTATCTCACAAATGAATCCGTGTTTTCGCTCACGGAATTGCCGCGGCGATTGGCAGTCCTCGGCGGCGGCCCGATCGGCTGCGAGCTGGCGCAGGCGTTCGCCCGGTTCGGGTCGCAGGTGACGCAGATCGAACGCGCAACCCAGATTCTGGGAAAGGAGGACCGCAACGCCGCCGAGCGTGTGCAGAAAGCCCTCATTCGCGACGGCGTCGGCATTCTGACCGATGCACAACTCGTTCGCGTCGAAAAGAATGGTGCGGAGAAGGTGCTGCACCTGATGGTCGGCGGCCAGGCGCAGACGGTGACGGTGGATGAGATTCTCGTTGGCGCCGGGCGCGTGCCGAATGTCGACGGGCTGAACCTGGAAGCGGCCGGCGTGAAGTACGACGCCCGGGACGGCGTGCACGTCAATGACCGCTTACAGACGGCGAATTCCAAAATCTACGCGGCCGGCGACATCTGCTCGAAGTACAAGTTCACTCACGCCGCTGACTTCATGGCCCGCATTGTGATTCAGAACGCCCTGTTTTTCGGCCGGTCGAAAGCCAGCGCCCTGACGATTCCGTGGTGCACATATACCTCGCCGGAGATCGCACATGTCGGGTTGACGGAACGCGAAGCGCACGAGCAAGGCATCGCGATCCAGACGTTCATTCAAGAACTCGAGCACGTGGACCGCGCAATTCTGGAAGGGGACACCGAGGGCTTTGTGAAAGTTCATGTCCGGGCCGGAACGGACCGGATCATCGGGGCGACGCTCGTTGCCGAACATGCCGGCGAGATGATCGGCGAACTGACGCTGGCGATCAAAGCCGGCATCGGACTCAAAACTCTGGGAGCGACGATTCATCCTTATCCGACGGTCGCAGAAGCCATCCGCAAGACGGGCGACCAGTTCAACCGCACGCGCTTGACGCCGTTTGTGAAATCCCTGTTTGTTCAATGGCTCAAGTGGACTCGGTGAGGAACATCACATGGGCGGCGAAACCGCAAGCGGTGGTTTGTGCCGAGCGAGATTTGTTATTCGCGAGTCCATTGCTCGAATTGAAGCGCCTTGGCGGACCAGCTTTCCTGGGCGAGCCGTTGGCGCGCGGCCGCTTGATCTGCCGGCAGACCGGTCTGCAGACGCTTCCTGACCGCGGAGACGAATTCGTCGGCTGTCGCGACGGCGTCCAGGCAGTCGGCCCATTCGAGCGTCGACGGAAGCTGCCTGGCGACCACGGGTTTTCCCGTCGCCAGATATTCCAGCATTTTCAACGGCTGGATCGCGTGCGTCACCGGCAGATCGGCGTACGGCATGATCAGCGCGGCGGCCGCCTGGCCGAACGCCGGCAGGGCCTCCAGGGGTTGTGCCGGCCATCTCCGCACGCGGGGAATGTTCGCCAGCGCGGGATCAGGATCGGCTTCCGGGCCGACGATCAGAATCGTCCCCTGCATCAGCGAATTGCCGAGGTCCCTGACGAAGCCGACATCCATCCGACGATCAACCAGACCCCAGAAGAGAACCAGCGGCTGTTCCAGAGCAAGAATGTCCGCAGGAAGCCCCACTGGTCCGGGATGGTTCCAGAACTCCAAGTCGACGCCGTGTATCAGCAAATGCGACTCGCGTCCGGCAGCCGCGATCCGCGCTTGCAGGTGTCGGCTGGCGGCGATGACCACGTCGGCTCGTTCGATGACGGTCCGTTCCATCGTCAGCATGGTGCGCTGATCGACGCCCGGCCATTGGCTGAAGTCGTCGACACAATAATAGACCCAGCGCTCGACCGGCAGAGCGCCCATCAAGTCGGCAACGATCGGCAGCGTGGTGATCGCCGTGACGGGCTGCGATGACATCCGGCGCCAGCGGCCCAGTTGCGACAGCAGCAGCCGACGATTGACGGCCCGATCCCAGGCGTGCGTGAACCACGGCCACATTTTCGGCCGCAGCACCGACAGATTTTCCGGCAGATTTTCTGCTGTCGACGACGGCTTCGGCCGCATCCAGTGCGCCAACTTTTCCATCCCGCGCGAGATCGTCGCCCAGTTCAGCGAAGGGGTCCGCATCCCGATGGTGTCGACCCAGGCGACGTCGTAACGCGGCAGCAGGCGGCGGACGAGGTGCTGGCAACTCGACGGATGACGGCCCCAGTCGTCGGAAAAGACCAGCAGCCTTGGGGAAACCGTATCATCAGATTCCGGTGGCGACGACATGCTCGGCAATGGTCCGTGGGCGAATCCGTCGGAATGGGGCGAAATGCCAGGCCCGATTGTATACGACGTGCCGGCTGGAATGATACGTTATGCCGGCCGCAACCAGGGATTGCGCGTTCCAAAGCGTCCCGGCGTTGCCAACGCCTGGCTTTGTGGGAATCTCCCAGCGCGGCCAATTTTTCGGAAGGGTGTGAGGCACGTCATGGAAGATGCCCCGGTAACCGCTGCTTCAGGATTGCGCTTGCCGCGGCGCACGGTGCTGCATTGGCTTTGTTGGATCATGATTCTTACGGGGGTGTTGCTGCAACTGACCGTCAGGGACCGAATACCGTTTCCGGTCGCCGGGCTATATTACGCGTTGCCGAGGCCGATCCTCCTCATGCTGTCGCTGCTGGCAGCGATCCTGGCAGGACCGGGATGGCGGCGCCGCGTCTGGCACGGCGTGGTTGTATTGCTGCTGATCGGCTGGGTCGGCTGGTGCGATGTTGCCTGGCGTACGCCGGGCGCTGCGCGTCCCGGAGCAAAAACAGTCATCTTCTGGAATGTCGGCCGCAACCTGTTCGATGATGCGGCCGTCGTCGACGGTTTCCTCGAGACATCGCCTGCCATCGTTGGGTTGGTGGAAACGGGAGAACTCTCCGCGGAATGGCTCGCCGCCTGGCAGGCCAGTTGGCCGGAGTATGAGTTCGTCGTCCCGCATCCGGGCTGCCTGTTGATCGTGCGCGGCCAGGTGCGGGAAAGCGGCTATGAGCGGCTGGGGTTCGACAGTCATGCCGTCTGGGTGGATGCGGACTGGGAGGAAACGACGGTGCGCGCCGTGTTGGTCGACATTGCCGCCAATCCGTGGATCGATCGTCGTGCACCGCTGGAGCGATTATCGGCGCAATTCACCCAGTGGAATGACGGTCCGCGAGTAGTGATGGGAGATTTCAATACGCCGGAGGGTTCTGTCTGGTTCGCCGGGATGCGCAGGGATTTCCGGGATGTGTTTGAGACGGCAGGGTCCGGATACGGTCCGACCTGGCCGTGGCCGCTGCCCGTGTTGAAGCTCGACCAGATGTGGATCAGCCAGGAATTCCATGCGGTCCGGTCGGGGCGATACACCACGTGGCGCAGCGATCATCGGCCGGTCTGGGCGGAACTGGATTTGACCGCAGCGAGTTCAGGCCCGCATGTCGGCAACTGACGGCGTGGGGTGTTTTGATCCCGGCGTCGGCGACCATGGGTATCGACACAAGTGATGGGACCGCCAGCTTGCGGATGTACCTCGGCCTCCTGCGATTGCAAGTTACGCATTGCGGCTCATCCGGGCGGACGACATAATTTATTTGTCTTCGAAACATACCTTCCACCGGATGCAGTCTGCGCGATGATCACGTTCGTCTTTCGCTGTCACATCATTTCCCTGGCGATGCTGGGCGCGGCGGCGCACGCGGCGGATCCCGTGTTTGAAACGGATGTCCGGCCGATCCTCAAAGCCAATTGTTTTCATTGTCATGGAGAAGAAGAGACCCTGGAAGGTAAGCTCGACTTAAGACTTGCCCGGTTGATTGCACACGGTGGAGAGAGCGGCCCGGCTTTGGTCGCCGGACAGGCCGCTCAGAGCCTCTTGGTGCAGAGGATCACGTCGGGGGAGATGCCGCCCGGCGAGAAAAAGTTGACGCCTCAGCAGATCGATCAGATTCGCCGCTGGATCGCGAGTGGAGCGAAGACGGCCCGTCCGGAACCCGAGCGGCCGCCGGTGGGCGACTTCACGGAGGAGGAACGGTCGTTCTGGTCGTTCCAGCCGATTCGGTCGCCCGAAGTGCCGGGGGTGTCTGAACCCCGGGCGATCCGGTCGCCGGTGGATGGGTTTCTCGTTGTGAAACTGCAAGCACTGGGTTTGAGTTTTTCGTCGGAGGCGGACCGACGGACGATGATCCGCCGGGCCGTGTTTGATCTGCACGGTTTGCCGCCGACGCCGGCAGCAATCGAGCAGTTCGTGAAAGACCCGGCTCCCGATGCCTGGGAGCGGCTGCTGGACGAGTTGCTGGCCTCGCCCCGGTATGGCGAACGGTGGGGCCGCCATTGGCTGGATGTCGCCGGGTATGCCGACAGCGACGGCTATACGGAAGCCGATCCCATTCGCACGTATGCCTTCAAGTACCGTGACTATGTTCTCCGGGCCTTCAACACCGACAAGCCGTTCGACGAATTCCTGGTCGAACAACTGGCCGGCGACGAGTTGGTTCCCTTGCCGTTTGAAAACCTGTCGGCCGAGGCGGCCGACAGGCTGGCTGCGACCGGGTTTCTGCGGATGGCGCCGGATGGCACGTTTGCGGGCGACATTGATCAGAACGTGGCGAGGAACGACGTCGTCGCCGAAACGATCAAGATTGTCTCGACGTCGCTGCTCGGCCTGACGGTCGGATGCGCGCAATGTCACAATCACCGCTATGATCCGATCGCCCAGGTCGATTATTACCGCTTCCGGGCGTTGTTCGAGCCGGCCTATGACTGGAAGAACTGGCGCGGGTCTCAGGCCCGGCTGGTGTCGCTGTGGAATTCCGATCAGAGACTGGCGGCGAAAGTTCTGGGCGACGCCGAATTTCTGTTGAGCGAACAGCGGGGGCGCGAACTCGACACCATCGTGAAGGACGTGTTTGAACGCGAGGTCGGCAAGCTGCCGGAAGAGAAGCGGGCGGCGGCCCGCGCGGCCCGTGAAGCGAAAGCGAACCAGCGAACGCCCGAGCAAAAGCAGATTCTGAAGGATCAGCCCAGCCTCAATGTCGACCGGGGCAGCGTGTACCTGTATGAGCCGCAAAAAATTCAGGAGTTCAATCGACTCTGGGATCAGCGGATCGCCGAAGTGCGCCGGCTTCGGCCGAAGGACGACTTCGTTCCCTGCCTCACGGAAGTCCCCGGCCAGATTCCGGCGACCCACCTGTTCTACCGCGGCGAGTTCGCTCAGCCGAAGCAGGCGGTGACTCCCGGCGAATTGCAGATTCTCACCGTCGCCCATCCGGCCAACATCCCCGTGGATGACCCGGCGCTTCCGACCAGCGGACGCCGGTTGGCCTATGCCCGGCACCTGACCGACGGGAATCATCCGCTCACGGCTCGGGTGCAGGTCAATCGATTCTGGATGCACCATTTCGGCAAGGGGATCGTCGCCACGCCGGGCGATTTCGGCTTCCTCGGCGAGAAGCCGTCGCATCCCGAATTGCTCGACTGGCTGGCCGCTGACTTTATGGCGCAGGGCTGGCGGGTGAAACGCCTGCATCGCCTGCTGATGACGTCGGCCGTCTATCGCCAGCAATCCTACCGCCGGACGGAGATCGACGCTGTCGATCCCGACAACCGGCTTCTGGGCCGAATGTCGGTCCGGCGTTTGGAAGCCGAGGCGATCCGTGATTCGATCCTCGCTTGTGCCGGCTCGCTGAGCGACAAGATGTTCGGTCCGGCGTCGCCCGTTGCGGTGGATGACGTCGGACAGATCATCGTGGGGCTTCCGTACCTCGATCCGGCCGGCGGTCCGATCAACCAGGGAAAAACCCTGGGAGAAGATGAATACCGCCGCAGCGTCTACGTGCAAGTCCGGCGTTCGATGCCGCTCGGCATGTTGGAGCCGTTCGACATGGCGACGCTGTCTCCGAATTGCGATCTGCGGTCGGTTTCGACCGTCGCGCCGCAATCCCTGCTGATGATGAACAATGAACTGGTGATTCGTGAAGCTGAACGGTTTGCCGACTGGGTTCGCGCGGCATCAGGTGACGCGGTCCCGGCACAAGTTGCGCTGGCCTGGCAGACGGCGTTGGGAACGGCGCCGACGACCGCACAGCTCGCCTCCGGCGTCTCGTTCGTGCACGATCAGACGCAGCAGATGACGGCCCGAATTCCAGCCGACCAACTGCCGAAAGTTTCTCCGCCTGTCCATCAGGCGCTGGCCAGTTTCTGCCAGGCCTTGTTCAGCGCGAACTCCTTTTTGTATGTGGATTGATTGTGCGAGCGCTCACATTGTGAGCGGCGAAACCCATGGGGCCCTGCGAGGGGGAAGTTTTCCATCATGATGTCAAATCGGCACACCCGCCGCCATTTTCTTGCCCAGTCGGGGTTCGGACTGTCGTCGCTGGCCCTGACGCATTTGTTGCAGGAAGAGGCCCGGGCCGTACCGGCAAAACCGAATCTGGAACGGCCCTCGTTCGACCTCGCGCCGAAGCAGCCGCATGGCGAACCGCAGGCAACTGCGATGATCTCGCTGTTCATGCAGGGCGGGCCGAGCCACATCGACCTGTTCGAACCGAAGCCGGAACTTCACAAGCGGCATCTGCAGAACTTCAGCGGCGAACTCCAGTTGGACAACGCGGCCGAAGCCACCTCGAAACTGTTCGCCTCGCCCTGGAAGTTTTCGCCGCGCGGCGAGTGCGGAACGGAGCTCAGCGAACTCCTGCCGTACCTTGGCCAGGTCGTGGATGACATCTGCCTCATCCGGTCGATGCACACCGGCGTCAACAATCACGGCCAGTCGATCAACGCGCTCAACAACGGCCGCATTCTCGGCGGACGCCCGGCGCTCGGCAGTTGGATGGCCTACGGGCTTGGCACCGAAAACCGCAACCTGCCGGCGTTCGTGGTTCTCACCGATCCGCAAAACCTGCCGGTGCTTGGCGTGGAGAACTGGAGCAACGGCTGGCTGCCGTCGCTTTACCAGGGGACCGTCATCCGCTCGAAGGAGCCAAGGATTCTGAACCTCGACCCGCCGGTAAAATTTCAAGGCGCCGTCCAGCAGAAATTCCTGGGTTATCTCGAGCAGCTCAACCAGGAGCATCTCGCGCAGCATCCTGGAGAGCACGATCTCGCCGCGCGGATTTCCAGCTACGAGCTTGCGGCCCGGATGCAGACCGCCGCCAAAGAGGCGCTCGATCTGTCGCAGGAGACGCAACACACGAAGACGCTGTACGGCCTGGACAACCCCAAGTCTGCGGAATACGGCACGCGCTGCCTGATCGCCCGCAGGCTGGTCGAACGCGGCGTCCGGTTCGTGCAGGTTCACACCGGCAACCAGCATTGGGACCATCACGGCAACATTCAGGCCGCCCTGCCCAACATGTGTGCCGTGACCGACCAGCCGTCCGCTGCGCTGGTCTCCGATCTCAAGCAGCGCGGCCTGCTCGACACGACGCTCGTCCATTGGGGCGGCGAGATGGGCCGGCTGCCCGTCATTCAGAACGAGAAAAACATCGGCCGCGATCACAACACATTCGGCTTCAGCATGTGGCTGGCCGGCGGCGGCGTGAAACGCGGACTGGCCTACGGCGCGACCGACGAGTTCGGCCACCGGGCGGTCGACAAGGTCGTCCACCATTTCGACTACCACGCCACGCTGCTCCACCTGTTCGGTCTGGATCCGCAGAAACTCGTCTTTGCACGCCCCGGCGGCGCCGGTTCGCTGCTCGACAACCAGGACGGGAAGATCGTCTGGGACATTCTCCAACGCGGTCTGCAATAACACGCGACGGTACTTTGATCTCGCTGCAGATTGCCCTGCAATCAGGACGATGCGATCAGATTTCGAAGCGGTGGAATCCGTTGCGGTTGATCGCTACGATCAAATCGGCCGGTCATATTTATGACCTCGGTCGATTTCACCGGAAAACCATCAGACCAGCCCCTGGGCGAGCCTTGTGTGTTTTACGACGCGGCGTCGCGTTTCCTGTTTGCCAGGATTTCGTGTGCGAGACTCTCAAGCGACTGTTGAATCTCCAGGACCGGGATCTTTGCGGTGGATCGCAGTGATCGTACTGGCGGTGAGCCTGCTAGGGATCTTCTGCTGGTCCTTCGCCGGGACGTCTGCCGCGCAGCTCTTGCAGAAGGGCAATGCGGCCCTGTCGAAAAACGATGTTCCCCTGGCTGTGGCCTGCGCGGAGCAGGTGGTGGTCAAAGCCCCTCGTCTGGCGGCCGGCTGGAAATTGCTGGCGGAAGCCGCCGGCCGGCAGGGCGAATGGGACCGGGCGTGCGATGCGCTCGAGGAATACGCCCGCTTAAAACCCCAGGAAGCGGGACAGCATGCCCTTCGCCTGGGCCGCGATTGGATGGGCGAACACCGGATTCTCCCGGCGCTGCGGGCGTTGAGGCTTTCCGAAAAACTCTCGGCAGAAGTGGAGGAATCCCTGCTTTGCCAGGAGCTCATTGCAGGAGTCACGGGTCATTCCCGTGAAACAACACGCTGTATCATGGAACGGATCAAGCGAGAATCCTTCGGCCAAGACGAAGTTGTCCTTCTCGCTGCAGTCGAGCCCATCCTGAATGATGTCGCACGATTGAAAGAAATTCTGCTGGTCGATCCGGAAAACAAATATGCGATGTTAGGTCAAGCCATTCAGGAAATTCAGTCGAATCACTATGATAAGGCAGAGCAACTCCTGCTGGAAATCACGAAGGCGGATCCGGAAGACTTCGAAGCTCAGGCCACGCTGGCCAAACTCTATGCGCTGTACTTCCCCGAAAAGTTTTATCAATGGCATGCCGAGTTGCCCGCGCACCTGGGTGATGATGCCCTCATCTGGTCGGCTCGGGGAAGCTGGCTCTCCCACTTCGGACAAACCGAGGCAGCAATCCGCTGCCTGCATGAAGCGCTCCTGCGCGAACCGGAACAACTGACGGCAACCACCCTGCTGGGGCAATTGCTGTATTCGCAGCACGAGACCGAACTTGGCCAGGCGTTTACGGAACGAAGCCGTCAACTTCATCGGATCATCGAACTGCAAGGACTGTTTCATTCGCCGCGCGCCGGCGATTACGTAGTTCCGATGATCAAAGAGCTGGAGGCCGCAGGCCGGCTTTGGGAGGCCTGGGCTTTCTGCGTCGTGTACAGCAAGCCAGGCAATCGCGACTTTGCCGAGATCGTGGATTACAAGAACCGGATCGAACCAAATTTGCATGCTGATCTTCCCCGCACGAAACCCGGCAGTTTGCCCGGGGGAAATTTCGACTGGGACCGCTACCCCTTGCCAGACTGGCCGCAGTTGAATTCGTTTGGTCGCCTGTCTCCGCAGATCGCTGGCCTCTCGCCGTTCGCCATCCGGTTTGAAGACCGGGCGGAAACCGTCGGCCTGGACTTCCGCTATGCGTATTCCTATTCCCCCTCTTCGGGCGGACGTCGAATTTTTGAAGCGACAGGAAACGGCGTTGCGGTATTGGATTACGATGGTGACGGCTGGCCTGATCTTTATATCCCGCAAGGAAACAAATCGCCGGCGGACGAGACGCAAGACCCGTCGGCCCCGTCGGATCGGTTGTACCGCAATGACAGGGGTGAGCGATACCTGGACGTCACGCCATTCGCCGGCATTCACGAGACGTCCTATTCCAACGGCGCAGCCGCGGGAGATATTGACAACGACGGCTTCCCGGACATTTATGTGGGGAATCTCGGCCGCAATCGGCTGTATCGCAACAATGGCGACGGCACGTATACCGACGCCACCGAGGCCGCCGGATTGAGTCAATCCCAATGGACCCAGAGTTGCGCCATCGCCGACCTCAACGGTGACGGACTGCCGGAACTCTTTGACGTGAATTACATCCAGGATAAGCGAATGTTCCGGCATGTTTGCACAGATTCCAACACCGGCCGTTCAGGACCTTGTCGGCCCCAGATGTTCGATCCCTCGCTGGATACCGTATTGATCAATCTCGGCGACGGCCGGTTCCTCGAGCAGCAGGCCGAATGCGGGCTGGATCTGCCGCAAGGCTATGGGTTAGGCCTGGTCATCGCCGACTTCAACGACGACAGCCGGCCGGATGTTTTCATCGCCAACGACACCACGGCGAATTACCTGCTGATCAACGACCAGGCCGAGACCGGCTCAGGACTCCACTTCCAAGAGGAAGCGTATGTCCGCGGCCTGGCGCTCGATCAGAATGGATCGTCTCAAGCGTGCATGGGAATCGCCTGCGCCGATCTCAATCGCGATGGTTTTCCGGACCTGCTTGTCACCAATTTCACCAAGGAATCGAACGCCCTGTATCTCTCGCAACCCGGCGGTTTTTACCAGGATCGCACGCAAGCGGCCGGTTTGCGCGAACCCAGCTTTAACCCACTCGGATTCGGCACGCAGTTTTTCGACGCCGATAACGATGGCTGGCATGACCTCGCCGTGGTGAACGGTCATATCGATATTTTCCCGGAACAGCCCTTTCAAATGAAACCGCAATTCTTTCAAGGGCTGCCGGACGGCCGGTTTCAGGAATTGTCCGCAGCTCAAGCAGGCGCGTTCCTGGATCAACCTCGTTTGGGGCGCGGGATGGCGATCCTCGATTGGAATCGCGATGGCCGGGTCGATTTTCTCGCCACTGATCTGGACGACGCCGTGTTACTCGCCGAAAACCAGACGGAATCCCCCGGCCGGTCGCTGCGGCTCCGGTTGATCGGCACGCAGAGCAGTCGCGATGCCGTGGGCGCAAAAGTCCGCATCACGGTGACCCCAGGCGAGGAGCGGTTCGCTCAGTTGACGGCCGGCGACGGGTATTCCAGCAGCAACGAGCACCGGATCTGCGTGGGCCTGGGGTCCATTGACCGGGCGGATCACGTCGAGATCCAATGGCCGTCGGGCCAGGTCTCCCGGGCGGAAAACGTGCGGCTCGATACGGACTGGCTGGTGATTGAAGGTCAATCCGAATGGCGAACTTGTCCATAAATACGCGCTCAGGGAATTTGCGGCGCTGCGGGTTCGTGTTATTGGGACCACAACGAATGCGGGAATCAAACCACGCATTAAAACCCTCCGATTGATGTCCTTTCGTTAATAAAGAACTTTTTTACGATGTTCTCACGGCACCAAGCAGCAGGTAACAAAGAGTTGCAATCGATTGCTGTTGAATCCGTTACAGCGATCATCCTTCGCTGGTCCATGTCGAGATCACCTCGATGTCAAGATGTTGGATGTTTACCGGAAATATTGAATCTCCTCAAATTTTATTGTGGAATGCTCGATCTTCTTTTGCTATTCTTCTGTTGTTCGTTAGGCAGAGCGTAGTTAGACTTTCGCAAAGAGACCTGGAAGACCTGAATCGAAACTCGCCCTGCCTTCCTGCCTTCCTGCCTTCCTGCCTTCCTGCCTTGCTGATGTGAGATCGTTTTAGCCCCTGGACACTATCACTTTTTGCTCGACTCATTCTTGATGGGATCGTGATCTGTTGTCGCTCGAGTTTGATGTTCGCTTGCTGACATCAACCATTAACGATTGTGTTTTCTGGCGATGGACATGTTGTCCATCGTGATTGGTCTGGTACTCTTGGTGGGAGTGTTTCATGAAGTTTCAGTCAAGTCGGTCCAGGCGCCGTTCAGCGTTTACGCTGATTGAGCTCCTGGTGGTGATCGCGATTATCGCGATCCTCATCGCTCTTTTGCTGCCTGCCGTGCAGCAGGCCCGTGAGGCGGCCCGCAGAACCCAGTGCAAGAACCATCTCAAGCAAATGGGCCTGGGGTTCCACAACTATCACGACGTTTACCAGTATTTTCCGTCGGGATTTTGCTACAACGGAAACCACAGCCATAGTTTCTTTGTGTCGATGTTGGCCCAGATGGATCAGGCGCCGTTGTTTAACAATTGGAATTTCAATGTGACCCAACCTGCAAACATCTGCAATAACACCTCAACGACTTTCCCCCACGCCAAAGGAGCGAACTTTGGCTGGATTCAGTGCCCCTCGTCGCCGCTGCCGACGAGATTTCGCGATTGCAACGGATGGCCGGCGCAGATCACGCACTACTACGGTATTGCCGGGGCGGTGACCACGGCGCTTTGGTCGACCGACACTCTAGGATTGGAGCAAGTGAACAGTCAAGGTTTTGCTTCAACTCGCGGGATGATCGTGCCCGCGCGGAATGGCGCAGTAAGTTTGCTGGGCATCAAAGACTGTATTGATGGCACTGCGAATACCTTGCTGATGGGGGAAATCAGCGGGTATAACAGAACTCCCGCGACCAATGCACCTAATGAAACCCTGCCGAACCTCGGGAGTGGCTGGTTTACACATGGCGATTCCTGGGCCTCGAATGAATGGGGAACTGTGACGTCGGTGACGGTTCGATGGCCGCCCAACTCGGCACAGTTCGGTGTCGCTCTCAGCGGCGCCGACACGCGAGCGATGGACAGGCCGAATATGCCCCTGAGTTCGGGCCATACGGGCGGCGTGCACGCGCTGCTGGTGGATGGCACGGTTCGGTTCATCGCCAACACTGTTGACATGAACACGCTGACCTATCTGTCCTGCCGCAATGAAGGCCGGGTGGTCGGCGACTTCTAAGCCGGCTGATGATGGCTTGAGTGTCAATACGAATGTTCCTTCAGGGGAGTCACTTGTGACTCCCCTGAAGTGTTTTTTGGTTTCCGTTCTCCTCGCCTGACAGGGAGATGATTCAATGCGACGATGGTTTTCAACCCGCAGTTCGGTTCTTGGGTTATTCTGCACGGCCGGGCTATTCGGCATGGTCGGATGCGCCGGATCAGTAGACGGCTTCAAAGGGCCGCGCGGCGAGGTCACCGGGACGGTGACGTTTCGTGGCGAACCGGTTCCCGAAGGGTGCCTGGTTCGGTTCCAGACTCTTGAAGGGAATACGTACTCGGCCGATGGCGTGGTGCAGGCCGACGGTTCGTTTCAATTGAAATCCAACGGCTCGCCCCAGATCCCGGCGGTCACGTACGGCGTGATGATTACCCCGCCTGCGAATCCGGATGACGGAATGGAGACTTCGACAGTGGACCCGGAAGACTTGAATGATCCCGTAAAGCGAGCCGAGCTTGAACGACTCGCGAAGGAAAGGCAAAAAGAAATCGAGGCGTCACTGCCATTTCCCAGGAAACACATGTCCCTGGGAACGAGCACGATTTCGTTCCCCGTTGAACCCGGCAAGAATGTCGCCGACCTGGAATTGGAAGAGTAGCTTCCTCATTCAGGGGCACAGCCTGCGGATGCATTGGCGGGACCGCTGAGTGTCGTAGCAGATGATCGTTTTTCCCCTTCTCTCCTGGAGGGAGAAGGGGACCTCTTCGGCCGGATTAGGGAGCGATCACGCGGCTTGAGCGCGGGTTGCGAAGCCCGTGATTGAAAACCGGCAATTTTTGCCGAATTGGGCTTTTGATAAACCGGGAAACCTGCTAAGAATCGGCGTTTGGCGGGCTGCGTGATCTGGGACCATCACCGCAATTCCGCAATTTTGCCCGATAACGTCAGGCCAAGGACGGCGACGTGCAGCCGAGATTTCGTTCGATCCTCTGGAGAGAATTGCCCCCTTTCGTCCGGCGCGCCTGCGTCGGCTGGTCGCGGTTCCTGCTCCACACCGAACTCTACTTCTGCGATGTCTATCTCACCTGGACCAGATCGCCAACGTGGAATTTCGTCGGCATCGCAGGGACGATCGGCATCGTCCTGACCATACTTCTGTTTCTGGTGCCTCGCGAATTCCTCGGAGAATCAACGGCGCCCGCTGCTCGAATGATACGCTCGCGTCTTGATCAGCAGCGCCGGCCCTGGGAATTGGACAGCACGTTGTCCATCTCCGCCCGCTCCCCTGCCTACCCGGTAGAGATTGCGAAAGCCCCTGCCCTGCGCTACGTGCCTCTGGCCAGCGATCTTCCGCCGCGGCGAAGGCGCCTCCCGGTCCTGGATGATCCGCCGCAGCTGGAGGTCGCGTTGGAACTCGTGACTCGGCCGAGACGAATCAGAGAACCCGATGTCCCCGAGGTCTCCCTCAGCGCACGCATGGAACCGGTTGCGACGGCGATCATGCGGAATCGTTTTGGAAGTGACGACCCGCGCGATCCCTGGCGGCCGTTCGATCCGTCTCATGTTGTCGACCGGGATGCCTTGCCGGACGACCGGCTGATCGATCAGGAGACTGTGGCCGCATCCTTGGACGGCGACCGCATGGGATTGCTTTGGGAGCCAGCCGTTGTCCCGAGTTCGGCGGCGTCCTCCCTGGAAGTCGAACTGGAATTGAGCTGGGACCGCACGGCCCGGACGAGAACTGGCCGAAGTCCGCGTCCGCCGCAGTTGCACATCCGCAATCTCGGCCCGGCGGCGATCCCGCGGATCGACGTCCTGCGCGGCGAACTGGCCGATACGGATTTCACTGTGCCGCAACGGCTGAAAGCACAAATTCTGCCGGAACTTCCTCCGGGTCAGGAACATGCGGCCTCGCGCATTGCAGCGACCGGCCGCTCCGGCGGGCGAAGAGAAATTGTGTCGGTCCTGGTGACGGCATTTGTCGGCAACCAGACAATGGCGACTCCGGCGGTCGTTCAGAGTGAACCGCGGAAGCCGCGAGAACCAGCCGCAGCGCGCCCGGCGAAGCGCCCGCATCTGACGTTGACCACGGGCGCCGCGAAGCGGTTGAAGGAATATCAGATGCTGTCGGCGCCGATGCGCGTGGTGAACGACGGCAACGTGCGTTTGGACGGCGTCGTGATCATCGCTGAAATACCGCCAGGCCTCGAACATCGTTATGGACGGACGGTCCACTTGCGCATCGGCACGCTGCAGCCGAATGAGGAACGCCGCACGATGCTGCTGCTGACGCCGCTGGAAGCCGGAGAGGCGACCGTCACGCTGAAGGTCTCGGACGATGCAGAGACCGCTTCCGATGACGGCGTGATGGAGATTCAAATCACTGCCGCGGATGTGGCCGCGCCGCCCGATTCGTCACGGGCCGCTCCGGCCGATTCGTCACGGGCCGACCGTCAATCGTCGACGGACGAAACCCGCCCGCGCTCCAGGCCCCGCCGCCGCACCGCCTCGGCCGAGCTGCCGAATTCCTGAGCCGTTGCGGAACCGCGACGGCACTCACTTCGCTCGTCGCCGCTGGAGCCCTGCGGAGGCACTCGTCGCATCGCTGCATAATTTCTGCTCGCTGGATTTCCTGCCGTGGATGTGGCACGATTTTCGGTGCGGGCTCTTCTCGACCCGGCCAGGGCGAAAATTCGCATTCGCTCAATCCGGGACTTCCCATCCTGTTCAGGAGTCACACGCCATGATCTCACGTCGCACTGGCCTGGTTCTGGTACTCATGCTGGCCGCATCGGCGGTCTCAACGGGCTTCGCCGTGGCCCAGCACCGCTTCGGAAACCGCCAGCACTATGGGGGCTGGCAACGCCATCAGCAGCACGGCTATCACTTCCGCCCTTACTATTACAAGCCGACGCCGTCCTTCAACGGCTTCAAGCACCATTACGTCATTCACCATCCGTCGCAGCCGAAGCACCACTACTTCTACAACCCGTACAAGAAGCAATACTGGGGCCGCTGCCCGGTATCACGTGAGGACGGCGTCGGCAAGTATTCGCTGCTGCCCCCCGCCGCCCGCAAGGGGTCGCTGAAGGAGATCAAGGAAACCGATTTCCCCGAACCGGGCGATGTCCCGCCGATCCCGGAATCCGAGGACGGCGAACCGCTGGACCTCCCGCCGGATGACCTGCCGAACGAAGCCGCCTACCAGCCCGGCAAAGAGTGAGCCGCGCCGGACGCGCGTGAAGCCCGTTCCCCGTTCGGACCGGGCTTTTTTTGTCGGGCTGATGCTGTCTGCCCTGCTTGCGAATCTCCATTCGCTGACGGACAATGTTCTCCGATCCCGAATGTCCCTCCCGTGCCATTCCCACTGAGGAGTCGAATCATGTCCGTCGCGAAACGACTTGTTCTGCGTCCTCTGATCTTGGTTGCGGGATGTTTTGCCCTCGCTCGGCCGGCACTGTCCGCTGACGACGCCGGCTGGCCGAAAGTCGTCAAGGTCGAACAGCAGCCGCTGGTCGCCGCGACGGAACGCGTCCTCCAGGCGCTGGATTACGTCGGGGCCCCGATCTCCCCGGCCGACCAGAAATCGCTGACGGCGGCGATGAAGGCCGACCAGGGGGTGAAAGCTGCCCTCGAGATTCAAAAGATTCTCGACCCCTACTGCGTGGCCGGCGTGACGATCAACCCGGAAAGCCGCGTCTCGGTCGTCGAAGGTCCGGCGAAGAAGGAACTCATCCAGCAAGGCTGGCGGACGTTTCTCGTCAAGGTTCACAACCAGGCGGGCGTCACGGCGGAATTGAAAATGGAAAGCCCGAACTTGCTGCCGGTTTACATGCGCGGCAAAGGAGCCCGGCAGCAACCGTTGACCGATGAAAAACTCGTCGACGCGTCTGATGTCCCCGGCCGCTTCCTCGATGCGTCCATGTTCAACAAGCAGCCTTTGAAGCCCGGGCTGTCGGGTTTGGAGCTGGAATATCGCATCGTCCAACTCTACAGCCGGGACATCGGCCGCCGCGAAGCGCAGCTCGGGTTCAACGTCGGCCAGGGGACGCAAGACCTCGGCTTTCGCAATGCCGTGCCGGTGCTGTTCCACTCCGTTCCGTCGGTCGAAGTGGTGCTCGGCATCAAGGATGAAGACGGCACCGGCGTCATGGCGTCGCTGATCATCAAGGACAAACTTGGCCGCGTGTACCCCAATCCGGCCCGGCGATTGGCGCCTGACTTCTTTTTCCATGATCAGATCTACCGCCAGGACGGCGAAAGCGTGCATCTGCCGCCCGGCGATTATTCCGTCACGATCAACCGCGGGCCGGAATATCTGGTCGAGACGCACCCCATGAAGGTCACCGCCGACAGCGTAAGCCAAAGGGCCGAGTTTCAGGTTCACCGGTGGATTCACGCCGCGGAGAAATTCTGGTACTCCGGCGATCATCACGTTCACGCCGCCGGGTGTTCCCATTACGACAGCCCGACGGAAGGCGTGACGCCGCGCGACATGATGCGGCACATCCTCGGCGAAGACTTGAATGTGGGCTGCGTCCTCAGTTGGGGGCCGTGCTGGTATTCGCAGAAGCAGTATTTCGAGGGGAAGACGTCGGCGTTGTCCACGCCGCAATACCTGATGCGGTATGACATCGAGGTCTCCGGTTTTCCGTCCTCGCACGCCGGGCATTTGTGCCTGCTGCGCCTGACCGAAGACGATTACCCCGGCGCAGAGAAGCTCGAACAATGGCCCAGTTGGACTCAGCCCGTGCTGGCGTGGGGGAAGAAGCAGGGAGCCGTCGTCGGTTACAGCCATTCGGGCTGGGGCCTGCAACTGCCGGACATCATGCCCAACGGAGCGCGCGAATTTACCGGCCTGAGGGCCGGCGCGAATCCCGGCTGGACCGGCAAAGCCGCCGATACGCTGCCCGATTACGCGATGCCGAAGTTCGACGGCATCGGTGCGAACGAGTTCGTCGTCACCGCCGCGAATGACGTGTGCGATTTCCTCTCGGCTGTCGATACGCCCGCTATCTGGGAACTCAACGTGTGGTATCACACGCTGAACGCCGGGCTGCGGTCTCGGATCAGCGGCGAGACCGATTTTCCCTGCATCTACGGCGATAAAGTGGGCCTGGGCCGCATCTATGTCAAGATTCCTAAGGGGGAAGAGTTGACCTATGACAACTGGATCGACGGCGTCCGCGACGGCCGTAGCTATTGCGGCGACGGCCTGAGCCACATCTTCGATTTCGCCGTCAACGGCCTGGAAGCGGGCACATCGCAGGAGAAATCGCCCGTCAGCCAATTGTCTCTGGCCAAGCCGGGCAAGGTGAAAGTCACGTTTGATGTTGCCGCGCTGCTGGCGAAGAACCCGACGCCGGAAACGGAAGTCATCCGCAACAAACGGCTCGATGAAAAACCGTACTGGCATCTGGAGCGGTGCCGTCTGGGTGAGACGCGAAAAGTTCCGGTGGAGATCATCGTGAACGGGGAAGTCGCCGCGCGCAGAGAAATCGTGGCGGACGGTTCCGTGCAGCCGCAGGCATTCGACATTGATGTGAAGCAGTCCAGTTGGATCGCCGTGCGGATTCTGCCGTCGGTTCATACGAACCCGGTCTTCGTGGAAGCGGCCGGCAAGCCGATTCGCGTGAATCCGAAGAGCATCGCCTGGTGCCGTGAAGCGGTCGACGTCTGCTGGAAGGCGAAGGAAGGCCTGATTCGCGCCGAGGAAAAAGCGGCCGCCAAAGCCGCTTACGACCAGGCCGCCGCGTATTACGAGCGGGTGCTCAAGGAAGCGAAAGGCGAGTAGACGCCGACTTGAGAGAGTCCGCGTTTTGCATTGTCCGCATTCGTTGCGCCAGGCGGTTGCCGAGGAGCAGGGACTTTCGATTTCACGCTTGCTGTGACTTCCGTAGAGAAAAATGGCTGGCAACCGCGGCGTTCTGCCGGGAGCCCGATGTCCGTGCTGGATCGCGAAGAATACATCGAACAGGCGTACTTCTTCCGCACGTTTCGAGAGCGGCTCGGGGAAGATATCCCCACACAGGATCTTCTCGCAGGATTGCGGGAAGAGATTCTCGCCACAACCCGGCTGCCGATGGCCATCGATGTGCTCCGCGGCGAAGTGATGCTCAAGGGCCGCATGAGCGAAGGGATGGCGGCGCTCGCGCATTACTTCACGCCGTTTCAAGCCTACGTGCTCAGCCAGGCGGAGGCCGACCGATCGAAGTTCGATCAGTTCACGGCACTCGAAATTCTGGAGCGCGAGGCGAAGTACCGCAGTGCGCAGCCGACCTTCGCCGGCCTGTTCATCTACGAGTTCGAATGCCTGTCCCGCAACCGGCTTGGCTATGACAAGGGAATGGCGGCCATCGCGGCGGACCCGTGGTTCGAACCGGCCTGGAAAGACTGGATCCTCAAGACCCGCAACCGGCTCGGCGCCCACGAATTCGCCGACATGATCTATTACCGGTCGGAGTATTTCGTCGAGGAGCGCCGGCGGCGGACCAACGATCCGGCGTATCGGCCCGGTGCGCCAGTGCTGTTCACGCTGTCCGAAGGCCGCATCGCGAAGGCCCATCGGGGCAAGGACCCGCTGTTTTTGTTTGCCGCGCTGCAAAGGCAACTCGGTTATCCCAGCGTCCCGCGTTCCCTCCGTGCCGAGGACGAGGCCAAGCTGCCGGCCCACCTGGAGCAGCGATTGCAGCGACTCGAAAAGCGGCTGAACCTGATGGAAGCCGAACAAAAAGGGAAACTCGATCTCAGCGAGTTCTACGTCAAGCCGCCGAAGTTGCCGGAAGAGAACGACCCGCCGCTTCCGTCAATCTGCTGAGAACCTGGCGCCGCGGACGAAGCCCGGATCAGGCTCTGATTCACCGGGCTTCGTCTGCGAAGGCCAGGAAATGGGTGTGGCCAGAACAGGCCCAGAACGCACAAAAAGGATCTCGGTTTTGGCTCGAAAACCTGCGTCCCTCTGAGAAATCTGCGGTCAATCTTCTTCTCTGCTACTCCGCGATGAGCCGCGTTTTCCCAACAAAAGTCGTGGTGCATACGGACTTCGGCATAATCTGCAAGTCGGATTGACAGACCGGCGGGTTTTGAGGTAACACTCCGCCCGTTCCAACTCCCCAATTCAAATCGCATTTCAGCAGCTCGCTCCCCCGCGAACGGTTCGTCGATTTCGTCGTGCTGCGCTTCAGGGCACAGCGTTCAGGAATCGCCGGCACGCCCCTGGGGTTCACCGATCTGTTCTCGTTCCGCCTCGGGGAACGTCGTCGAGTTATTGTCATTTCCCGTCGGTCTCCCATCAATTCCAATCCGTGAAACTCTGGCTGCCCGGCAGCCAGAGACAGGATCGCGCCGCCTGCGTATGCCAACTCTTCCCACGAGCAAAGAAGCGACTGCCGCAGCGGCAACACCGGCCGGAAACGCGCCGGCCGGAGCTGCAGGAGCCGGTCGGGGAATGCTGTCTCGCAACACGCTGCGGCTCGGCGCCGGCCTGACGATCGCGCTCGTCGTCGTCGGCGGGCTTTCGTGGTGGATGACGCGGCCGGCGCAGCAGACGCCGGCGGATCAGGTCGAGCAGGCGCTGAAACTGCTCGATCAAGGCAAGTTCCGCGCGGCCAGGGAAATCGCCAAACGCCTGGATGAGCAAGGGTACCGGTATCCGGGATTCGCCGGCGTGCTGGAGTTCATCCAGGGCATGGCTGCGTTCGGCATGATCGAGGCGTCCGGAGAGACGGCCGACCGGACGCAATACGCGCTGGCGATCCCCTTTCTTCAAGAAGCCGAGCGCAGGGCCCTGGGCAACGAACGCCGGCCGGAATGGGCCTACGGTCTGGGGAAAAGCCTGTACATGGTTCAAAACGGCGCGGCGTCGCGGCCGCTGTTGGAAGAGTCTCTGAAAACCTATCCGCCCGGGCGCGTGGATGCCGCGGAAATGCTGGTCGACTTGTATCTCGATCCCGGCCTGCGCACGCCGCAATTGCTGGATGTCGCGTTGGAGCTGAACGATTCGCTGGTGCAGAACGAGGAAATTCCGCAAACGAAGCCGGACCGAGTCAAACGCCAAATCGCCTGGCTGCAACGGGCGGAAATCTTTCTGGCGCGAGAGCAGTTTGACGAGGCCCATTCTGCGCTGGACGAGCTTTCGCGCCTTTCAACCGCCTGGGACGAACCGGCTGCATCGGGGAAAATCTCCGCTCTGGATGACGTCTCGAAATCCCAGATCTATCTGACGCTGCAGGCCAGAATTCTGCTGGCCCAGGCCCGTTATGCCGAGGCGATCGCGCTGCTGCAGCCGATCGTCAAATCTAACCGCATCGGTCAGGATCGTTCGGCGGAAGCGCACTATCTGATCGGACTGGCGAACGAACGGTTGTCGGAAACGGAAGCCGAGCCCCGCGAGGTCCGGGACAAGGCCCGTCATGATGCCATTTCGTATTTTGAAAAGACGGCGGGCCGTTATGCCGGGACTTCCGAAGCGACGGCGGCCAACCTGCACGTCGGGCGGCTGTGGCGGCTGTATCCCAGCCAGGAAAAATCGCTGCTGGCTTACGGCGCGGCCTTGCGGTCGGTGCAGAATCCTCAGACATTCCGCAACCGGTGGGTCGGCCTGGATCAATTTCGTCAGTCGGTGCTCGAGGCCTGGAACGCCTGGCTGGACGAGCGCCTGTTCTTCGAAGCAATCGCGCTGTCTGAATTGATGACGCCCCTCTTTCCAAGGGAAGAGGCGTATGAGTTCGCGGCACGCGCCCACGTGCGCTGGGCCGAGGAGATAGAGGAAGCCCAGAAGCGTCTTTCCTATTCCGAACGGCAGAAGCAATCGGAAGAACTGCGGCGACGGTGGCGGCACAGCGCCGAGGCGTTCGTCCGACTGGCGCAGGCCAGGATCAGTTCGTCCAAGTACCCCGAGGCGCTCTGGAACGCGGCGGAGCAGTATCGCCGCGGACAGGATTTCGAGAAGTCCCTGGACCTCGTCAATCAGTTTCTGGCGACCGAGCCGGACCGGCTGATGGCGGCCGCGCTCGTGCTGCGCAGCCGGATTGAACTTGATCTCGACCGCATCCCCGAGGCATTGGCCGACCTCCAGCAGGTGGTGCAGAAACATCCGACCGATCCGGCGATTTTCACGGCGATGTACCTGATCGGGGTCTGTCATTTCGAGCTGGACGAACTGGACAAGGCGGAAGCGATCTGGCGGGGAATCTTATTTTCCGATCAGTTGCTCCCCAGCGCGGTCGAGTGGCGCGACGCGCAGCTCTCGTTGGGCCGGCTGATGTTCGAGAAAGGTGAGCTGGAGCGCCGGAAGATTCTGGTCCGTTCGTCTCCGCCGGAACCCTCGGTCACTGCGGCCGTGTTTCGACAGGCCTCGTCCCATTGGCAGGAGGCCTCGAAGCTGTTGGGCCGATACCTCGATCGGAATTCGGTCGGCCCGGGTGTCCGGGAAGCCCGGTATTACCTGGGGAAATCACTCCAGCGCGAGGCCGAATGGCTCGGCCGCCAATGGGAAGCTGCCGAGACCGACAATGCACGCCAGCAACTGCTGCAGCAGCAGGACGCGATGCTGGAAAAATCGCTGAAGCAGTTTGAGTCGATGCGCAACGACCTGCTGGCCGGACAAAGCCAGGATCAGATCGACGAACTGGAACAACGGCTCCTCAGAAACTGCTTCTTTGAAATTCCCCATTCGCTGTTTCAGTTGCGGAGGTACCCCGAGGCGATTGCCGCCTACAACACGGCCGTCAGCCGCTATCCCCACGACGTGCAAACGCTGGTCGCCTTTCTGCAGATGGACCAGTGCTATCAACGGATGGGAAAGCCCGTGGAAGCCCGCAGCATGTTGCAGCAGGCCAAAGTCATTCTCAGCCACAAACAGATCCCGGATGCGGCGTTTCAAAGCCCGTCCACCAACTTCAGCCGCGCGGAATGGCAAGCCTGGCTGGAACGTGCACGCCTGGTGCAATAGCCCGAAACTTCGAGGAACCCCGATGCCCAACTTCACTCCCCAGCAGTTCCTGACCGCGTTTCAGACGCGGCAGGCGTGTTGCAGTGCATTGCTGGAGCTGTCCCGGCAGCAAACCGGGATGATCGCCTCCGACCAGTTCGCCGATCTGGGCGAAATCCTGAGTTCCAAGCAGGCCCTGATCGACCACCTGGGCCGGTTCGGCGATGAGCATCGAGCCCTGCAGCGCGCCTGGCGGCTTGAGCGCGAGGGCTTGTCCTCCGCGGATCGAGCGAGGTGCGAAGCCTTGCTGGCCGAGACCGAAGCGCTGCTCGCCGACCTCTTGCAGGAAGAACAGTCGAGCACCCGGCAGTTGGTCTCGCGACGGGACTCGACTCAGCGCGAGCTGCAGGCGATCGCGGTCGGCGCGCAGGCCCAGGAAGCGTATGCCCCCCGTGCGCAGCCGGCTTTCTCTCGATTCGACGTCAATTGGTGATTCGCCGAAAACTCAACGGTTTTTCTCTTACCCTGGCCCTTTCAACATCGGAACTGCACATGACCGTCTCCCACCCGGATGTCATTCCCTTTCCGGCACGGCCGGCTCCCAACGCCGTCACCGCCGAACCTGTGGCCATCCCGGCCGTTCTGATCGTCACTCATGACACGCAGCTTTCCAGCCGGCTCACGGCCGATCTGCAAAGCCTGGGTCATGCCTGCCGCGTCGTCAGCACGGTGGAATCGGCCGTGCAGTCGCTGCAGCAGAGTCTGTCCGAGGTCTGCCTGGTGGGGCCGCTGCCTGCTGGCCATACCTCCGGGCAATTGGCCGGGCAGATCAACCAGCGCGGGTGGCCCACGGTCTGTGCCTGCGTCGGAAATGTCGAAGGCGGCCAGCCGCGGCTGGAGGTTCTGCCGGAAGACTATTCCCGCGAGTATCTCGGCCTGATGATCGCCTCGCTGGCGCAGCAGAGCCGGGTGCAGTCGGAAAATCGCCGCCTGCGCAAGCAGTTGGCCAACCGCAATCTGCGCGATCTTGTCGGACAAAGCGGCGCCATGCAGACCCTCCGGCAACAAATTCAGCAGGCGGCCGAGCAGACCGGCGGGATCTTGCTTCGCGGCGAACCCGGCACCGGCGCCGACGTCGTCGCCCAGGCGATTCACGACGCCAGCCGCCGCGCCCATCGCCCGTTCATCAAGCTGGATTGCAGCGTCCGGTCCGCGGAAACGATGGAGCAGGAACTCATCGGCATGGTCACTCCGGGCGGAGTCACGACCGGCCGGCTGGTAACCGCTGATGGCGGCACGCTGATGTTCGACCAGGTGCAATGTCTGGCGCTGCCGATCCAGCGGAAGCTGATTACCATGCTTCGCGAACAGCGTTTCGAACAGCCCGGCGCCGGTGAACGCATCCGGTTCGACGTCCGCGTCATCTTCAGTACGCCCAGCGATTTGTCGGAACTTTCCGAGCGAGGCTTGTTCCGCTCCGATTTGCTGGCGGAAGCCTGTCAGACGATGATCCATCTGCCGTCGCTGAGATCCCGCGTTGAAGACATCGGCTTGCTCGCGGAAAACTTTCTCCGAAGGATCGCCGCCCGCGAGGGTCGGCCGGTCCGGTCGATCACGGTCGAAGCGTTGAATCTGCTTCAGAAACACGACTGGCCAGGCAATGTCCGCGAACTGGAAAACGTGCTCGAACGGGCTTGTTCCCTGGATTGGGGAACTAAGCTGACCGCGTCCATGCTCGAACCGTGGATGGCCCAGACTGAATCGGACAACGATTGCGAAATCCCCGCAGGGCTCACGCTTTCTGAGATGGAACGCAAGCTGATCGAAGCAACGTTTGTGAGATTCAACGGCAATCGCGAGAAAACGGCTCGGGCCCTGCAGATCGGGATTCGAACCCTGTCCGGAAAACTCCGCGAGTACGGCTACCCGCCTCGCGGCGGCCCCGGCTCCAACCTCCAGCCGTGGCCGCGCGCCGCGGAAACGGATGCGGTCGAGTCTGCGGATCCGCTGCGCAGAGCGGCGTAAGGATTGGTGGTTCATCGTTCAATCAAGAGAATACGCGGGCGCCACGGTGATGAGCATTTCATCACCTTGGTTCCTTCAACAGGAGATCGAACATGATGCAGCCGCTGCTCGCTCAATCGCCCTTGTCGCTGCTGAAGCAGGTGGCGAAGTTCGCGGAGCGCCGGCAGGAAGTCCTTGCCGGGAACATCGCCAACGTTGATACGCCCGGTTATCGGATGAAGGACTTGCCGACGAAGGAGTTTCAAGCCGCGCTGAGGGATGCGCTCGTTCCGAATCGCAATCGCGGCAAAGATCAGTCATCGGCCGGAGTCCCTTGGAGCCTGGATCCTGCCCACTCGACGAGTGGAAACATCACGCCGGGCGATGCCATGGAAAGCCTGTTCCCGGACCAGTTGTTCCAGGCTCGGGAAGCAGACACCCAGCCGGGCATTACGTTTCAAGACGCCAACAATCGCAGCATTGAACACCAGTTTCTGGAGATGACGAAGAACTCCATGATGCAGAATTTTGCCCTGCAGGTGATGTCGGCCCAATACAGTCAGTTGCAAGCCGCCATCACCGGACAAACGTGATGGAGTTGAGGGTTGAGGGAATCAGCAAGATGCTTCTCTTCCTCTTTCCAACCGTTAACCCTCACCCCTTAACCCTCAACACTTCTCCGGATCAATAATGTTTCGCACACTCGAAATCAGCGCGAGCGGCCTGCTGGCCCAGCGGACCCGGATCGATGTCATCGCCGGGAATATCGCCCATGCGCAAACGACGATGAACGAAGACGGCCAGCCGGCACCGTTTCAACGCCGGATTGTCGCGCTGACGACGCAGGCCGGCCGGCCGGGACCGACACCGCGCGGCCAGGGCGTGCAGGCGGAGATTGCCATTGATACCGAGACGCCGCCGCGAAAGGTGTATCAGCCGGGCCACCCGCATGCCGACACCGGCGGCTACGTCAATTTTCCCAACGTGAATGTGATCACGGAATTCGTCAACGCGCTGGAGGCCAGCCGGGCGTATGAGGCCAACCTGACGGCGATGGACGTCACAAAGGATATGGTTCAGAACACGTTTCGAATCTTGACGTAATGTCTGGTTCCGTTCAGCCGCTCACGCAGTGAGCGCTCACTGCGTGGGCGGCCGAACTTTGATTTGTATGTAGTGGAGACGACATGCAACCGATCGCCCCCTTCGGAATGACGCCGCCGCCCGTTGCCGGGCCGGTGAAGATGCCCGGGCTGGCGTCTCCCGCGCCGGCCGCGTTTCAAGACGCGTTATGGCAGGCGCTGCAGCAGGCGGGGGCCATCAGCAACGAGGCCCAGTCGTCGGTAGAGCAAAGCCTCGCCGGCGACGATCTCTCAATGGTGGAATCCTTCACCGCCGTCCGCGAAGCCGACCTGGCGTTGCGGATGATGATCGAAATCCGCAACAAGCTGCTCGATGCGTATCAGGAAATTCAACAACTCAGAATGTAACGCTTTCGTAGGGTGGGTCGAGTCTTCGAGGCCCGCCATTCGCTTGATCGAAATCCAATCGGTGGGTCTCGCAAAGCCTCGACCCACCCTACCAAGATCCAATGATCCCCATGGACATCCTTCAGCGCCTGATGAAACAGTTCTTCGAGCTATACCGCTCGATGTCTCCGAGCCAGCGCGGCACGCTGATCGCCGTGCCGCTGCTCGTCATTGCCGGCTTTGCCGCGCTGATCTGGTCCAACCGCGTCAGCAGCGAGACGGCGTTGTCGTTCGGAAAGGTCTTTACGACCGACGAAATCATGGCCGTCGAACAGGCGCTGCAGGAGGCTCAGCTCACGGACTATCGCCGCGTCGGTCAACGGATCATGGTGCCTGTCGACGCGGTGGACCGGTACAACGCTGCCCTGCTCGAACACGACGCCATGCCAAACGACCTCGGCTCGCAGATGTTGAAGCAACTGGAATCGATGGGACCGTTCAGCACGGACAAGCAGCGGCAAGAAATGAGAGAGGCCATGCTGCTGCAGGAAATCCGGCGGACGCTCAAGGCCGTGAAGGGCGTTGTCGACGCGCGGGTCGTGGTCGCGAATCCGACGCGGCGGTCTACCTGGGGGGCCAAGTCGCAAGCCAAGGCGACGGTCTTCGTGAAACTCAAAGGCGGCCGAGAGCTTCCGCCCAAGCTGGTGCAGTCGTTCCGTTCCGCCGTGGCGAGCATGGTGCCCGATCTGCAGCCCGAATCGGTGACAGTCGTCGACTGGGGAGCCGGCCAGAGTTACTCCGGTGACGTCGCGGGCGATCCATTCGACAGCAAGCTCATGCAGCGCGTCCGGGAGTTCACGCAGCATTTTCAGCAGAAGATCGAGAATGATCTGGAGTACATTCCGAACGTCGGCGTGACCGTGCAGGTAGACGTCGACAACATCAAATCGTCGGTGACGAAGTCTCAGATCGTCGACCCGAAAAACAAGGCCGTCCTGGTCGAAACGGAGTCCAAGACGAAGGACAAGCGGCTGCAAAGCCCGGCAAAGAACGATGCCAGCGTCAAGCAGAATCAGCCGGGGTCGATCTCCCAGCCCGTCAACCGGACGGAAGAAACGGAAACCACGGACACCAGCAGCACGACGATGGTCTCCGTCAAGTGGACGGAAGAAGCC
The DNA here is from genome assembly GCA_964388415.1 of uncultured Planctomycetaceae bacterium. GTDB lineage: Bacteria > Planctomycetota > Planctomycetia > Planctomycetales > Planctomycetaceae > CAZDGB01. The sequence continues at coordinate 89,729 of CAYMAO010000014.1, read as the reverse complement.
CTGATCGCTGCGATGCCCAAGGCCGTGCAGGTGAGCGTCAACATTCCCCAGGATTACTACCGGGATGTGGCAGCACAGCGTAAAGCGGCCGGAGAACAAGATACGGCCAAGACCGACGTCGCGCAAATCGAGAAGGAAGTCCTCGCCGCCGTCCAGAAGTCGGTGAAACAACTCGTGCCTTCCGGCTCGCCCGACAACGCGGTGGTGGTAAAATCGATCGACCGCGTGACGGTCAACTCGCCGGAGCCTAAGGTCCCGATGCTGGAACGCGTGCTGCTGATCGGCCGTGAATGGGGCGGCACCGTCGCGCTGGCGCTGTTCGTCGGCTGGGTGTTGTTGACGTTGCGAAAAATGTCGCCAGCCGGTCCGCCGGTCGGCGAATCGCCTCTGACCGACCCGTTCGATGCGAAGCGTCTGAAGCTGGCCTCAAACAGTCCCGCCGACGAAGAAGCGGAGAGCAAGCCGAAAGAACCGACCCGGCGCGATCTGATTCAAACCATCGTGAAAGATAATCCCGAGATGACGGCGTCCGTCATCGGGAAATGGCTGCAGGCGGCGAAGTAAGACATCGATCAGCCGCGAAGCGCAAGCGACTTTTTCCCTCAATTCCCAACGATTTGCTCGCAACTCACTATGGACGGTATCCGCAAAGCCGCGATTTTGCTCTTGAGCCTGGAGAAGCCGCTCGCCGCGGAAGTTCTCGCGCAGATGACGCGCGAGCAAGTCGAGCGGGTGTCGCTGGAAATCGCCCGGATCGATGACGTGACAAAAGACCAGCAGGAATCGGTCCTCAGCGAATTTTCACTGCAGTTGGGCGAGCAGACGCCGATCGAACGCGGCGGGATCAACTTCGCCAACGAACTTCTGGAGCAATCGCTGGGCAAGGACGGGGCCGGGCAGATTCTGGAAACCGTGCGGCAGTCGATGAACGCGGTGCCGTTCGGGTTCCTGCACAAAGCCGGCGCCGAGAGCCTGCTGACGTTCATCTCCGAGGAGCATCCGCAGACGATTGCACTGATCATGTCGCACCTGCCGCCGAATTTGAGCGCCGAAGTGCTGAGCGGGTTGCCTTCGAACAAGCAGCTTGAAGTGATCCGCCGCATTGCGACGATGGAACAGACCAGCCCGGAGGTGATCAGCGACATCGAACGGACGCTGCAGGGCCGGATGACGAGCCTGTTCAATCAACAGACCGAAGTGGCCGGCGGCGTGCCGGCCGTCGCGCAGATTCTCAACGTCACCGACCGGATGACGAACAAAGGGATCCTGGAAAGCCTCGAGCAGCAGGATTCGGAGTTGGCCGACGAGATCCGACGGCTGATGTTCGTGTTCGACGACCTGATGAAGCTCGACAACAAGTCGATCCAGGTGTTGCTGAAGGAAGTCGACAACAGCCAGTGGTCGGTGGCCCTCAAGGGGGGGTCGGACGAAATTCGCGCGAAGATTTTCAGCAACCTGTCGCAGCGCGCGGCGGAAACCCTCAAGGAAGAAATGGAGTACCTCGGCCCGGTGCGCGTCAGCGACGTCGAGGCCATGCAGCAGCAGATCGTCGACACCGTCCGCCGATTGGAAGACTCCGGCCAGATCCAGGTGGCCTCCAGTTCCGGCGGCGGCGACCAGTTTGTGACGTGATCATAGGCGTTAGAAGAGGATTTCCTAACGCCTAATACCTAACGCCGATTCCGATACCATCTCCCCTTTACGCCATCGTCGCCCCATGCTCCTTCCTGAAACTCAACGGCTCTTGAAAGCTAACGCCGTGCGCGAGCTGGGCGTGCGCGTGGCGTTCAATTTTGAAGACTTGCATCATCAGGGGGACGCCTACCTGGCGCAAGTCCGCGAACAGGCGGCGGAACTCTTTCGCGCGGCCCAGCAGGATGCGGAAAAACTGCGTGAACAAACGCATCGTGAAGCGAAAGAAGCCGGGCGGAAAGACGGGCTGCGCGATGCGGCCCAACTGATCGAACACGAGGCGACGCGGATCGCCGACCAGCGGATGGCCGAACGCATCGCCACGACGGTTCCGGCGATTGCCGCCATTGCGCAGGCGATGCAGCGCGAACTGGACGGTTGGCTGCTGCGGTGGGAGGAAACGGCGGTGCACACGGCCGTCGCCATCGCCGAGAAGCTGCTGCACCGCGAACTCAAGCAGCGTCCCGAGCTTTCCAAGACCATGATCACTGAGGCGCTGCGTCTTGCCGCCGGTCATCCGCAGTTGCGAATCCATCTGCATCCTCAGGACGTCCAGCATCTTGGCGACCATGCCAGCGACCTGGTCCGGTCGATCACTGCCTGCGCGGAGGCGGTGGTGATTCCCGATCCCGAGGTCACGCGCGGCGGGTGCCGGATCGAGACCCGGCACGGCGAGATGGACGCCCGCGTCGAAACCATGCTGGCCCGCATCGCCGAGGAACTGCTGGCATGACGATCACCGCCGATCAAATTTCGCAGATTCTGCCGATCGGCATCACCGGCCGGGTGACAAAGCTTGTCGGGCTGACGGCGGCCGTTTCGGACTTTCCGGCGCCGCTCGGGGCGATGGTTCATCTCGAACGCGATCATGGTGAACCGGTCTCCGCCGAAGTCGTCGGTTTCTCCGGCGAGGAAACTCTGTTGTTGCCCTACGGAGACATGCAGGGCATTCGCCGGGGAACAACGGCACGGTTGAAACAGTCGGCGCCCGGAGTGCGCGTTGGCGACGGGCTGCTGGGACGGATTATCACCGCGCACGGGACGTTTCTCGATGGTCTGCCGCCGGCCGTGCTGCCGCATCGCCGGCCGCTGAATTCTCCGCCGATCTCTCCCTTGCATCGTCCCCGGATCGATTCCGCGCTGACGACCGGGGTGCGGGCGATTGACGGACTGCTGACGTGCGGAAAAGGCCAGCGGCTAGGGATCTTCGCCGGCAGCGGCGTCGGTAAAAGCACGCTGATGGGCCAGATCGCCCGGTCGACGTCCGCCGATGTCAATGTGGTCGTGCTGATCGGCGAGCGCGGCCGGGAAGTGCGGGAATTTCTCGAAAAAGACCTCGGGCCGGAAGGGCTGGCGCGCAGCGTCGTCGTTGCAGCCACGGGGGATGAGCCGGCCCTCGTGCGACTGCGTGCCGCTTATGTCGGAACGGCCATCGCGGAATACTTTCGCGACGCCGGCAAAGACGTGCTGCTCATGATGGATAGCGTCACGCGATTCGCCCTGGCGCAGAGGGAGATCGGGCTGGCGGCCGGCGAACCGCCCGCCACGCGCGGTTATCCGCCCAGCGTTTTCGCCATGCTGCCTCGGCTGCTCGAACGCAGCGGCCGAACGCAGCGAGGCAGTATCACCGGCTTTTACACTGTGCTCGTCGAAGGCGACGACACCAATGAACCCATCTCCGACACCGTCCGCGGCATCCTCGACGGTCACATCATCCTGTCGCGAAAATTAGCGCAACAGGCTCATTTCCCGGCGATCGACATCCTCGGCAGCATTTCCCGGCTGATGACCGATCTCGCCGCGCCCGAACATCGAGCCGCGGCGAACTCCATCAAACAACTGCTGGCGGCTTATCAGCAATCGGAAGATCTGATCACGATCGGAGCGTACCAATCGGGAACCAACGCGCTGGTGGACGCCGCGATTCAACTTCGCCCGCAGATTCTGAACTATCTTCAGCAGAAAGTGGAAGAAAAGAGCCAATTGCCGGATGCCGTCTCTGCGTTGATGAAACTTTCCAAGCTGCGCGAGGGGCTGAATCGGCGTTAGGCGTTCTCAATCCATCGGAGTATGATTTTACCTGGATGCTCTTGATTCAAAGCCCTACGTCAGCGACGGCTGGTCCTGGCGATGCCATCGCCGGGCTTTGAGCGAACGCCGAAAACCGAGCGCCGATTCTCTTCCTCTCACCTGCTGTCCGCCATGGCCCTATATCAATTTCGACTGGCATCGCTGCAGAAATACCGCGAGAGCCTCAGGGATCAGTGCCGGCAAATTTTGGCGCAATGGCTGCAAAGGGACGCCCTGTTGATCGCGGAACAACTACGGCTGACTTCGGAACGAGAGCAACAATTGGCCGAGATGCGAGTGGCCCAGCAGTCCGGCACGCTATTCGACGTCGACAAGGTCGTCACGCGACGATATCGAGCCGGGCAACTCACGGCGGAGTTGGCGGCAACGGCACAGCAGCGACAGGAACTCGCTGCGCAGATTTCCCTGTGTCGCCAGGCGCTGGTCAAAGCCGATCAGGGAGTGAAGGTGCTGGAACGATTGTCGGAACATCAACTCGCGGACTTTCTCCGCCTGGAAGAGATGAAGGCGTCGCGAGAACGTGAAGAAATCTGGCAAGCTGGCCGGCTCAGGGAGGTTTGATCATGTTTCGATTGGCGGCGGTCCTCATGGGGGTTCTCAGCGCCACGGTTCTGCTGGCAGAACTCGTAGGTGTCGGTCTGTTGTGGTCTAAGGGATGCCTCACGCAACAGAATCTGTATGAAGTGCGGCTAATTCTGACGGGAGAATCGAAGGCTGAGAATGAATCTCAATCTGGAGAAGATAAGGAGTCTGACGTGTCTCAGCAGGATCTTCAGGATGCGCGGATTCTCAGAGTGCTGAACCTGGAAAGTCGGGGAAAAGAGCTTGAATTGTTGAAGACTATGACCGAGAAAACCGCGAATGAACTGATTTCAGACCGAAAAACATTCGATGAAATGAAAAACGGCTTTCGAAAAGAACTGGAAGAGTTGCAGCAACGGTATCAGACAGCGGCGGTGGAACAGGCGCGGGCCGTATTATTGGCTTCACCCATCGAATCGGCCGTGGAACGGTTGATGGCCTTGCCGCTCGACGAAGCGACGGACCTCGTCCGCGGCATGCCTGAAAAGTCGATTGCGAAAATCCTGCAAGGATTCGAAGGACCCGTCGATGTCGAGGGACGCCCGGGAGAACGGACGGTCCGTGGTCAGAAGATTTTTGAAGCGTTGAGCCGCGGAGAGCCGGTTCGCGAATTGATTCAAGAGACATTGAGCAAGAACCCTGAAGGAGCAGCCGAATCGCCGCGGGGCGGCGGCTGAACGGTCGACATGGACGTCAAAGAGCGCTCGATTCTTTCTGACGTCTTTCCAACAGGCTTGGCACTGCAGGACCCGGCCCCTTCGCCGCCGACCGAGGATTCCAGCCAGGCGTCATTCGCCGAGACTCTCCAGCGAGCGCAAGCCTCGGCAGCAGCCGACCAGCCGCAGGCGGCTCTCTCGAATCAGGCCGCGATATCGCCGCCCGAGCTGACCGCGAAAAACTTGGACGAGACGCTTACCGCCGCCGCCTCGGTGCCAATTTCTTCGGCGTCCGCTTTGGCAACAGTCATTCCACCCCAACCTCTTGGGGAACTCCAACCGTTGGAGCCGAAGCCCCCAGGGAGCGATCTCTCGGAAACCGACGTCCCCGAAGTAAGCACGACGGCCGAGTCGCTGACCGCCGGGGTGTTCGCCGTTCCTGCCGCACCGGAGCCGATTTCAGACCGCACGCAGTCCGCACCTGTGGCTCCGAATTCGCTGCGAAAGGCGCTTCAGTCTCCCACCGCAAGTGCCCCGGCAAGTCAACCTGCATCAGCGACTCCCTTGCCGGCCATCCCCTCCAGTCTGCAGGCCGGACTGATTCCCGCCGGGGTGAAGACCAGCTCAACGGAAGCGAGATCATTGCAGCCCGTCCTAGCGCCAGAGTCAACGACGATTGCCGCGGTTTCCCAGAGTGTTCCGGCAGCACCGGCACTCGCCGCGCCGAATGGTGCCGCGAAGATTCCTGAGGTCTCGCTCTCCGCAGCCTCGCAGACGGTTGAGTCAAGCGGCACCGCCATCGCTCAGACTGTTCCGGGTCACTCCTCGGCAGCGGATTCACCGGCGCCCGAAACGAAGACGGCACGCAGCACGCCGGATGCCCTGGCAAAAGAGAATCCGCCCTCGCCGTTGGCGAAATCCGTCCGACGGCCCGCCTCGTCGCGGCTTGAGCCGGACTCTGAACCGGCGGCGAATCCTCAACCAACGGTGATACCCGTTGCGCCCGTGCCGACCGTTCCGGCCGCAGTGAAATCGACCATGCTTTCCTCGCCGGAGCGTCGCGAGGCAACGACAGATGCCGTGACGGCCCGAGATCTTCGGCCTGCCTCCGTATCCGAATTGCCCGTCGGTTTGAGCGCACTCCTCGGAGAACCTTCACGCGGCACGCGACCGCCGGATCACACGGGGCAACTGCCGCCGCCCGCACTCCCCAGTGGCGCCGACGAGGTGCCCCTCATGGAGCAGGTCCATCCGGCGCTGCGGCAGGCCGTGCTTCAGGATCGCCAAATGACGATCGTGTTGCGGCCGCCGGAACTGGGAACGGTGCAGATCGAGATTCTCAGGCAAGACGGCCAGGTCAGCGCGCGTCTGCAGACGGAAACCGAAGCCGCACATCGATTGCTCACAGAGCATTTACCGCAGTTGCAGGACTCTCTAACAACCTGGGGCGTCTCTGCCGATCTGGTGCAGATCGTCCGCGCGGAACCAACACAGCCATTGCTCGAAAATTCGCTCCCCTTCGCCGACGGCCATCCGCCGGGCAGAGAGGACGCCCAGGCACGGCAGGAATCACCGCAACACCGTCCGCCGCAGCCGCAGTTGGCGGAAGAACCGGAACGGGAAGACAATCCGCTTCCCCCAATCCGCTCGCGAACGGCACTGAATCTCAGAATCTGAGGAAAAGAAAAAAAGAGGACGACGATGGCACTCACGGCAACTCAAATCGCAAAGCAGAATTCCGTCAACGTCGTGGACAGCTCCAAAACGGGCTTCAACGGCTTGACGTCGGATGACTTTATTAAGATCTTGATCACGCAATTGCAGAATCAGGACCCGTCGAACCCGATGGACAGCGACCAACTGCTCAGCCAGGTCTCCCAAATGCGGGAATTGCAGTCCAGCCTGGAACTTTCCGATTCGCTGAAGTCGCTGACGCTCAGCCAGCAGCTCACCAGTGCGACGTCGTTTCTCGGCAAGCAGGTGACGGCGCCGGACAGCGGCAATCAGAATTTCACCGGCACGGTCGACCGCGTCGTCGTCAAGGACGGCCAGACGCTGCTCGGCATCGGCGACAAGGAAGTCGAGCTCAGCAAGGTCGTCAACGTCAAGGCCGCGTAGAGCAGAGCGTTCAAGTTGCCTCGCTGCACGGCGGATCGCTCCCGCCGTTCCGACTCCCTGCGCCTTCTCACCCGCTCCTTTCGAGCCGAGTGCTTTCACGGCGACGACAGATCCCTTGCAGCGATTGACGGCAATTTCCAGGACGATCCCGACGTTGGCGATGTCGGGCTCTGGCGAATTCTCTCCTCGCCGTGAATCCGTGAATTCCAGGGAAGGGGATCAGGTGCGAATTCGGCTGGGATGTGATATTTTACGCGTTGCGAACCAAGTCGCGTTTCCGGGGAATTCGCAGTTCCCCTTGTTTATGACTTCCTTCCGTGCCGGCCGACCGCCGGGCCGCGGCTGAATGAGGATTGCGTCGATGGCCTTTGATCCCTACGCCCCGTGTCCCTGCGGGAGCGGCAAGAAACTGAAGTTCTGTTGCCAGGCGATTGCCGACGACATGGACCGCATCAACCGGCTGATTGAAAATCAGCAGCTTCGCGCGGCCCTGCATCAATTGGAGTCGCTCGATCGGCGGCAGCCTCAGAACGAGTGGATTACCACCACGCGCGCGCTGATCCTGATCGAAACGGGCGATGCGGTTGCAGCACGCGATATACTGAAAGCCTGGCTGGCGACGCATCCGGATGCCGAGTTCGCCCTGTGTCTGTTCGCCACGGCCCAGTTACAGGCGGAAGGTTATGATGCCGCCAAAAAGTCGATCCAAAAGGCCTTCCAACGAGGGGCCAAGGTCTTTCCGGCCCTGGTGAGCGGGCTTGCCGGTGCCATGGCCGCGGTGATGGATGAACGCCGCCAGCCCTTGGCGGTGCGCGAATGCCTGTCGCTGGCGCTCAGGTTTGCGGCCGATCGGGATCGCCAGGAGTTGTTCATCCGGCTGTTGGAATTCGATAACAGCGAAGACGTTTATTATCCGCTGCGCAGCCTGCATCCCTTGCCGTCGGTGAACGTTCCGGAAGAGCACGACAAGGACTACAAACGGGCGCTCAAGTGGGCGATGATCGGCAGTTGGGATCTGGCTGCCGATGCACTGACCGGCCTGGCGGACAAACTACCAGAACTGACCGATCTGCGTCGGTCGGCCGGCTTGTGCCGGGCCTGGGACGGCGACGACCGGCGCGCCTCCCAGGCGTTGCACCAGGCGGCTTTGCAATCCAGCGATTTCCCTGTGGCCGTGGAATGCGAAGTCCTGGCACAATTGCTGGACCTCGAGCACAGCCCTGTCACGCAGGCGTTCTTGGCGACCGATGGGGAAGTGCCTTCGGTCTCGCGCTTGCTGTCAATCCTGGATCAGCAACCCCGGCTGGTTCGCCAGCCGGTGCGGCCGAATCCCCAGGAGCAGACGCTGACTCCCAGCGCCCTGTACCAGATTTTGGATCGTCCGGCTTTGACAGCGACGGACGTCCCGACGCTGACCCGCGATTCGCTCCCCAATGTCTGGGGACAGGTCGTCATCTATGATGCCAACAAAGATCAGCCCGCGAAGCTGGTGTTGAGCGGCATGGGCGGCACGCCGTTCGACGGTGCGCTCGACATTTTACGGACGGCCGCCGGGGAGCAGATCGCCTGGGCTTCCGAACCGCCGGAAACTCTCTACGAAATGCCTCAGGAATTGTGGCGGTTCGGCTGGCAGTGGAACTTTCCTCCCAAGACGCCCCTCAGTCGCCGCCAGGAACTGGAACGGCAGCAATGGAGTGAGATTCTCACTGACCGCTGGCCGAACCAATCCCAGGCGGTCTTGGGCGGAAAATCGCCGCGCGAGGCCGCACAAGACCCCGCGCTTCGCACGGCCGTCACCGCGGCCGTCTACGTTTTGGATGCGGTCTGCGAACAGCGCAAGCACTCGCTCGATGTGGCAGCAATGTTTCAGCGTCTGGGACTGGAGCCGTTGCCCCCCTTGACGCTGTCGTCCGACAGTCAGCCGAATTCGTTGTCGCTGCTGCAACTGCAGCGGCTGACCATCCCGGCGCTGACCGACGCCCAGTTGTCCTCGGTCTTGAACCGGGCGATGCTGATTCACCACGACGGATTTCTGCAGCCCGTGCTGGAAGAAGCCCTGAAGCGGCCGGCGTGTCTGCCGAATCTCGAACTTCCCCGCGTCTACCAGACGCTAGCCGACCTGTGTGCCCAGCATGGAGACCTGAACGACGCGTACCGCTGGATCGACGAAGCGCGGCGACAGACCCTCGGCGATCATCCGCCGTTTGAAGCCGTCTGGCAATGGGATTTGCGGGAGCTGATGCTGCGATTGACAACGCCGTCCGACCCGGCCCTGCGGCCGTTGATTCAGAAGTTCGCCGTGTACTATGGCCCCAAGGTGCCGCAGTTACGGACCTACCTGGAACTGATTCTGGAAGAGGCGGGTCTCGAATCGCCGTGGTCGGGCGGGGGCCTGGTCTCGCCGGAACTGGCAGGCGCCGGAGCCGTCTGGTCGCCCGGGCAGGAAGCCGCGCCGGCCGGTAGCAGCAAACTCTGGCTGCCGGGACAGTAATGCGGTTCGATTCGCCTGCCGCCGTGATGCGTCGTGCGCTGGAGTTGGCGCGGCGCGGTCTCGGCGCGGTGGAACCGAATCCGCCCGTCGGCGCCGTGCTGGTGAACGACCGGCTCGAATTTCTTGGCGAAGGCTGGCATCGGCAATTCGGCGGGCCGCACGCGGAGATCGCGGCGCTCGAACAGGCCGGCGCGGCGGCGCGCGGCAGCACTCTATTCGTGACGCTGGAGCCGTGCTGCCACCATGGAAAAACGCCGCCGTGCACCCAGGCGGTGAATTCCGCCGGAGTCGGGCGCGTCGTCGTCGCCGCCCGCGATCCGAACCCGCTGGTGGCCGGCAAAGGGCTCGAAGAACTCGCTGCCCGGGGTGTGGTTATCGAAGCGGGGCTGCTGCAGTCGGAAGCGGACGCGCTGATCGCGCCGTTTCGAAAGCTCATCACCGCCGGAAGGCCGTGGATGATCTCCAAATGGGCGATGACGCTCGACGGCAAAGTCGCTGCGTACACCGGCGACGCACGCTGGATTTCCGGCGACGCGTCGCAACGAGTCGTCCACGAACTCCGCGGCCGGGTGGATGCCATTCTGGTCGGCATCGGAACCGTGCTCGCGGACGACCCGTTGCTGACCGCGCGGCCGGCCGGCGTGCGCACCGCTGTTCGCGTGGTGATTGACAGCCAGGCCCGGTTGCCGCGGGCTTCGCAACTCGTTTCCACGGCAAGGCGGGTTCCGGTCCTGGTGGCCGCTGTCGATTCGGCGCCTTCGGAGCGGGTTCTGGAACTGCAATCGCAGGGCGTCGAGGTGATTCGCTTCCCTGCGGACGAAGCCGGGCGCGTGCCGCTGGGAAGCGTGTGCGACGAACTCGGGCGGCGGCGCATGACCAATGTGCTGGCGGAAGGGGGCAGCCGCGTTTTTGGAACGCTGTTCGATCAGCATCTGATCGACGAAGTGTACGCGTTCGTCGCGCCGAAACTCATCGGCGGCGAAACCTCTCCGACGCCCATCGCCGGGGCCGGGTTGGCCAAAATGAACTGCGCTCAACTGCTATGCGATCCGGAAATTCGGACGATCGGGGGAGACGTCTTGATTCACGGCCGCCTCAAATGGACCGCCCCGCCGACGTCATGACCCATCCCCGGAGCGGCCTGTCCCTCCGATTCCCGGAAAGTCGCTGCGCAGGATGCACCGCGCAAAGCCCGGCGTCGGCGACGCCGGGAACGAGCCCAGTCAACGATCGGGAATCGTCTCTGGCGGAGTCTTCGGAGACGCAGGGGTCTCCTTCGCGATCGCCGCGTCGCGCTGAATTTCCCGTTGAAATTCGGCGTATTGATGATCCAGTTCTTCCGTGGAGACGCCCGTCAATTCATCCAGCCCCTGCACATTCGAGCGGAGCCTGGGGTTCACGCTGTAGATCTGCGAGAGATGCAGGACCAAAGCTTCGCGATAGCGGCCGTCGTCGTAATGCATGAAGAAGTGGGCCAGCCCCGAGGCCTGGGTGTAATTCTTGACGAGCTGCGAATGCCCTTGGAATTCCCGCATCCCCATTCCCATGAATTCTTTCAGCGGCACGTAATAGTTTTCCGTGACCAGGTTGTACCGGGCGCCGGCAAAGCGGATATACTTCGGATCGCCCAGAGACATCCCCTGCGCGCTGCGGCGGAACGATTCCATGTAGCAGGCGATGCCTTCAATGATCCAGAAATGATCCTTGTCGCCGATCTGCCTGTTGCCGGGATGGCTTTCAAAAAACAGTTGATGTGTCGCCTCGTGAAAGAGGGTCGCCTCGTGATCGGCGTCAGGATCATGGTAGAAGTGCGCCACCCGGTCGCTGGTCAGGTAGATGCCGTTGGTCACTTCTATCTGCGGAAACTGCTTCTTTAACAGGTCGACGTATTCCTGGCGGGTGCGATAATAATGAACGACGTGCGGCCGGACGGCGGCTTTCGCTTCCGCGCCGGAACCGTCGAACAGTTTCTGCAACTGCTCGGGCGTGTTGAAAAACCCGGCAAACGTCTGGAAAAACATCTCGTAGAAATCTTCCAGCGCGCGGCCCAACTCCAGCGCCTTATCCCGGCTGTGATTCGTCTTGATCAGAAAGTGGTCCGTGCGGATTTCCCAGGCATGGCGGAAATCCCGGCGGATTTCCGCTTCCTTCTCGCCGGAAACCCACTTGCCGCCCACGAACCGGTCGCCCCTTTGATAACGCTCGACCTGCGACTTCTTCAGCCAACCGAACTCCTCCGTCCAGATGTGCTGCTCGCGCAGCATCTTGGCGGCGAATGGCGTCACCCAGTCATTCCCGTGACGAACGAACCCCAGGAGCTTCCGCGCGGAGACGTGGTCCGGGTCGTGAATCACGGCTTCGCGGACCAGGTTGTAGGCGAAGCCGGGATAGCCGGCGTTGAGCACCCGCCGGGCGAGCAAATACAACTGCTTGGCGTATTCCGACTGCTGATGCCGGAGCTGCGTGCGCCAGTGCCGTTCCGCGTCGGGAAGATCCGCCGGGATCGGCGGCTGGACTGTGGCAGGGAGCGCTTCCAGGTGCAGGCTTTGCCAATCGGGCAGCGCCTTCAACGCGCGCAGGTTCTGCGCCGCGTCGGGAAGGTTTTGATCCTCGCAATAGAGGGCCAACTGCTCCAGTTCGGTCGTGAACTCGAGTCGACGTTCCTGATGCGCCTTTTGCAGCGACTCCAAGTTCGATTTCGGCCGTGCCTGGGCCGCGCCGGCATTCGTGGTCAGCACGAATACGGCGACGAGAGGCCACCACAACGAAGTCCGACGTGAAGCGATCATGCCGATTACTGAAAGACCAATGACGCGAACTCTGCGCCGAATTCTAGTCGGAATCGGTCCGTGCGGAAAGATGATCTCTCGGGGGGACGACCGGCAGATTCTGCGGGTTGCGAACTCGCCAGCGTCTAGCGGTCGGCGCTTCCCAATTGGTAGGACCAGCCGCACTGGGGGCACTGATCGACATTCAACATGACGGCGCCGCATGCCAGGCAGACCGGCTCCGTTTCATTTTCATTCTGCGTTTCCGCCGGACGCTGCAGAAACTCCGCCAGCAGCGCTTGGGCCCGCGGCTCATCCTCCGCGCGGACCATCACTCGTGGAGCCGTCGTCACGCCCAACGGCAAATCTCCCAACGCGCTGGCGAGATACTCCCCTTCCATCCGCGAGAGGATGCCTTCCGCGGCCAGCGCATCATGCACTTCCTGCGCTTCGTAAAGTTCCCTGGCGCGATACAGCACCACCGGCGTGTCGCTGTCGTCGGACATGAGTTTTGCCCTGATCAATGATGTGACATCGTAATTTCTTTGGCACAGAATTCGATTGGAAAGTTATAGAACGGTTCCAATCCAACAAAGCGTCAGCCATGCGATGATGGAGCCGACATGAATTATGAACGGCCATTTCGCAAGATCCCAATTCTGGATGGCAAAGTACCACGTAAAAAACGGGATGATCAGTGCAACAAATCCAAGTATTGGATTTCCGCGCATCAGCAGCAAAATGAGCCAAATCTGGCAGCCAATGGCCACGAATAGGAATAAGACGCCGATCAAAACCAAGACGTCTTGCACTTAGTATTCCTTATTCCAAAATTATTTATCCGAAATACCCCACCGCGTTGCGGAATAACTGCATCCCGGCGCCGTCTCCCGACAGGCCCAGCCGCGTCCAATGAGGATGCTGCGTTGCGAACAGGAACCGTTCCGGGTGCGGCATCAGGCCCAGCACGCGGCCCGTCGGATCGCCCAGCCCGGCGATGTCGGCGACGGCCCCGTTCGGATTCGCCGGCCAGCACGCCGGGTCGGGACCGCTTTCGGTTTCGCCCGCCTGCGGTTGCGGCCACTCCGCATATTTCAGCGCCAGTTGCCCGCGGCGCGACCAATGGTCTACAACCGCTGCGGTCCGCGCCACCAGGCGGCCTTCGGCGTGCGCGATCGGCAAGTCAAGTTCCGTGATCCCCTTCAGAAAGACGTTGTTCGTCTCACCCACGGTCAGATGAACCCACCGGGCCGTGTAGCGTCCGTTATGATTCCAGGTCAACGTGGCATCAGCCGCGTCTCGGGGCTGGTCCCAGCTTTCCGCACCGCTCGGCAGGATGCCGGCCTTGAGCAGCGTCTGAAATCCGTTGCAGATGCCCAGCACCAGCTTGTCGGCTTGGAGAAACGTCCGAATTGCCTCGCCAAGACGGCTGCGCATCTGGTGGGCGAAGATCACTCCGGCGCCGACATCGTCGCCGTAACTGAACCCGCCGGGGATGCAGAGAATCTGATAGTCATTCAACCGCTGCGGCGTTTCGAGCAGCCGGAACAGATGGACGCGGTCCGACGTTCCGCCGCACTGATCAAAGGCGAATGCCGTCTCGACATCGCAGTTGGTGCCGGGAGCGCGGAGGATGCAGATGCGCGGGGTCGCCATTCGCTAAATTTCCTGCTGGAGTGTTGGTTTCTCGTGTGAAAGAAAGAGGGAAGGAGAGAGGATACCAGAAAGTCGTGACCCTGTGGTTTTCTCTCTCAGACACTCCCTCTCTTCTTCCCTCAGACTTCCTCACGCCTTCGGCCGGTCCAGCAACTCGCAAAACCGACCGTAGGCGTCGTTCCAGGCAGATTGCTGCTGCGGTTCATAGTGTTTCATCGTGGATGACGCCCGGACGACATCGCGAATTTCTTTCAACGAGCCGATGGCCCCGGCGGTTCGCGCCTGCACCAGGACGTTGCCCAATGCCGTGGCTTCGATCGGGCCGGTGATGACGGGCCGGCCGGTCGCATTGGCCGTAAATTGATTCAAGAGTTCGTTCTGCGTGCCGCCGCCAACGATGTGAATCACTTCCGTTTTCTCGCCGGACAATTCTTCCAGCCAGCCGAGGACGCGGCGGTATTTCAGCGCCAGGCTTTCCAGCGCACAACGGATGAGGCTTCCTTCGGTATCGGGAACTTCCTGGTTCGTGGCCCGGCACCAGCCGCGAATCGCCGAAGGCATGTCATCCGGCGCGAGGAAGTCCCGGGCATCGGGGTCGACAAACGCCCGGAACGGAGGAGCATCCTGGGCGATCTGCGTCAAACTGGCGTAGTCGTAACTGGTCCCGTTTCGCTCGAAAGACTTGCGGCATTCCTGCACGAGCCAGAGCCCCATGATGTTTTTCAGCAGCCGGTACGTCCCGTCGATCCCCCCTTCATTGGTGACGTTATAAGCCAGCGCTTTCGGCGTGAGCACGGCCCGGGGCAGTTCCAGGCCCATCAGCGACCACGTCCCCGAACTGATGTAGGCCCACTTCGCTGTGCCGGTGAGTTCCGTCGGCACAGCGGCAACGGCGGCGGCTGTGTCGTGCGTCGCCGGCGTGACGACGTCCAACCGCGGCAGTCCGGCGCGACGGGCGACTTCATCGCGCAGCTTGCCGAGCTTTGTGCCGGGCTCGACGACTTCCGGGAACATGGTCGCCGGCAATTCCAGCATCCGCAGTAGTTCACCCGACCAGGTCCGCTGCACCGGGTGAAAACATTGCGACGTCGTCGCATTCGTGAATTCAACCACCCGGCTGCCCGACAGCAGCCAGTGGAAAAAGTCGGGCATCATCAGGAATTTGTCGGCCAGTTTCATCAGCGCCGGATTCGACTGCTGCATCGCCACCAGTTGATACAGCGTATTGATCTCCATGAACTGCAGGCCGGTCTGGGCGAAGATCTCCGATCGGGGAACAATTGCAAAGGCCTGCTCCATCACGCCCTTCGTGCGGGCGTCCCGGTAATGATACGGCTGGCCAAGCATCTCGCCGGTTTTCGTGAGCAGCACGTAATCCACGCCCCAGGTGTCGACGCCGACCGAAACAATCGACGACCCGCACCGCGAGCCGGCCTTCGCCAACCCTGCCTGAATCTCGGACCACAGCCGGAGCACGTCCCACCGCAGCGTCTCCGCGACGGACACCGGGCCGTTGCCGAATCGGTGCAGCTCTTCCAGGCGAATCTTGCGTCCATCAAAGAACCCGGCAATCACGCGGCCGCTCTCGGCCCCGAGGTCCACGGCAAGAAAACATTTGTCGGACATGGCGATGTCGTTCCGAGCACAGGCGGAAAGCAGGATCACGGTCAGTTCGCATGATACTGACCGCTGCGCGCGGAGGGAAATGAGCGGCCCGAAGCCCGGCTCAGGCTTTGATTAGCCGGGCTTCCTCATAACGATTATGAATCCCGTGAGAAGCCGAACCGGGAATCGATTCAAAGCAATTCCGGGATCGGGTGGCCGTGCTCCAGGATCGGGACTGGGCGGCCTTGAAGGTCGAGGAACGACCGGTCGGTGGCGACGCCCAGTTGATGGTACATCGTCTTCAGCACGTCGTTGAAATGGATCGGCCGGTCGTGCGGGTCTTCGGCGTTTTTTGTGCTCGTTCCCAGAACCTGCCCGCCGCGCAGGCCCCCGCCGGCGAGCATCACCGAGAAGACGTTGGACCAGTGATCGCGGCCGGCGTTGGCGTTGATCTTCGGCGTCCGGCCGAATTCCCCAAACACGGCGACCAGCGTCGTCTCGAGCAGTCCGCGGTCGGTCAAATCGTCCAAGAGCGCCGAGACCGACTGATCGAGTTCCGGCAAGCGCTTCGTTTTCATCTGCTCGAAGTTGTTGGTGTGGGTGTCCCAGTCCTGGTTGTTGGAGAAGTTGACCAGGGTGAAGGTGACGCCGGCTTCCGCGAGTCGGCGGGCCAGCACGAGGCGTTGGGCGAAGGGCGAGTCTCCGTAGCGTTGGCGCGTGGCGGTGGTTTCCGCCGACAAGTCAAACGCCCGCCGGGTGGTATCGTGAGCGAGCAGCTCCAGCGCCTGCCGATTGAATTCGTCGATCCCGGCCATCGATCCCGACGCATCGAGCAGCCGGGGGAGATCGTCGAGATTTCGCAACAGGCTGAGACGGTCGTCCAACCGCGGCGTGTCGATCCCCTCGGCCAGCGTCAGATTCGGCGGCGGCGGAAAGGGCGACGTCGCATCCAAAGGCGTCAGTCCCGATTCCAGCGGTTCATAGGCCATGCCCAGGTATGTCGAGGCTGCATATCGGACCCGGTCGCCGAGTTGCCCGCGATCCGGCACGCAGACATACGCCGGGAGACCCGGCAGATTGGCCCCGCGCTGCTTGGAGACGATGGCCCCCATCGCCGGCCGCAAATTGCGGTTCTTGTTCGACGTGTTGGCCCCGGGGTAATCGTAACCGGTGAGCGTCCAATGAATGGCCGCCTCATGGCTGGGCGTGCCGTGATAGACGCTCCGCATCACGCTGTATCGATCCGCCCGTTCAGCGAGCAGCGGCAGATGTTCGCAAATCTGGAAGCCGGGAACGCGCGTGGAAATCGGCCGGAATTCGCCGCGATATTCCGCGGGCGCATCGGGCTTGAGGTCCCAGGAATCCAGGTGCGACAACCCGCCTTGCAGGAAGATCACAATGACCTGCTTCGCAGGCACCGTCGCCCCGGAGCCGGCCGCTCGGGCCGCCAGCACTTCCGGCAACGCCCATGCAGACACGGCAGCGCCGCTGCCCAGCAGAAAATCCCGGCGGGTGGTCTCACCAAACGGCATCGCGTCATTCCCAGGAGAGGACCGAAGAACTCCAACCCTGCAGTATACCCCATCATCGGCCGCCCAGCAACAACGGATTTAGATGATTTGATGAGTGTGTCGTGCTTCTGAGGCGGTGATGGTTTGACGCTGCACAGTCCAATGGCTAACGTGTTGAGACGTTGACGCCGGTCCGGAGGCTGCTTTTTGTTCAGCAGCCTCAGCCGGGACAATCCGCCGCGGCAGATCGCCCGGACGTTGGAATCCCGTCGTTTCACGGAGGATACGAACACGTATGTTTTTGAGATTCGGCAACACTCTGGCGCGGGCCTGGCCGGTCATCCTCCTGGCGTGGATCGTCGCCGTCGCTACGGCCGCCCGTTTTGCTCCCGCACTCGACGACGTCGTGAAAACGGGGGAATTCGCCTTCCTGCCCGACGATAGCCCGAGCGTGCAAAGCGAGCACCTGTTCGAACGGGCGTTTATCAACGACAAGGCGGCCAGCCGGGTCGTCATCGTGGCGCGGCGACTGGCCGGCGACGAAGGGCTGACGGACGCTGACAAAGATTTTATCGACGACGGAAACAACGAAGGCGACGATCCGGAACGCCAGCACGAACTGGTGGAGCGTCTGCTGCAGATTGCCCGGGCCGAGGAAGGGGCCCGTGCGGAAACCGCCGACGAAAGCGACGGTGAGGAAGACGCACTCGAGACGGGCGACTTCGGGCCGAAGTCCAACATTCACCGCATCCGCACGTTTCGCGACAAGACGTTCGGGCACCTGCTCCTCAGCAAGGATAAAAAGGCGACTCTGATTTACGTCGAACTGCGCCACGAGTTCATGGACGGCGCCAACCGGCCGACTGTCCGGGCGATCGAACAGTTGCTCTTTGAAGACGACGATTTCAAGACCAAGATCCCCGCCGGCCTGGATCTCTCGTTGAGCGGCGAGGCTGTCGTCGGCCGGGATATGCTGGACGCCGCCAAGAACAGCGCCAAGGCGACCGAACACCTGACGGTGTTTCTGGTGGTGATCCTGTTGATGGCAATTTACCGGGCGCCGATCCTGGCGTTCATCCCGTTGGCGACGGTGTTCATTTCCGTCAAATTGACGATGCTGCTGCTGCAGATCGGCTCGCAATGGGAGCTGATCATCCTGTTTCAGGGGATCGAGTCGTATGTGACGGTGTTGCTGTACGGCGCGGGCGTCGATTATTGCCTGTTTCTCATCGCGCGCTATAAGGAAGAGATCGACGAAGGGAAAAATTACCGGGAGGCGGTGATCGGTTCCGTCGAGAAAGTCGGCGCTGCCGTCGCGGCCAGCGCCGGGACGGTGATCTGCGGCATCGGCATGATGATATTTGCCGAGTTCGGCAAGTTTCGCGAGGCCGGCATTGCGATTTCCTTCGGCCTGGTCATTGTGCTCCTGGCCTCGCTGACGTTTACTCCCGCGCTGCTGATGCTCATGGGCCCCTGGGTTTTCTGGGGACAATCGCGGTCGCGGTCGCATCCCCCGGCGACCGGTTGGCTGCCGGCGCCGTCGCTGCTCAGCCGACTCGGGGAAATGAGCCTGATTCGCGATACCTGGGAGCATGTCGGCCGGGCGCTGCTGAAACGGCCGATGGCCATCTGGCTTGGAACGATCGCGCTCATGCTGCCGTTCGCGCTGGTCGGCGCCTGGTTTTATTCCCATTTGAGCTACGGACTCTTGAGCGATCTGTCTCCGAAGTCGCGCAGCGTCGTCGGCACCAAGGCCGTTCAGGACCATTTTCCGGCCGGCGCGACGGGCACCATCACGCTGCTGATCGAGAACCCTCAAGTCGATTTTGCCACCCGGGGCGACGAAGACGCTCCCGGCGGCCTGCAACTGATCAGCCAATTGACGGACTCACTGCGCACCCAGGCGGAAACGTTGAACCTGTCGGATATCCGCAGTGTATCGCATCCGTTCGGCGGAGAAGTCGGCCTGGATTCTATCACCAGCGCCCCTCGGCGAAAACTCGTCACCAAGGGAGCCATCAAGCACTACGTCAGCCAGGCGGAAACGCTCGACAATCATGTGACGCGGATCGAATTGACGGCGACGATCGACCCGTTTTCCCGCGACAGCATCTCGTTCCTGACGAGCCTGCAGAATCGCATTCGCGAGATGCTCCCCCCGGGATTGAAAGAAAGCTCGTCCCTGTTCGTGATGGGTTCGACAGCCAGTATTCGCGACCTGAAGGCCGTCACTGACCGCGATCAGATTCGGATCGACCTGCTGGTGATTCTGGGCGTGTTCGCCATCCTGGTCGTGCTGCTGCGCGATCCCGGGTTGTGCCTGTACCTGATCCTCACGGTGCTGTTCAGTTACCTGGTGACGCTGGGCGTGACCTACGGATTCTATTGGGCGATGGATGGCGGGGAATTTGCCGGGCTGGACTGGAAGGTACCGATGTTCCTGTTCACCATTCTCATCGCCGTCGGCGAGGACTACAACATCTTCCTCATGACGCGCATCACGGAAGAGCAAATGATTTACGGCCCGGTGCAGGGGGTGACGCACGCCTTGGCGAAAACCGGCCGGATCATTTCGAGTTGCGGCATCATCATGGCGGGAACCTTTGCGTCGCTGATGGCAGGATCTTTGAAAGGCATGTCACAGTTAGGGTTTGCGCTGGCGTTCGGCGTGCTGCTTGATACGTTTGTCGTGCGGCCGATCCTGGTCCCTGCGTACCTGGTGATTCTCCATTCCGGACGATTGGGCCTCGTCGGACGACTGCTGGGAGGTCCGGCGTCCGTGCTGACATTGGCCAAACCGGAGAACGAAGTCCGGCCGTACCCGCTCAGTGAAGGAAATGGCCAGGCCAGCGAATCGGCCGACGAGGAAGTCGCCGTAACAAATTATCCAGAATAGAGATACGTTTATTTTCCCGTCCGAATGTCCTGGGCACGGCAACGCGTCTTCGCTTGACGACCGGCGTTGTCAAAGTTATTATTCCGCCCAAACTGTTTGTTTCTCAACGGGTTGTGATCATCGTCCTTGAAGACGCCGGCTGCCGACCGCAGTGAGGCTGTCCCAGGGGAGATTCATTTCGGAGTCATACATGGCTGTGCCGCGTCGGCCGAAACCTTCCTCTCCCAAGGAAGAACTGGGAATGCCAGAGCCTGCATCTGAGGATTCGATCGACCTTGATAAGGTTCGGCAACTTGGCGAATTGATGGAGAAGTTTGATCTTTGCGAGGTCAGCCTGCGCAAGGGCAATGAGCAATGGCGTTTGCGCCGCGGGTCGTCGGAAGCATCCTTCGTAGGGTATCCCGTGCAAACGTCGATGCCCGCAATGCCGCAGGCGGGGGGGAAACCGGCTGCCGGGAACGCAGCGCCGCCGGCGCCGGCCGGTGAGCCAGCGGGTGAGCGGTTGCTGGAGGTGAAGAGCCCGACGGTCGGCACGTTTTATCCCAGCCCGGCGGAAGGGGAGGCCCCGTTTGTTTCGGTCGGATCGAAGGTTTCGCCGACGACCGTCGTCTGTTTAATCGAGGCCATGAAAGTATTTAATCCGATCCCGGCGGAAGTGTCTGGCACGATCGCCGCCGTGCTCGTCAAGCATGGTGAGGCGGTGGAATTCGGCCAGCCGCTGTTCAAAGTGCGGCCCTGAGTGGATCGCCTCAGCGGGCGATGGACAGATCGGTTTCAATGACGTCTCGTGCCGCGGCGGATCGGCGCCGCGGTGATCCACAGGCCGATCCTTGCTGATTCGGAACGGACATGTTTCAACGGATATTGGTGGCGAATCGGGGTGAAATCGCCCTCAGGATCATTCGAGCCTGCCGCGAGCTTGGCGTCGAAACCGTCGCCGTCTTCAGCGAGGCGGACCGCGGCGCCGACTACCTCCGCCTGGCGAACGAGGCGATCTGCATTGGTCCGGCGGCGGCGAGCGGCAGCTACCTGTTCATCAAGAACATCATCAGCGCCGCGGAGATCGGCAACGTTCAGGCCATTCATCCGGGCTATGGGTTTCTCTCCGAAAACGAACACTTCGCGGAAGTCTGCCGCGATTGCAAGATCGAGTTCATCGGTCCGTCCGTCGAGGCGATGTCAAGGCTGGGAGATAAAGTCTCGGCCAAGGAAATCGCCAAGCAGGCCGGCGTCAGCCTGGTGCCCGGCAGCGACGGATTGATTGCCGATGAAGCCACGGCCCTGGAAGTCGCCGCGAAGATCGGCTACCCCGTGCTGATCAAGGCGACAGCTGGCGGCGGCGGCAAAGGGATGCGGGTCGCCCGCAACGATATCTCGCTGAAAACCGGCTTGAAACAGGCGGCGATGGAAGCCGAGAAGGCCTTCAACAACGCCGGAGTGTACCTGGAAAAATACGTCGAAAATCCCCGGCATGTCGAGGTCCAGATTCTCGCCGACCAGCACGGCCAGGCCGTGCACCTGTGGGAACGCGACTGCTCCTCGCAGCGCAAACACCAGAAGCTGGTCGAAGAGTCGCCGGCGCCGAACTTGCCGCAGTCTGTCCGGGAAGATCTCTGCAAGGCGGCCGTCCGGCTGGTGAAGACGGCCAATTACACGAATGCCGGCACGGTCGAATTCATCGTCGACAAAAACAACCAGTTCTATTTCATCGAGGTCAATGCGCGAATCCAGGTTGAACATCCGGTGACGGAGCAGATCAGCGGCATCGACCTGATCCAGCAGCAGATCCGGATTGCCTCCGGCGAACCGCTCGCCTGGAAGCAGGAGAACATCCCGCAGAAGGGGGCGGCCATCGAAGTGCGCATCAACGCAGAAGATCCCGACAACGACTTCCGCGGTTCGCCGGGACGCATTACGAAACTGCGCATTCCCGGCGGAAATGGCGTCCGGTTCGACTCGCATGTGCATGAAGGCTACGTCATTCCGCCCTATTATGATTCCATGATCGGCAAGCTGATTGTCCATAAACCAACGCGGCCGGAGGCCATCGCCTGCCTCCGCCGGTGCCTGGACGAATTCGTACTGGAAGGCGTCAAGACGACGATTCCGCTCTTGAAGAAGATCCTGGATCATTCCGCCTTTATCGAAGGTCAGATGGACACCACCTTCATTGAACAGAATTTGCTGGGGAGGTGAGCGAACATGAATGTCGGCATTCTGACTGGCGGCGGGGATTGCCCGGGTTTGAACGCGGTGATTCGAGGCGTCGTGCGGACGATTCATAACGGCGGCGGCCGAACGATTGGCCTGTTGGAAGGGTGGCGCGGCGCCATCCAGGGCCTGACCACCGAACTGACCATCGCGAATACCGACGACATCCTACCCAAGGGGGGGACGATCCTCGGTTCGTCCCGCACGAATCCTTACAAGAAACCTGAAGACGTTCAGCAGCTTCTGGCAACCTTCAAAAAACTGGGGTTGGACGCCCTTGTCGCGATCGGAGGCGATGACACGCTCGGCGTCGCCAACCGGCTCTATCAAGACCACAAGCTCAGCACCGTCGGCGTTCCGAAGACCATCGACAACGACCTCAACTGCACCGACGTCACGTTCGGTTTCGACACGGCGATCAACATCGTGATGGAAGCCGTCGACCGCCTCAGGACCACGGCGGAATCGCACCGCCGCATCATGGTGGTGGAGACGATGGGCCGCCACGCCGGCTGGATCGCCTGTGAATCGGGCATTGCGTCCTCCGCCGATTATATTCTTGTCCCTGAGGAACCGGTCGATCTCAATCGCATGTTGAAAGTGATTCAAGACCGACGGGCCGCGGGCAAAATGTACGGCATCATCGTGGTCAGCGAAGGGGCGGAGATCACTCCCGAAGAAGGCTTCGTGACGACGAACGCCAAGATCGACGATTTCGGCCACGTGAGCCTCGGCGGCGTCGGCGAACTGGTGGCAGAGATCATCGAAAAGAAAACCGGCCTGGAAACGCGGACCGTGATCCTCGGCCATTTGCAGCGCGGCGGTTCCCCCAGCGCGTATGATCGCGTGCTTGGCACTCGGCTCGGCGTGGGCGCGGCCCGGCTGGTTCTCGAAAGCAGGTTCGGCCGCATGGTCGCCTTGCAGGGAACGAACATCATCGATGTCGCCCTGGCGGACGCCGTTGGCAAACCCAAAACGCTTGATCCCGCCTTCCTGCGCGACGCGGCCGAATTCTTCACGTGATTCCCGAATCGCGGAATGTGTCGGTGTCCTGTGGCGTCACATCAAGCCGCATAGGAAATCCGAGATCATTCGGCGCGTTTGAAAATCGGCGAAGCCTGCATGGAAACTGGCTGGAGTCGTGCGGATTCCCGAAATGCCCCTGGATATCAGCATTCATTGCTGATATGATTCATCTGTTCAAGAGTTTCAATAAAAGGGTTCCGTATGAGCCAGCCGATCCGGAAATTGAATGACGTGTATGCCTCGGCGAAAGAGCAGAACAAGACGCAACTGTGCCGCTTTATGCGGGATATGAAGCGCGCCGGACATAAGCAGCGTTTTGTGGAAGACTCGGCCTCCTGGTCCGGTCCCGGCGTGCTTTGCGACGATGTCCGCACCGTGCTGTCCGATACCACGGTTCCCTGCCTCTCCGTGCCGCAGGGAAAACGGTTCCTGGTCCATCCGAAGCAGGGCCTATAACGGCCGGCAGCACCGTCAGTATCCGAACTTTCGGCAGAATCGGTGCCCTCATACGTGGAACTCCGGAAAAACGGGGCGCGACTCACAGGGAACTTTCGTCGGGTGACTTAAGTTTCAGCAGGCCCTCCAGGACGGGGGAACCGCTGGCCTTCAGGCACCCTTCGAGACCCGACCGTGAATGCCTCTGAGCCGTCGACCGATTCCGTTGACGACCGCCCGACCCGTTGGCTGCGGCGACTGTTTTACATTGCCGTGGCGCTCACGGCGTCGTTGCGATTGGCCATGAACGAGGCCGATCCCGACCTCTGGGGCCATATCCAATACGGCCGGGAACTGCTGCGCGACGGTCGCCTGCCGGAAACGACCACCTGGTCGTTCACGACGGTCGATTACCCGTGGGTCAATCATGAGATCCTCTCGGAACTCGCCTTGGCGTGGGTCGAACAACGGGGCGGCGGGACGGCGTTGGCCCTGTTGAAGTTCTCCCTGGGCCTGATGGTGTTCGGGCTGATGATCTGGAACATGGAACGCCGGAAAATTGCCCCGTGGCTGGCGGCCGTTGTCTTAGGCGTCGTCGCCGTCAACATCGACTTTCACTGGCATTTTCGCCCGCAGATTTTCGGGTACGCCGCCTTCGCCGCGATGATCGCCCTGGTCGGCTGGTGCTTTGAAGGGTGGGAAGGTGCCTTCCATTTTCGGCGCCCCGGCCTGCCGCCCATGCCATTGGATCAGGGGCCGAAATACGCCTGGTCGAAGCTGACGGCATTGTGGCTGGCCGTTCCTTTGTTTGCCGTCTGGACGAATACGCATGGCGGGTTTGCCGCAGGCGTCTGCATCTTTGCGGCCTACCTGACGCTGCGCTCTTGTGAAGCGTACCTGTGCTGGGGACGAGAAGCCGTGCCCCGCATCAAACGATTGACGCTGTTCCTCGTCGTCGCCGTGCTGGCGACGTTTCTGAACCCTTATGGACCCGGACTGCACCTTTGGCTGTTGGAAGACGTGGTTCTGCCGCGGCCGGAGATCATCGACTGGCAGCCGTTGCCGCTGTTCTCTTCAGAATCGGCCCATGCCTGGCTGCTCTTCGCGCTGATCGGGCTGGGCTTTGGCTGCGCGCGCAAGTCCCGAGACGCTAGCCAGGCCGTCATCCTGACGATCACCGCCTGGCAGGGGATTGCGCACGTCCGTCATTTGCCGTTCCTGGCGATTCTCTGCGGCTTCTGGCTGCCGCCGTACCTGGACTCGCTTTGGAGATCCGTTCGCTCGACGTCGCCTTCACAATCGGCATCGTCGCCTCCCTTCCAGCGCGGCTGGCTCGCGGTCCCTGTGCTGCTGTGGATCATCGGCGTCTCGTGGAAGCTGTTCCCCCTCGTGACGACCGTGCAGGTCGACCGCCAAACCATGCCGGTCGACGCGCTGCAATTTCTGGCCCGGCACGAACTTCATGGCAATGTCGTGGTGACGTTCAACTGGGCACAGTATGCCTTGTATGCATTCGCCCATCAGTCGGAGATGACGGGCCAGGTCTCGAAAGTGGCGTTCGACGGCCGGCTGAGAACATGCTACCCGCAGGAATTGATCGACATCTACTTTGACTTCCTGTTCGGCGCCACGGATTCGCCGCGCTATCGCAGCCCCATGTCTCCGCCGCTCGATCCCGACCGCGCCCTTTCGTTCGCCGATCCTGACTTGGTTCTCTTGAGCCGTCAGCAACAACCGACCGTCCGCACGATGCAGCGTCACGCGGATAAATGGACGTTGCTCTACCAGGATCGCATTGCCCAGGTCTGGGGCCGCACGAAGAAATTCGGTGCTGTGGAGTCGCCCGATTATCTGCCGCCGTCGCGCCGGGAGATCAGCGACGCCTTCCCCGACGGACCTGCGCCCTGGCCGGCAGTTCGGGCCAGCGGGGCTGATGCTGCGAGTTCCGAGTCTCGCCGTGCGTCCTCGTAACGCCGGTTCACATCGTCAGGCTCGGGCGGCCTGCATCATACGAATCCCAGAAACTAACAGCGCTCTCAAGCCCTTTTAGCGCGTTGCATCGCGAAAACTTGCGATGACGACTCCTCGCTGTTTTTTCCGGGAAATGGGTGGTGGGTCAGTTTAGTAATGTAGGACACTTGCTCCGCAAGTGTCATTGGCACTTGCGGAGCAAGTGCCCTACATTGAAAGGCAAACTGACCCTCTACCGGGAAATGGTATCAGTTGCCTTCCGCGGCGTCTTTGGCGCTGAGGATTTTCAAGCGTCCGTGGGGATTGTGCATCGGGCTTTGCGCGTCAAATTCGTCTCGTATCTGTGAGACGACCTGAAAACGCGGTCCCCGTTCGTCGGCGAGAATGTGGCCGACGCCGATCGGATGATCGCCGCTGCACACGTAACGAATGATGTCGATGATCGTTTCGCCTTGTTCGTCGATATCAGCGCGGCGCATCAGCAAGTCGGGAAACCCCAGCACCTGCATGCCCATCGTGTAAATTTCCTGCTGGCCGCGGATGATCGCGCCAAATGCGAAGCTCATCGCATCGGGTCCGCCGTCGTCCGTCAATTCGATCCAGGTGCCCCCGCCATGAGCCAAGGCGCTGTTGTCGATGAACACGCCAGCACCGCCGGTCCGAACGATGGCGGCTCCCGCCTGCATGATCGTCCGGGCCGTTTCCAGCGAACCGCCCTGACATTTCAGCCCCACGTTCACGGTGTAACGGTCGAGAACGGCCAGTTCCTCATCCGTGGGAGGCCGGCGGCACGATGATGCAAAGATTCCGGGAAACTGGTCATCCGGCGGCATCGGGATGAATTCGACTTCGGTCCCGTCCGGCAGCAGCAAGGATTCGGGTGTCAGACGAAATCCCTCCGGCAGCCGCTCTTGCAATTCGCCGGGATGCGACCATTCCCCGGGAATTCGCAGCGCGATTTTCACAGCCGGCAGCTTCGTGGTGTTCATCGCTGATTCGCCCCGTCATGAAGGAATGGCAAGGCAAACCTAATACGCCGCTTGGTGATTCGCGAATCGACTCTCACCCCATTCTATCCCGCCAAGGGGTACTTGGCATTGGCCCTCGGTGAATTTCCGGCCCTGGTTGAAATGCAGAGCACAGTACCGGATACTACAACGGCCCGGTGAGAGTCTTCCGGAATACCAATCGGCCGCGTGATCGTGCAATGGACTCGGGCAAACGCCTGTCCCGGCGAAGCGAGGCCATCCCCCAACAGGAATCTGCATCATGCCCAGCCGTTCGCTGTCCCTGACGATGGCCGTCCTTCTCAGTTTTGCCTGGCCCGTTCTCGCGGCGGAGAAAGCCAAGCCGGTGCGGATGGGCGCAGGCAACATGACGTTCGACACGGTCCCCGGGTGGGGCCTGGATGAGAACGGCAAATCGCAGATCGGACCGACGCACGGCGGCGTCGTGGTCGACAAGGCCGGCAACATTTACACGAGCGCCAACAATGGCGTGCACGTGTTCAGTCCCGAAGGCAAGATCGTCCGGCGTTTCCTCGGCGACGAATACACGAACATTCACGACCTGGAAATTCGCAGCGAAGCCGACGGGGAATTTATCTACGGTGCCCGCAACGCCGCCGGCGAAGGGATCAAGTTCAATGCCGAATCCGGGGCGATCGTGCTGAAGCTGGGCATCCCGGCGGAATCCGGCCTGAACCTCACTAAGTGGAGCCCGACAGCGATCACCGTGGCGCCCAACGGAGACATCATTCTCGCCGACGGTTACGCCAGCAACTACATCTTCAAGTTCGATAAGACGGGAAAATACCTGAAGCACTTCGGCGAAAAAGGGAATGAGCTGAAGCAGTTCAACACCGCGCACGGCATGACGTTGGACACCCGGTACGACCCGCCCCGGCTGCTCGTCTGCGACCGCAATCACGCGCCGAAAGGCCGGCTGGTCCATTACGATCTCGACGGCAACTTCCTGGATGAAGTCGTCACGGGACTCGGCATGCCCACTTCCGCGGCCGTGCAGGGCGATTACGTTTCCGTCCCCGATCTCAAAGGCCGCGTGGTGATCCTCGACAAGTCGAACACCATCGTCGCCGTCCTCGGCCATAACCCCGACCCCAAACAGGGCGGCAACTTCGGCATCCCGCAAGATCAGTGGATTGAAGGCATTTTCAGCGGGACGCACGGCTCGTACTGGGACAAGGACGGCAACCTGTACGTGCAGGACTGGAACGTGGCCGGCCGGCTGATGAAGCTGGTGCGGGTGAAGTGACCATCGCTACTGAGCGGGGGGCGTCAGCCCCCTGATGAAGTCGGAACAGTTATTCAATGTCGAACCAAGGGGCTGACGCCCCCCGCTCAGATCGTCCGCATTGTCCGAATCATCACCGGAGAAACCGTGATGGCGCTGTCTCGTCGTCAATTATTACAAACCGCGGTGGCCGTCGGTGCGACGGCTGCTTCACTCTCTCGGGAATCCTGCACCGTGCTCGCACAAGAAAAACCGCTCAAAGGCCGCATCCAGCATTCGATCGTCTTCTGGTGCTTCAACATCGCCGGCGAAAAATGGACGATCGATCGGACGTGTGCCGTAGCGAAAAGCCTCGGCTGCAAGTCGGTCGAAATCTGCGGTCCGGAGACTTGGGACACTTTGAAGAAGCACGGGCTGACGTGTGCCATCGCACCGAACGGGATGCCCGGGGCTCCGTTCATGAAGGGGCTGAATAACCCGGCGTATCAAGACGAGGTGATTGCCGTCACTTCGAAAATGATCGACGACTGTGCTGCCGCGAAAGTCCCCAACGTAATTTCCTTCACGGGCTACAAGTGGAAGAACGCCGAGGACCCGACGAGCGGCGAAATTTCCCCGGAAGCCGGAGCCGACACGTGCGTGGCCAACTTGAAGAAACTCGCCGCGCACGCCGAGAAAAAAGGCGTGACGATCTGCCTGGAACATCTCAACACGCGGGACGGCTCGCACCCCATGAAAGGTCATCCCGGCTACCAGGGCGACGACATCGACTACGTGGCGAACATCGTCCGGCGCGTCGGTTCGCCGCGCGTGAAGGTGTTGTTCGACATTTATCATGTGCAGATCATGAACGGCGACGTCATCCGCCGGCTGGAAGAGTGCAAAGACGTGATCGGCCATATTCACACGGCGGGCAATCCCGGGCGTGCGGAACTCGATGATCAGCAGGAGATCAACTATCCGCCCATCATGCGGAAGCTGATCGACATTGGCTACAAAGGGTACGTCGGCCACGAGTTCATCCCGACGCGTGATCCGCTCGCCGGCCTCAAACAGGCGGTGGAACTCTGCGATGTGTGAGCGTCGGCTGCGCGGGGCGTTGGCCGGCGTGCTGATGCTGGGCTGCCTGGCGAACCCAGCCGTGAGCGCAGCGCAGGCAGACGCAGCGGCGCTGTGGAGCGAAGTCGTTCCTGGCGTGTGGCAGACAAACGCGCTGCCCAGGGGGCATGCGATAGTTTCCGGCGCGGCGTGCGTGCTGATCGGCGCGCCGTGGGAAGTCACTCCCGAGACGTTGCCGCCCGGGGTCAGCCAGTGTGAACTGGTGCTGCTCACGCATCATCATCGCGACAGCAGTGCGAATGCCGGGCTGTTCACGGCGGCGAAGATTCCGGTCCGCGCGCCGAAACTTTCGGAAGCGTACCTGTCTCCTGCCGGAGTCGCCGCGTACTGGGAGAAGTCGCTGCCCCCTGTGCCGAAGGACCGTTTTCCCGGCCTGTTGGAGCGTTACTGGGGCGATTGGACCTACCTGGTTCATCCGGTCGGCATCCCGGGCGTGGCGTGCGACATTTCGAACGGGACCGAGGTGACTTGGAGCGGCTGGACAATCCAGGCGCTGGCAACTCCGGGGCATTCCAAGGATCACACGGCGTACCTTGCCGCACGAGTCGACGAACCGACGATTTGCTTCTGCGGCGATGCGCTGGCCGCCCCGGGAACGATCTGGTCGCCTTACACGATGGAATGGCACCATCAGCAGGATGCCGGCGCCGTGGCGGCGGCGTTGTCGCTGCGCGCGCTGGCCGGGGCAAAGCCGAAACTCCTTTTGCCCGAACATGCGGAACCGATTCGCAGCGGAGAGGTGCCCCGGGCCTTGCTGGACACGGCCGATCGGCTCGAGCAACTCGGCAAGTCCAAGAACTACGACCTCTATACGAAGAGCCTCGCGGGCCCGCTGCCCGACACGCGCTTTCTTGCGCCGGAACAGGTGGGCACCGCCAACGCGCAGGGAAATCCGGTGCCTTGGACGAAGTTATCAGCCCATCTGTTTCTGACCGGCAACATCTATGCGCTGACGTCGCGCGACGGCCCGGTGCTGCTGATGGACGCTTACAGCCAGAATGTGGTCGAACGCGTGAACGAACTGCAGCGCGATCATGGCTTCGGCCCGGTAGAGGCGGTGATGATCAGCCACGCCCACAATGACCACTACACGGGAATCTTCGCCTTGCCGCGCCGAGACTCGTTTCAGGTATGGACGCTGGACCGGGTAGCAGATGTCGTCGATCATCCGCGGAAATACCTGGCTCCGTATGTCGATCCGCGCGTCCCAAACGTCGACCGGAAGCTGAAAGACGGCGAGGTCGTCCGCTGGCATGAGTACGAACTGAAAATTCATCATCTGCCGGGCCAGACGGTGTTCGGCCTGGGTGTGGAAGTTCAAGTCGACGGTCATCACGCGCTCTTCACGGGAGACAACTTTTATCACCACGAGCAATACTCAGGCGGCGGCGGCTGGTCGGGGCGCAACCGGGGCCTGCCGGACGGCTATCGCCGGAGCGCCGAGAAAATTCTCGCGATGAAGCCGGATTGGATCCTGGCCGAACATGGCGGCGCGTTCACGTTTCATCCGGACGACTTCGAACGCCGCCGGGATTTCGCCCGCGAGGCGGCGCTGCTGGCCGACGGGCTCAGCCCAAGCGGCGATCATCGAATCGACTGGGACCCGCAGCGTGTGCGCATCGAACCGTTGATTTCTGCAGCGACGCCGGCGAAACCCATGCGCTGCCTGCTCGTGATGCACAATCCGTCGCGAGCAGCCGTTGCCTATACCATCCGCCCTGCACGGCGGGACATCGTGACAGAGACCGAATGGCACGCCATTGTCCCGGCGGAGACGGAGACCAGTTTGGAACTGACGCTGACCGTGCTCAAGGGCGTCCCGACAGGCCGGCATGTCGTCCCGTTCTGGGTTTTCAGCGACCAGGGCCTCGACGCATCGGACACTTTCATCGTGCTGGAGGTGGAATAGCCCACCGCGGATGTTGCCAGCATCCCAAACTGAAAACACGTCTCTCGCAAAGTCGCCAAGAAGCAAAGTTCGCAAAGAAAATGAGCCACGGATAACACGGATGAGCACGGATCAGAACCAGGCGGAATCTTTGCAGGTGAAGGAGAAGCAGCAAACGCTTGGCCGCAAAAAACGCAAAAAAGAACGGTTCCCTGGCCCGAACAAATCTGCGTGAATCTGCGTGAATCTGCGAAATCTGCGGTCACAATCTTGCTTTGCAGCTTCTGCATCGCGATGAAACAGTATCGTTCGTCACTCAATGTCCGTCGCTGAGGAATCGTGAAGTGTTTGCCACGGAAACGGAACTCGAAGAGAAGCTCTCGGAACCGACGCCTGAGGCAATCGCGGCGCTCGCTTCCCTGTCGGGAGATTTTCTGCTGCTGGGCGTGGCGGGAAAAATGGGGCCGTCGCTCGCCCGCATGGTGCGCCGGGCGCTGGATGCCCGAAGCAACTCGGCCCGCGTGATCGGCGTCTCGCGGTTTACGTCCGGCGGGGAAGAAGAACTCCAGTCGCACGGCATCGAGACGATCCGTTGCGATCTGCTGCAACCCGACGAAGTTGCACGTCTTCCCGACGCGCCCAACGTCATTTTCATGACGGGCAGAAAATTCGGCGCGACGGGCAACGAATCGCTGACCTGGGCCATGAACAGTTATCTCCCCGGGATGATCTGCCAGAAGTTCCGTCACAGCAAAATCGTCGCGTTCTCCACGGGGAACGTTTATGGCCTGACCGCCGCGTCGGGATCCGGTTCGAAAGAAGGCGACGCGCTGGAACCCGTCGGCGAATACGCGATGAGCTGTCTCGGCCGCGAACGGATTCTGGAACATTTCAGCCGCACGCTGAACATTCCGATGGCCTTCATCCGATTGAACTACGCCTGCGATTTGCGCTACGGAATTCTGGTCGATCTGGCGGGAAAAGTCTGGAACAGCGAACCGGTCGACCTGGCGATGGGATACTTCAACACTCTCTGGCAAGGGGATGCCAATGCTTTGACGCTGGCCGCCTTCGGCCGCGTCGATTCGCCGCCGTGGGTCGTGAATGTCGCCGGTCCGGTGCGGTTGTCCGTTCGAACGGTGTGCGAACAATTCGCGGCACGCTGGAATAAGCCGGTGCGATTCATCGGTACAGAGGCGGAGTCGGCCCTGCTCAGCGATTCCCGGCGCGCCCGCGAGACGCTCGGAACGCCGCGCGTCTCGGAAGAGACGCTCATCGAGTGGGTGGCCGAATGGATTGAACGGGGCGGCCGGCAACTCGGCAAACCCACGCATTTTGAATCCCGGGACGGCCGGTTTTGAGACGTCTGAAGACAGCCGTTCGGCGTGCCAGTTCAGACAATCAAGTTGAATCACTCCTGGACGGCAGATACACTCAATCCCGGTCTGCGAAAACGGCTATTGCTGGTCAATCTCCTTGGGAAACTCACCTGATGACACACACACGGGTTGCTGCCGCCTTCTTGCTCGGGGCGTGGCTGTGGTCGAGTTCGAGCCCTGCCCTGGCGGCTGAACCGCCGTTGAAGCTGCGCAAAGGGGACCGGATCAGCTTCATCGGCAACACGCTGGCCGATCGGATGCAACATGCGGCGTGGCTGGAAACCTACCTGCACGCGGCCTATCCCGACCTGGAACTGACGTTTCGCAACCTGGGTTACTCGGGCGATGAACTCAAGCTGCGGCCCCGGGAAGAAAACTTCGGCTCGCCCGATCAATGGCTCGCCAAGACTCAGAGCAGCGTCGTGTTCTGCTTCTTCGGCTACAACGAAGCCCTGCGCGGCGTCGCGGGGCTGGACCAGTTTCGCAAGGACCTGAGCGAGACGATCGACGGCATGCTCTCTCAGAAATACGACGGCGAACAGCCCCCAAGGCTGGTCTTCTTTTCGCCCATCTCGCATGAAAACTTGAAGAGCCCCCACCTGCCCGACGGGACAGCGAACAACGAAAACCTGGCGAAGTACACCCAGAGCATGGAAGACGTCTGCCGGTCGAAAGGGATCGCATTTGTCAATCTCTTTGCGAGCACCCGGACGCTGTACGACAAAGCAGAGAAACCGCTGACCGTCAACGGCATCCACCTGCTCGATCATGGCGACCGGGCCGTGGCAGACGTCATCGTCAAGGAATTGTTCGGCATCGAGAAGCCCGCCCGGCCGGAAAACGAACTGGAGCGTCTCCGGCAGGCCGTGCTCGACAAAAACTATCACTGGTTCAGCCGCTACCGGGTGATTGACGGATACAACGTCTTCGGCGGCCGCTCCAAACTGGCCTGGTTTGGGCAGTCCAACGCCGATGTCATGATGCGGGAAATGGAGATCCTGGATGTCATGACGGCCAACCGCGACCGCCGCGTCTGGGCCGTTGCGAAGGGGGGGGATCTCAAGGTCCAGGATAAAAATCTTCCCGAGCAACTGACCGTCAAAACGAACATCCCCGGCACGCTCGATGGAGGCAAACACAAATATCTCGGAGGCAAAGAGGCCATCGAGAAAATGAAGATCGCCGAGGGGATGCAGGTCAACCTGTTCGCGTCGGAAGAAATGTTTCCTGAGATGGTGAATCCAGTGCAGATGGCCGTCGATACCGACGGCAGGCTGTACGCCTCCGTCTGGCCGTCGTATCCGCACTGGAACCCGACCGAACCCCGCCGGGATCGGATCGTCTGTTTACCCGACGACAACGGCGACGGCGTCGCCGATCGGTGCGTCATCTTTGCCGATGAACTCAACAGCGTCACCGGGTTTGAATTCTGGGGCGGCGGGATGCTGGTCGCCGCGCTCCCGGAACTCTGGTTCCTGAAAGATACCGACGGCGACGGCAAGGCGGATGTGAAAATTCGCATGTTGCAAGGGCTGTGCAGCGCGGATTCGCATCACTCGGCAAACGCGATGCTGGTCGGTCCGGACGGCTGGCTCTACTGGTCCCGCGGAATCTTCAACGTCTCAACGACGGAAACGCCCACGCGGACTGCCCGGTCCGAACAGAGCGGCGTGCACCGCTTCAACCCGCGCACGTTTGAAGTGGAATTTCATTTCCCGATCGGCCCCAACCCGCACGGCGACGTCTTCGACCAATGGGGGTTCCAATTCGCAAACGACGGCACCGGCGGGTCGGGCTCTTATGTGAACATCGGCAAAGGAATCGGCAACAAGCCGTGGTTCAAGATGCGCGTCCGGCCGGTCGCCGCCACCGGGATTCTCTCCAGCAGCCACTTCCCCGAGAAAAACCAGGGGAACTTCCTGATCTGCAACTGCATCGGGTTTCTCGGCGTGCTGCAGCATGAAGTGACTTACAACGGAGCCGAAATCAAGGCCACTGAAGTCGAGCCGATCCTCGTCTCCAGCGATCCGAATTTCCGTCCGACCGATGTCGAAGTGGGCGGCGACGGTGCGCTCTACGTCTCGGACTGGAGCAACGCGATCATCGGCCATATGCAGCACAACATGCGGGACCCGAACCGCGATCACGAACACGGCCGCATCTATCGAGTGACGGCGAAAGATCGCCCCGTGCTGAAGCCGGTCCGGTTGAAGGGGAAGCCGATCCCCGAAGTGTGCGCCGCCTTTTTCTCGAAGGAGAATTCCACGAGATATCGGGCCCGGCTGGAGCTCAGCGGCCGCGATCCCAAGGACATCGTCTCTTCCGTGACGGCGTTTGCCGCAAAACTCGATCCGTCGAAACCGGCTGACGCCCAGGCTTTGCTGGAAGCGCTCTGGGTGTTCGAGGAGCACCGGATTCCTCGCCGCGATTTGCTGCAGAAAGTCTACCAGGCCGCCGATGGCCGGGTGCGCGCCGCGGCAATCCGCACGCTGGGGCACTGGGGTGCAAAGGTAACCGACTGGGAGCCGCTGCTGCTGGCCGCGGCACGCGACGAATCGGCGCTGGTGCGAGCCGAGGCGGTCAAAGCGGCCGTCTCCTTTGAAGGTCTTCCGGCGGCGGAAGTCGTCTATGAAGTTTACACGCGGCCGACCGATCCGGAATTGGAAACCGTGTTAAACTACGCGCGCAGCAAGCTGCAGGTCGACCAGTTGGTCCAGCAAGCCGTCAATTCCGGAAAGCCGTTATCCAAGGCCGGGCATTTGTATGCATTGCGGAACGCCAGCGTGGACGATCTCTTGAAGCTGGACCGAACCGAAGTGGTCTACGAGGCGATCCTCAGCCGTCAGAATGTCCCCGCGAACCAGTTGCGCGCTGTGTTAACCGGGTTTGCCGCCCTCCGCAAGACGAATACGGTTTCCATCCTGCTGCAAATGATCGAGGAACGGGACAACCGCGACCAGTTGGACAGCCTGGCCGCGCTCGGCCGGCTGTTGTCGGAACAGCCGGCCGCGGATTTGAAGTCGTCTCGCGGCCGCATCGAAAAACTTGCGACCAAGGGGAAGGCGGCAGTGACACGGCAGCTGGGTTATGCCGCCTGGATCATGTCCGACCACTCCGCCGACGCAGCCTTGCTGGAAGCCTCCCGAACCAAGCACGGCTTGCGCGAGTTTCTGGCAGCGGTCCCCGGCGTGCCCGACGAGGCCTTAAGGGGAAAATTGTACGAACCCGTCCGGTCGCTGATGTACGACTTGCCGCAACACTTGCAGTCGGAATCCGGGAGCGCGGTCCTGTATCAGAGCGGCATCCAGGTCGAGTATTTCCATCCCAGCCCCCCCAACGTCGCGCGCGAAACGCTGGCGAAACTGAAGCCGCAGGCCGTGGGCATCGTCCCGGAAATCGTGATGAACGTGCCGCAAAAGAAGGAGAACGACCAGTTCGCGTTGCGCTTCACCGGGTTGATCCAGATTCCGACGGCAGGCAAGTACACGTTTTATCTCAGCTCCGATGACGGGTCTCGGCTGTATCTCGACGAGAAACAATTGATTGATAACGACGGCCTGCACGGCATGTCCGAGAAGAGCGCCGCGGTCGATCTGCAGCCCGGCAGCTTGCCTTTGGTCTTAACGTATTTCGACAACGGCGGCGGCGATGGGCTGGAAATCGCCTGGTCGGGGCCGGGAATTCTACGTCAAAAGATCGCCGCGGATCGGTTATCCGTCAGCGGCGGAGAGGAAACTCTGCACGACCTGGCCATCCGCACAACGGCCGCCATCCCCGGCCATCATGCCGAGAAATTCCGGGATCTCGTCCAATTGGTGAAAGCCGACCGCCACCGTTCGGCTGCCCTCAGCGTTTTGGGTTCGATCCCCGAACAGGAGTGGACGCCGAAGGAACTTCCGGGCCTGGTCGACAACATCGTCGGTTACCTGAGCGCCATGCCGGCCCGGGTTCGCACCAGTCCGCCGGCGATGGAAGCCGTGGCCTTGGCGCGGGCGTTCTCGAAAAAGCTGACCCCGGAGCAGGCCAAGGCGGTGGAAGACCGTTTGCAGAACCTGGACGTCCGGGTGATTCCACTGGGGACCGTTGTGGAACGGATGATTTACGACAAGGAAACCATCGTGGTTCAAGCCGGCAAACCGGTGGAGTTCCGCATCTCCAACACGGACCATATGCCGCACAACTTCGCGATCGTGCAGCCGGGTTCGATGGAAGAAGTCGGTCAACTCGCGGAGGCGACGGCCCGAGACGCCGATGCGAAGGACCGCCACTTCGTGCCGAAGTCCGACAAAATCCTGCTGGCCAGCCGGCTGCTCGATCCAGGACAGACGCAGGCGTTGAACTTCGACGTTCCCAACGCGCCGGGTGTCTACCCCTATGTCTGCACCTACCCCGGCCATTGGCGGCGGATGTACGGTGCGCTCTATGTCGTCGCCAACCTGGAGAACTACCAGCGGAATCCCGAGGCGTACCTCGCGGCCAATCCGCTGCCGCTCAAGGACGACCTCCTGAAATTCACGGGCCGCAACACCGAATGGAAGTTCGACGACCTGGCCGGTTCGGTGAAGACGCTGCCGGCCGGACGCTCGTTCGAAGTCGGCAAGAATCTTTTCAAGGTCGCCAATTGCGTCGGCTGTCACAAGCTGAACAACGAAGGCCGCGAACTGGGGCCCGACCTGACGAAAATCGAACCCGCCAAGCACACGGCCGAACTGCTGTTGCGTTCCATTCTGGAACCGTCCAAGGAGATTGCGGAAAAATTCCAGTCGCACACACTGGTGCTGGATTCCGGCAAGGTGGTCACGGGGATGATCGTCGAAGAGACGGGGACGCACGTTAAGGTCCTGGTCGACCCGTTGGCCAAGGGGGAGCCGGCCGTCTATGCAAAGTCGGAAATCGAAGAGCGGACAAAGTCGGCCACGTCCATCATGCCGCAAGGGTTGCTCAGCAAGTTGACCCGGGAAGAAATCCTGGACCTCTTGGCCTACATTTTCGCCAAGGGCGACAAGAAACACGCCGTGTTCGAACAGGATCATCATCATTGATCGTCAACGGTCCGAAAGGGACGAACCGTGAATTCTCATTCGGCAGGCCGCGCCGTCAGCGCGACTTAACAAGGAATCGACACCCATGGCACGCAAAAGTCTGATGATTCTGGCCGGGCTGGTTCTCTGCGTCCGGCAACCGGGCACCGCCGCGGAGGCCCCGGACTGGCGCTCGTGGCGCGGGCCGGACGGGAATGGCAGCGTCGAGCGGGGGACTTTTCCCGTGAAGTTCGGCGCCGACAAATACCAGTGGCGCGCCGAATTGCCGGGCAAAGGCTGCTCCACCCCCATCATTTCTCAGGGAAGGATCTTTCTGACCTCCCCGGCCGAAGGGAACGACGCGCTGCTCTGCTATGACATCCAAGGGGCAGAGAAGTGGCGAGCCGTCTTCGGCCAGGAAAACGCGGGAAAACATCGCAATGGGTCCGGCAGCAATGCGTCCCCTGTCTCGGATGGCAAGGCCGTGTTCGTCTTCTTCAAAAGCGGAACGTTTGCCGCCGTGGAACGGGACGGAACGGTGCGCTGGAAGACCGATCTCGTCGAGCGGTTCGGGAAAGATACGCTGTTCTGGGATCATGGCACGTCGCCTGTGCTGACCGAAAAATACGTCATCATGGCGCGCATGCACAAGGGCGAATCGTGGCTGGCCGCGTTTGCAAAAGAGACGGGCAACATGGTCTGGAAGGTCGCCCGGAATTATGCGACGCCCACCGAATGCGATCATGGCTACACGACGCCTCTGGTGATTCAGTACCAGGGGAAAGAATCGATCCTCGTCTGGGGAGCCCAGCATCTCACCCTGCACGATTCGGCCGACGGGCAGGAGTTCTGGTCGTGCGGCAACTTCAACCCGGACGGCAATGAGTTGTGGCCCGCGATTGCCACGCCCGTCATCGTCGGCGACATGGCGGTGATCGCGTATGGCCGGAATGATCGCGGCACGCCGCGGCTGCACGGAATCCGTTTGACGGGAACCGGCGACGTCACCCGAACCAATCATGTCTGGAGGCGAGATGACGTGGGAACGTTTGTGCCGACGCCGGTCGTTTACAAGAACCGCGTGATTCTTGTCCGCGACCGCGGCGAAGTGGCGTGCATCGATCCAGCCACGGGAAAGACAGTCTGGGAAGGGGCGTTCCCCAAAAATCGGGCCAACTATTACGCATCGCCGCTCATCGCCGGCGACACGCTGTACGCGCCGCGCGAGGACGGAACCGTGTTCGTCGCGAGCGTCGCCAACGATTCCTTCGAATTGCTGTCCGAAAATGCGATGGACGAATCCGTCATCGGGTCTCCGGTCCCGGCTGCAAATCGCATTCTCATTCGCGGCGAGAAGCATCTCTTCTGCGCCGCCTTCGAGGGAACGCCGTAGCCAGGGTCTCTCCGACTTTTTGAAAGACATCATGCCGAAGCGAATTGTCATGTTGATCAAGGCCTCTGCCTGCCTGGCGGCCCTGATCCTGTGCGCGGCCGTGTTTCGCAATTCGTCTCCCGCGAAGGACGGCCCCGCGGATGAATCCGTCGTCCTTGCCGCGAAAGACGGCCGGCAATGGTATCGCGGCAATCTCCACACCCACACGCATTGGAGCGACGGCGATCAGTACCTGGAACTGGTCGCCCTGTGGTACAAGGACCGCGGCTATGATTTCCTGTGCATTACCGATCACAACACGATCGACGAGACCGAGCGCTGGGTCGACATCGAGAAAGCCAAGGGAGGCTTGCCAGCCTGGGAGAAACTGCAGGCCCAGTTTCCCAAAGAGTGGAACGTCGAACGTGAAACCGCGGGCCGGAAGGAAGTCCGGTTGAAGATGTTTTCGGAAGTCGCCGCCCGGCTTGATGAACCGGGGAAATTTCTGATGCTGCGCGGCGAGGAAATTTCGGACAAGTTCGGCTCGAAGCCCATCCATCTGAATGTCTCGAACATCAAGGAAGCGATTCCCCCGCTCGGCGGCGACAGCGTGACGGAGACGATGCAGAGGAACGTCGACGCCGTCATGGCGCAACGCGAGCGCACCGGCCAGCCGATGATCGTGCACCTCAATCATCCCAATTTCGGCTGGGGCGTCACGGCGGAAGACCTGATGCGCGTCCGCGGCGAAAACTTCTGCGAGGTCTACAACGGCCATCCCGGCGTCAATAATTCCGGCGATCCGCAGCATGCGTCCACCGAGCGGATTTGGGACATCATGAACGCCTTTCGCCTGACGGAACTCGATCTGCCCTTGATGTACGGGCTCGCCACGGATGACGGGCACAACTATCACAAGATTCCCAGCCGAGCCAGCGAACCGGGCCGTGCCTGGGTGATGGTGCTCTGCGAGTCGCTGGCGCCCGAATCGCTGATCGGCGCCTTGGAAGCGGGCCGCTTCTACGCCACGAACGGCGTCACGCTGGAACGCATCGTCAGCGGCAACAACCGCCTCGAAGTGCAGGTCCAACCCGAACCCGGCGTGGAGTACTTCATCGAGTTCATCGGCACCTCCAAAGGATTCGATGCTCAAAGCGAGCCGGTGCTGGACAAAGGCGGCAAGCCGATGGATGTCACACGGCGTTACAGCGGGGAGATCGGCCGCGTGCTGAAATCCGAGGCTGGAGAGAAGGCCGTCTATCAATTCGCCGGCGACGAACTGTCGGTCCGTGCGCGGGTGACTTCCTCCCGGCCGCATCCCAATCCGTCGACGCCGGGCGACAAGGAACAAGCCTGGACGCAGCCCGTTCTCGGCCCGGGCGCATCAAAATCGAAGTAATCAAAGCCCGTTGTCGGCGGCAACGGGAACGCTTCTGCGAAGCGTCGCGAATTAAATCAGTTCGAGTATGAACGGATCGGTTAAGCTTGTCGCCAGGTGCTGTGTGCCGGAGAAGTCATGCCCGGCGGTATGTTCATGCGGAATCGAAACGACAAACGCCCCGGCCGCGACGCCGGCTTTCGTCCCGGCGTGACTGTCTTCCAGGACCAGCATGTTCGCCGGTTCCACGCCTAGAGCTTGCGCGGCCTTGAGATAAATCTCCGGGTGCGGTTTGCCGTGCGTGACATCTTCAGCCGTCAGCGTGACCGGAAACCGCGGCTGCAATTGGAACCGGCCGAGCATGTGGGCCAGGTAATCCCTGGGTGACGACGTCGCCACGCCTTTCGGCAGCCCCTTCGCTTCGATCCGGTCCAGCAGTTCAAATAATCCCGGCATGGATTCCAGCCGCGTCTCCAGCAAGTCGTAAAAGATGACGCGGGATTCTGACAGCAATGCGG
Source organism: uncultured Planctomycetaceae bacterium (assembly GCA_964388415.1). GTDB lineage: Bacteria > Planctomycetota > Planctomycetia > Planctomycetales > Planctomycetaceae > CAZDGB01. The sequence goes on along the minus strand of CAYMAO010000014.1, from coordinate 49,092 downwards.
CCGGCGTCTCCTTCAGGCCGAGCAGATCGACCAGATTCTGAAAAGACTCCAGCGGCCGGCGTCCCAGCATGGCATTCATTGCCGCTCGCGTCATGGGCAATCCGCGCCGGCCCAGCAGCACCTCCGCCGAGGCGTAAAACACGTGCTCGGTGTTGAACATCAGTCCGTCGAGATCGAAACAAACGGCGGCGATCATGGAAGGATGAATTCTGAATGATGATTGCTGAATCAACCCAAAGCCCGCCGTCGGCGACGGCGGGAACGCTTCTGCGAAGCGTCGCTAATTCTCCCCGCGATAGCTCCGATCCAGAATCTCCATCGGATGCGCGACCCAGATATCTTCGCCGGCTTGTCGCAAGGCGGCTTGAATCTGCAGCGTGCAGCCGGCATTGGCAGAGACTAAAGTGTCGGCCCCCGTGGCGAGGATGTTTCGCAGTTTTCGCTCGGCGAGCCGATCCGCCATCTCGCCTTCCGTCAGGTTGTAACTCCCTGCCGCGCCGCAGCAGATGTCGGATTCGGCGAGCGGGACCAGTTCCAATCCCGGCACCAGCGACAGCAGCTCGCGCGGTTGGTCGCGCACTTTCTGAGCGTGTGCCAGATGGCACGCGTCATGATAGGCGGCCTTCCGCTTCACGACGCCCGTCGGACGGATCGGCCCCAGCGCGGCGAGAAACTCCGAGACGTCTTTCACCTTGTGGGCGAACCGGGCGAGTTGTTCGCCAAGTTCCGGGTTGCCGGGCGCCAACTCGTGCGCCATGTGGCCGTAGTCTTTCAGCATCGACCCGCAGCCGGCGACGTTGATGATCACGGCGTCGACGGAATCCAACGAGAACGCGTTCGTATTCTGTTTCGCCAGCGCGAGCGCCGGATCGCCGGCACCGCTGTGGTAGTGAATCGCTCCGCAACAGGCCTGCGATTTCGGGATAATCACCTCGCAGCCATTGTGCTGCAGCACCCGGGCCGTCGCCCAATTGACGTGATGAAAGATGGCATCCGCCACGCAGCCGGTGAAGAGGGCGACACGCGCGCGCTGCGGTCCGATCGCCGGCAATCGATCGGGCAAGGCCGGTTCGCGACGTAGCAACGGCGGCAGCAGACGATGCATCCGCCGCAGTTTTTCCGGCAACAAATTGAGCAGGCCCATGCGTTCCGCCAGGCGGTCCAAGCCGAGCGCCTGCATCAGCCGGACCGGCGCCAGGGCCAATTTCAGGCGGTTCGGATAGGGAAACATGCCGTATAATATCCACCGCTGAAACCAGCCGCCGGGCGCTGATCCGGTCGCCTTGGCTTCCGCTTGCTGCATCTCGATGCGGAACGGTTCGATCAGCCGGCCGTATTGCACGCCGGACGGGCACGCCGTTTCGCAACTGCGACAATCAAGGCACAGATCGAGGTGCCGCTTGACGGTGCCGGTCAGTTCGAGCTTGCCGTCCGTCACGGCCCGCATCAGGTAAATGCGGCCGCGGGGACTGTTGTTTTCGTCACCCGTTTCGAGATACGTCGGACAGGCGGCCGTGCACAGGCCGCAATGCACGCAGTCGAGGAATTTGTCGTAGTCGATGGATTGGCCCAGCACGGGAAAACCGGGCTTGGCAATGGGGTGGTCTGTCGTTGCGGGCACCGGAGAATGCATCTTCTGTTTTACTTCATGCTTCGGCGAGAAAAGGCAGGACCGCAGATTACACAGATTTCGCAGATGAAGAAATGGAATGAATTCGAATGTGCTGGAACCAGTAGAAGATCAAGCCATAACCAGCCGCGAGTGCCATCACCCATAGTACCTTGCCGAGCCTGCTAATTCCTCGATTCTTGATCGCATGATTTATAAAGGTCAGGGCCACGGCCGGCCCGACAAGGCAGACGAAGATGTGAAGTCCCGCGATAGTGTATAGCAAAGGAAAAGGAAGCGAACCAATATAGGTCTCCAGCTGCGCGGGCTCGTAAGCGGCTAACACGATGATCAATGTCGTGTGCACCGCAAAGGCGTAGAGAAACACCAGAATTGAAATTACCTTTGTACAAGCGATAAAGAGACGGGATTCGTACATCTCATCCTTCGTCCTTCATGATGTTGGACGCGCCGTTCACGAATCGGCCGGGGTTGAGCAGGCCCTGCGGGTCGAATTTCTGCCGAAGCTGCTGCATCAGCGGCCAGCCGGGCTCGGGGTCGCCCCACAAGGGCAATACCGATTGCCATTCCGGATCGCAATGCAGCACGATCAAATTCCCCTGGCCTTCGCGGGCCTGTTGCCGCAAACGGGCCAGCAGTTCGCCGGCTTGTTCCACGGTGGCGATGCGGTCTGGACATTGACCGATGACGATGCCATTCGCTGCGTGGACCTGCACAGCAACGTCTTGGCGCGTGGCGTCTTCGGCAAAGGCCATGCACTGCGACGGCAACAGATTTGCCTGAAACATCAGCGGATCGTCGGCAGAAATCGGAAATTCCGTCAACGCATCCCACACGCCAACGGTCTGGCTCTCGACGACTTTCTCAAACAGATTCACGCCGTAAGGCACGAGTTCACGCCGCAGTTTTTCAATCTGCCAGTCCACATCTTTCGCTGATCCTTCGACTCCCAGCAGCAACACGGGAGAAGTCTGCGGCAAATCCAGCCGGGCTTGTGCGGCGATCAACCCCGCCGCCTGAGAGTTCAGCACTTCGATGGCGACCGGCCTGGCATCGGAAACCAGCAGCCGCTCCAACGCATTTTCGATTTCGCAGAATGTGTCGAACGTCAGCCAGAGCAGGGCCGACGTTTCCGGCAACGGCCGGAGTTTCAGCGTGACTTGAGAAATCACGGCCAGCGTCCCCTGCGATCCGATGAGCAGCTTGCAGACATCATACCCGGCGACATTCTTGACGACGCGGCCGCCGGCCTTGAACAGCCGGCCGGCTGAATCGACGGCGGAAATACCGATCACGAAATCGCGAAACGTCCCATACCCGGCTCGCCGAGGACCGCTGGTGTTCGTGGCAATCGCACCGCCCAACGTGGCACGCGTTGCCTGGGCAATATCTATCGGCAACCGCTGCCCTTCCAGTTTCAGCAGCCTCTGCAGCGCATCCATGCGAATGCCGGCCTCGACGGTGACGGTCATGTCACGGGCCGGGTAATCGATCACGCGATTCAGCGACGTCATGTCAATCAGCACGTCGGCAGCACCGGCCCGCAATGCCGTCCGCCCACCGACCGGGCACAACACTTTTTTCGGCCCGGCGGCATTCACGGCGACAAACCGCGCGAGTTCCGTCTGCGTGGCGGGGGTGAAGGTGTCCATCAAATGCAGGTGTTTCTCGCAGAGACGCTGGGATCGCAAAGGTAGGGCTTGCCGAGTTTACGAGGCGAACCAACATATGGTAATCGAATCGGTTCGCATCCCAAAGCCACGGCTAACGCTGCGATTCACAACGCCGCCCTTCTTCCCGGCATGGTCTTCGGGATGTGCTCATTCCCGCAGCCGGCCGAGGTCGGCAGCATCTTGCCGGGGCTGCAGCGGCCGGCGGGGTTGAAGCAGTCGCGGATGAGGCCCATCACGGCGAGGTCTTCCGGGGTGAAAAGTTTATCCATGAAGCTAATTTTCTCCACGCCGATGCCGTGCTCGCCCGTCACGCTTCCGCCGAGTTCAATGCACTTCGACAGGATTTCATCGCTGGCCGCGAGCACCCGTTGGACCTGGTCGGCATCGCGCTCATCGAACAGCAGGATCGGGTGGATATTGCCGTCGCCGGCGTGAAACACGTTGACGATGCGGATGTTATGCCTTTGGCTGCAATCGGTGATGAACCGCAAGATCTCCGGCAGCTTCGTGCGGGGGACGACGCCGTCCTGCGTGCAGTAACTCGGGCTGAGCCGGCCGATCGCCCCAAACGCCTGCTTGCGGCATTTCCACAATAACAATCTCTCTTTCTGCGAGTTCGCCTGCCGGACTTCGCGAGCGCCGGTCTCCTGGCAGATGCGGATGATCTTCTCGGCCTCTTCTCCGACGGCGACCTCCAAACCATCGACCTCGATCAGCAGCACGGCCCCGGCATCGAGCGGAAAACCGAAGTGAAACGCCTGCTCCAACGCGGAAACGATCCCCTGATCCATCAACTCCAACGCCGCCGGAACAATCCCCGCGCCGATGATGTTGCTGATTGTCTGCGTGGCGTCTTCGACCGTTTCAAATACGCCGAGCATCGTCCGATACGCCGCTGGATCGCGCGTCAGCCGCACGAAGATTTTCGTGCAGATGCCCAGCGTTCCTTCGCTGCCGACGAACAGGCCCGTGAGATCGTATCCGGGGACGTCTTCCGTCGCTCCGCCGAGTTGAACGACGGAACCGTCGGGCATCACCACTTCCACGCCCAGGATGTGATTGACGGTCACTCCGTACTTCAGCGTGTGCGGTCCGCCGGAATTAGTGGCGAAATTGCCGCCGATCGTGCATGCCCCCTGGCTGGAAGGGTCGGGCGCGTAATGATAGCCGGACCCTTTGAGATGATTCGTCAGATGAAGGTTGACGAGTCCCGGTTCCACGACGGCGTAACGGTCGCGCAGGTTGACCTCGAGAATCTGTTTCATCTTCGTCAGCGCGATCATCACGCCGCCGCCGATCGGCAGGCACCCGCCGGCGAGGCTGGTCCCGGCTCCGCGCGGCACAAACGGGACGTCGAGTTCATTGCAGAGTTTGACGATGGCGACAACCTGCTCGGTCGAGGTCGGAAAAACGACAACGTCCGGACATTTCTTCTCGACGACGTAACCGTCGCATTCATAGACGAGGAGTTCTTCCGCGTTGTGCAGCACGCCGTCCTCGCCGACGATCTGCTGCAGTCGGGGAAGCCATTGTCGGGAAGGCCTGGTGGTCGTCATCGGTCCGCGTATTCCCTGTCACGAAAAGACAAAGCCCGGCGATGGCATCGCCGCGATCCCACCGTCGCCGACGGCGGGCTTTGGTTGAGAGAGACTCAGTAATTGAAACCGTTTTTTCGGATGTGGACCATCGGTTTGCCGGCGTCGAAGTCCGGGCCGGTGCCGCCGGAGGTGATTTCCACGGCGTAGATCACATGGTCGCCGGTTTCCAACTGGGATCTCACGATGCCTTCCAGATAACCGAGGGCCTCGGCGAGAATTGGGACTCCGGTTGCGCCGCGCGCCACGGCAACGCCCTCAAACGCCGGCTCATCGGGCCCGAACCCGGCGCCGAACTGCTTGAGAAACTGCTTCTGCGTCTCGCCGACCAGGTTCAGCACGACCGCCGGCGACCCGGCGAGCCAGTCGTGAAGAAACCGCTTCCGATTCACGGCAACCGTGACCATCGGCGGCGAAAACGACGCCTGCTGCACCCAACTGACGAGCGCCCCGGTCTCGCGGCCGTCGGAATGTCTGGCGGTCAGAATAAACACCCCGCTCGGCGTGCGGCCAAGCACGGGGGCGATGAAGTCAGCAGCCGAACTCATGGAAGGCACATTCCCATTGAAAACGCAGCACGAGAGGCATTACCTCCTGGCGAAAACATTTCCGGGCAGTTCTGTTCCGAAGCGGGTGAATTCGAAGTCGGAAAGGAGCCCGAGCGATCATTTAACAGCTTTTCATGGCTGAACGCGAGCAGGTAGCGAAGTTTTTCCGTCGGAGAGATCCGCATCAATGATCAGTCCCTGGAGAGGAACGTTCAGAAGATAGGCACATGGTGAAATCCACCAATCGGAAATGGCGATTCGATTGATTTCGCCAGTTCGGGATCAGCACAATAATCGACGCGGGGAGAGAGAACAGAATTGCCTGCTTGCAGACGGGTTGAGCGTCAAGGCGCTCAGCCCCTTGAGAATGGGAAGCCGCCGACTATGACGATGCAACTCCGCAGCCCCGCGATTTCTGCCAATTCCCCGATTCCTCGTGAGCACACGGGCGAGGGCAATGATCTGTCTCCGCCGTTGAGCTGGGATCACGTACCGGAAGATACCGAGGAGTTCTCCCTGATCTGCGAAGATCCGGATGCGCCGACGTATGAACCGTGGGTCCATTGGGTGCTTTACAAAATCCCCGAAGAGACGCGTGAACTGCCGGCCGGCATTCCGGCGATCGAGGGCATCGCGTCACCAACCGGTGCGCTGCAAGGCAAGAATTCCTGGCAGTCGGGACAGGTGATTGGTTATCGCGGTCCGCTCCCGCCGAAAGGCCACGGTGTTCACCACTATCACTTCCGGCTCTACGCACTGAACACGAGACTGCCGGACCAGTCGGGCCTGAAGAAATCGCAACTGATCAAACTGATGAAGGGGCACATCCTCGAAACAGCCGAACTGATCGGAACCTATGAACGGTAACATCGACAGACGCTGTTTCGCTCAAGTGGCTCATCGTCTGATCCAACGGCATCCAGGGGAATCCAGAGAAAAAGTGCGTTGATGCGAGAATCTTCCTTCGATTCCATCTTTTCGCCGACATCGATTGCCGTGGTCGGCGCCAGCGAACGCAAGGAGTCCGTAGGATATTCGATCCTCGGCAATTTACGCGCCACGTTTCACGGTCCCGTCTTTGCCGTCAACCCCAAGCACACGGTGATCCAAGGTCAACCGGCCTATGCCTCTTTACAGGCGCTGCCCAACCCGCCGGACCTGGCGATCCTCTGCACGCCCGCAGAAACGATCCCCGATCTGGTGACGGAATGCGGCCGACGCGGCGTGAAAGGACTGATCATTGTTACTGCCGGGTTTCGCGAGATTGGCCTCAAAGGCCGAGAATTGGAAAGCCGGTTGCGGGCCCGGCTCTGCGAGTTTCCTCAACTGCGCATGATTGGTCCGAATTGCCTGGGTGTCGTGAGGCCGTCTTCGAGGCTGAATGCCAGCTTCTCCCCGGTCATGCCGCGGCCGGGACGCATGACGCTGCTGACGCAATCCGGCGCGTTGGGAACCGCGATCATGGATTGGTCGCAAACTCGCGAAATCGGATTTGCGACGTGCGTGTCTCTGGGAAATATGGTCAATGTCGGCATGGGAGAATTGATCGATTACTTTGCAGACGACGACCAGACGGATGCGATCTTGCTTTACATCGAGGGATTGGACGATGGTCAAAAATTCGTCGCCGCGGCACGGGCCTGCTCTCGCAGGAAACCGGTGATCGCCTACAAATCCGGGCGATTCGAGGAATCGTCCCAGGCTGCGGCGTCGCACACCGGAGCTCTTGCCAGTTCCGACGCGGTGTTCGACGCCGCCTTTCGACGATCCGGAGTGGAGAGGGTCCGCTCGATTGAAGAACTCTTCGATTGTGCGCAATTGTTATCGCAGCAGAAACACGCCCTGGGAAATCGCCTGGCGATTGTGACGAATGCGGGCGGTCCCGGCATCATGGCCAGCGACGCCTGGCTCGCGGGAGGAGGCCAATTGGCCGAACTCACCCAAGAGACCCGCGTGCAACTGGATCGCGTGCTGCCTCCCTGCTGGTCGCATGGCAATCCCATCGACGTCCTGGGAGATGCTTCGGAAGACCGCTTTCAGGCGGCCATTCAGATTGCGCTGCGCGATTCCCAGGTTGACGCGCTGATGGTGATTGTGACACCGCAGGCGATGACCGACCCCGGGCGAATCGCGGAAATCGTCGTCGCGGCGCAACAGCAGACTCAGAAGACCATCGTGACATCCTGGATGGGCGGGCCGGGCGTGGAATCCGGCCGAATCCTGCTGCGTCACGGAAAAGTACCGGTATATGAGTTTCCGGAAGGCGCCGCACAAGCTTTGCACCACTTGGTCTCGGCAGGAGAAAGACAACGGGTGCTCTGTGCTGAAAACGTTCTCTCGAACGAATGGCAACACGGTGCGACTCCGATATCCTCGGAGCGCCAGCGGTTTTGGCACGACCGATTCAAGCAGCTCTCGGGATTGATCGATGAAGTTGAGTCGAAAAGCCTGTTGTCTGACTATGGCATCCCCATTGTGCCGACCAAAGTGGCGCAGACGCTGGACGAAGCGGAATCACTCGCTGACGAGTTGGGATATCCAGTGGTCTTGAAGGTGCTGTCGTCGGATATTTCCCATAAGACCGATGTGGGCGGCGTGAAGCTCAATCTCGCCAATGCGGACAGCGTCCGAGCAGCCTTCGTGGCGATTCACGACGCCGTCCGACGGAATGCCCCGAACGCTCGCTGGGACGGTGTCGCGGTTCAGCCGATGATTTCCGCGGTCCGCGGCGTGGAACTCTTGCTGGGCATGAAACGCGATCCGCAATTCGGCCCGGTCCTGCTTCTGGGGGCGGGAGGGATCACGGCCGAACTGCAAAAAGACTCCGTATTGGAGCTGCTGCCGTTGGACCAGGCGGCGTGGAACCATCTCGTGCACTCCTTGCGGATCTTTCCCTTGCTGGAAGGATATCGCGGACGGCCGGGCGTCGATCTGCGTAAGCTTCAGGATGCAGTCTTCTGCTTTGCTCACATGGCCGGCGAATTGCCTGAACTGGAAGCGGCAGAAATCAACCCCTTGCTTGCCACTCCGGGCAGCGTGATCGCCTTGGATGCACGCGTGATCGCTCGTACCCGCATGGCATCAGCGGACACGGACAAGGCCTCCTAAAACTGCCTGCCGACACCATGGACGCGGTGCAACACAGGGCAATCCGTTGGATATCGCCTGTTTCGCTCTCAACAGATTCTCGGCAGCGGCGTTCCGGCGGGTTCCGTCACCGGGACTTCGCGACCCGACCGGCGCACGATCGACACCGCCGCGGGGCGGCGCGGAATGACGCGGCCGATGCACGTTGCGCGGCAGGTCGCTTCAAATCGATGCAGCAGGTTCAGAGTGGCCGAAACGCGGTTCGCTGGCGTGGCAATCACACAGGTGCCTTCGTTCGCCAGGTGAAGCGGGTCCAGGCCGAGCAATTCCGTCACGGCACAGACGGATGCGGATTCCGGGATGAGCGTCTCGTCAACCGTGCAGCTCAACTTCGCGGCGATCATCCACTCGTGCAACACGGCCGACACACCGCCGCGGGTCGCATCGCGCAGGGCGCGGGGCGTTAAACCGGCTCGCAACAAGGCCAACAGCGGCTCCGCCAGCGAGGCGCAGTCGCTTTCCGGCGGAGGCGTGAAATCAAACTGTTCTCTCGCACACAGAATTGCCGCCCCATGCCGGCCGATGGGGCCGGTCACGATCATCGCATCTCCCGTCTGGATAAAGCTTGGCCCCGGCGGATGGTTCGGCAGGAGCTCGCCCAGGCCCGACGTGATGACGAACAAGCGATCGGCGGCACCCCTTGGCACGACCTTCGTATCACCCGTCGCAACAGTCACCTGAACCAGATCCGCCGCCGTGCGAATACTCTCTAGAATCTGATCCAATTGCCTGAGCGGGAATCCTTCTTCGATGATCAAGCTCAGGCTGAGCCACTTCGGAATTGCTCCGCTGACGACAAGGTCGTTCACGGCGCCGAACACGGATAACCGTCCGATATCTCCGCCGGGAAAAAACAACGGCGTCACCGTGTAGGCATCGGTGGTGAAGGCCAGGCATGTCGACGCCGCCGTGATGCGCGCCGCGTCCCCCAGGGAGTTCAACGTCTCATTGCCTAGCCTGGCGAGAATGTGATCGTGAATCAGTTGTCGCGAGGCGCGTCCGCCTTCGCCCTGCGCCAACGTCACACGGTCTCGGGCATCCGGCAACGGCAATGGACAGACGAACTCGGCACCCCCCTGGCTCATGTTGCCCTCTGGTTCCTTTGGCCAAACTGGAAGTAGGCAGCACAGGCCCCTTCCGAGGAGACCATGGGGGCGCCGCGCGGCGAATCCGGCGTGCACGTCGTTCCGAACTGCGGACATTGAATCGGTCTCAGGTGTCCCGACAGCACCTCGGCACTGCGACAGTCTTGATCGTCCACCGCGGAGCACATCTTCGACGGCCAATGGCGACTCGAATCCCAGGCATGAAACTCCGGCCGCAGCACCAAGCCGCCATTGGGAATCATACCAAACCCGCGCCACGGGATCGTTGCGACCTGAAAAACCTGGTCCACCAGCGTCTGCCCATGAACATTTCCTTCGGGGCGCGCCGAGCGTGGATAAGCGTTGATCAGGTCCGCTTGGCCCGTTTCGAGTAAGCGAACACATTCGCTGAGGCCGGCCAGCAAGTCCACCGGCTCAAACCCGGTGACGACAATCGGGACCTGGAACTCTTCGACCAGCGAATCATAGTGTCTGAACCCTGTCACCGTGCAGACATGGCCGGCGGCCAGAAACGCCTGGACGCGGCAATTCGGCTGCGACAACAGCGCCCGCATCGCCGGTTCCACGCGCACATGATGGCTGAGGACGCGGAAATTGGCGATGTTGCACCGCTCGGCGCGCAACACGGCTAACGCCGTCGCCGGCACCGTGGTCTCGAAACCGACCGCCAGAAAAACAATCTCCCGCGCGGGATTTCGTTCCGCCAACTGGACGGCGTCCAGGGGGGAATACACCATCCGCACATCCGCCCCGGCAGAACGTGCCGACTGCAAGCTGCCGTAAGTTCCCGGCACGCGCAGCAGATCGCCGAACGTGGCCAGCACCACGCCTTCCTCACAGGCCAGGCGAATGGCTTCGTCAATCACTTCGCCGGGCGTGACACAGACAGGACATCCCGGTCCATGCAAGAGTTCCAGGACATCTTCCAGCGCGGCTTCCAGGCCGAATCGCAAGAACGCATGCGTCTGTCCGCCGCAGACATCCATGATCGCCCAGCGCCGCGTGATGACATGCCGCAAGTCCGCCAATTGCCGGCGAACGGTTTCCGCATCGCGAAACTCGTCGACATATTTCATGGCGTGCGGCCGGCTTGAGACGCGTCTTCGACCGTTTTTTCTGGTGGAGAGTTTTCTGAAAAATGCTCACAAGACTTCAAGGAATGTAGAGTTCTCTCGGCTTGAACGGGATCGACAATGGTCAGAGCCACACCGGCGTGCACGAGGACGTAATCGCCAATGCAAGCTTCGGGAACGCACGCCATCTGAATGCGTTTACTGACGCCGCCGAAATCGATCTCCGCCAGGGCCAGCAACGGATCACGTTCGATCCACGCCGCGACCCGTCCGGGCACTCCCAGGCACATGAGCATGATCCTGATTAGAACAACGAATGGCCCCCACAAGTTGTCCGACCGCCAATCCCCCGTCGTTGGGAGGGATCTGACCCGGTAATCCCAACCGAGGACCCTCCGACGGCCAGCCTTCCACGATGAGCTCGGTCAACACGCGATTCTGAAACACGCCACCCTGCAACACGACCGGCAACGCGGGGTGCCTCAAGGCAACCTCTCTGACCAGATTGGCTAAACCGCGATGAATCTTCATTGCCATCGTACCACGCGGGAGTCCATCTCGCCGATCTGACACGATGCCCTGAATCACCGGTCGCCAGTCGATTGGGTGCGGCACGCGTGTTTCATCCACGACAAAGGAATACGCTGCTTGAGCTGCCGGATCGCAAACTGACTCCAGGCACATCGCCGCCTGGCCCTCGAAGGTGGAGTGCGACAGCCCCAGGATCAAACACGCTGCGGCATCAAACAACCGGCCGCAACTGGTGGTCACCGGAGAAAGCGAAGGCTTCAACAGCCGACGGATTTGTCCATGTTCTCGCGGCGTCATCGCAAGTTCGACGGCAACGTCTTGATCCGTGAGATCGTCCAACTGCGAAAGAATGGCGACGGCCGTTCGCCGCACATCGGCGACGGCCGCTTCTCCGCCGGGCAGGTAGAAGGGCCTGAAACACGCCAGGCGTTCAAATCCCGCGACCGAAGTCCGAAGAAACTCGCCGCCCCAGATCGTGCCGTCGGGCCCCAGGCCCGTTCCATCCCAGGCAACGCCGAGCACTTCACGATCCAGCCAGCGATGTTCGGCCATGCCCGACAGCACATGGGCCTGATGATGCCAGACCGCAACGTGTGGTCTCTTCTGGTCCCCGGCCCATTCCGTGGGGAAATATCCAGGATGATGATCGGAACGGATCGTGGCCTTACGAGAATCTTGATCAAAATGCAGCAACGACGAGATCGACGCCAGTTCCTGGCGCCACCGGTCTTGCGCCCCCAGCGTGTCCAGGTCGCCGATGTGCGGACCGAGAAAGACCCGGCTTCCTTTCCTCCATGCCAACGAGTTCTTGTGCTGCCCCCCGCAGGCCAGGGTCTGTTGCGGTTCGGGAGACGATGGCAGCGCCAGAACTATGGTCATCGGAGCGATACCGCGACCGGCACGCAGCGTCACGGCTCGACCGGCCATCACCCGAACAACACTGTCATCAATGGGCCGGAGAATCGTCCGATTGTGATGCAGCCACAGATCAGCGATTCCCGAGAGTTGACGCTCCGCCTCATCGGCCGCGTACGCCAGAGGATCGCCATCGCGATTGCCGCTGGTGCAAATCAACGGCCGCTGGACGGCGGCCAGCAGCAGGTCGTGCAACGCGGTCATCGGCAGCATCAGGCCGAGATCGCTCAAGCCGGGATTGACTTCCGGACACAACGGCGAGGGATGGCGCTGCCGAACCAGGACGATGGGATTCTCGGCGGACGCTAACTGCCGGACTTCCTCGGAATTCAGTTCGGACAGCCGATGCGCTTCCTCCAGGTTTCGGCACAGGACGGCGAAGGGTTTGGCCGGGCGCTGCTTCCTCGTTCGCAGACGCATGACCGCTGCCGACGAAGTCGCATCGGCCAGGAGTTGATAGCCGCCCATGCCCCGTAATGCGAGAATCTTTCCGGCTAACAGGGCATCCGCTGCTGATTTCCAACTGGGGTCGACTTGATCGCACCGGCCGTTTCCCTCCGAAAGCCACAGCCGCGGACCGCACTGCGGACACGAAATCGTTTGGGCATGATACCGACGATTGTGCGGGTCGTGATATTCTCTGTCACATTCCGGGCAGGGGGTAAATTGACTCATCGTGGTCCGCTCGCGGTCAAACGGCATCGCGCTCAGAATGCTGTACCGCGGACCGCATTGGGCACAGGTCGCGAACGGATCGTGAGAGCGCCGATTCGCTGGATCATGAATTTCCAGCAGACATTCTGTGCAAATGGCCCGATCCCTGGGAATATGTGCGATCAGCGGTTCAGTGGTCGTCGAGGTTTCAATGTGAAAGCCGTTGGCAAGCGGGGAATCCCAACGGTCGATCGTCATGGCGACTAATGCCGTACCCGCCGGGAGCGCCGCCATCAAAGCGGCTTGTAACTCGGTATCTTCCGGGAGGCTGCCCTGAATCGTCAGTTCAACGCCGAGATGGGAGTTTTTTACGCTCCCCGACCACCCCTTTGCTGCCGCCAGCCGGGCCATTGCCGGCCGCACGCCGCAGCCTTGCACAGTTCCCTGCAACACAATGCGTCGGGCCGATTCAGCCATGAGACGTTGCCGAATCCTCGTAAAGAGCGCTTAACATTTCCCGCCTTTGCACCAGGAGAAAATCGCACCAGTCAGCAAGCCCCTCTCCGTTCACGGCAGATGTCCGCAGCACCGGGAGGCCCTCGTGCACCAACGCCACATCGCTGCAGACGGCATCCCACCGAAACGGAACGTAGGGCAACAGGTCGCATTTATTGATCACGCAGGCCTGGCTGGTGCGGAAGGCTTTCGGATATTTGCCGGGCTTATCGTCCCCTTCCGTGACGCTGAGCACCACGACGCGCAGATGTTCGCCCAAATCGTGCGAGGCCGGGCAGACCAGGTTGCCGATATTCTCCACGAACAGAAATTCCAGGTCGGGTTGATCGACGGCGGCGAACCCATCCCGGACCAGCGGCAATTCCAGATGGCAGGCTCCGCCCGTCGTCAACTGTTTGACCGGCATCAGCGGCGCCAGCCTTTGGGCGTCCCGGTCCGTGGCAATGTCCCCCACGAGAACCGCCATGCGATGCGCACCCTGCCAATGCCGGGCCGTTGCCTGCAACAGCGACGTTTTCCCCGCGCCCGGCGAGGAAATCAGATTCACGCAGAAGATGCCGCGGTCGGTCAACGCGCGTCGCCAGTCTGCTGCCGCCTGCCGCCGTTCGCTGAGGAGATCGCGTTGAATCGGGATCAGTTCGGATGTCATAAGGAAACATATCCTGGCTCGGGAATCGGTTCGGCATTCAGACTGACCAATTGAATCTCTTCACCGGCGATCACTTCGACCTGCCGATCACCGCAGCCGGGGCAGACAAAGCGAAACCGTTCGACCGGGAATTCCCGACGACACAAGCGGCAACGCGCCGTCAGCGGAACGACCTGGCAATGGAACGCGACCGGTTGAGGCCAATGGGCCGCGGCCAGATCGCCAAAGGCGATTTCCAGCAATTGGGGATCGATGCCGGAAAATTCTCCGACGGCCAGTCGGACCGCGCTCAGTTCGCGGAGATGACGCCTCTGAAGTTCGTCGTCGATTTGCCTGAGAAGCGATTGCACAAAGCCGCGTTCATGCATGGAAACGGCTCCCGATGCGAGCGGCGACCTCTCGTGCGGAATTCCGTACGGACTGGCTCGGAGGGTCGGTCGGCGACCAGCGCTGCCCCGAAATGCCCCAGATCTCGATCCGGGTTGGGCAACATCCCAGTGCGCGCGTCAGCTCCAGAATCTGCGGCAACGACAAATCATGCGATCCGGAAGAACGCCGCGAGAAAAGTTCCTCCGTCGGCCAGGTCCAATAACGGACTTCTCCCGCCGAGCCGGATTCCTGAACAGCGTCGCACACGGTCAATGGCAGACCGGCCTGCAGGTCATCCAGCAAATCGGCCGGATGGGCCGCCTTCCGCGCGGAGTTCACGGGGTACCCCATCTCCCGAAGACAGTCAATGACCAGCCAGCCGGCTTGATCGTCTCCGTGGGAACTCCCCAAGCCAACGACGAGCGGTATCGTCATGCGGACTCCTCCCAGCGGACCGTGAGAAAATGCGTCGAACAACTGATGCACGGATCGTAGCTGCGAACCAGTTGTTCGCAGTCCGTCGCGAGCTGCGCGCGCGACGACTGTTGCCGCAGCTTTTGCGTCAGATACGCACGCAAGTCCGTCTCGATCTGCCGCTGGTTTTGCGATGTCGGCGGAATGATGCGTGCGGAGACGATCTTTCCTGCGTCATCAATGCGATAGTCGTGGTACAACAGGCCGCGCGGCGCTTCCGTTACCGCACAGCCGGCTCCAGTGCGAGGAAGATACGAGACCCGCGGCAGCCCCGACGGGCGATAGTCGCGGAGAATCTGCAAGGCCTCATCATAGGCGTGAACCACTTCCAGGCCGCGGGCGATGATGCTGCGGAATGGATTGCAGCAATGGGTCTCCCATCCCAGTTCCTCGGCCAGCCGTTGTGCACGCTCGCACAACCGATCCCGATTCAGGTTCACACGCGCCAGCGGGCCGACGAAATAGGAAGTTCGCTCCGGCAACCGCACAGCCTGTAAGGCCGTCGAATGGGCCGCTTGTTCTTCGGCGAAATGGCGATCAAACTCGCTGACCGGAATTCGCAAACCCTGACTGGAACCGATGTCTCCTTCGTTGAACGGATATTCGTCGGGGTGTCGCAACGACACGAACTCATAGGGCTGATGGAAGTCCGGAAAAGGAAACGTCGCCACCCAGCGCACGGCCGCTTCCGCCGCCTCGACGCCCCATTCAAAATGCGGGATGAGCGCCGCCAGTTCGTCTCGGCGCGGCAGGCGATGAAATCCGCCGACGCAGACGTTGATCGGATGAATGGCCCGTCCGCCGAGAACTTCCAGCAGCCGATTGCCGAATTTCTTCAGTTGCAGCCCGCGCTGCAACTCCGCAGGAAATCTCTGGGCGAGCTCGATGCCGCTGGCCGCGCCGAAAAAGTCCGGGGCATGCAACAGATGCATATGCAGGGCATGGCTCTCAATCCATTCGCCGCAGTACAGAAGGCGGCGCAAGCGCCGAATCGCCGGCGTAACGGCGATGCCCAGCGCGGCCTCCAGCGCGTGGACCGAACTCATCTGGTAAGCCACCGGGCAGATGCCGCAAATCCGGGCCGTGATATCGGGCGTCTCTTCCAACGGCCGGCCGACTAACAGCGCCTCAAATAACCGAGGCGGTTCATAGATTCGCAGTTGGACTTCGTCGATCACGCCCCCTGTTAAACGGACCGTCACGCCCCCTTCGCCCTCCACGCGGGTGAGAATCGGCACTTCGATAATGTTCGGCTCGTTCATGCCGGAGATCTCATGGGTTCGTCAGAGCCAACCAACGGAAGTACGGCCTGAGCGAACGCCGGCGCGTCGGCGTTGAAATTTCTCATCAGCGGCACCAATTGCTCCGCCGCATGGCCCAGTTCGGTGAACCGGCGAAGCAGAGGCGTCGTCTGTGCCGGCTGGCTGGGGCCGTAACAACCGTAACAACCGCGGTCATACGCCGGGCAAATGGCCCCGCAGCCCGATTGAGTGACGGGCCCGAGGCAGGGGACGCCGCGCGATACGACATGGCACACGGTTCCCCGTAATTTGCAGTCGATGCAAACGCTGTGGGCCGGCACACGCGGCTGCCTGCCTTCCGACAGAGAGACGAGCGCCTCGACCAGTTGATGATGATTCACCGGGCAGCCATGCAATTCAAAATCAACTAGAACATGCGAGCGAATCGGTGTGGAGGTCGCCAGGGTCTGAATGAATTCCGGTTTCGGATAGACCCGACTGACCCAGTCTTCGATCTGGCCCCAGCGGCGCAACGCCTGAATTCCGCCAGCCGTGGCGCAGGCGCCGATCGTCATTAAGTAGCGGGCCTGCCCGCGAATTTCGACGATGCGCTCAGCGTCTTCCCTGGTGGTGATCGATCCTTCGACCAGGACCACGTCATACGGACCGTCGCGAAGCGCGCTGCTTGCTTCCGCAAAATGAGCGATCTCGAAGCGTTCGCACAGCGAGAGCAATTCGTCTTCGGCATCCAGCAGGGACAACTGGCAGCCATCGCACGACGCGAATTTGAACACGGCCAGATGCAGCTTGCGAAACGGTTTTATCACAGCGATTCCACCGAAAAAGTCGCTTGAATGCGATCATACCGTAACACGGGGCCATCCTTGCAAATGAACGCCGCGCCCCATTGGCAATGCCCGCAAAGCCCGACGGCGCACTGCATGTTTCGCTCCATGGAAACCCAAACCTGGTCGGCGGCGATCCCTCGGCGGATCGCCGTGAGCGCGACGTACTTCATCATCACTTCCGGTCCGCACGTTAACAAACTTGTTTGATCCGGCCGCGCCAATTCAACGCGCTCCAGCGGCAGCGTCACGACACCAATCGGACCGGACCAGGAACTCTCCGGCTGATCGACCGTGGGCTGCACCTCCAGGCCGGCTTGCCGCCACAAGTCAAATTCCGTCCGGTACAACAGCGATGCCGGCGAACGCGCGCCGATAATCAGTGAGATGCTTCCAAACTGATCTCGCTGCCTGATGACGTGATAAATCAGCGGCCGCAACGGGGCCAGCCCTAATCCGCCGGCGACCAGCACCACATCTCGTCCCCGGAGTTCTGGTATCGGCCAGCCGGCGCCGAACGGGCCGCGCACGCCCAGCGTATCGCCGGATTGCAATGCCGCCAGAGACCGCGTCACGTTGCCGGCAATCCGAATCGTATGGGTCCAGTCGGTCGGCCGATCCGGACGGCCGCTCATCGAGATCGCAGATTCTCCGACTCCGGGAAGATACAGCATGTTGAACTGGCCAGGCACAAAGGAGTAGAGGTCCGAAGAGTCGTTCTGCGTCGCCTGCAGCCGATAGGTCTTGACCCCGTGGTATTCCGTGTCGACATCCACGATGCGCGCCGGACGCGTGATCCAGGGATTGGGAGCATTGGGTAATGGGGACTGCGTCATCATGCGGGATCTTGAATGGCATTGGCTTCGACCGTGAGTTCAATTCCTACCGGGCACCAGGTGATGCATCGTCCGCAACCCACGCAGCCGGACATTCCGAACTGATCGTGCCAGGTGCCGAGCTTATGCGTCAGCCATTGCCGATAGCGGTCGGCCGTCTGGGGGCGCACCGATCCGGACGAGAGATGGCTGAAGTCCGGGTTGAAGCAGGAATCCCAGGTTCGCTGACGCTCAATCACGCCGGTGGTCAAATCACGGACTTCCGACACGGACGAGCAGAAGCACGTCGGACAAACCATCGTGCAGTTCGCGCAAGAGAGGCACCGCTCGCCCACGTCCTGCCAGCGCGGGTGGTTCAGGTTGGCCTGAAGCCGCGCCGGCAAATCCGCCGTGTCGAGCTGCCGCGAAATCTGGTCGACCGCTTGCCGGCGACGATGATCCCCTTGCGCCAACTCGTCGGAAGCGGGAGATCGAGTGGGGAGCGCTGACACGACCTCGCGGCCGCGCTCGCTGCCGACCTCGCAGAGGAATCCCTCGCGAAGTTCCGTCAGCGCAAGATCGTAGCCGGCTTCGCAGCGGGGACCGGTATTCATCGATGTGCAAAAGCACGTACTGGCGGCCTGAGTGCAATTCACCGCAATCAGGAGCACGTTTTCCCGGCGCTGTCGGTAGACGGGATCTTGCGCTGGCCCATCGAGAAACACTCGATCCTGAACGCGGATGGCCGCCAGCTCGCAGGCGCGGACGCCGAGAAACGCATACCTTTTAATCTCGGGCGGCGGCGGCAGGAATTGCCAGCCCTGGTCGGTCGGCTGTACGGTCAGCAGCGTCGTTCTCGGCGGAAACAGGTACTGTTTCCAGGCATGAGGCCCCACGACATATCCAAACCATTCCTCATCCTCGCGACGTTTCAGCCGATAACTTCCCGGCGATTGTTCGTCGGTCCAGCCGCGCGGCAACTGTTCGATCGACGTCAGTTCCGAATAGACAATCGCCGCCTGGTCGACCGTCGGCCCGACAACTTCAAACCCTTGCCGGCGCAATTCCTCGATGAGGGTCTGCAAATCGGGCTTTGCCAGAAAGAGCATCTCTGCCGCGGACATGGAATGAGCCTGTTGCAGAATGACTTCAAGCGATGTCGTGTCGATCAGCAGTCAACATTCCGGATCGACCGGCGTGAGCGAGAGGCTCAACGGCACCGCCGGCTCGTGAGCGGAGAAAAGATCTAACAACTGGATCCGCGTCGCCAGCAATCGCCGGGAGAGCGCAACCGCCAATTGCTTCATCACGTGATATCCAAGTTCCGAGTGTCGTTCGCAGAGTTGCCTCAAGGCCGCTCCGGGGATCGCCATCACCTGGACGGTCTCCATGGCCGTTCCCGTGGCCGTCAACTTCGCGTCGGACAACAGGGCCGACCAGGCGAGAATTTCTCCCGGGCCGACGGTGAGCAAGCCGACTTTTCCGCGTCCGGGAACCGTCATCTCCAGGCGCACCTGCCCTTGCTGCACAATTTGAAACTCTGTGGGCGACGCTCCCTCCGAAAACAGGCATGTTCCAGGAGCAAATGTCTTCGCCTGGGCAATCCCCTCGATCAGCGCGACAAACTGTTGCGGAATCTCCGATAGAAACGCTCCAGGGAGCCTGCGCAGCATGACTTGCTCCCGGGCGCCGGAGTCCTGCTTCGTGATGTCATTGCTCTGAGGATTAGGACTCATCTTTCACTTCTACTTACGCAGCGCATCCATTCCTGGCAACTCTTGCTGATGCATTATGCCGTCCAGAGGCTCGAACGAACATGGTGAAATCCGCCATCCCTCCTGAAGAGTTTCGCCAGTGTGAAACAGCGGTATGACCGATGGTGACTGAGTTCGAGGCGGTACATAATCATCACCGTGACAGGAAGGCGATGATCAGGAAGTCTGGTTAACGCCCATGCAGGCAGATCTCAAGGAGGAAATCATGCTGGTCTTGAGCCGAAAACCCAACGAACGAATTCAGATCGGCGAGGGCGTGGAGATCGTCGTGGTTGCTGTGCAGGGAAATCACGTGCGGCTGGGAATCACCGCTCCCCGCGAGACTCGGATCTGCCGTTCCGAGCTTTTCCCGGAGAGCGATCATTTTCCGCCGGACGACCAATGGACGGGGCAACTGGCTTGTCCCACGCAAGAACGAGAATTGTTGATCCAAGGGATCATGTCAAAACTAAGGAAAGGCAAATCATGTTGAGCATCCAGACAATTCTTGTGCCGACCGATTTTTCCGATACCGATGACCAGGCATTGCAGGTGGCGCTGTCGCTGGGCCGCGACCACCATGCGAAGCTGGTGCTCGTCGCGGCTCCCCCGCCGCCTCCGCCGGCTTCCGAAGTCTACGTGCCGCTGCACGACTACGACGGCGTGACCGAAGCAACGGAACGTCAACTTTCGGAACTTGCGAGGACGATCACTGCCTTGCCGGTGGAGACGAAAGTCAGGATCGGCCCCCCGGGACCGGCGATTGTCTCCGTGGCGGAGGAGTGCCAGGCCGATTTGATCGTGATGGGAACGCACGGACGCCGCGGTCTCAGCCGAGTCCTGTTGGGGAGCGTCGCCGAATACGTGATGCGCCATGCTCCCTGTCCTGTGTTGACGATCAAGCCGAAGACAGCGGAACATCTGCAACACGAACTGGAGACGTCCCTGAGCGTGCCAACCCCCGCTGTCAGCACCGTCTAAACGGTTTGCGAGCCGCACAGAGATGCTGCGCGCAAAGCGGCCACTTCCCCTGCGAATCCGTTGAACTCTTTGAGGATAAGTTTCATGCCCCAAGTGACCTGGATTCTCGTCGCCGATCGTTGTCGGGCGAAACTGCTGCATATTTTGCCAGAGGGGCAAGGCCCTTATCCCACGCTGGCGTGTTGGAGCCATGAAGCCGGTCGCTTGCAGCCTCGCGAGCGCGATGCGGACGAACCGGGGCGAATCATTCATCCCGCCGGTTATGCGTCAGCGGTCGAACCGCATGAAGACCGCGATCATGTCGAGGCGAGACGGTTCGCCAAAGAACTGGTCAATCATCTGGAACACAGCCGCCAGGAGCGCCGCTTCGACCGTTTGCTTGTGATCGCTCCGCCAGGATTTCTTGGCGTCTTGCGCGACGCCTGGACGCCAAGTCTCCAGGCCATGATCGAGCACGAATGGAACTACGACCTGGCTGGCCTGACGGACGCGGCACTGCAACGGCGATTGGAAGGGCTGGCAGTAACAACCGCTTCGAATTCCGACCGGTGATCCACGACTGCTTCTTGATGCGAATTGTCGTAACCCGGGAGTCTGAATCCCGGGCAGGCCGACGCCAATTTACGGCATCACAAACTGATGTCCTTCGGGCCGGATGGTCAGCACCGGACAGGGGGCCATGCGGACCACGCTTTCGGCGACACTCCCCAGGATCGCATGCACCAACCCCGTACGGCCGTGCGTCGAAAGTACGATCAGGTCGATGTTCTTGTTCTGTGCGTAACGAACAATTTCCGCTTTGGGAGATCCTTCCACGACGGCCAGGGTCACCGTGCGGCCTGCGGACCACTGGGGATCAAGCACGCCCGCGAGGGACTTTTCTGCGGCAGCCCGGGACTCGCGGACGTAGCGGGGCAGGGCAAGACCCATGCCAAAGTCAGGCGTCGCGGCAGGATGGATCTCCAGCGTGTGCAGCAGATGCAATTCCGCATCGAATTTCATCGCCAACCCGCAGGCGTATTGCGTGGCGGCAGCCGCGAATTCGCTGAAGTCCGTCGGGAGCAGGATCTGCCGGATGCGGATCGTCATGAAGAGTCTCCTGAAAATTGGCGACATTTCTGCGGAGGTCACGGGATCAATCCTACGCGGACCGACGCCACGTCAGCATGACGGCTGGCCGGCTGAATCGGCATCGAAAATGTCTTGATTTCCTCCTGGTGATTTCCGCCACGCGATCGTGGCACGATTCGCACGCTGCGCGGGACACGGGTCGCCGGGGAGAAAACAGACTCGGCCGTCTCGATCCCTGATGTCCGGCGGGGGACTTGGTATCATGCGGCGTCATTTACCGTCTCCCTGATTTGTCGGATTTGCACGATGATCGACGCCAACTACACAGTTCTCGCCCGGCGGTTTCGGCCGCAGACGTTTGCCGAGGTTGTCGGCCAGGACCGGATCGCCACCACGCTGCGTCATGCCATCCAGGAAGGCCGCGTGGCGCATGCGTACCTGTTCACCGGGGCCCGCGGCGTCGGGAAGACGTCGATGGCCCGCATCTTCGCCAAGGCGCTCAATTGCCCCCAGCTTGTCGATGGCGTCCCGTGCAATCACTGCGAAATCTGCCGGGGAATCTCCGCCGGACAGGATGTCGACGTCTCAGAGATCGACGGGGCGTCGAACCGCGGCATTGACGACATTCGCTCGCTCCGAGCCAATGTCCACGTCAAGTCGATGCGGTCGAAGTACAAGGTCTACATCATCGACGAAGTCCACATGCTGACCAAGGAAGCGTTCAATGCGCTGCTGAAAACGCTGGAAGAACCGCCGCCGCTCGTCAAATTCATCTTCTGCACAACCGAGCCGAATAAAGTTCCCGACACGATTCTGTCGCGCTGCCAGCGATTCGATTTCGGGACGATCGCCACGTCGGAAATCGTCGGCCGGCTTGATCAACTGGCGAAGGCGGAAGGCTTCCAGGTCGATCCGGCAGCCCTGGAACTGGTAGCGCGCCGGGCCGCCGGGTCAATGCGAGACAGCCAGTCGCTGTTCGATCAACTGCTGTCGTTCGGCTCGGAGAAAATCACCGCCGACGACGTGCACCGCCTGCTCGGCACGGCGCCGGATGAACGCGTGATCGGCCTGGTGCAGGCGCTGATCGACCGCCGGCGCGATCTGGCTCTCGAAGAGTTCCACAACGCACTGCAGTCCGGAGTCCAGGTCGACCCGTTCACGGATCAACTCGTCGCCTACTTGCGCGACCTGATGGTCCTGGCAGCGGGAGCGGTGACTGTCCCCTTGGTGAGCGTCGGCAATGATCGCTTGCCCCATCTGCAGACGCAGGCCCAGCGCTGGGGGTTGCAGACGATTGCCGCGGCGCTGCAGATTCTCGCGGAGACCAAGGTCCGTATGCAAAGGGTCAGTTTCAGCCGGGCACTGGTCGAACTGGCGCTCGTGCGTCTCTCGCTGCTGGAAGATCTCGAACAGCTCGATACGTTGATCGCACAGCTCAAGAGCGGCCAGGCCATGCCGGCGTTGCCGACGCGGCCTGGAGCGTCTCCCATGATGCCGCAGGCGGCGCAAAAAAAAAATGATGCCGGAGAATTAACGGCGAAGGAATCGCCGACGCTTGGGGAACATCCCGAAGAACACCAGTCCGAGAGTTCGTCGCAAGTCATTTTCAGGCCAGGGAATGAGTCCGAACTTCTTGCGGCATTGGCAGAACGGCTCGGCGAGTCCTACGGTGCCAATCTCCGCCGGGCGACACGTTCAGCAATTTGCGGGCCAAATCATCTGGAAATATATTTGCCGGCAAGCTATGATTTGGCACGGAAGTCCTGTGAGAGACCGGAAGTCCTCGCCCGAATGGAAGCGGCCCTGCGAGAAATCACAGGACAACCGATCAGTTTAAGGTTTAAGCTCGAAACTCCGTCCCAGACGGATTCTGACACCACAAAGCCAGCAACTCAGACTCGTACACGGCGAGTCGATGAATCGGAAGATGTTCTGGTTAAAGAGATTGCGGAGAAGTTTGGAATTCAAGGCTGGCGGGTTCAGGAACTGATCCTTCCCGTTGGGACAGAAACCGAAGACCAGAGGTAGCGGAAATGTTTAAGGAATTGGGTAGTTTGGCGAGCTTGATGAAGAACGCGAGCGCCCTCACCGGCAAAATGCAGGAAATGCGCGATAAGCTGGGAGAACGGCGAGTCACCGGATCTGCAGGCGGTGGAATGGTTTCCGTTGAAATGAATGGCCATTCCCAAGTGATGGCCTGCCGGATTGATCCGGCCGTCTTCCAGACCGGTGACCGGGAAATGCTGGAAGACCTGATCGTTTCCGCCACGAATCAGGCCCTGGAAAAAGTCAAGCAGGTCGCCGCCGAGGAAATGGGCCAGGTGACCGAAGGCCTGAATCTCCCTGGATTGACCGATGCCCTGTCGAAAATGGGCATGGGTGGAACCCCGAACGGCTGACCGCTGCCCAAGGATGATGCCCCGTCATGGCGAAGTTTCAAGACTCTACCCCGCATCCTTACGGACCGTCTTTCGGTCGGCTGATCGACCGCTTGGCGTTGTTGCCGGGGATCGGCCGGAAGTCGGCGGAACGGATGGCTTATCACCTGTTGAATTGTGATCCAACGGAAGCGCGTGAACTGGCCGACGCCTTGCGTGCCATCCGGGAAGTCGTCCGCCCGTGCAAACAATGTTTCAACCTGACGGAAGGGGACTTGTGCCAGATTTGCCGCGATCCGCGAAGGGATCAGCACGCGATCTGCGTCGTGGAATTGCCGAAAGACCTGCTGGCGCTGGAAGCCGCTGGAGTCTTTTCAGGAACGTATCACGTGCTGGGTGGCCGGATTTCGCCGTTGAGCGGCATCGGTCCGGACGACCTGACGATCGACGCCCTGATGAAGCGGATTCGCACGCAGCAGGTCCGGGAACTGGTCATGGCGACGAATCCGACCTTGGAAGGAGACGGCACTGCACTCTATATTTCCAACCTGCTCGCCGGGCAGCCGGTGACGATCACACGATTGGCCCGCGGCGTGGCGTCCGGGAGTGTGCTAGAGTTTGCCAACCGGGAGATGCTTGCCGACGCGTTACGCGGCCGGCAGGCGTTTTGACGGTTGTGACGCCCGCGCTCCGCTCGGAAACCCTCCGCGTCGCGGCTAAACAAAACCTTGAACCCACTGACAACTGACCGCTGATCACTGACAACTGAAGCCCTTATGCAACTGAATCTTTCGCAATCGATGAAGATGAGCCAGCAGATGAAGCTGGCTCCGCGGATGATCCAGTCCATGGAGATCCTGCAGCTTCCCATCATGGAATTGCAGGACCGCATCGACCAGGAGCTTTCGGAAAACGTCTGCCTGGAAAACGCCGAGGGAGACCCGGACGCCCCGGCGATGGAAATGGAAAACCAGGAGGCCCGAGAAGAAGCCACGGAGAAGGGGATCGCTGAACGGGAACTCGTCGTCGACGACGCCCACAACAACGAGGCGGATTTTGAGCGGCTGCTGGAAATCTCGCAAGACTGGCCGGACGACAACTTCAGTTCCGGTACCCGTCCGTCGAGCAACCGGGTCAACGAAGATTCCGACCGCCAGCACGACATGATTTCCAGCATTGCGACGAAGCCGCAGTCGCTGCAGGAATACCTGCTCGAGCAGTTCGGTTTTTTCAGCGCACCGCATGAAATCCGCGAATTCGCCGAGTTTCTGATCCAGAACCTCGACCACAACGGCCGCTTGCCGAACCCGCTCGGCGAACTCATTCAGGTGTATGGCAGGCAGGTCAATGAGCGCGACGCCCAGGCGGCGCTGCAGTTGATCCAGCAGCTCGATCCGCCCGGCGTCGGGGCCAGGGATTACAAGGAGTGCCTGCTGCTGCAGGTGAAAGACGACACGCCGCATCGCGACGTGCTGATCATGCTGATTACGTCGCACCTGGAAGACCTGGCCCATAACCGTTTGCCGCTGATCGAACGCAAGACCGGCTATTCTCTCGACATCATCAAGGCGGCCCAGGAAGAGTTGCTGAAGCTGAACCCTTATCCTGGAAACGGCTTCGAAGTCCGCCCGGTGCAGAAAGTCACGCCCGATCTGTACGTGGAGCGGGACGAACACGGAAAATACACGGTCCGCCTGGAGGACGAGTACACGCCCCGGCTCAGGATCAGCAAGAAGTACCAGATGCTGCTCCGTGGAGAACCGGACGCAAAAACCAAGGAATACATCAAGCGAAAAATCGACTCGGCGAAATGGCTGATCGAATCGATCGAGCAGCGCCATAACACGCTGAAGCGAGTCGCCCAGACCATCGTCGATTTTCAGAACGAATTCCTGGACAAAGGCCCGGAAGCGATTGTCCCGTTGAAGATGCAGCAAATTGCCGACGTCGTGAAAGTCCACGTGACGACCGTCTCCCGTGCCGTCGACGATAAATGGATTCAAACGCCCCGCGGACTTTTTCCGCTCAAGCGGTTCTTCGGCGGGGGCACCATGACCGATTCCGGGGAGGAAGTCGCCTGGGACATCATCCGCATCAAGCTCAAGGAAATTGTCGACAAGGAAGACAAGAACGATCCGCTCAGCGACGACGCGCTGGTCATTGAACTCGCCAAGCAGGGCTACACGCTAGCCCGCCGGACGGTCACGAAATACCGCAAGGCGCTGGACATTCCCTCGTCCCGCGAACGCCGCGCCTATTGACGGCCCCGCACGGCTTGTCTCTTACAAAGCCCGGCGTCGTCCGACCGATGGTCTCGACGCACGCGTCAGAAAGCGAAAAAAACAGTCCGTTCTCCCTTGCCTCAGGGAAGAACAGACTTCCACACAGCGTGACGAGTTTTCATGCCGCGATGAAAAGAAATCCGGGCTAGACGCCAAGGGCGTTTTCTGCAACAGTCCCACGCGTCCTGGAGGTTGGATTCCAGGGAGGTCTGACATTCCGTTTGCACGGCCTGATTGGCAAGGATGCCCGAATGACTGCTGCCAGCGTTTCACTTGTCGTGCCGATCTACAACGAGGTCGAAAACATTCCCCTCTTGTATGACGCCGTGACGCAGGTCATGCGGCAACTCGGCCGGCCGTATGAAGTCATCCTGGTGAACGACGGCTCGAAAGACGGCTCGACCGAGGCGCTGGAACAGCTCGCTGAAAAGGATTCGTCGATCAAGGTCTTGGAATTCCGCAGAAACTACGGGCAGACGGCGGCAATGCAGGCCGGCATTCAGGCGGCCTCGATGGACGTCGTCGTGTTGCTCGACGGCGACCTGCAGAACGACCCGACCGATATCCCCATGATGCTGGACAAAATCGACGAGGGATTTGACCTGGTCCACGGCTGGAGAAAAAACCGCCAGGACACGTTTGTGAACCGCAAGCTGCCGTCGAAGATCGCCAACTGGATCATCTCCCGGACCACCGGATTTCCCGTGCACGACCTGGGCTGCACGCTGAAGGCCATCCGCACGGAAATCGCCCAGGAACTGCAACTGTTTGGCGAGATGCACCGCTTCATTCCGATTCTCGCCCACTGGCGCGGCGCCCGCTGCGTGGAAGTCGTCACCAATCATCACGCCCGGCGGTTTGGCACGTCGAAGTACGGAATCTCCCGAACAACGCGGGTCATTCTCGACCTGCTCACCGTCAAATACTTCATTCAATACGTCGTCAGCCCGATGAAGCTGTTCGGCATGATCGGCCTCGTGTGCTGTGCGGTCAGCAGTCTTTCCGGGTTCGGTACGGCGTGGATGAAGCTTGCCAGCGACGTGGATATGACCGGCAACCCGCTCCTACTGCTGACGTGCCTGTCGGCGATGCTCGGCGTGCAGTTTCTCTTCATGGGGATGCTCGGCGAATTGTGTTCGCGGATCTATTTCCAGGTTCAAGGCATGCCGAACTATGCCATCCGCAAGTCGCTGAATTTCGAGCCGGCCTCCATTCCGCTGCGCCCCCAGGATCAGCGAGTCGCTTAACGAAATTTCCAAGAGAGACTCCGATGAGCGATGATCGTGCCTGTGATTCCCATCCGCGATCCGAAATCCCAAAGCCACAGTCGCTCCGGGTCGTCATTGGATTGGCCTTAGCGTTTGGCCTGATTCTTACCGGTCTGGCGTACCGGCAGCATCATCGGTACAAGCATTTCGCCGTGCATGAACCGGGCAAGGTCTATCGCTGCGGCTGGGTCGAGGCCGACGTGATGGGCGAACTGGTGCGAAAGTTTCACGTCAAGACGGTGGTCAATCTTTGCCGGCCCGGTGAAATGGGACCGACGCGGGCCATTGAGGAACGAAACGCCGTCGAAGCCGCGGGCGGAACGTTGATCGAACTCTCGATGCCGGATACGGCCGATCCGTATGACCCCCGGATCGAGCCGCACAAAGACGTGTTGCAGGACCCGGCAAACTACCCGATGATCATCCATTGTCAGCACGGCGTGAACCGCACGGCCCGCACGATCGCCATGTACGAGGTGTTGCTGCACCAGGCCGACGGCGAAAAAGCCATCCACCAGATGCCGCGCTTCGGCCGCCGGAAATACGAACCGCTGGAATTCGAATTCGCGCGGAATTTCACGGACGCGTATCGGGAGCCAGCCACACGGACCGCCTCAGGGAACAACAATTCTGGCGCAATTCGTTGAGTCTCTTGAATTCGCACAAACAGAAATGTCTGTTCCGCGGAATGGAGATCACTTGCAGAGCAATGGATCTCCATTGATGCTCACGCCAGAATCTCTTTCATCACATTCCCGGCGATGTCGGTCAACCGGAAGTCGCGGCCGGCGTAGCGGTAAGTCAGGCGTTCGTGATCCAGGCCTAAGAGATGCAGCATGGTCGCATGGAGATCATGCAGATGGACTTTTCCGGCAATCGGCTGGTAACCGAAATCATCGGTTTCTCCGTAGGAAAAGCCCCGTTTGACGCCGCCGCCGGCGAGGAACCCGGTGAAGCTTTCCGGCTGATGCTCGCGGCCATGCGTTTCCAGCGGCGCGGTGCCGGAGAGGTCCTGGCTCCACGGCGTACGGCCGAACTCGCCCGACCAGAGCACCAGAGTTTCATCGAGCAGGCCGCGCTGCTTGAGGTCGCGGATGAGCGCGGCGACCGGCTGATCTGATTCCTTCGCCGTGTTCGGCAGCGACGCGCGGATGTTGCCGTGATGATCCCAACCGCCGAGCGTCACCTGCACAAAACGGACTCCGGCTTCGCTCATCCGGCGGGCCAGCAGGCAGGCACGCCCGTTTTTATCCGTCGGCTGCTGATCGATGCCGTACATCTTCTGCGTCTCCGACGATTCGCCGGACAGGTCCACCAGCTTCGGAGTTTCCGCCTGCATCCGGAACGCGAGTTCAAAGGAATCGATCACGCCGGACATCACGCGGTCGTCGCCGACTTTGCCCAGCAGTCTCTGGTTGACTTTCTGCACCAGGTCCATCTGACGGCGCTGTGCCGCGAGCGAAGCGCCCGGGTCGCTGAGATACCTGATGGCCGGCTCTTTCGGGTCTTTCGGAATGGAGCCGATCACGGTCCCTTGATGCGTGGCGGGAAGAAACGCCGAGCCGTGGGCCCGCACATCGCTGCCGGGGTGAATGCTGAGAAAGCTCGGCAGGTTGGCGTTTTCGGTGCCGAGTCCGTAACTGATCCAGGCCCCCATCGAAGGCCTGAGGTCGTTGAACGTGCCGGTGTTGAATTGCAGAATCGCCAAGTCGTGGGCGTTGTTATCGCCCTGCAGGCCATGGAGAAAACAGAGGTCGTCCACGACGCCGGCGAGATGCGGCAGGTGATCGGAAACGGTTGCTCCGCAGTCGCCCCGTTTGGAAATCGGCCCCGCTGGTCCCAGCGTGATGAACTTTTCCGTGCCGACTTGAATGCCCTGCGGTAACCCCGACACGCCGACCTTCTTGCCGTGATACTCCGACAGCCGGGGCTTCGGCACGAACAGATCATGCTGCGACGGCCCGCCGGACATGAACAGGAAGATCACCCGTTTCGCTTTCGGAGCGAACAACGGGGCTTGCGATGCCAGCGGATTGACGGCGGCTGACGCATTTTCCGCGAGCATCGCGCGCAAGGCCACGGCGCCGAAGCCGCAGGCCGCTTGTTGCAGCATGCGCCGCCGGGAGAATTCACTGGGAAACATCTGGGGCACGATACGATTCCTTAAAACATCCCGTTGACGCCGTCGGCGGGCTCTGTGCGGACAACTGACGACTCTGCATCATAGCCGAAATAGAAACTCGTTCGAGACCAACATCGCATGGACCAACTGCAGCCAGGCGGCGTCCGGGCCGTCGGCCTCGGCGGCAGCCTGGAGAAATGCTTGCAGATTCGCCTCTTCCTCAGCCGTCAATGGGCGATTCCAAATCCGCAGGCCCAGCGCCGAAATGACAGGGGAATTCTTGCCGCTGGGTCCCTGCGCACGGAACTCGGCGGCCAAATGTTTCGCCGCTTCCTTGAACAACGGTCCGTTCAACAGAAACAAGGCTTGTGAGCTGACGGCCGTCGTGGAACGGCTGCCCGTCATCTGCGCCGGTTGAGGGAAGTCGAAAAAGTTCAGCACGTCTCCCGGTCCGCGCTGATCCGACGATCTCACCACCGGCAGATACACGGTCCGAATCCGGGACTGCTCCTCGCGAAATTTCCGCAGCGAAAAGCTGACCGGGTTCACGTCTTTCGGGTCCAGACCACCCACGTTTTCCGGAAACTCTGGAACGAGAGACGGCCCGCCCGCGTATGGCTGCAGCGTCCCGCTCGTCAGCAGTACGGCGTCTCTCAACATCTCGGCATCCAATCGCCGGGGACTCATCCGCCACAGCCAGACGTTGTCCGGATCGGCAGCCAAGGCCGCTTGCGAGTTCGCCGACAATTCCGATGTCTGACGATACGTCCGGCTCAGCACGATTCGCCGGATCAGTTTCGAATACGACCAGCCGTCGTCGATAAACGCTTGCGCCAGATGATCGAGCAATTCCGGATGCGACGGCGGTTCGCTCCGCAGGCCGAAGTAATCGACCGACGGGACGATCCCCCGGCCGAACAGCTTTTGCCACACGCGATTGACCGCCGTCCTCGCGACCAAAGGGCTTGCCGGGCCGGTCAGCCAGTCGGCAAGTTGCCTGCGGCCGCTTTCGTCTTTCGGGATCTCCGGGATTGTTCCATGCGAAGCGACAGAGACAAACCCGCGCGGGACGATCTCTCCGAGCACATGGGGGTTGCCGCGGACCTGCGTGCGTGCATCTGAGATGGAGACGCCGTCCCGCACGCCGAACGCCACCGGGGCCGTTGGCGCGAGGTAGTTCCGATGCCTGAGACGCTGTTCGATGTCGCGCAGCCGTGCAGCCAGATCGGCCTGCTCTTTTTCCAGGGCGGTTTTGTCCGCCGCGGCCGTTAACTCGGTCCGCACGTTTTCCAATCGCTTTTCGACAGCCGTCCGCTCCTGAGCGAGAGCCGTCACCAGCTTCTCATGTGTGCGCTGCGCGGCTTCGCGTTGCGTGAACTCCGCCAGCGATTCCGGCAGCGGGAGTTTCAAGACGGAACTCCAGATGCCGCGTTCGGCCTTGTAGGTCGCATCGGTGCTCGCCAGGATGCCGGCGAGGCCGTAATAGTCGGTCGTCGAGATCGGGTCGAACTTATGATCGTGGCAGCGGACGCAGTTCAATGTCATCGCGAGAAATGTCTTCCCGATTTTTTCAACTTGCTGGTCGACGAGGTCCATCTGCATCAGGAGCTTGTCGGAATCGACGATATTCACGTTTCCGAGCACCAGGAACCCGGTGGCCGTGAGCTGGTTTTTTCGTTCCTCGAGGGTACTCGCCGTCAACAGGTCGCCGGCCAGTTGCTCGCGGAGGAATACGTCATACGGTTTGTGATCCTGGAACGACTGAATGACGTAGTCGCGATACCGCCAGGCGTGTTCCGCCGGGACGTTGTTCGCCGAGCCGATCTGGTCGGCATAACCGACGAGATCGAGCCAGGCCCGTGCCCAGCGCTCTCCAAAAGCCCTGGAATTCAGCAGCCGATCGACCGCCGCGGCGTGCGGATCGGCCGACGCGTCCGATAAAAATGCGTCAACATCGGCCGTGGTCGGAGGCAGCCCGGTGAGGTCCAGCGACACGCGCCGCAGCCAGACAGCCCGGTCGGCGTCAGGCGACGGCTGATAGCCTCGCTGATTCATCGCCAACATCACGAAGTGGTCAAGATCGCCGAGAGGCCAAGCGTCCCGGACATGAGGAGCTTGTGCAGTTTTCAAGGGCTGATAAGCCCAATGGGTTTTCGCCGCCTCGGGATCATACCCCTTGGCCGATTGCGCCACGGGAACCTCGTTTCGCGGATCGGGAACGCCGAGTTTCACCCATTGTTCGAGCAGCGCGATCTCGGCGTCCGTCAGCTTGCCGGTCGGCGGCATTTTCAGATCGGCGTCGGTGTACCGCACGGCCTGGATGAGCAGGCTGTCGTCGGGCTTTTCGGCGATCATCGCCGGGCCGGTGTCACCCCCCTTCCTCCAACCCGCGCGGGAATCGAGCGCCAGGCCCCCTTTGATTTTTTTGCCGTGCGAATGGCATTCCAGGCACCGCTCGATGAGCAGCGGCCGGATTTTCTGCTCGAAGAACTCGGCCTGCTCGGGCGAAAGGTTTTGCTCTTCCGCGACGAGGCTGCCGACCGACATCGCCCAGAGCAACAGCATGGCGGTAAGCGTTCTTGGCAGAATCAGGGACATCGTTTGCCCGCGGAAAGAGAATCGAATTTGCACTCGAATGAATCTGATTATCGCCTCCGCGGGACACTCGGCTCAAGCGCCGACGGACCGAATTCCATAATCCCGTTCAAAGCCGCGATTGGCAATCGCGGTCGTCCGCTGATGCGATCGGCGGTTGGGTGGTACGCCCTGAGGCTTTGGGAAGGGCGTAGTCTTCTCGACCTCCGCCACGCCCTTCGAAGCCTCAGGGCGTGCCACCCGGCGACGTCGGCGGCTTTGCTGCGATGGCTCGCTCGATCAGTTCCAACCCCGTGGCGGCCGCCGTCTGACGCCAGTCCAGGGATCGCGGGCAAAACGCTTCCCGCAGCAGTTCCTTCGCCCAGCGATAAGTTGCCGATCCCGGCCGATCCCAGTGCTGTGCCCGATTCTCGGCCCGGAGCGCCGTCAGCACCTTCAGCGGCGGACAGGTGCCGAACTCGGCGCAGAGGTAACTGTAATCGCGTCCGACGGCATGTTTCTGGCACCACTCGCCGATGCTGCCGCGGGCGATGTACGACACCGTCGAAGATTGCATTCCCGCTTGAACTTCCCGCCCGAACACGGACCGGATGCGTTCCGCCTGCACGGCGGTCGGCGGCAAGTCGGCCAGCAAATGGCATGCGCCGCGCCGACCCAGGCCGGAATGAAAATCGAGATGCAGCACCGGACCGGTATTCGTTCCCAGCCACTCGACAAAATTCTCCTGCACGAAGCGCGTCGTCTCGCAGACTCCGCTTCCGCCATAGAACAAGCCTTGCGGGTAATCATACTGCCCGGAGGCGATGGCCCGTTTGAGAGCGGGAATGCCGTATCGCAAAATTGCCAGCAGGCCCAGCAAACGAAACGGCTCCCACGGCGACGGCGGCGATTTCCGATTCAACATGTTGTTCAGCTTGGCGTACTTCTCCGGACTGCCGCGGTAGGCGTTCACGTCGTCCAGAAAATTTCGATTCAGATCGACATTGTCTTCATTACAGCGCCGTATCCAGGCGAAACCAAACGGATTCAGCGCATGGATGAAGACCAGCCGGGGACAGGCCGTCGGCTCGGCCCCAAGCAGCCGCTCCAGCGCCGCGCACTGAACGGCCGAGCCGAGAAACCCTTCCACGCCATGCAGCCCGCTGGAGACGATGACCGTCCGCCACGGCCCCGTTCCGGCGCCGTCTCTCACGGCGACGTCGATGAACAACGGCTCGCGCTGTGGGCCTTTCGCGGCGATCGAGTGCGAATCGACACGAAAACCGACGTTCGCAGCGCGCTGCAGAAACTGGGCGCGGGCCGCGAAGTAGTTCTCCGCGAATTGCACAGTCAGTTCGGGCGAATCATCCATGACGGCGGCTTTTCGTCGTGATGTCATTTTCCGGAAATCGCCAGGCAGACCAGGCTGCCGGCTCGATCCTTGGCGAAGAGGCGCCCTTGCGACAGCACCACATGCGGCCAGGCGTCGGTACGGTCCAACAGGCGGTGCGACGCCAATTCGGTGAAAGACTGCGGCGCGCGGCCGGCCTGTTCCGCCAGCGAGAGCGTGCCCCGCCCTCCCCACACGATTAACCGGCCGTCATCGGTGGCGATCAACGAGCCGGGATCGCCGACCTCGCCGCCTTGCCATTTCAATTTCCCCGTTGCGAAATCCAGGCAATGCAACTGTTGCCACGCGAAATAGACATGGCCGTTGGCGATCACGGGCGAACAAACTTTCGATGCGAAGGGCTGCTCCCAGACCAATTCCGCTCCCTTTAAGGTGATCTTCAGCCGGGCAATTTTCACGTGGTTATAATGTGACGTCAGGATCACCGCATCGCCTTGGACGGCCGGCGTGGCGATATTGTTCGCGAACTCCGTGTTCCAGGCATACGTCGCGACCGTCTTCCCAGCCTGCTGTCCGTCCACCCGGGTCACCAGCAAGCCATCGAAGGTGTGAACCGCCACGCAGGGAACGCCCTCGACGGTGATGGGGACCGGTCCGCCGGTATGTCCGGCGGGAGATTTCGATTCCGACTGCCAGTCCAGCTTGCCTGTCGCCGGATCGAAGGCGATCAGCGTCCCCGTCATCGCGCCGACCTCGACGATCAGCCGATTCTTGTGAACCAGAGGCGACGACGTGAACCCGTAATCTCTTAATCCGCTGCGACCGACTTTGGGCCGTCGCGGAATCTCGAAGTCTTCGTACAGGGATTTCCGCCAGATCAATTGGCCATTTTCCCGGAGGTTCCAAGCCCGCAATTCGCCGTCGGCCCCGAGCGTGAACAGCCGGCCTGACGGAGGATCGATTTCCGGCGTGGAGGACGGTCCGGAGTAGATGCCTTCATCGCCCGTGGCTTTGCGGCCGTATTGTTTTGCCGCCCAGCTCTGCGTCCACAGGACTTTGCCGGAATCCGCGCGGCGGCAGGCCAGATGATCTTCCCCCGCGTAATGTCCGAATGTGTAGACGAATTCGCCTAAGACGACCGGTGACGACGATCCCTCGCCGGTTTCCACCCGCCAGAGTTCCCTGGGCTGATTCCAGCCGCCTTGATCGAACCAGGACGATTCGGACGAAACATCGTTGCGGGCCGGCCCGCGCCAATGCGGCCAGTCGCCGGCGCACTGCGAACCGGTATGAACGGCCGCAGCACAGAGGATCAGCGAAATTAAATGAGCACGCATTGTGGCTCCACGCTTCTGCGAAGCGTCGCTAAGTTACCTTGGCGGATCGAGCACGATCTTGAGCGTGACTTCTTTTCCCTCGCGGATGACGACGAAATCGACGGTTTCGCCGGGCTGGAATTTGCGCAGCGCGATGTCGAAATCATCGAGTCCGGTGACCTTGTTCGTGCCAAGCTTGACGATACGGTCTCCGGCTTTCATGCCGCCTTTGTCGGCAGGGCTGCCGGACGCTGCGCCGCTGATGGAATAACCGGGTTCTTCGCTGCTGAAATCGGGAATTGTGCCGACATACGGCCGATTGCCGGACCGCGCGATCTGCGCGGCTCCCTTCACTTCGAGATAGTCGGGCCGGTCAGGATTGGCCGCGGTCTTGAGGACAACGGCCTGGATCAGATCGACCACGCGGTGGATGCCGTCGATGTTCAACTTGTCCCAATCATCCGACGGGCGGTGATAGTCGGGATGGTTGCCCGTGAAGAAATGAAGGACCGGAATCTTCTTGCCGTAGAACGACGAGTGATCGCTCGGCCCGAAGCCCTCCGGCTTGAAAGACAGCTCGAACTTCCGTTCCGCGTTGAGTTCCTTCAATTCCTTCTCCCACCGCGAACTCGTCCCCGTGCCGAAGACGATCAGCTTGTTCTCCAACAGCCGGCCGACCATGTCCATGTTGAACATGGCGATGGTCTTGTCGAGCGGAAAGACGGGTTCCTTCACGTACTTTGCGGACCCGAGCAGCCCGAGTTCTTCCCCGGTGAACGCGATAAACACCAGCCGCCGGGCCGGTTTTTCCGAACGCGCGCCAAGCCGGCGCGCCAGTTCCAGCAAGGCGACGGTGCCGGACGCATTGTCATCGGCCCCGTTGTGCACATCGTTCGATCCGGGGGCGAGTGAACCGGCTCCGCCGCGGCCGACATGATCATAGTGCGCCCCGATGACGATGGTTTCATCGGCCAACGGGCCTTCGCCGTCAATCTTGGCGATTACGTTGAAGACGTCGCTGCGGACGCGTTCCACCGTGATCGCTCCGCGGGCTTTCCAGCCGGGCAGCACGGCACTTTGCGGTTTGAAGTCGGCATCGATGGCGGCCTCCAGTTCAGCCAGAGATTTCTTCAGCGCCGGCTTCAAGATCTGGTCGGCCATCGCCTGGGTGATGTGTGCCGCGGGAGTCGTCGTCTTGGCTTCTCCCGGACCGGCATAGCCGAACGGCATCAAACCGTCGTCTTTCGGATTTGCCGCGGCGTCGAGCAGGCCTTTGCGGCGGTTGACCGATTCCGTCAGCTTGTTGCGGGCGGTTGTGTGTTTCTCGACGTCATTCGGATCGGCCGCCGTGAACGCTTCGGCCGCCTCGATGACCTGCTGGCCGGCTTTCTCCAGACTTGCCTGCCGGTCTTTCACGGCTTTCCGGCTGGAATACGGGTCGTTCACGAAGAGGACGCCCACGGCATTGCGGCTGGCAGCGTTCTGCAGCTTGGACCGCAGTTCGGCATGGCGGGAGATCCCGTGTCCGCCGCCGAACGGGCCTTTCTCCAGCGACTGCTGCGGATTGCGGCGCATCAGGATCAGCACTTTGCCGGCGACATCGATGCCGGCGAAGTCGTCGTATTTCTGGTCGGCCGCATCAATGCCGTAGCCGCAGAAAACGATTTCGGCATCCATCATGCCGGAGCCGCCGAACGCGCAGACTTCAAAATCCTGATTCATCTGCAACTCAAACTTCTCGCCGTTCGGCCCGGCCAGCTCGAGCGTATTCGGCATCCCGAGTTTCGCCGACGTGATCAAATCGAACTTCTGAAACGGCTGACCGTCGACGGTCTGCACGTTGAGTCCCGCCTGGGTGAATTGCTCGCGAATATAGTGCGACGCCTGGGTCAACCCCTGCGTGCCGACGCCGCGGCCTTCGAGATCGTCGGAGGCAAGAAACTTGGCGTCATTGAGCAACCGGACCTTGGCCTCCTCGACGACGTCTCCGCCCCACCCGGTCGCCAGCAGTCCTCCCAATGCCGTCAGTCCGCAGAGCCAGGTTTTCCAAGAGCGCATCACAGTCATCCTCTGAGAGACCAAAGTTGGTTGATTCCACCGATTCTAGGCGATGGCGGCGGGGAAAAACAGGGATGTTGCCGGCCGCCGCAGGGCGGGATTTGCGGGAATATCTGGCGCAAGTCCCTGATCCACGAGGGAGGCTGTCTCTTCTGTTCGCCTGCGGCGAAATGAAAACGCCAGGTTTTTCACAGCCACGCTGACGGCCGTCATCAATACAGCGCGGTCGCCAGTTTGCGACGGAATTCGCCGGTCAATTCCGAAGCCGGGCCGAGCATCTGAAAGATCTTCAGCATGGTTTCTTTCGCAGCGGCTCCGTGGTCGTTGCCTCGCTCCGCCTGGATCAGTTCCAGGCAGATCTCGAGCGCCTGGCGATATTGCTGCGACGCGGCCAGCGCGTCGGCCAGGCGGATTTTGAGGGCGGGGTCCCGGGGATTCGCCTCGGCGGCGGCGCGGGCCGAGTCAATTCCGCCGGTGTCGGCCGCCGCCTGACGGACATCGAGTTCGGCCTGGATGCGTTCCGCTTCGGGGGCCAGTTCGTCCAGCGATTTCAGACTGTCGATGAGGGTCCGCGATTCTTCGAGGCGGTTTTGCCGCAGCAACACGGCCGCGATGCGAATGCGAATCTCATGTTCGTCCGGCGCGAGGAGCAAGGCCTCGCGGTATTTGGACTCCGCCGCTTGCGGATCGTCGGCTTCGAGTTGCAAGCCTTCCTGGACGAGTTTCTGCGCCGGCGAGGGAAGCAGTTGCTCGATCCATTGACGGATTTCGGCTTCGGTCCGCACGCCCATGAAGTCGGCCACGGGTTGACCGTTAACGAAGCCGACGACCACGGGAATCGACTGAATGCCAAACGCCATGGCGAGCTGCTGCTCTTCGTCCGTGTTGACTTTCGCCAGGACGAAGGCGCCGTTGCTTTCGACCGCGAGTTTTTCGAGAACCGGCGCCAGTTGCCGGCACGGTCCGCACCAGGGAGCCCAGAAATCGATGACGACCGGCAACTCGGCGGATTTCTTGATGACGTCGTCTTCAAAGTTCGCCATGCGAACATCGACGATCCAGGGAGATTTGTCCGACATGAAAGCTTTCTGTAGGGTGGAAGCCCTGTCAAAGCCCGGCGTCGGCGACGCCGGGCTTTGGGAAATTCAACACGTTGTGACATCGCGGAACCGGCATCAACTGACGAGCAGATCTTCGACCGGCTGGCCGAGGCTGGCGGGCAGGGTGAAACCGTCTCGACCAAGCCGCGCGGCGGGATCGATCGCCAGGGCGCGCAAGAGTGTGGCGCCAAAGCGTTCCGGCGAACAGGGATTGTTGTGGACGTAGCCGCCGTGTGCATCCGAGGCGCCATACACCGTTCCCGGGCGGATGCCGGCACCGGCGAGGAGAGCCGAGTAACAGGCCGGCCAGTGATCCCGGCCCTGGTTGACGATTGTCGGAGACCGGCCAAACTCTCCGACCATGACGACCAGCGTGCTGTCGAGCAATCCGCGGTCCGCGAGATCGTCGAGCAAGGCGGAAACGGCCTGATCGACGCGGGGCAGCGCATGCCCCAGCCCATAGGTACCGGTCCCGAAAATGCTTCCCAGATGCCCGGCGGCGGACGGGCCGTGCATATCCCAGGTCTGAACGTTGGTGAACTTCTCGCCCTCGGAGACGCCGCACCAGGCGGTGACATTGACGAGCCGCACGCCGGCTTCGATCAGGCGTCGGGCCATCAGCAAGTTCTGACCGAGCGGATGCCGGCCGTAACGTTCTCGAACGCCGTCCGCTTCCTGGGCGAGATCGAATGCACGCCGCGCCGCATCGCCCGTGACGAGTTCCAGCGCCTTGTCCTGAAAGCGCGCGAAGGCCTCGGCCCCCGCACCATCGCGGTGCCCGGGGGCATCCAACCGTTGCAGCAATTGACGCCGCGCCAGCAACGAGTCGGCCGTCGTCCCGGGGAGCGGATCAAAGGCCGTGAAGCGAAAATCGGCTTTGCTCGGGTTCTCCAGGTCCGTCCCGACACGGAGCGGACTGCGCGACATCCCGAGGAACCCGCCGCGCAGATAGCGAGGTTCAACATCTCCCGCCAGGTTCTGCAGCCAGACATACGAGGGGACATTTCGCAGCGAGGGACGCAAGTGAGACACAACAGATCCGAAATACGGCGTCTCCGGCAACGGCGTCGAGTGCCCCGTCATCGCCACATGCATGCCGCCGTCATGACCGCCGTTTCCGTGCGTCATGGAACGAATCAAGGCAAACCGGTCGGATTGCTGCGCCAGGCGGGGGAGAAGCTCGCATACGTTGAGGCCCGGAGTCCGCGTGGAAATCGGCTGAAAGGGGCCGCGAATATTTTCCGGCGCATTCGGCTTCGGATCGAGACTGTCGAGATGGCTTGCGCCGCCGTACTGGACGATAAAGATACACGATCTCTCTTCACGGCGGCTGCCTTCGGCCGGGTCGTTGGCTCGGAGCAATTCCGGCAGCGTCAGCCCCAATCCGCCGATGCCGCCGATCTGCAAGACGTGTCGCCG
The DNA here is from genome assembly GCA_964388415.1 of uncultured Planctomycetaceae bacterium. Classification (GTDB taxonomy): domain Bacteria; phylum Planctomycetota; class Planctomycetia; order Planctomycetales; family Planctomycetaceae; genus CAZDGB01. The sequence goes on along the minus strand of CAYMAO010000014.1, from coordinate 9,637 downwards.
CGAGACGGAAGCTAGTTGCAACGCGCCAGCCATCGAAAGAGCTTTCGTCCGGCAAAGGAATTCGGAAATCGCAAGTCGCGGAAACGGAAACGCAATTCCCGGCGTGGAATCCGGCCTTCCACGTTCGTCCCAGCATAAGGAAAAACCAAGGCTCGTTCCAGGTCGAATTGAGTCCTCGCTGGCCTTGTTCGCTGGATCGACCGCCTTGCCGCCCCGAAATGGAGAGGGGTATACTGCGCCCAGGCGTGTTTCGCGCGCAGTTCGTGCAGATCAGGAGACGGATATCGTGCTTGTGCAGATGGAGTTGGTGCGCATCATCATCAGTGAGATCAACGACCAGCAGGTGGTATTCCTGCGAGAGGTCGACGGCGAGCGCGCGTTTCCGATTCTCATCGGAGTGTTCGAGGCGACCAGCATCGACCGGAGAGTGCGGGGGGAAACGCCGCATCGGCCTTTGACGCACGACCTGCTGAAGAACACGATCGAGCAATTGGGCGCCACGGCCCAGGACGTCGTCATCAACAACCTGCAGGATCACACGTACTTCGCGATGATCCGCGTGAAGAAGGACGGCGAACTGATGGAGATCGACAGCCGCCCCAGCGATGCCATCGCGTTGGCCGTCCATTACCAGCCGTACCTGCCGATTTACGTCGAAGACAGCGTGTTGGAAGAAGTGGCCTCGTAAGATCTCCGCTGAGCGGGGGGCGTGAGCCCCTTGATTTCCGCCTGAGTCAAGGGGCTTACGCCCCTCGCTCGTTAATTCCCCAGCGTTGCGGCGAACAGGTCCTGCATCTTTTTCCACGAGGCTTCGTCGGCCTCTTTTTGATACTTCAGCCCCGGATTGCCGTGCTTCTCCGCGCCGGGAACCGTAAAACTGTGGACGGCGCCGGGATAATTCACGAACTCATACTTCGTCTTGGCCGTGTCCAGGCCGCCGCGAAACGCCTGGATCGCCGCGGCGGGAATAAACGTGTCCTCGGCGCCGTTGCAGACCAGCACCTGCGGCTTGATCTGCTTGGCTTCCTCCGGCGTGGGGGCCGGCAGCGCGGCGTGGAAGGTCGCGACGGCTTTTAGATCGGCTCCGGTGTAGGCGAGTTGCAGGCAGGTGGAACCGCCGAAGCAATATCCTATGGCGGCGAGCTTGTCGCGGTCGCATTGCGGCTGGGCTTTCAGCGTCGCCAAGGCGGCTTGAGCCCGCTTCCGCCAATCGTCGACGTTCATCCGCACTTTGCCTGCCATTTCCCCGGCATCTTTCGGATGCTCGACGACCTTGCCGTCGCCGTACATGTCGGCACAGAAGGCGACATAGCCCAGTTCGGCCAGCTTTTTGGCCCGGTCTTTCGCGTAGTCGTTCAGCCCCCACCATTCATGGACGACGAGCACGCCGGGCCGCTTGGCGTCCGCGGCGTCATCCCAGGCGAGAAACCCGTGGCACTCCTGCGTTCCATGCTGGTATTTGACGACCTTGGTTTTCACCGCGGCCTCGCAGAGCACGGGAAAGATCGTCAGGCTGAGAACGAAACAGGCGGTGCGGTGCAAGATGGAGACTCCGTCTGGGTCAAAATGGCGATTTCCTGATTGAGCATCGTCGACTATTCTTCAGAATTCCGGACCGATTCTCAATAGACTCGTGCCGATCGATCCAACTTCGCGTATGATTTCACGACTTTCAACCCCCAACCCATGCCCCCCCGCAGCCTCCATGACCGCCTCGTATCAGGATATCGTTTCGTCGTTGCGCCAGTCGTTTCCGCAGCCGGTCTCCGACCAGGTGCATGACGCGTACTTCGTGTTCTCCATTCTCAGGGCGCTCGACCAGGTCGATCGCATGAAATCGGCGTCGCCGCTGCTGGGCAAGCCGGCCGTGCTGGATTACGAGGCCGCGAAACTCCGCAGGGTCGAAGAGCAGCCGCAATCTTTGGAGCAGGTGACGGCCGCGCTGGTCGAGCATCTCTCGGGGATGTTCATCTGGGGCCATCCCCGAGCCCAGATCAACGTCATTCCGTATCCGACGATCCCCAGCGTGATCGGCGGCTTGCTGCCGTCGATCTATAATCCGAATCTTGTCAGCGAAGAATCGTCCAGGCAAGTCGCCGCGGCGGAAGTCGAAGTCTCCGCCATGACGGCGAACCTGGTCGGCTATGATGCGCAGACATCAGCCGGATTATTCACGTTCGGCGGCACGGGAACCCTGCTGTACGGCGTGAAGCTCGGCCTGGAGAAAGCCTGTCCCGGGACGCGGAAGCAAGGGCTTCGCGAGCAGCCGGTGATTCTGTGCTCGGAGCGAGCGCACTACGGATGCCTGAGCGTGGCGAACTGGCTGGGGATCGGTCAAGACAACGTCATTCAAGTCCCGTGCACGCCAGAAAATGAAATCCGAACCTGTTTGTTGGAGACGATGGCCCGCGATGTGTTGAAGTCCGGCCGAAAAATCGCCGCGATCGTGGCGACGATGGGGACGACCGACCATTTCGGTCTGGACGATTTGAAGGCCGTGCGAGAGATTCGAGACAAGCTCGTCGAGGAATTCGGCCTCGAGTACGTGCCGCACATTCATGCCGACGCCGTCATCGGCTGGGCCTGGAGCGTGTTCAACGACTACGATTTCGATCAGAACCCATTAGGTTTCCGGCATCGCACCGTGCGGGCGCTGGCCGGCACGCGGCGAAGGATTCAGCAATTGCCGCTCGCGGATTCCGTCGGTGTCGACTTTCACAAGACCGGGTTCACGCCCTACGTTTCCAGCCTGTTTCTTGTGAAAGACGCCCGGGACCTGGAACTGCTCTGCCGCAAGCCGGAAGAAACGCCCTACTTGTTTCACGACGGCCACTACCATCCGGGACGCTACACGCTGGAAGCCACCCGGAGCGGCACCGGGCCCATGGCCGCTCTGGCGAATCTGCTTCTGTTCGGCAAGAACGGGTTTCGCGCACTGCTCGGCCACGTGGTGACCATGGCGGAATCGCTCCGCGAGCATCTCGACGGACACGCCGCCACGACCGTCGTCAACAAGGGAAACTTCGGCCCGGTGACGCTGTTCCGCGTCTATCCCGACGGCGTGGACACGTTCGGCATCTCAGCGAAGGAGCAGCACGATCCGGCGCATCGCGAGCAGCTCCAGGCACACAACGCCTACAACCGCCGCGTCTTTCAACTGGTGCAGGCCGACGCGCTTCAAGGCGCAGGCGTCGTGATCTCGCTGACCGACTGCTACCGCGAGACGGACTACGGCGAACCGATCGCGGCGTTGAAATCGTACATTCTCAGCCCCTTCTCGGAAGAACGCTACATCGACGCCGTGCTGGATTCCCTCTGGAAGGCCCGCGCCCAACTGGCGGCGGAAGGGGCCGTTTGATGCTGGGTTCATCAAATCCGCTGCGGTGGATGGAGGCCGCCCATCCGCACAGACAGGGATGTCTGTACCACCCATTGCTGCAACGAATCTGACATTCTGGCGGGACAGACTTTCCTGTCTGTCCGTCTTTCCACGGGCGGCTAACCCAGTTCCCGCCACGCCTGGCCGAGGAACCTGGGCAGGTCGCTGGCAATGAGGCCGGGCTTCGACAGCGTCTCGGCGGCGAGGTCGCCGGCCCGGCCGTGCAGCCACGCGCCGAGCCGGGCCGCGTCGAGCGGCGTTTTGTGTTGGGCCAAGAGGGCCGTGATCAGTCCGGTCAGCACATCGCCCGTGCCGCCGGTCGCCATGCCGCTGTTGCCTGTCGGGTTGAGGAACGTCTGCTTGCCGTCGGTGATGACGGTGTGCCGGCCCTTCAAGAGGACAATCACGTGATAACGGCGTGCGAACTCGCAAGCGTAGGATTCGCGGTTCGTCGAAATCTCGGTCATTGAATGCCCGGACAGCCGGGCGAACTCTCCCGGATGCGGCGTCACAATGCGCGGCGGCTGGTGTGGCTGCCGCGAAAGAATCTCCGGGCGTTGGGCCAGGGCGTTGAGGCCGTCGGCATCGAAAACCATCGGCAACGGGGCGTGCTGATAGAGTTCCGCCGCGAGTTCCGTGATTCCCGGCGACTGCCCCAACCCCGGACCGAATGCCGCCGCCGACTGGTCTGGCAGCGCGGCTTTCAAGTCGTCCAGCGCTGAATACGTCAACCGGCCGTGTTCATCGTCCGCAAGGCCGCGAGTCAGGTAGGAGGGTTCAAGTCCGGCGACGACCGCTTGAATCGACCGGGGCGCGGCCACGGTCACCAGGCCGGCACCTCCGCGCAGCGCTCCCAGTCCGGAGAGGATCGCGGCCCCCGACATGCCCTGGCTGCCGGCGATGATCCACACTTTGCCGAACGTCCCCTTGTGGGCGTCATCGGGCCGCGAGGGAGGCGATGGCAGATCGGCAGGAATGTTTGCAGCGGCGCTCATGAAATGATGGCGTCCTCTCAGCGACGCTTCGCAGAAGCGTTGTCATTACGATTTCAATTTGTTCGCGATCAGTCCCGCCAGAAATCCGCCTTTGAAGCCGGCATCGATGTTCACCACGGCGACGTTCGCCGCACAACTATTGAGCATGGAGAGCAGCGCCGCCACGCCGTGAAAACTGGCCCCGTAACCGACGCTAGTCGGCACCGCGATGATCGGCACGGACACCCAGCCGGCCACGACGGACGGCAACGCCCCTTCCATCCCGGCGACGACGACAATCGCGTCTGCTGTCCGCAAACGGTCGCGCTGCTGCAACAGCCGATGCGGACCAGCGACGCCGACGTCGATGATGAGGTCGGTCTCGCAGCCCATCCATTTCGCGGTTTCGAGGGCCTCTTCCGCGACGGGGCGGTCGCTGGTGCCGGCGGTGATGATGATGACTTTGCCAGACGGACCCGCCGTCGCTGACGGCGGGCTTTGCAATGAAATGATGCGTGCGACGGGGTTGTAGTTCGCGTTCGGGAATTCCTGCAGGACGATCTGCGCCTGTTCGGGCGTGACGCGCGTCGCCAGCGAATGCTGCCCGGCGCGCCGCTGGGCCGCGAAGACGCCGCAGATGGCTTCGGGTGTTTTGCCCGAACCGTAGACCACTTCGGGATACCCGCAGCGCTGGCTGCGATTCAGATCGACGAGCGCGTCATTGGTGATCGACGTCGGCGACAACGCCGCCTCCACCGCCCGCCACGCATCCGCCGGGGACAATACCCCCGATTGGCAGCGCTCGAGCAGGATGCGAAAATCGGCTTCGGTCATGGGACACTTTCAATGTAGAACACTCGCTCCGCGAATGGAAATTGCACTTGCGGAGCAAGTGCTCTACATTCAATCACCGGCTGAGCCCGAATTCCTTGAGCAGCGCGGCGTGCGCCTTGTCGGCATTCTCCGGCGAGACCACCACGCCGATGCGGGTTTCGCTGGTGTTCACCATCTGCACGTTTACGCCGGCGACTCCGAGCGCATGAAACATCTTCTCGCCGACGCCGGTGTGGCTCCGCAGCCCGATGCCCATCACCGACAACAGCGCGACCTCTTTATCATAGCTGAGCTCCGCCTGCGGCCAGCGCTCCAGGAGTTCCCTGAGCAACAGCAGGCATCGTTCCAGGTCCGGCCGGGGCACCGTGAACGACAGGTCGGCGATCCGGTCGTGACTTAAATTCTGCACGATCATATCGACCATCACGCCTCCCTCCGCCACGGCGGCAAAGACCTCGGAGGCGACGCCCGGCTGATCCGAGATGCCGCGGATCGTCACCCGCGATTGCCGGGTATCCAGGTCGATTTCGCTGACGACGATGTCTTCCATCCCCGCCAGTTTCGAGACGACGTCCTGCTCGAGCTCATCCCGATTGACGGTCGTGTGCGGGGCGTCCGCCAACTGACGATAGCCGACCGATGGCGCCACGCCCGATTCCTTATCGAGGCCGAACCCCTGATGCACGGCGTTCAGCGCCGCCAGGCTTTGATCGCGATTCACCAGCACGCTGATCTTAATTTCGCTGGTCGTGATCATCAGGATGTTCACGCCGGCATCGGCCAGGGATTTGAACATTTGCGCGGCGACGCCGGTATGTGCCCGCATTCCGCTGCCAACCACCGACACCTTGGCAACATTCGTCCCGTGCCGGACCACGCCGGCCCCCAGTTTCTCGACGGCGGCTTCGGCGGCGGTGAGCGCTTCGGCGAGATCATCCTGCGGCACGGTGAACGAGACTTCCGCCACACCTTTCGCGGCGATGTCCTGAATCACCATGTCGATCGGGATCTTGCGGAGCGACATTTCGGCGAAGACCGCGCTCATCACGCCCGGCCGGTCGGGCAGTTGCCTGAGCGTGACGATGGCCTCGCTTTTCACCAGCGCAACGCCCGTGACGACGGGCCCCTCGTCGTTCTGGTGCACGGCGATCAGGGTTCCCTGCCCGTCCGAATGGGCCGGGCGAACCAGCAAAGGGACGCGGTATTTCTTCGCAAATTCAATCGACCGCGAGTGCATCTTCCCGCCGCCGAGGCTCGTCAACTCCAGCATTTCATCATACGCGATGCGGTTGATTTTGCGGGCCGATTTCACGATTCGCGGATCGGTTGTGAAGATGCCTTCGACGTCGGTGTAGATCTCGCAGACGTCGGCCTGCAAAACGGCGGCGAGGGCCGTCGCCGTCGTGTCGCTCCCGCCGCGGCCCAGCGTGGTGATGTTGAAATCCTCATCGATCCCCTGAAAGCCGGCGGCAATGACGATTTTCCCCTCGGCGAGCGCCTGCCGCATGCGGTCGGTGCTGATCTTGCGAATACGGGCCTTCGTGAAGGTGGAATCGGTCGAGATGCCGATCTGGTAACCCGTCAGGCTGATGGCCTGTTCGCCGAGTTCCTGCACGGCCATCGCCATCAGCGCGACCGATTCCTGCTCGCCGGTCGCCAGCAGCATGTCCATCTCGCGCGGCGGCGGACTGTCGGTGATCTGCCGTGCCAGTTCGATCAGTTCGTCGGTCTTGTCACCGCGCGCGCTGACGACTGCCACCACCTGGTTTCCGGCCTGTTTGGTCGCCACAATCCGCTTGGCACAATTCCGAATTCGTTCCGCATCGGCGACGCTCGATCCGCCGAACTTCTGCACCACAATCGCCACGTCACGGTTCCTGTCTGTGAAGTTCCACCTCAAAGCCCGCCGTCTGCAACGGCCGGGATGTTGTCTTGTGAAGAATCATACCGCATGGCCGCAGTCCTGTGCTACCAGCAGGCGTAGTCGACTCGCGTCGTTTGCCGCTACGGCAGCACTTCCCTGACGCGGAAGGACAGAGTTTTTCGGCCGACCGCCAGCGAGATCGTTTCGTCGGGCGCAAGATTGCACACACTTTTATACCGGGCGGAGGATCCGCGGCCCGCCGGTTGCGAGTAGTCTTCGATCACGCGAGCCGCCAGATTGACCAGCCAGTACCGGGCAATGCCGTCCCGAGCGCAGAGGCCCGCTTTCTGTCGGTCACGTTCCAGGGACGAATCGGCGACTTCGATGACGACTGCGATGTCATCGGGCGTGGGATGACGCCGAAGATAGTCGCGAGCCGAACCGGCAACAATCGCCACGTCCGGTTCCGGCTCGCTGTGGCTCAGGGCGACGGAAGACTGAATGCGCGGCCGCCAGCCCTTCGGCAGCATTCGCATGAACAGTTCGGCCAGCAAATCGACGCAGACGTCATGCGCGGGATTGTGCGTCTTTTTCTGGGTGATCCAACCGTCCAGAAGTTCATACGGGTCGCCGTCCTGCAAGATGCCGGCTTCGATCAGGCGGTGATACTCATCCACGGTAAACCGCCGCACGGCAAACGGCGGGACCTCATCGGCTGCCTGCGGCCGAGACGACTTCACGCGGCGAGTGGAAAGCCCGGCGGACATGTGGGAACCCTGAGCGGGGAATCAGAAAACTGCAATGGATTATGGACGATGCCGGGGAGCAGGACACTCTCAAACTCACGTCACCGGCCCGTAGGTCCAGGGGGCGAATTCCTCGTCGCCGATGCCTTGCGCTTCGCTCTTCGACTGTTTCCCGCTGGCCACGGCGATGATCTCCTCGAAGATCTCCCGGCCCACTTCCTCCACAGTGGCCCCGTCGAGAATCCGCCCGGCATTGATGTCCATGTCGTCGACCATGCGCTGATACATCGGCGTGTTGGTGGCCACTTTGATGCTGGGGGCCGGTTTGCAGCCGAAGCAGCTCCCGCGGCCGGTGGTGAAGACGATCACATGACAGCCGCCGGCAACCAGCCCGGTCACCGACGCCGGGTCGAAACCGGGGGTGTCCATGTAGACGAATCCTTTTTCCTTAATCTCTTCGGCATATTTATAGACGGCGCGCAGGGCCGTCGTTCCGCCCTTCGTAATGGCCCCGAGCGATTTTTCGTAGATCGTGGTGAGGCCCCCCTTTTTGTTGCCGACGGACGGGTTCGCGTCGATCTTCTCGCCGAACTTGGCGAGATACGCGTGCCACCAGTTGATCCGTTCCAGCAGATCTTCGCCGACCTTGCGGCTGATGGCCCGGCGGGTCAGCAGATGCTCGCCACCGCAGATTTCCGGGGTTTCTGCGAGACATGACGTTCCCCCGGCGGCGACGAGCAGATCAGTGGCATAGCCGAGAGCCGGGTTGGCCGTGACGCCGCTGTTGCCGTCGCTCCCGCCGCAATTCAGGCCGAGGATCAGTTCTGACACCGGAATCGGCACCCGTTCGACCTTGTTCGCCTCGGGCAGCATTTCGCGGATCAGGTCGGTGGCATAGTTGACGGTCTTGCGGATACCCCCTTGCTCCTGCATGTTCATCATCAGCGGCCGGCGAACCTTGTCCATGGGGATGCCATTGAGCTGCACGAGATGTTCGTGTTCCATCAGGTAGGATGCCTGGGCCGTTTCGCAGCCGAGGCCGATGACGATATACGCCCCGATGTTCGGATGTTTTGCGAAACCGGCAAGCGTTCTCGTGAGTTGCTGATGGTCTTCGCCGCCGTAAGTAAAAGCGCAACCGCCTTTGTGGACGAGCGGGACAACGCCATCGACGTTGGGAAAGTCTTTGAGAATTTCTTTCGGGAAATTCTGCGCTACGAATTTCGACGTGGCGGCGGAACAATTGACTGTACTGATGATGCCCAGATAGTTTCGCGTCGCCGCGCGGCCGTCGTGCCGACGATAGCCCTGAAATGTCCGTCCGGTAATCGGCGCAGGATCGGGGGGGACTTCGCTGCAAAAGGCATAATCGAGGCTGAGTTCGCCGGCGGTGACGTTGTGCGTGTGGACCCAGGTTCCCGGTGGAATCGTCTGTGAGGCGTAGCCGATCGTCTGCCCGAACTTGCGGATCGGCTCGCCCTTATCGATAGCCCGCAGCGTGACCTTGTGCCCCATATCAATCCGCTCAGCGGTTTTCACCGAGCCGGTCCCGTCCAGGGGTATCTCGGCACCAGCGGGAACATTTTTCGCGGCGACGGCGATGTTGTCGTCGGGATGGAGGCGGACCAGAGGGCGGGGCGTCATGGAAAATCCTTTGCGAATTCGCAAGCGTCCAGCGGTGCTGTGAGACGTGGTGCGAGTGAGATCATGACGAAAACGACAGAGCCGGGAAGCTACCTCCGGCCGCACCTGAGAACCTTAGCTTAGGGCTGCTTCAGTTACGACCTGACCCGGTTCGCGCGGCCTCACCGCAGACAGAGGTAGCCTCTCGGCTCCGTGA
>CAYMAO010000013.1:0-127165 GCA_964388415.1 uncultured Planctomycetaceae bacterium | reverse complement strand
CAACTCACCCCTATCCTACGAGGCCAGTCAATCCCCTACCTGGCCGGAGCCGTGGTCTGTGCCTCTTCTTCTCTTCTTTTGAGAACGCCGAGGCGGCGCTTGATTCTTCTGCCGGCTTCCTTCATTCTCACGGGTCTTCCCGACAGGTAACCACCGCGACCTCTGCGCCAATGCCCGAGGCCGGCCTTACGGATGGAATCTGCATGTCGACCGATACGTCAGCGAAATGGGCCTGGATTCCAAGGCACGAGGCAAGCTTGCTGCTGGCCATTCTGGTGGTGATCGCCCTGACGACCTGGCTGGACGCCAATCACAACTACCTGAAAAAAACGGAGGAGAGCGCCGTCAACCTGACGCGCACGACGGCCCGTTTGGGGTTCATCGCACTCGGGGCGGCAGTGGTGATCATCGCCGGCGGGATCGATTTGTCGACCGGATCGGTCATGGCGTTCAGCGGCACGATGTGCGCGGTCATTCTGCTTTGGCTTGATCCCGAGGCGATGCTGAAAAATCAGCCGCTCGGCGTGGGGACGATGTCGATGGCCGTGAGCGGTGCGCTGTTCTGCGGGTTTCTCGTCGGTAGCTTGCATGCTTGGCTGATGACGGCGGTCGGGTTGCCGCCGTTTGTCGCCACGCTGGGGACGCTCGTCGGCCTGCGGAGTTTGGCGAGGGCCGTTTGCGAGTCGGTCACGGCGGAATATCTCGGCGGAGCGAGCACCCAGATTGGCGTGCCCGATCTGCGGTTCCGATACCTGGCGACCTCCGTCTGGATTCCCGTGGTCTTGCTGGCGGTCATTTCCTGTGCCCTGTGGGTCGTTCTGAGTAAGACCGTCACCGGTCGGCACCTGTATGCCCTGGGAGGCAACGAGCAGGCGGCCAGGCTTTCCGGCATCGACACGAACCGGCTGAAGTGGGTGGCGTACGTCTTCAGCGCGATGCTGTCGTCCCTCGCCGGCGTATTGTCCGTCTGCGAAGTCAGCACGGCACAGCCGGAAACGATGGCCCGCGGCTATGAACTCAATGCCATTGCCGCTTCGGTCGTTGGCGGATGCAGTCTGCAAGGCGGAATCGGCACGGTTCCCGGTACCCTGCTCGGAGCGCTGTTCTTGCGCACCGTCATCGACGGCGTCGCCAATGTCATCAAGACCGGGGCCGACGTGTACGAGGGCCTGATTGTCGGTGTCCTCGTTGTCTGTGCCGTCACGTTGACCAAGTCGGGAGAACTGGCCGGGGTGCCGCGAAGACTCTTGAAGGGAGCGCTCGGCTGGGTGACGATACTGAACCTGACGCTTGTCATCGCCGCGCTGATGGCGTTGATCGGTGTGCGGCTGATTGGCGACAAGTCCCGGCTGGAGTCCTGGCAACTGACCTTGTGGTCCGCCGCGTGCGGATTCGCTTTTCTGCTGATCATTCAGCGAGATTTTGCGTTCTCGGTAAAACGCCGCGCGCTGGCAATCTGGGCGATCTTTACGGTCGGGTCTCTGTTGGCGGGAGACGTCGGCTATGTCCGCTGGCAGCGTTCGGCCGGCTTGCGGATGGTTCGTGAGGCGGGCGGAGACGTGACTCAGAACGATCAGGGAATCATTGTCTCATTTCAGGAGACGTCTTTGACCGATGACCAATGGAGAAGACTCGTGTCCAAGTTGAGTTTTTTCCCAGATCTGACCGAAATTCGTCTCCAGAACACCCAGATTACCAATCTGAGCCTCGAAGCATTGGGCCAACTGAGGCGCAAGCCGGAAAATCTGCGGAAAATTGATCTCACCGGCACCCAGACGACCCGAGCAGGTGTCCGGCGACACTTGCGAGATTTTAAACACTTAGAGACGGTTCCTTGAACGGATTCAGGAGCACCGCCATGTCTGCTGCCGCCCTCAGGCCGCTGAGGCGCGTCTCCCCGTGTTGCCTCGTGCTGGGTCTGGCCCTGTTCGTTGCCCCCGGGTGCGGCAGGTCGAATCCCGCGCCCGATCCGCATGTCGATGACAGCCTGCGCGTATTTCTTGGTGTCAAATCGCTGACGGCGAAATTGCAGATTCCGACCGGCGAAGACTTCTTCACGTTTCACGTGCTCAATTTCCAGGACGGCAAACTGGTCGACGACGCCGTCTGCATGCCGTCGAAACTCGCCGCGGGCAACTCCCGCGAAATGGCGATGGAACTTCTCTGGGGCCAGCCGAAGACCGCGCTCCAGAACGGCGATTCGGTCGTCACTTTGTTTGTTTCTTCCCACGACTCGCACGGCTGGTCCCGGCAGTCCGGCCGAACCGCCGAATACTGGCGGATTTTTGACCGGGCCAACGCCAAAACCGTGAGCCCCGCCAAGCCGGTGGAACACCTCGGCTACAAAATCCTGGCGTATGTGCAGGCGGGCGATCCGTCCAAGCAGACGGCCACCGCAAACTTTGAAGACGCCGTTCTGCATCAGCCGTACGTCGGGGCTATCGCCATCAAGACGTACCCGACCCAGGAAGCGCTCGACAAAGACAAGATGCTCCACGCGAGCCGCAATACTCGCGTTCGGTATTGAGCTTTAGCGACGCTTCGCAGAAGCGTGTTTCCCGCCGACGCCGTCGGCAGGCTTTGCGCTGCGGTCACACGTCCGGCAGCACCCAGGGTTTACGCCATTCGGGGCGGCCGCGCAGCGCATTGGCCTCGGCGTCGTCGAACAACTCCGTCGCCGGGTTGAGCACCAGCCGCTTGCCGCCGAGCCGGGCCGAGATATTGCCGGCATGGCACAGCACGGACGCCGGATGACCGACGGTTTCCAGATCGCAATACGGTTTCGCGCGGGATTTGATGCACTCGAGAAAGTTCTGCACGTGCGGCTTTTCGTCGCTGCCGCCGTCGCCCGAGGCGAGCAGCTTGCCCCCTTTTTCATAGGCCCGCCAGCGTTCGTTGCCGAGGAGAATATACCCCTTGTCGCCGAACACCGCCGAGCCTTCGGACTCTTCGAGATAGTTGTACGGAGCCCAGATCCGCATTTCATACGTGAGAATCTTCGGCGTCTTGACGCCGAACTGGTAATTCACCTGCAGCGTATCCGGGAATTCCTGAGCGTCGTCGAAATACCATTTCCCGCCGGTGGAGGTGATCGTCGACGGCAGGCCGATCGGTTCGTCTCCCTGGGCGGCGCAGGCGGCATTCAAGACTGCGACAGCCATATCCAGCCGGTGCACGCCGTCATTGCCGAGGTCCCCTGTGCCATAATCGAAAAACCAGCGCCAGTTCCCATGAAAACGGCGGACGTTGAACGGCCGTTTCGGCGCCGAGCCAAGCCACATGTCGTAGTCGACTTCCTGCGGCGGTTCACTGTCTTCCGGCCGGCCGATCGAGCCTTGTTTTGTGCTTTCCCACGCCTTGGCGACCAGGCACCGGCCCAGCGCACCGGTCTTGACGAACTCGATCGCCGATTGCAGCCTCGTCGTCGACCGATGCTGCGATCCCATCTGCACAATCCGGCCGTGCTTTTTCATCGCCGCCACCATCCGCATCCCTTCGATGATGTTATGGCTGTCGGGCTTTTCGACGTAGACGTCTTTCTCGGCAAGACAACTGAGAATGGTCGGGATCGCATGCCAATGGTCGGGCGTCCCGATCACCAGCGCGTCGATCGACCGATCATCGATGAGCTTGCGAAAATCGCCCGTCGTCGACGGCGGTTTGCCCTGCGCCTTCGCGATGATCTCGAGCGCCCTGCCGAACTTGCGGCTGTCGATGTCGGCCAGACCCACGATCTCGCAGTTCGGATTGTTCGCGAACGACGAGATCAGGCTCAGCGCCCGGCCGCCCGCGCCCATGCACCCGACCCGGACTCGTTCACTGGCCGCTGCCTTGGCGACCGGCGGACCGGCAGCGGCCAGCGCCGCCGCGGTGACTGCCGTGTTCTGCAGAAATCCCCGGCGATTGACGTGCATCATGATGAGTTCCCTTCGCGACGCTTCGCAGAAGCGTGGTGTTTATCAGTGATGATCACTTCTTCTCTTCCGGTTTCTTCTCCTCGGCCGGCGGCGGCTTCGGCAATTCCAGCGCACGGACGATCTGCACTTCCGGCACGGCGGCCTTCAGCGCCGCGACTCCCGCATCGGTGGCCATCGTCTGCCACAGATACAGCCGCTTCAGCTTCTTTAACCCTTCGAGGTGCTTCAAACCGGCATCCGTCACGGCTGTCCCGTATAAGTTGAGATATTCGAGTTTCTCAAGCCCTTTGAGTTGTTCCAGCCCGGCGTCAGTAATTTTCGTCTTCTCCAGGTGCAGCTTGACGAGGCCCTTCAAGTCCTTGAGATGCGCTAGCCCCGCATCGCCGACTTCCGTCCCGCGGAGATTCAGAATCATCGTCCGCGGCAAATTTTTGACATGGGCCAGGTGATCATTGCCGATCTTCGTATCGGCCAGATGGAACGCCACGTCGAGCCGGGCATCGTTCTGAGCGATCTCCATCACGTTGCCACCCAGCTTCTTGATCTCGGCGATCGCCCCCTTTTCGGCTTCCGTCGGCATCGGTTTTTCCTGAGCCGTAAGACCGGATGCCATGATCCCCCAGCCAATCACCATCATCGCCCAAGTGACATGTCGCATTTGAAGTTCTCCTCGATCCATTCCACCTACCCCAGAGACGTGTCCGCAGTTTACCAGATTTTCACGCGAGTCAAGGAGGCAGGGCCTTTTCCTGGCGGAGACGCAGAGCCAGACGCGGTGAAAGGAATTCAGGGTTTCCAGAAAATTTCTCCGCAGCAACGGGCCGCGCCGGTAACAGCCCAGCCGTTATACCAATCCCAACAATTGCCAGCGCTCCCTCAATAGGTCCAGGCGTTGCCAACGCCGGGCTTTGGTGAAATCTTGACGCGCTGTTAATTGTTGGTATCGGTATTACTCCCCCCGCAAGGTCGCCACGATGGGGACGCGGACGGCGAAGCGGATGGCCAGGGTTGCGGCCGACATGCCGAAGAGGATGACGGCCGCGAACAGCCCGAGGACCGATCCCCAAGGGACGTCCGCGCCGGTCGAACGCAGGTGCGGCGTCATCGCGACGAAGGCCGAGACCACCCCAGCGATGAGGCCCCACGTCAAGAGGTACGCGTTCTCCCACAACACGAGTTGGCCGATGCTGCTCGAAGGAAATCCGACGGCTCGCAACAGCGCGATCTCCGCCTGGCGTTCCCAGACGTTGCGCAGCATCACGGTCGCCAGGCCCAATGTTCCCAAGAGCAGGCCCAGTCCGCCGAGGGTCTGAAACGTCGAGAGATACGTGTTCTGCACCAACAAAAATCTTGCCAGCCGCTCGGCAACCGGTTCCGCGTCGAACCCGTACGGCGCGAGTTGTGATTCGAGCAAGTCAATCGCCGCCGCTGACTGAGATTCGGGAACTTCGACCAGGAAATATTGATAGCCTTTCCGCTCGGGATAACGCCGTTGAAACTGCTCGTCCGACATGAGCAACACGCCCTGAAAGACCGCGCCGTTGAACATCCCGGCGACCTGCAAGTCAAACTGCGGCTGCTCGGCATTGGGCACGGGGATCTTCGCCGCGATCCCTTTTTTCAGGCTGAATTGCAGCGTATTCATGTCGCCCAGCACGGGAACGGTTCGTTCATCGGGCGGCGAATTCAAGAGCTTCCACGGATTGCCGCGGCCGGCGTTGGCGAACGTGAAGCCGCCGCGGTCGATCATTTCCTGGGGCGTGCCGAGGATCGTCGGCACCCGTGTCTGAAACAGATTCAAGCAACTGGCGTCCTCGCCTGGATTGACACGGAACTGCACGATTTTCAATTGCGACCAGAGCGAGGCTTCCGGGCTGCCGTCTTTGTCGAGGATTCCCAGTTGTTTACGGCCGGCCGGCGTGTTGAGGTCGTAGAGAATCGGCCGGCTGGACTCGGCGACCAGCGTGAAACCGCCATTGCCGGAGTGCTTGTCGGGATGCTGGCGTGTCGGGTTGATCTGCCCGGCAGCAACGGCGGCGATGACAAACGCCGCAGAGGCGATCAGCCCGGCAGTCAGCACGCTGCGCGTCCGCTGCCGGGCCGCATTGCGTAAGCCGAGGCGAGCCAGCGCTCCCGCGCCGTGTCCCCTGACGGCTTTGGACTGATCCGTGTGCAGCCGCGCGGACAGGAACCACAAACTCGCCGCCAGGAGCGACAGTCCCGACACGAAAAAGACGACCACCGGCCAGCCCAGCCCGGTAAAGGCTTCGCTTGCAGGAATGAGTCCCGCCATCGAGGCGAAGACCAGGACGCCGGCCGTTCCCAGGGCAATGGCCGCCTTGATTCCGGCCCTTTGCCCGCGACGTCTCTCTTCCTCGACGGAAACAGCCTGCTCGACGACGCCCGTCAGTTGGGCACGGGTCGACACCGTTCGCAGTTGCCGTTCGCCCCACAGAATGGCGAGGCCGGACGCTGTCAGCGACACGGCCAGGCCCATCAACAGGCTCGAAACATTCACGCTGAGGAACAGCTCGGTCGTACCGATCGCACCGATCCACCAGGTCGTCAGGCCGTGGATCATCCATCGGGCATACCCGATGGCCGCCGGAATGCCCAGCAGTCCGCCGACGAGAGCCAGCACGCCTCCTTCCAGCATCATGAGCCGCTGGATTTGCCGCGGCGAGAAACCGACGGCTCCTAACACCCCCCAATGCCGGACGCGCTGTTCAATGCCCAAACGGAACAAGAGGCCGATCAGAATGGCGGCAGCGAGAATCAGGAAGAAACTGAAGCCGACGAACAGGCCCGTAAAATCGGTCGACCCAGCGGCGGCGGCCAACCCCTGGGCTTTCACCGGCTGAAACGCCGCGCCGAGCGGAACCGGATCGAGCGTCTGCATCAATTGCGGCACAAAACGATCGCGTAGTTCGTTAGCGGATTGACCGGCCGGCGGCGCGAGACGGATCGACGTCAAATTTCCATACCGGCTCTTCCACAAGTCCTGGGCCGTCGCCAGCGAGACGAACGCCTTGGGAGTCGCGCGATGCTTGGACCAATACGCATCGTCGCGCTTCGTCACCAGGTCCAGCTTCATCGGGAACGGCTGCTGCCAGTTGCCGAACGTGGTGGCGTCGGTGATGCCTTTGACGTGGGGCGTCAACGTCACATCTGCCGCAGGGCCGGTCAGTTTGACGATGCCGGCGATGAGGAATTCCGCGGATTCCTCGGGCAATTCGCCATGCGAGCCGACGACGTGATAGCCCAGCCGGATCGTCTCGCCGACCTGCACTTTCAAATCTTCCGCGACCCATTCATTGAGAATGACGTCGCGAGGTTTCAGCAAGACAGGTCTCGGGCCGAGAAATTCCCATTCACCGAAATCGGAACCCGACTGCTGGAGAAGATCCAGCCCGGCGACGACCGAGTACATCGAATATGCCGACTCGTTGGCCGCGTTCCGTAACCAGTTGGCCAGATACACATGCACCGGTTTGGTTCGAATGTCCTGGGACTTCGCCAGGTCGAACACGGCCTTCGCCAGCGGCTCTTCCAGAATCATCTGCGTACTGTCGACGATCACGACGTCGGCGTTGGAATTGACGGCGACCCTCAGTCCAAGATCGGTGGGTGTCCACTCTCGTCTCAAACTCTTGTTCAAAAGATCGACATCCATTGGCGAATAATCTTCCGTCGAGGCGAGCAGCGTGTTGATGCGCGCGGGCCTGCCTTCGGGATCGCGGCGAGACGGCTTGATCGCCGACAAGTCAAGCCGGTCTTGCAGCATGGACAGGTTGACGAACGCCGTGAACGGCAATTGCTGATTCGCCTGCAACGACAGCCGCGACAACCCGGACGCCTCGGGCGCAATTCCTGCGACGGTCAAAGGGACTTCCGCTGTCTCGTTGTCGCGCTGGCCGAGAAGCGTATCGCGCGGCACGGAACTGGGCAGTTCGAGCCACAAGGTGACGGCTTCGCCCACTCGCGCCGAGAGCGCTGCCGCCGTCCGCGATCCCAGGATCACTTCGGACCCCGTCGGCAATGCCGCGTCTTGATGATTGATCAATCCCCAGGCGCGCGCGTCGACTCCATATACGGTGACCTGTCCTGCCCGCCGGCGACCCTCGCCGCTCGCTTGCGATTTTGCATCGCCCTTCCGTTCCAGCCCTCCGGTGAACACCAAAGCCGGAGCGACGGTTGTCTTTGTGGCGTGTTTTTCGATTTCTCCCGTGAGTTCCTCCCGGACAAACCGATGTCCGGTCAGCGCCGCATCGATCTTTCCCAGGCGGTTCAGCGTGATCTGCCGCAGGCTCGACCGGACCGAATCGCCCACGATGAGCGCGCCGCCGATCACCGCCGTGGCAACGACAACGCCCAGCACGACGGCGAGGTTCGTGCGCCAGAAGTGAATCAGGCTGCGGCGAAGGAGTTGGCAGGAAGTCATGGAGGCTTGATCTTTATTCACACAGAGCGGGGGCGTGAGCCCCGTGTTGTCGCGTTCAAGTTTGTTCGACGCGTCTTCCCGAATCAACACGCAATCAGGGGGCTCACGCCCTCCGCTCAAGTGCTTTCGATGAGTTTTCCGTCTTTCAATTGCATCCGGCGCGGGAATCGGACAGCGAGTTCGTGGCTGTGCGTCACGCAAATCAGGATCGTCTGCTGTTCTCGGTTGAGATCCAACAACAGTGAACCGACCGTGTCGGCCGTTGCGTGATCTAGATTTCCCGTGGGTTCATCGGCAAGCAGGAGCAGCGGTTGGTTGATCAGCGCCCGGCAGACGGCGACCCGTTGGCGTTCTCCTCCGGAAAGTTGGGCCGGGCGGTGCGTCAGCCGGTGCGACAATCCGACCCGTTCCAGCAACTGCCTGGCCCGCTGCTCGACCACGAGGGACGATTCGTTGCCGGGAATCGTCGGCAGCAGCACATTTTCCAGGACCGTGCATTGCGGCAGCAGGTGATGGTCCTGAAAGACGAAGCCGATCTGCCGATTACGAAATGCGGCTTGTTGCGGCGGAGGCAGCCGCAGCGGATGTTCGCCGCCAAGAGACACCGTTCCCTCGCTGGGCTGATCGAGCAGGCCAAGGATGTAGAGCAGCGTGCTCTTGCCGGACCCCGACGGTCCGATGACGGCCACGGCGTCGCCGCGTTTCAGTTCCAGGTTGACGCCGCGCAGGATCGGCAACTCCCCGTCCGCGGATGCATACGTTTTCGACAATTCCTGCACGATCAGAGCGGCTGGCGCGATCAGAGCGGCTGGCGCGGGCAGAGCGGCTGGCGCGGGCGAATCAGAGGGCATAAGCTAAGGGCCGTGAATTCAAGGCAATGACATCGTCCGGGGACAGATCATGCAACCAACTCTACCGGAAGCCCCGCGATTGAGCGAGCGTCTCGCGGTTAAGGGACCGAGGCAATTTGACAACTCGCCCTTGACCGTCTTCTTATCAACCGTTAAAAGCCGCACAACGTCCATTTCTGCGCCGTGACACAAGGATGTGTCGTATGCACCCCTGGCATCCCAGGGTCGTTTCCGCCGATGAATCCCCCGAGGTCGGGGAATGGCCGGTTCGTTTGTGGCAACGTCTGCTGATCGACAGTCATGTGCCGTTCGGAGGCCGGGTGCTGGTCATTGGCTGCCGGCATCCGGAAGTCATCGAAGCGCTCGATGCGTGCTCATTCGATGTCGACGGGTTGGATGACCAGCCGGGAACTGTCGCCGCGGCAAGCCGGTTGTTCCCGAAATTCACGTTCACGTTCGGCCAGCTTGATGAATCGTTGCCGGCACCTGTGCATGAATTCGATCTCGTGCTGGTTCACGACGTCGGCTTGTACAACCGTGACCTGCTCGATCTGCCGGTGCGACTGGCGACGGCCAATATCCTGGCGTGCCTGAAGCCGCGCGGCCAGATCTTCTTTATTCGCCGTCTTTCTGGCGGAATCGACATTCAGGCCGGCCACGACGACCAGTGCTGGGTCAAGCATCTCGCCTGCTTTCCCGGCGCGACGGAAACCACGGTCCTGGCGGATGCATGGTTCAGCCGCGCGACCTGGAACTGGCTGCTGGGCCGTGCGCCGCGCGGATCGCACCGCGTGGTCCGCCACGAGTTGCCTTTGGAATTGTTCACGCGCGAAGCCTGGATCCGCTGCGCCCGGCGCGGCCAGGTGACCGGCCGTGCCGCCTGTTGCGCGGCCCGGGCGGCTGTTCCGGTGAAAACTCCAGAGCGCCGCGCGGCTTGAATATTGTCCCGGCGTCGCCGACGCCGGGCTTTGGAGGGGCGATAGAGCGCGCGATCGATAAGTCTTGCCTGACGCGCTAGATATCGTCCACGATCCTGGCAATCTCGGCGAAGTCGCCCTTCAGGGACTGATAGAGCTTGCGAAACATCGGGTAGGACTTGCTGTAGGCTCGCTTGCCTTCGGCTTGCGGATCGGTCGAATTGGTGACGCGGATGGCGGCGTTGCAGGCTTCCGTGATGCCTTTGTATCGGCCAGTCCCGGCTGCGGCGAGCAACGCCACGCCGTAGGCCGGGCCTTCTTCGGCATTGATCGTGCAGACACGGCGGCCGTAGACGTCGGACTGCATCTGCCGCCAGAATTCGCTGCGGGCCCCGCCGCCGGAGAGGCGGATTTCGCGGATCGGCACGTTCATACCGTTGATGATCTCCAGGCAATCCCGCATGGCATAGGTGGCGCCTTCCATCACCGCGCGAATGAGGTGCGACCGGTTGTGCCGGAGACTCAACCCAATCCAGGCTCCGCGGGCATACGGGTCGGCATGAGGCGTCCGCTCGCCGGTGAGGTACGGAAGGAAGAACAGGCCTTCGGAACCGGCGGGTGCTTCGGCAGCCTGCTCGGTGATGAGATTGTAGGGGTCGGTCTTCAGCCGCTTGGCATCGGCGACTTCCTGTGCCGCCAGTTGATTGCGATACCATTGCAGGCTGCCGCCCGCGGAGAGTACGACGCCCATCACGTGCCATTTGCCGCGTACGGCATGGCAGAATGTATGCACGCGGCCAAGCGGGTCAATCTGCATTTCATCGCTGTGGGCGAAGACGACGCCGCTGGTCCCCATGGTCGCAGAAATGACGCCGCGGCGGACGATGCCGTTGCCGACGGCTCCGGCAGCTTGATCCCCGGCCCCGCCGACGACCGGCACGCCTTTTTTCAGGCCGAGCGCCTTGGCTGCGATGTCAGAGAGTTTGCCGCTGACCTCTTCCGACTCGTAGACGGCCGGCAGCAGCGAGGCGTTGAGATTGAGCTTGTCCAGCAGCGGCTTCGACCATTTGCGGTTGCGCACGTCGAGCAGCAGCGTGCCGGACGCGTCGCTGACTTCCGTGGCGAATTCCCCGGTGAGCCGGTACCGGACGTAGTCTTTCGGAAGCAGCACCTGCACGCAGCGGTCGAAACTCTTCGGTTCGTTCTTTCTGAGCCAGAGAATTTTCGGAGCGGTAAACCCGGTCAGTGCGGGGTTGGCGACCAGCCCGATCAGCTTCTCGCGGCCACCCGCTTTCTTTTCGATCTCGGCGCACTCCACGGCGGTGCGCTGATCATTCCAGAGGATCGCCGGGCGGATCACGGCACCGGCTTTGTCCAGGAACACGCTGCCGTGCATCTGGCCGCTGAGACCGATCCCGGCGACGTCTTCCGGCTTGATCCGGCCGGATTTGAGCACTTTTTTGACGGTTTCGACGGCACCTTCCCACCAGTCTTCCGGCTGTTGTTCGGACCAGCCGGGCTTCGGGCTGGAGAGAGGATACTCCGCAGTGGCAGAGGCCAAAATTTTTCCGTCGTCTCGCATGGCCAGCGACTTCGTGCCGCTGGTGCCGACATCAATACCCAAAAACACGGCCATATGACGAGAATCCTGAAGAGGGCCATCATGGACTATTCAGCCGCCGGGAATGCCGCCGCACGACGGAACGTGAGCACAGTTTATCAGGGAACGTTCAGCCGAGCGAGCGTACGACGTTATCGAGCAGCGGAATCATCGCAGCGGCCGGTTCACGGCAGTGACGTCGTTGAGTGATTCCCGCGGATTTCGCCCGCAGCGAGGCTGAACTCTCCCCAGTAACGGCCGCCTCGAGCCGGACTCTGTGAACCGCGGTTCAATCCTTGCTTCTGGCGGCTTCCTGCGTGAATCGACAGAGCTGCTCGGCCAGAGACTTCGCAGCCCCCGAGTCGATCACGCACGTCGCCTGCTCCACACCATCGAGGAGGGTTGAGACGCGGTCGGCGGCCACCAGTCCTGCCGCGGCATTGACGATGACCATGTTCCTGGCCGGGCCGTGCACCCCGGCCAGCACGCCGCGGATGATGGCCGCACTGTCGGCGGCGTTCTGAATCGTCAGTTGATCCGGCCGGCACTCCGGCAGGCCGGCGTCGGCGGCCGTCCATTGGCGTTGATCAATACGATTCGGGCCGATCTCCCAGACAGTCGTCGTGCCCCACAGGCTGACTTCATCGAGCTCATCGTTACCGCAAACCACGAGTGCGTGCCTGGTGCCGAGTTCGCAGAGGGCCTGCGCCAGTTTTTCCGCAAGGTCCAGCTTCGGAACGCCGATCAATTGAAACTCGGCCTTCGCCGGATTGGTGAGCGGGCCGAGCAGATTGAAGATCGTCCGAAAACCAAGCTGCTTGCGGACCGGGGCGGCATGTTTCATCGCGCCGTGGAGCAACGGGGCAAAACAGAATCCGATGCCGACGTCCTCGATGCACCGGCCGACTTGCTCCGGCGTGAGCTGCAGGTTGACACCGAGCGATTCGAGCACGTCGGCCGACCCGCTTCTGCTGGTGACGCTGCGGTTGCCGTGCTTGGCGACGCGGACTCCGCACGCCGCCGCGACAAGAGCCGCCGCCGTGCTGATGTTGAATGTTCCCAACCCGTCGCCGCCGGGACCGCACGTATCGAGCAGCCCCGTCGCCCGGCAGACAATCGGCGTGGCCCGCTCCCGCATCGCCTGCGCCGCCCCGACCAGCGCTGCGACCGTTTCCCCCCGGCAGCGCAAGGCCGTCAGCAAGGCCGCGATGTCGACATCCGCCGCCTGTCCGTCCATCACGGCCGAGATCGCCGCGTGCATCATCGAAGCCGTGAGTTCCTCGCCGGCGATGAGTCGGTCGACAACAGAACGGAGGGCATCGTGCATGACGTTTTTTTCTCAGCGGACAAGTGATCGTGAAAGGAGATGACAGTTGCCCGGAAATTGTCCCTTGTCTGCGGTCAATGTTCAATCTCGCGATTGAGACGTTTCGTCCGCCCTCGCCGCACGCCGTGCAGACAGGGTAGTGGGTCAGTTTAACAATGTAGGGCACTTGGGGAGCAAGTGCCCTACATTGAAAGGCAAACTGACCCACTACCGCAGACAGGCAATAGTTGACTTTACCGGCCGCGGTCGGTTCCAATGGCACCGGTTTGAGGCGAGTTCCCCTGGTGCGGCATCGAAAAACCGCTGGAGACGATTCATGACGAAGCCTGCCTCCCGTTTGCTGCTGCTGGCATTGTGTGCCGGACTGCCTTTCGCTCTGGTCTGGTCTGAACGGGAAACCGTGCGCGCCGCCGAGGAACAGACGAAAGCTGCGGCTGTCGACGGAGCCGTTCCGAAAGGGGAGCGGATCTATTCGATGGGGCACAGCTTCCACTACTTTATGCCCCCCATTCTGGCTGAGATCGCGAAATCAGCGGGCATTGCCGAGCATCGGCAGGTCGGCCTGTCATCCATCGGCGGCTCGTACGTCCACCAGCATTGGGACGTGGCTGACGATAAGTTCAAGTCCAAGGCGACGCTTGAGTCGGGCGACTTGGACGTACTGACGATGGCCCCGCTGTTTCTGCCGGACGACGGGATCGAAAACTTCGTGCGCCTGGCGTCGGAGAAGAGCCCGAAGATTCGCGTGCTGGTGCAGGAATTCTGGCTTCCGTTCGATGTGAACGTCAATTTCCGCAAGGACAAGGCGCCTCCGCCCAATCGCGAGGTCTTCGACCTGAAAACGCTGCAAGCCGAGCACGACACGTATTTTCAAAGCATCGACGACCACGTGAAAGGGCTGAATGAAAAGTACCAGGGCAAGCCGGCGGTGTTCGTGGCGCCTGTGGGTCAGGCCGTGCTTTTGCTCCGCAAGAAGATTGCCGAGGGAACCGCTCCCGGCTTGACGAAGCAGATGGACCTGTTTACCGACTCGATCGGCCACGCCAAGCCGCCGCTGGCGGTGCTGGTCGCCTATGTTTACTACGCGCAGATCTATGGCCGCAGCCCCTCCGGCCTGCCGGCGCCGGCCGCTCTGAAGGGGTCGTTCAATGAAGAGACCACGACGAAGCTGAATCAAATGTTGCAGGAAATCGCCTGGGATGCCGTTACGTCGCATCCCCTGAGCGGCGTCAAAGCCAAGCCGGAGTGACTCATGACCAATCGACGCAACTGGCTGACTTCGGTGGGTGCCGCGGCGGCGGGCGGGCTGTGTCTCAACGCCGCATTGGGCGTGAAAGACGAAGCCAATCCCGCGGGCAATGTGGCGGACCGGACGACGACGCTCAAGATCACCCGGCTCTCGGCGACGCCGATGCAGCGTAAAGTGTTTCTCAAGCTGGAAACCAATCACGGAGTCACCGGTTGGGGCGAGATCGACCAGTTGGAACCGTATGTCGCCGCGGCACTCGTCCGGTCGCTGTATGAATTGCTCGACGGCGAAAACCCGACCCGCATCGAGTACCTCTGGCAGAAAATCTACCGCTCGCACCGCGACATGCGCGGCGGTCCGTTCATGACGCACACGTTGGCCGGGATCGACATGGCCTTGTGGGACATCACGGGCAAGCTCTGGGGCGTGCCCGTGTACCGTCTGCTGGGCGGGCCGGCTCGCGACAAAGTGCGGTTTTATCCGACGCCGAACGCGACCAAGGTCGGTTGCGGGCCGCAGCCGTTCTCCGGCACGCCGCAGCAGATCGAGGCGATGACGAAGCAGGTCGAGAACGCCCGCAAGCAAGTCGGGCCGGACGGGATCGTGATGTTCGACGCCCACTGCGCGATGCCGCCGCCGTTCTTGATTCAATTCGCCGCGACGATCAAGCCGTATGACGTACTGTATATTGAAGAACCGGCCGTGCCGGGCAACATGGAAGTCTTCAAGCGGCTGAAGCAGCACATCAGCATCCCGCTCGCCGTGGGCGAGCAGGCCCGGACGATCTGGGAAGTCATCGGCTATCTGCAGGAAGGCTGCGCCGACATTTTGCAGGTCGACTGCGCGCACACGGGGGGCATCACGCAATTGCGGAAGATCGCCATCTTGGGCGAGGCCTATCATGTGCCGATCGCGCCGCACTGCGTGACGACCGACCTGGGGGCGACGGCCAGCCTGCATTGCAGCGCCGCCGTGCCGTTCTTTTTGATTCACGAATACTACCCGAGCATCACCCCGCCGGGCCTGGTCAAGAAGAACTGGTCGATCGACAAAGACGGGTACGCCTCCTTGCCGGAAGGAACCGGCCTGTGCTGCGAAGTCGATGAAGCCGTCTTAGCGGAACTCGCCAAGACGCCGAGCAAGCCGGAATGGCCGACCCGCGGCCGCTTGCCGGACGGATCGATTGCCGACTATTGATTCCGATCCCGGCGTCGCCGACGCCGGGTCTTAAAGACGTCGCCACGCGCAATCACTTGCTGGAACGCGATCTCAGCCGGACGCTGCCCCGGGGGAGCGAAGGCGGTGCAGTGCAGCCCGGACGGCTTCGGCGACGACCGCGTCGTCGTCCGTCGACGCGGTCTCCAAAGTTCGGAGAATGGCATCGGTCGTGAGGCCCATCTGCCCGAGCGACTCTGCCGCTGCCTCGCGAACAAACGGTTCTTCGTCATCGAGCAGCGGAAAAAGTTCCTGGGCCTGCGCGGCCGAACGCGTTCCGCAATGCCCCAGCGCTCGAGCCGCCTGTTCGCGAACTTCGGCCTGTTCATGCTGCAGGAAATGCGGCCACGCGATAGATGGAGCCTCTCCGGGGTTGCTCCCCTGGGACAGCGCCTGCAGCACGGCGGCCAGCATCACGGGCTGCGTGTCGGCGTCGTTCAACAATGCCAGCAGAACGGTCGTCGCCGGCTGATGATTCGCAGCGCGCGTGAACAGCCCGCGCGCCGCTTCAAACCGGACGTCGGGATCGGCGTCTTGCAACAGTTCCTGCCACCGCGCGTGAATCGCGTTCAGCTCCGCTTCCGTTCCTGCTCCCTTCTGATTCGCCAGCCAGCGCGCCGCCGCCGCGCGCAGGCTGGACTCTGCATCCTGCAATCCCCGAATCATCCAGCCGACGGCCTGGTTTCGATCCGTCAACGCGGCAATCGCCTGCAACGCCAGGTAGCGTTCTTCCTCCTGCGGCGAACTCTGAAAGAGTTCCTGCCAGGCAGCAAGCGGGCGATCAGCGAAACGGCGCAGCGGGTCGGGCATTTGAGTGATCTGTTGTTAGTCGTCAGTGATCCGTTGGTGCGGCGATCGACTCCGGCTCTTAGCCCTTGGCTCTCAACCCTCAGCTCTACCAGTGCATCACAAATCCGCCATCGACATTGATGGTTTGGCCGGTCACCTGGGCGGCGCGCGGAGAGGAAAGGAACACGATCATGTTGGCGATGTCGGTTGGATCCTGCCAGCGGCCGAGCGGCACCACCTGGCGAATTTTCTCCCTCGCCCAATCGTCATAAGATTTCCGCTGGTCCAAAGGCTGTTGATCGTGCCAGGCTTGCCAGACGGCGCGATTGAGTGGGGTCTGCACCATGCCGGGGCAGACGGTGTTCACGCGGACGCCGTGCGATGCCAGGTCCTTCGCCAGGCATTGGGCGAAATTGATGTTCGCGGCCTTGCTGGCGCTGTACGGCGGATCGGTCTGCGAGCCGATCTGCCCCGCGACCGAGGCAACGAAAATCAGCGTCCCCTGACCTCGGACGACCAGGTGCGGCGCCACGGCATGGGCAACGTACGTCATGCCCATCACGTTGATCTCCAGCACTCGCCGCCAGTCGTCAGGGTCGAGATTCGTGAACGGAAAACCGAATTTTCCCGAACCGATCGCCGCGGCGTGGACCACGTGATCGATGTGGTCCATGGCAGCCAGCGTTTGTTCCATCGCGCGTGCCACGCCGTCCCTTTGGCCGACGTCGACGCAGAGGCCGTGCACTGTCCGGCCGGTGGCTCGCTGCAATTCGGCGGCGACGGCCTCCACGTTCGGACTGGCATCCCACAAGGCGACGCGGCAACCCTCCTGGGCGAATAACCGGGCCGCGGCAAGGCCGATTCCGCTGGCCCCGCCCGTGATGACCGCCGTGTGCGTGTTGAGTTCAAGATTCATGGCGTCCTCAGTCGCTCGCCTTCCCAGTTGCGCCGGGTTCGGATTGTGGAGATTATGTGCGGCTTGCCGAAACATTGTACGTCGCGGGCCGTTTCGTGTTCGTCCTCGTCGAGACGGCTTCCGAGACCGGGGCTTCGTCGGTCCGGTAAAACCAGGCCCCCGCGATCTGCTCCAGGACGAACGCCGCCAGCAGGAAGGCGACGATGAGACCGTAGACTTCCTGCCCCAATCGGCCGGCCGTCACGTTGCGGACCAGGGTGTCGACATCCCGGCTGAGGGCGTAGCGTTGTTCGCCGAATAGCTCATCGAGTTCCGACGCCGTCAATTTCGTCAACACGCTCTCTTCGGCCGGAAGATTCAGGCTGAAGCCTGCGGCAAGCGGAGAGCCGTCGTCGTCGGCGGAGACCAGTTCATAATGGCCGGGAGCCGACAGTTCCCGAAAGCCGATCTCTCCGGCCAGCTTGGGAAGCGATTGCGGCAACTGCTTGAAATCGGGCATCCGCAAGATGCAAGACCGGTCTTTGGGTTCCGGATCGATTCGCAATTGCACCGGCGAACCGACCGTCCAATTGGACCGGCCGGCAGAGGACGCCGTCAAATAATTCATCGACTGATCGACCAGCACCAGAAAGGACCAACTGCCGACAAGGTCGTTCCAGGCCGTGGAATTGACGGCCGTGGTGAACTGCAGGACTCTGCCGCGGCTGACGGGCCGCTCCAGCAGCGCCGGCGGCTGCGAGTCGACGGCAAACGGCGCGATCACCGCCGCCGCGGCGTCTGGCGTCACGCTCCAATACCGACGGACGTCCGTGCTGGAGAGCGTGGAGACGGCCTGATCGATTTCGTCGATCCGCCGGATGAGCGGATGCGATTTGTCGCGGAAGTCGATCGAGGCCGCCGGCTTGAAGTGCAGAGACGCCTTGAGGCGTCCCGGCAGGAGGTCCTGGGCGGCAGGGATGTCGTAAGCCACTGGGTCGATGCCGCCGCGTTTGCCGTCCGTCGCCGCCGTGGAACTTGCCCCGAGCGCGAGGAACAGCCCTCCGCCGGCTTCGACGAAGGACCGCAGACGTCCCCAGGCGCCAGGATCCGGCCGGCCGGCGTTGATGAGGCAGACGACGTCGAAGTCTTCCAGTTCGACGCGTGTGAGGGCCTCCGTCGAAACGAACTTCGTTTCAAAGGCCGACCGTTTGCCTTGCTGCAGGCTGTCGAGCATGAGCAGCCACAAGTTGACTTCCGCTTTCGCGTCGGACACCACCAGCACGCGGCGCGGCGGCAGAATCCGGACGGTAAAAAACGCCTGATCATCGCTCGCGAGCGGATCAGCGCCGACGAGTTTTACCTGCCCTTGCCGATAAAGGCCATGAGCAGAGTCAACGCTGAGATCGACGGAGAACTTCAACAGCGATTCGCCGTTCCGGGGGACGGTGATTCGCTCCTGATTCACCTTCACGGGCGCGCCGGTCTCGTCGCGGAGTTCGAGTTCCACGGTTTGTTCGGAGGGAACGTCTCCGGCGGTGCGCAGGGTCGCTTCCACGAAGAACTGTCCGCCCGCGGGGATCGCTTCGCGTGACAGTTTCAGATTCGAGAGACTGACGTTCGCCGGGTCGTCGACGCCGACATCCACGAGATAAATCCCCAGCCACGGCCGGGCGGCGATTTCTTCACGAAGACGGGCCGCCTCCGCCGACTTCCAGCCGGTTTTGGCCAGGTCGGTGAACAGATAAATCTCCCGGAGATACCGGTCCTGCTTGAGATCGTCGGCGATGCCCGCCTGGTCCGCCAGAATTTTCTTGCGATCGTTCTCCAGGGCGAGAATCGCCGCGCGGACCCGGTCTTCCAAGGGGCGGTGGATCGGAAACGGCTTCAAACCGTCGAGCCGATTCTGAGCCGCCGTGACATCCGAGGAAAACACCATCGGCGCCGCGGCGGCCGAATCGGCGACGGCGACTTTGCTGCCGGACGGTAATCGTCCCAGGTGGGCGCGAGCCAGTTCCTGGGCCGTGCCCAGTCGGGTGATATTCTGCCTTTGATACGACATGCTGAGGCTCGTATCAAACAGATAGACGGCTGTGACGGGCAGATCGGCCCCGGCTTTAGCATGGGGGGCAATCATTTCCGCTGCCACGCGCCGCTGATACGGCCAAGCAACTCCCAGCAGCAAGAGCGCGGCGGTGAGGGCTCCCAGTCCGCCGCGCAGCACGGTTCGCCGGGTCAGCCAGACATGGCGGGGCCACGTCTTTTTCTTCCACACGTGCAAGACGCCGAAATACGTCCCTCCGGCCAGGGCGAGAATCAGCATCGCGACCAAGCTTTCAGACCAGGTGAGGGCATAATTCGCTGGTGGCAAGGTCGGCCGCGTCACGGCGAACACCATCAGCGCAATGACGGCCATCCGTAAAAGCAGCAACCAGAGATGCCGAAGCTTCAATCGCCGCGAATTCTGCTTCTGGCGGCTTTGCAGCAGCCTGAGCGCCGGAAACGGAAGGCGTTTGGGCTTGGGCCGCAGCCACAGATGCAAGATCACCGGAATGGCGACCAAGCCCAGTCCGGCGAGCAATGCAGGGTGGAGAAACGACATGACGGCCTTAGATGCGTCGAGTCAATGGACACTCTATCCCCTGGATTGTATCCAATGATTTCGCACCCGGCGAGGAGCCTGTTTTTTTGTATTCGTCGGCCGCAAGTCGGCAACGGCGTCGCCGGGATTGCAAATCTCAGCACCAACAAAAAAAGAAGGCGTCCTGAGCCGGGATGTGCTCAAGACGCCTTCCAGAGTGCCTAATCCGCAAGTGCGGGCCAACGCCTGCCTCATAGGCAAGAAATGATAAAAGCACGAACCGTGCCAGCGTGCAGGAAATCATGTTGAAAGTTGCAATGCGTTGCCGCAAAATGAGTTATGAACCTGAGTCCCGTGACTTCCTTTTTCATGGGTCAGCGGGCGCAGCAGAATGCTACAGTCGAGCTTGGGGCCTGTCTGATTTTGCTACAGCGAAATCGACCAACTGGCTGCTTCGGTCAATTTTGCCTCATCCAAACTGCGGCACCCTTCCCTTGATAATGTTCCCCAGATGACCTGCCCGGGGAACTCCGTTACACTTGACGAGATCATTGTCGCGGCCAAGTGGCCTCCGTCTCAATCTCTCTGGTGAAGACCCCGCATGACGTCGCCGAATTCCCCGAGTCTGATGACCGTTCCGAAGTTTCTTGCGGCCAAGGGCCAGGGAAGGAAGCTTTCCGTGCTGACCGCCTATGATTTTCTTTGGGCGAAGGTCTTTGACGACGCCGGCGTGGATGCGATCCTCGTCGGGGACTCGCTCGCGATGGTGGTTCAGGGGAAGTCGACCACGCTTCCTGTCACGCTGGATGAGATGATCTATCACGGCGAAATCGTGGCACGTGCGGTGACCAGGGCGCTGGTGATCGTCGATCTTCCGTATTTGTCGTTCCATGTGTCGCCGCAGAACGCCATCGAAAATGCCGGGAGAGTGCTGAAGGAAACCGGGGCCGCGGCGGTCAAGCTGGAAAGCGGCGTCCATCAGGCCGAGACCATTCGCGCCTTGACTTCAGCGGAGATTCCCGTGATGGCTCACGTCGGCATGAGGCCGCAATCGGTTCGCAAGCTCGGTTCCATGGGCAAAATTCAGCGAGACGAAGAAACGCTGCTTCTGGAGGCCAAGGCCGCTGAGGATGCCGGCGCATTTGGGATCGTGCTGGAACTCATTCCCCGGGCGATCGCCGCCCGGATCACCCGGGAACTGTCCATTCCGACGATCGGCATCGGGGCGGGGCCGGATTGCGATGGCCAGGTTCTCGTCAGTTACGACATGCTGGGGCTGAACGCAGGTTTCGAGCCGAAATACCTGAAGCGGTATGCTGATCTGGCGACAGTCGCCGGAGACGCCGTCAGGAACTACGTTGCCGACGTGGCCGCCGGCCGTTACCCGGATGCCGCCCATTCGCACGAGTGATGATCGCCTCACCCGAAGCCCGCCGACGGCGTCGGCGGGAACGCTCCTGCGAAGCGCCGCTATCGCACCGACACGCCGCGAAGCCGGTCCCACGCCAACAGTGCGATGTCCCGGAGCGCCCGGACTGCCTCTTTCGAATTGATCTTCGATTCGCCAGCCGTCCGATTTTCAAACACAATTGGCACTTCGGCGAACCGGCACCCGACCCGGGAACAGCGATACAGGAATTCCTCCTGAAACGCATAGCCCTTCGCCCGAATCTTGCCGAAATCGATTTCCTTCAGCTTGGCGACCCGATAACACCGATACGCCCCGCTGCAATCGCGGGCCGAAAGCCCCAGCAGCGTCCGCGAGTACACGTTCACGCCCCAACTCATGAACTGACGCAGCCAACCCCAGTTCGAGATCCCGCCGCCCGGCACATACCGCGAACCAATCGCGACATCGGCGTGATCCATCGCGGCGAACATCAACGGCAAGACCGACGGCGGATGGCTGAAATCGGCGTCCATGTTAATCAGAAAGTCATAGCCGTCGCTGATCCCCTGCTGAAACCCGGCGACGGTCGCCGCTCCCAGGCCCTGCTTCTGCTGACGGAGCAAGAGATGCACCTGCCGATCGTCCGCCGCGAATTGCCGCACGATCTCAGCCGTGCCGTCGGGGGAGTTGTCATCCACCACGAGTATGTGAGCGATCGGCAGGCAACGGCGAATTTCGGGCACAAGCCGCGAGATATTCTCCCGCTCGTTGTAGGTGCAGACCGTGACCAGTACCCTGGGCGGCGATGTTGGCGAAGACGTAACGGAATCCATTTCCGATCCGGCAGTTGAGTGACGAGAAAAACATTCGCGTCAGAGTCTCCCGAATCACTCGATTTCCCGCAAGCCCAGCTCTTTACCCAAAGCCCCTCGTCAGCAACGAGTTGCGTCGCCTCAATTCGCATCAAGAATTCTTGCCTCTACTTCAACCACCGCTCCAGAAAATCGGGGTCGTCCAACTGCCGTTGCAGGGCGTCCAACTGGGCCGCTTCGGAATCCGGGGCGGGCGATCCGGCAAGCGGTTCGCGGCCGACTTCCTCGGCAATCGCGCTCACGTCGATGTCTCCAAAGATTGCACGCCATTCCTCCGCGGCATTGCGCGGCGCCGGCTGATTCTGCCGTGGGGCTGATTCATTCTCCAAAGGAGACTCTTTGTACGGCGAGATCGATTCCCGACGCTCCAATTCAACGACAAACGAATCGCTGTCCAGCGGGGTCGCATTGCGGCGCTTGGCCGCCTGCTGTAAGCGATGATCGCCCGAGACGACGATCATCCGCCGGCTGGCAGGATGGGTGGCGATCAACTGTTCGATGGCGGTGTCGGCGTCCTGACCCGGCAACGCGAACATCGCCGTGATACCGTGGTGGTCCGATTGCCGCGGCAAATCGCTCGGCGCCTGCTGGGCATCAAACACGACGGTACACCGGCGGCGTTCGTCGGCTCGAAGCTTTTCCGCCAGCAGCGCCAGCAGTCGATTCCGGGCTCGTTCCAGGTCGCCCGGCCCGTACTGCATCCGCGCCAACCCCGCTGCGTGAAGCAGGTTGTAGCCGTCAATGATCAGAAACGGGGCCGACATGGCAAAGCTCAGTCAGGCTCAATGTGCCGATCGAGGCCGATGACCGGCGAAAGCTGCCGGACGCCGACATTCTTCAGGAGAAAAACGGAATTCGTGCGGAAGGAATTCCCAAATGGAATTGACGGCCTTTTTCAAATCACTATACTCCGCCCGCTCATTCGCCAGTCGAATTCTTCCTGAAAACCATTCAAATTCCGCCAAGACGCCAGCAAATCGTCCGCAGGGATGATCCGCACGCCGACGTGCTTGTCCGTAACATCATGTCGAGATCAGACTTCCGATCACATAGAATCCGAAAACTTTTCCGGGGCGGTTGAAGACTCGGATAATGTCGAACCGATAGATAAGGAAGCCGCTGCGGATTGTGCGGCCAAGTTTCCGTGTTTGGATTTCCAGTTTACCGGAATCCTGACGCTGGAAAACGTTTGAGTGAAACGGGAATCCATCCCCGCACGGGACGGTTCCCAAAAAATCAAAAGATAGGTTGTTTCGAAGACACCCCGGCGGGGAGACCCGTCAGGTTCATGGGTTGGGTTGTCGTACCAGGGTCGATTTTTTAGGAGTTGAACGCACATGTATGGAATGAGATTCATGAAGGGTGCGGCCGTGGCGCTGGCAACCCTGGGCTTGGCAATCCCCAGCCCGAAATTGTTTGCCGCGGACCAGAAACCCGCGGCCCAGAAGCCGGCGGCAAGCAGCGCCCCGAAGAGCCAGGTCGCGGACGTGTCCCTGGCTGCGGGCGGCGTCTTCGCCGGCCGCGTCGTGGATAAAACCGGCACCCCGCTGGAAGGCGCTGAAGTCGTCGTCAAGCAGGGGACAACGGAAGTCGTGCGCACGGTGACCGATAAGAACGGCCTGTTCACCGCCAAGAATATGAAGGGCGGCGTCTACCAGGTGACTTCGGGGAACACGGACGGCGTCTTCCGGCTGTGGACCGAGAAGACCGCTCCGCCGGTCGCCAAGGGACATGCCCTGCTGGTGATAGGTGAAAACGGCGCCCGCGGCCAGTTCGGCGCAGTGGATCCCACGATCGTCGCTCTCACCGCAGGCGTCATCGCGGCGGTGATCCTGTCCGCCATCGCTATCGATAAACTCAACAAGCTGCAAGACTGCTGCGACAGCATCTCGAAGTGACGGAGAGGCCAAACCGTCTACGTTCTCCTGAGAACACGACCCACACTGCCGGCGGTGCGTCCAGCGTCCGCCGGCAGCGTCGTTTCCACACTTCGGCCTTCGGCCCAGCCTGCTCAACAAGGCGTTCTTCGGCCGTTCCTGCCGCTGCTTCTGCCCAAGCGGCACATCTGGGCACTCCGCGAATTTTCCGGGGTTTAACTCACGAACTCTCCCGGCCCGCGCGCTGCCCCACGACCGTGGTGGCGAAACCCTTGATCTTTCGGTGCTTCACCGAGAACAGCCCTGGTTCGCTCGTCTCGGAATTTTGAATCTGCTGAAATTTTTGTCGGCCGCGAAATTTTCGGTGCGCTTGAAGCCAGATTCCATGATCAACCGATAGTTCCGTGGAACAGGGACTACTGCGGCTTCGGCCGTAGCATGTGAACTCAGGTGTACCTGATCCAAACCGAAAACTTCAGCTGAAATCAATAACTACTCCGTCGTGGGATGGTTGTCGCCAGAAAAAGTTTTTCGTCACATTGTCGGCGAAAGAAACTGTCGGGTGATCATTCGTGCCAAGGTCGGTTTTCTAAGGAGCGAAACGCAAATGACTCGAACGGATTTCGTGAAGGGCGCTGCTGTCGCCCTGGCATCTCTGGGCTTGGCGATGCCAAGCCCGAAACTGTTCGCCGCGGACCAGAAGCCAGCAGCGAAAAGCGAGCAAAAACGCCAGATTCCTGACGTGTCCCTCGCAGCGAACGGCGTGTTTGCTGGCCGCGTTGTGGATCACACGGGCACCCCGCTGGAAGGCGCTGAAGTCGTCGTCAAGCAGGGCAAAAACGAAGTGGCCCGCACGGTCACGGATAAGAACGGCCTGTTCACGGCCAGCAACATGAAGGGCGGCGTCTATCAGGTGTCCTCCGGGAACACCGATGGCACGTTCCGTCTCTGGACGGAAAAAACCGCACCGCCGGTCGCCAAGGCGCACGCCTTGCTTGTCATGGGCGAAAATGGCGCCCGCGGCCAGATTGGCGCGATCGACTTGACGACCGCCGTCATCGGCGGAGCCGTCCTTGCGACGCTGATTATGACGGCGATCATTCTCGACCAGGTCGACGATTCGAACAACAACGTCAAAAAGGTGCTCATTAAGATCAACAAGTCGAATTGAAGTCGAACAGCAGCTTTGCTCCTGCGAATACGACCCACACACAGCCGGCGGATTGCCCGAGGTCCGCCGGCTGTGTCGTTTTTCGATTGCAGACAGCGCCATGAGAAACGCCGGCCTATTAGGCGGCGTCGCGCCGGGGTGAGCGGAATTTTGCCAGCTCCCGTTCCAGCAACTCTTCGCCCGAGACGATTTCCGCTGCAATCTCCACCGCCCACAGCGGTCGCCCCGCCAGCGCACCGTGCGGAATCTTCACGAGGTCTTTCTGCGTCGTCACGATCATCGACGCCCCGGAAGACGCGGCCATGGTTCCGAGTTCCGCGAGGTCAGCCGCCGAATAGTGGTGGTGATCCGGGAAAATTCGTAGCGGTGCGTCGACCTGAAGCCCGGCGAGCAATCGGCGAAATCCCTCCGGATTGCCGATCCCGCAAAAACTCAAGCACTGTTCTGACTGCAACAGCGACAGCGGCCGAATTTCTCCGTTCGCATTTCTCAATCGCCGAGGCGCGAAGCGGACATCCACGCTGTCCGTGGTTCCTCTCCAACGGGTCAGTTCGCGGCGGATCTCTGTGAGTTCGTCGATCGTCACCTGATCGCAGCGCGTGAGGAGGATGACGTCGGCCCGTCGAAGGGACGACATTGGCTCTCGTAACAGTCCGCGCGGCAGCAGACTTCCGAAACCCCAGGGGCGAGTGGCATCGATCAGCACCAGATCCAGATCGCGATGCAAGCGACGATGTTGAAAGCCGTCGTCCAGCACGATGACATCGCACCCGTGATCCCAGATCGCAGATCTTGCTCCAGCAGCGCGGTCCCGATGTTGCACCTGAGGCACGCTGGGAAGAAGCTGCTCCAACACGAGTCGTTCGTCATTGGCCTGGCCGTTCAGGCTGCGATAACCGCGGCTGACGATCCCGGGGCGACATCCCTGGCTCAGCAAGCGTTCCGCCAACAGCGCAGCCAAAGGCGTCTTGCCGGTGCCGCCCGCGGTGAGATTCCCCAGGCTGATCACGGGGCGGTCAACGGAGACGACTTCGAGCCAACCGTGATCGTAACCCTCGTTGCGCGCCCGGATCGCGGCGGCGTAGGCCCAGGATGCCGCACAACACCCAGCCCGGAGCGCAGCAGGCAACCAGCCCCGCTTGCGGCCGGAAAGAACTTCGATGGCGTAATGCTCGTCCATGAGCGAAAACTGTTCCTGCGGCTGTTTCGAAGACGTTTCTCGACACGACAACTCCGCGCGCAGTTGCCGGCTTTCTTCGTCAAGGCGAGCCGTTTCTTACGTTATCCGGGCCGCTTCCTATTGCAGCACTTCACTCTCTCACATCGCCTGCATCGTCTTGCAGATCGCATCCGCCATCTGCGAGGTGCCGACCGCCGTCGGGTCGTTCCGGTCGGCTTTCAAATCGTAGGTGACGTCCTTGCCTTCAGCGATCACGGCGGCAACGGCGGCATCCAGTTTGGCAGCGGCTTTCGTCTCGCCGAGGTGATCCAGCATCAACTTCGCCGAGAGAATCAACGCCGTTGGGTTGACCTTGTTCTGCCCTTTGTATTTCGGGGCGCTGCCGTGGGTCGCCTCGAAGATCGCGGCGTCCGGGCCGTAATTGGCGCCGGGTGCGACACCCAACCCGCCGACCAGGCCGGCGCACAAATCACTCAGGATGTCGCCGTACAGGTTGGGCAGCAGGATGACGTCGTACAACTCGGGCTTCTGCACGAGCTGCATGCACATGTTGTCGATCAGCCGTTCCATGTAGACAACTTTGCTGCCGTCGGGGACTTTGCCGGCGAGTTCCTTGTCGGCGGCAACGGCCAGTTCAGGCCATTCATATTTGGCCTTGAACGCCGTGGCGACGGCGCGGGTTTCGTCGTACCACAGGCCGTCGGTAAATTTCATGATGTTGGCTTTGCACACGCTCGTCACCGACTTGCGGCCGGCTTTCACGGCGTAATCAAAAGCGAACTTGGCGATGTTCCGCGTCCCTTCATACGACATCGGCTTGATGCTGACGCCGGTCGTGGACTTGCCCGTGCCAATTTTTTTGCCAGTTGTCTTCGAGTTGATGAAGTCGATCAACTCTCCGGTCACCGGGAGACCGGCCTGGAATTCGACGCCGGCATACAGGTCTTCGGTGTTTTCGCGGACGACGACCAAATCGACATTGGAATCCGAGAAATACGTCCGGACGCCTTTGTAGGTTTTGCAGGGCCTGAGGCAGGCGAACAGGCCGAGTTCCTGCCGCAGGTAAACATTCACGCTGCGGAAGCCCTTCCCGATGGGCGTGGTGATCGGGGCTTTCAGCGCGACCTTATTCTTGCGGACGGAGGCGAGGACGGAATCGGGGACTTTGCCGACTTTTTCAATGACTTCGATGCCGCATTCCTGAACGTCCCAACTGATTTTGACGCCGGTGGCTTCGACGCATTTGCAGGTGGCCTGGGCGATTTCCGGCCCGACGCCGTCGCCGGGGATGAGTGTCACATGGTGCATGGTGGTTTCGCTGGTTTCCAAGGGTCAGGGTGAGAGATTCCGGGTGTCACTCAGTGTATCAAACCAGACGGCGGTCCGGGGGGCAACTCAACCGTGGGGGTTCTCGAGCAAATGCTGCAAGCGTGCGGCCAATGGGGACGGGAATCGTGTCGGCCAAGTGGCGTTAATTAGACCAACATCGATGAGATCGCGTAAAAGCATTCGATCTTCGACTCGCCAGGATTGAAGTTCCATTTGGACCAAGGCATCCAGGGAAACGACCCGGAAATCGGCCGCCGGTTCAGATTCAGCAAGATCGGGGCTGGGATATTCATCCGCGGTGCGGACTTTCTCTCCCGCAAACAATAGATGCACTCCGGCACACGGTTTCCCATCTGGGCCGTCGATGAACGTATCAACGCCCCAGACATGGCGATACACGAAACCCGCAGATTCGAGGGCCACCTGCACCACGGGTAAATCGTGGCGGCGAATCAGCAGATCGACATCTTTCGTGTTGCGGACCGCCCCGTCATCGACACGGCCGACCCATTCCGCCACGGCATTCCCTCCGGCGACCGCATAAGCGACGCCGGCCTGCTCCAGGGCTTTCGTCGCGCGGCGCAGCCGCTCCTTGACCTTTTCCGCGGCCATCAGCGCCCGCTCCCAGCCGATCAGACTCGTAGACGTCATGCGGATTCCTTCTCATAGCAATCATACTCTCCCGGCGGGCGAGTGGCGAGACCGGTCGGGAATCGGGGAAAAGTCGAATGAGGAGTTCCGATCCTGAGCGATCTGACATTTCGCGATGTTCGAATCGCCAGGGTGAAGGCTGCGGCCTAGCATCGGTGCCATGTGCGGTGTAGCTTGGGATTTCAATAGGCAAGCTGTCACAACTCCTTGTCAAATATGATACATCAACATTGACAAGTCCATGCTCGACCGCCAAAATGCGGTAATGTTTTACCGCACTTATGCGGTCGAATACTTGTTCGCCGTCTGCCACCAAATCCAAACTGTGAATGAACCGTCGCCGTTACATCCCGAAACTCGCACATCATCGGCGCGCCGGCTCGCCCTGAAGGCGTTCCTCGCGTGTGTAGTACCCGGTGTTGCACTATTCCTCCTCCTCGGATATCTGATGCGAGATGAACAGATCGCATCATTCACCATCGGCCCCCATCTTGCGATCAATGTGTATGCAGAAGGTGATTTCCATTATGAACCTCCGGGTTACATCTATTTCGAACTCAGGCAATGGGGGGAAATTCGGGTTCCACGGCGTCGATTTATGGGCATCGGCCCGGAAAGAAAGCCAAGCCAGAAATTTACACTCATCAGGACTCCTGACGATGAAGTTGCCGCACTTGTCCTCAACGGCGAGGTTCAAATGATCCACGAGTTTTCATCCGGCTATACTTGGCCGGGCCCTTACACGAATGTGACGGAGCCCCAGTGGCAAATCGCTGAACTGCTACTTCAACGGCTACGCTCGGAACACCCCGAAGTACGTTGCCCGCGTCAGGACTGGTATCGAAGGCAGCTTGATCGCCAGCATGCGAAGTGACTGCGAACAAGGCGGTCAACCGGAGCGGCGGTTTGCGCGTTTTCTGAATTCCACGCTTTTTGGCCGCCGCCCGGTTACCTTGGTCGTTAGGCCTCACAGGAGCCGCCTATGGACGTCGCCACCATCTGGAAACTGATCGGACTTGGCCTCGAAGTTGACCTTGAAAAGAAGGTCTACACGGTCAAGCTGGGGCCACTCACGCTCAAGGGCATCTCCTTCAAGACCGTCAAGGCACTGAGTTCAGACCCGACCAGTATTGAAGAACTACTGTCCAAGCACTTCATCCAGCGCGGCGTGATGTATGCCGACTTCCGGCGCGAAACGATTGAGGATTGCGTCCGAAGCCTGCGCGGATTGCAGACATTGAATCAAGACCAAGCAAAGGCTTTCCTCACAACAAAGAAGCCAGAAGACAAGATGTTCGCTTCCATGCTTACCGCATGGGCGAACGAGTGCGACAAAGCTGTCACCTATCTGCAAGCAGCTGTCGAAGACGAGCGCGATCCGATCAACACCGGCATGGACATAAGCGCCAGGGACGCTATTCCGGGTGCGCTTGGTGATATGAGATCAGCGACTTATCCGACCGTAGAACTGTTCATTCAGCTCCTACCCGAAGGAAGTCCGGTTAAGGCGCAGGCACTCGCAACAATCGCGCAAGGCAAGGATGTGCTGGTTCGTCACTTTGGTGTGCCAGTTAGCAGATTGGTCGCGCCCGAGGTCGAGCCACAGTGAGGCCTAACACCTCGCTCAACCGGACCCGCTACGGCAGGCCACCTTGGCCCGAGCTGAGGTACGCGGTACATTTTCTCAGCTCGGGCCAAGGCGTCCTGCCTCCGCGGGCCGGTTAGCTCGAACGTTCTGCGGCTGTCGTCATGTCTTACTTCGGCGGTCTGATCTTATGCAGTGGCTCTGGCACCATCCGGAACGAGACGAATTGACGCGGTGGTGGACCATCGATCCGCAGACCGGTGAGCCGGATGGCTCCGTCGCGGCCGAACGCGCCAACTGCTACTGCTTGGGGGAAAGCGCACTCAACGACGTCAGGTTTGTCGCCGATGCGCTGGCAACGAGTTTCGTCACCAAGGGCTTCACTGATGAAGAGGTATCGGCCCTCGTGCTGAGCCGCGTCGTGCCGTCCTCCTTTCGTGGCGGGTCGGAGGATGCTGCGGAACTCTTGGAGCATGTGGATGACCTTTGGAGCTTGGCCCAGGACAGCTACATGCAAGCGTTGCAACGCCCGCCGAACGAAATCGAGCGCCGTTGGCTTTATCAAGCGGCCATCGCGGCGCTACGGGCAAGAGGCGGGTCACCGAATGGAGGCACGTCGCCCAAGCTGTCTGTATGATGTCCCTTCGCCGCAGAACCAGTCGCTGCACCCGACGGCGGCCGCATGCTGGTTTATCGGGGTAGTTCATCTCACGAGCGGCCGCCGCGAGTGAGCTTTTACGTTACGCCCGTCGAATCTTTCCCCCGCTCCCACGCGAAGGAAACTCGCTCCACGCGTTCCTATCCCGTCATGCGAAGTCAAGCCGGAAATCCTGGCGGACTCGGCGATTTCTTGCCGCTGGCCGGGATGGGGCGGACGAGTTGCAGGTTGAGCAGTTGCACAATCGCCGCGATTTGCGTGGACGTCAACTCGGATGTCCCTTCGAGAAAATCGCACAGCGCGAAAACTTCGATACCGGCGGCGTCGGCGATTTTTTCCAGCGACACTCCGCTGCCGTGAATGGCCCGGCGGACGTCGCCGCAGAAGCCGGGCTCGTCGCCGGCGGCGATGAGGCGATGACATTGCGCAAGGGTCTCTTCCTGATGCGCCTCTTCTTCCTCAATCGCTTTTGCGACTCGCTCCTCCAATTGGGCGGCGGTTTCGGAGATTGGTTGAACTGCGGTGCTCATGGGCGTGGTTTTGTAAGAAAGGCCGTGACAGGAATGACGCGGAGTTCATCCAACATTTCATAAATTCAGGCAATCGTCCGGCCGTCATCGGCAAGGCCCATGGCCAACGGTCGACCGCTCGAACGACTTTTCTCCACCTTCCAGGGACTGCAAATTATTGCTTCGACGTCTTCCAGCGTGAGTCCGTTCAACTCGATCTTTGATCGAGCCCGATCGGTCCAGACAAACTCATAATACGGCATGACGGGCGTCCCGGGCTACGTCATTTGCAGATGCATGGAACCACGCTTCTGCGAAGCGTCGCTAATTGCGCACATCTTCAAACAGCGCCGTCGACAGATACCGTTCGCCGCTGTCCGGCAGGACGGTGACAATGATTTTCCCCTTGTTCTCCGGACGGGCGGCGACTTTCAAGGCGGCGGCCATTGCGGCGCCGCAACTGATGCCGCAGGTGATGCCTTCTTCTTTAGTGAGCCTCTTCGCCGTTTCGATGGCTTCGTCGTCGGTCACCTGGACGACCTCATCGACGACCGATTTGTCGTAAATGTCCGGGATGAAGCCGGCGCCGATGCCTTGGATCTTGTGTCGGCCGGGTGCGCCGCCGGACAACACCGGGCTGGCGGTCGGTTCGACGGCGATGGATTTGATCGGTAGCTTCTTTTCCTGCTTCAAATAACGCGACACGCCGGTGATCGTGCCGCCGGTGCCGACGCCGGCGACGAAGATGTCAATCTTGCCTTCGGTGTCGTTGAAGATTTCCGGGCCGGTGGTTTTGAAGTGAATCGCCGGATTCGCGGGGTTCTTGAACTGCTGCGGCATGAACCAGCCGGGTTGCCGGGACAGTTCTTCCGCCTTGGCGATGGCCCCCTTCATGCCGTCGGCGCCGGGAGTGAGGAGCAGATCGGCCCCGAACCCTTTGAGCATCATCCGCCGCTCGACCGACATCGTTTCAGGCATCGTCAACGTCAGCGGATAGCCGCGGGCGGCGCAGACGAAGGCCAGCGCGATCCCCGTGTTGCCGCTGGTCGGCTCGACGACTTTCATGCCGGGCTTCAAGACGCCGCGCTCTTCGGCATCCCAGATCATCGCCGCGCCGATGCGGCACTTGACGCTGTAAGCCGGGTTGCGGCCTTCGATCTTGGCGAGGACAGTCGCCCCCAGTCCTTGCGTCAGGCGGTTGATGCGGATCAAAGGCGTGCGGCCGATCGATTCCGAATTGTCTTTGAAAATCGGCATGGCGTGGCTCCCTCCGGGTAGTTGAATGGCGAGACTCTGTGGCGCAGATTATGCGTCAAATCCCGGCTTCTGAAAAGAGAGAAGTCTCCGCACGCCGCTTTCTCCGGGTGCATTCACCGGCTATCATGACGGGGAAGGGAAAACCGGCAGATCGAACAGCGGTTGGCAAACATTTTTCGAAAAGACGCGCACCATGAATCTCTGCAACAGGTTCCTTGTTTTTTCCGCGACTCTGAGCCTTTGTGCCGAGAGCCGCGCACAGTCGTCCGTCGATTTTCAGCGCGACGTGCAGCCGATTTTTGCCGAGCATTGCACCCAGTGCCATGGGGTCGATGCGACGGACCGCAAGAGCGGTCTTCGGCTGGATCTTCGCGAGGACGCCCTGAAAGGGGGCGAATCCGGCGCGCCGGCAATTGTGCCCGGCAAACCGGCGGACAGCGAACTTTTTCGTCGCGTTTCGTCGCAGGATCTCGACGTGGTGATGCCCCCGAAGAGCCACAAAAAGCCTTTGACTGCGAAACAGATCGAAACGCTGAAGGCCTGGATCGCTAGCGGTGCGAACTATGAATCGCACTGGGCGTTTGTCGCGCCGAAGAAAGTCAAGTTGCCGAAGTCCGGCAGCACGCATCCGGTCGATGCCCTGGTCGCCGCGCGGCTCAAAGAGAGGAACCTGTCGCCGGCGAAATCCGCGGATTCAGCGACGCTGTGCCGGCGGCTGTATCTCGATCTGGTCGGCCTGCCGCCGTCGCCGCAAGAGTTGAACGCCTTTCAGGAGCGCGGCTACGACGCCACGGTGGAGGCATTGCTTTCAAGCGAACGGTTCGGCGAGAAGTGGGCGCGCCACTGGCTGGACGTCGCCCGGTACTCCGACACCAACGGCTATGAAAAAGATTTGCAGCGCGAGCAATGGGCCTGGCGGGACTGGGTGATCGCCGCGCTGAACAATGATATGCCTTACGATCAATTTCTGATCGAGCAAATCGCCGGGGATCTGCTGCCGAACGCCTCGCAATCGCAGGTGATCGCCACCGGGTTTCTGCGGAACAGCATGATCAATGAGGAAGGGGCCATCGTTCCTGAGCAATTCCGCATGGCGGAAATGTTCGACCGGATGGACTGCGTGGGCAAGGCGATTCTCGGCCTGACAACGCAGTGCGCCCAATGCCACACGCACAAATTCGACCCGCTCGCGCAGGATGAATATTACGGCCTGTTCGCGTTTCTCAACAACACCTACGAAGCCCAGTCGTGGGTCTACACGCCCGAGCAATTGAAGCAGATTACACAAATCAGCGACAAGATTATCGCGTTGGAATTGAAATTCAAAAAAGACCGCCCGAACTGGCAACAAGAATTGTCGACGTGGGAACAGACGCAGTTGCAAGCTTCCATCGCGTGGGAACCGCTGATGGCGACCTTGCTGGAAACGATCAGCGGGCTGAATCATCCGACGCAGGAATATGACAAGTCGATCCTGATGAAAGGCCACACCAGCAACGACGTCTTCCTGATCGCAGCGCCGAAACTCGACGGCGTCACCGGGGTGCAATTGGAGGCGTTGCCGCATCGCGATCTGCCGCAGACAGGGCCGGGACGCACCCGGGAAGGAACTTGGTCGATCCAGGAACTCGAAGCCTTCGTCAGACCGCCGGGCACGAAAGACTGGCAGAAGCAGAAACTCGTGAACGCCACAGCCGACTTCTCACAACCGGAGCAAAAACAACCGGACGGCAAGAAGGCCACCGGCCCGGTGGCGCACTTGATCGACGGTTCCGATGACACCACCTGGAATTCCGATCGAGGCATGGGGCTTCGAAATCAGCCATCGGCGGCCGTGGTGCAGTTCGAGCAGCCGCTGTCCTTTCCCGAGGGGACCGAATTGAAAATTGCCTGGCGGATGCCGCAGATGCTGGGCTGCGCCCGCTTCAGCATCACCCGTGAACCGAAACCGTCGGCCCCCGCCATGGATCATTCCGCGATGCTGGCCCTCCGAGTTCCCGCGGACCAGCGAACTCTCGATCAATCCGACGCCGTCTTTGCGGCCTGGAGAAAATCCGTTGCCGAGGCAAAACCGATTCAAGACGAGATCAATGCCGCGTGGAAATCCTACCCCCAAGCGGGGACGTCCATTTTGCATCTTTCGGAACGGCCGGCCAGCGATCCGCGCCCGACCTATGTGCTGGACCGAGGGAACTGGGATCAACCGAAGGCTGCCGTCGAGCCGCATGTCCCGGCGGCATTTCACCCCTTTCCGAAGGATGCTCCCCGCAACCGCCTCGGTCTTGCGCACTGGCTGGCTGATCGGAATTCTCCGCTGACGGCACGGGTCTCCGTGAACCGCGTCTGGCAGGCGATCTTCGGCGCCGGGCTGGTGGAAACGGCGGAAGATTTCGGCACCCGCGCGGCCGTCCCGGAACACCGCGAACTGCTCGACTGGCTCGCCGTCGACTTCATGGAGCACAACTGGAGCCAGAAACATCTGCTGCGAACCATCGTGACGAGCGCCGTCTACAAGCAATCGTCTCATGTCACGCGAGAGCAATTTGAGAACGATCCTCGCAATCAATTCCTGGCCCGCGGACCGCGGTTTCGGGCGGAGGCGGAGGTCGTCCGGGATATCGCGCTCAGCGTTTCGGGGCTGATCGCGCAGAAGCTCGGCGGACCAGGCGTCATCCCGCCGGTGCCGCAGAATGTGCTCGATTACAACTACACCTACCCCGGCTATTGGAAGCCGGCGGAGGGTCCGGACCGCTATCGTCGGGCCGTGTATGTGTTTCGCAAGCGGTCGATGCCCGATCCGGTTCTGACGAACTTTGACGGGCCGAACGCCGATTT
The DNA here is from genome assembly GCA_964388415.1 of uncultured Planctomycetaceae bacterium. GTDB lineage: Bacteria > Planctomycetota > Planctomycetia > Planctomycetales > Planctomycetaceae > CAZDGB01. The sequence goes on along the minus strand of CAYMAO010000013.1, from coordinate 92,072 downwards.
TGCCTGCGCCCGCCGGGTGCGGTCCAACACGCCGCTGGCTGCACTGACCACGCTCAACGAACCGGTATTCAACGAAGCGGCCCGGGCGCTGGCGTTGCGGATTCTGCGCGAAGGCGGTCCGACCGATGCCGATCGGGCCGGCTACGCGTTCCTCTTATGCACGTCTCGCACGCCGACGCCGGTCGAACGAGACGCCGTGCTCGCCTTGTTGAACTCCCGCCGTCAACGCCTGGCAGACGGCTGGCTAAACGTCCGCGAAGTCGCCACGGGCGACCCGACGAAACTCCCCGACCTCCCGGCGAACACCACCCCCCAGGACGCCGCCGCCTGGGCGCTCGCCGCCCGCGTGCTGTTGAATCTGGATGAGACGATTACGAAGAATTGAATCAAAACCAAAAACAGGGAACCATGAAATACACGAAATAACACGAAAAAAGGCGTTGATCATCGGAATGCAAGTATTTTCTTTCTGGTGATTTCTTTCGTGTCCTTTCGTGTTTTTCGTGGTTCAATCTGATTTTCCTTGACGCACGGATAACGCCATGAACATGACACAAGAACTGCATCAAGCCCGGGCTCGGTATTTGTCTCGCCGCTGGTTTCTGCGCGAGTGCGGCGTCGGGCTGGCCGGCATCGCGGCGAGTTCGCTGCTGGCGAACGATCTTGCCGCCGCACCGGCTCGGAGTCCCCTCGCGCCAAAGGAGGCGCATCACGCGGCTAAGGCCAAACGTGTGATCTACATGTTCCAGGCCGGGGCACCGAGCCATCTGGAACTCTTCGATCACAAGCCGGAACTGACGAAACGGAACGGCCAGCTTCCGCCGGCCGAATTGCTGAAAGGCTATCGGGCTGCGTTCATCAATCCGAATTCGGCCCTCTTAGGACCAAAGTTCGCGTTTGCCAGGCACGGCCAGTGCGGGATGGAACTGAGCGAAGTTCTCCCGCACACGGCGAAGATCGCCGACGACATCTGCCTGATCCGCACGCTGAACACCGAGGCCGTCAATCACGCCCCGGCCCAGATCATGATGAACTCCGGGTCGCAGCAGTTCGGCCGGCCCAGCTTCGGCTCGTGGTCGCTGTACGGACTGGGAACCGAGTCCGCCGATCTCCCCGGCTATGTCGTGCTGACCAGCGCCAAGGGGACCAGCGGCGGCGCCAGCAACTACGGCTGCGGGTTCCTGCCGACACTTTACGGCGGCGTCCCGTTCCGCAGCGCCGGTGAGCCTGTGCTCTATCTCTCCAACCCGAAAGGCATCGATGACGAAACGCAGAAGGCCTCCTTGGAGACGCTCAACACGCTGAACACGCTCGCTTTCGAGACCGTCGGCGACCCGGAAATCGCCGCGCGGATTCAAAGTTATGAAATGGCCTATCGCTTGCAAACCAGCGCCCCGGAACTCATGAACCTGAGCGGAGAGACGAAGGAGACCCTCGACAAATACGGCATCAAAGACCCCAACCAGGCCAACTTCGCCCGCAACTGCTTGCTCGCGCGTCGACTCATCGAACGGGGCGTCCGCTTCGTGCAACTGTTCCACGAAGTCTGGGACCAGCACGGCAACCTGACCGGCGGCGTGAAACAGAATGCGCTCGACACCGACCAAGCCAGCGCGGCCCTCGTCTCTGATCTGAAAGCCCGCGGTCTCTTAAACGACACCCTCGTCATCTGGGGCGGTGAATTCGGCCGCACGCCGATGGTCCAGGGAGGCAACGACGGCCGCGATCATCACAACCGCTGCTTCAGCGCCTGGCTCGCCGGCGGCGGCATCAAGGCCGGACACACCCACGGCGAAACCGACGAACTCGGCTTCAACATCGCCGCCGACCCCGTCCACGTCCACGACCTGCACGCCACGCTGCTGCACCTGCTGGGGCTCGATCACACCCGGTTGACGTTCCGCTTCCAAGGCCGCGATTACCGCCTGACCGACGTCCACGGCAACCTGGTGCCGGCAATCATGGCGTAGGCGTTCGGTCGTAAGCGTTTGAAGATGACGCAGTGCCCTCCATCCCCAACCCAACGCTTGCGAGTTCGCAATGTCTTTGTTCATTCGATCTTCCATCATCTGAAAAGGCTTCCACGATGTTGATCGGTTATGTCAGTGACGAACGCTATGTCGCCCTGGCCGACGTAATGCTGGAATTCCAGCATGATGGCCAGACCGCGGCGGTGGTTCGGTCGACGCCGCGCGGGGCGGTTCATGCCGACCTTCCGCCGGGCGAGTATGAGGTCACGCTGGTGAAGGACGGGTTCGGGTCGAAAAGCGTGCAAATCACCGTGGGCGGGACAGAACCGTACCAGTTTCGCCTCTTGTCAGACTGCATCCTCGGCTACGTCTGGCCGCGGTGGGTGAAGTCGGGCGAAAAATCGGAGTTCCGGGTCCATGCGCCGGAGCCGTATCGGCTCAGCCTGTGGCGGTATGGCTGGAAGCGGGAAATGGTCAAACTGCTCGGCTGGTTCGATGAGCACGGACCGCGCGCCGTGATGCAGATCACGCCCGACGGCGATTACACGCAGACCGGCGTCGGCTGGAACAAAGTCGGCTACAGCAGCGCACATCACACGCAATTCGTCACGGGGCCAGAGAAGTCCGGGCTCTATTATCTGCACGCGAAAGGTGAGAAATCGGGCGAGTTCTTCTCGTTTCCGTGGGTCGTCGCTCCGAAAAAACCAACGGCCAAGATCGCCGTGCTGGCGTCCTCGAACACCTGGCTCGCCTACAACAACTTCGGCGGACGCAGCAATTACATCAATGCCGACCGGCTGCCCGATCAGCCCGTCGTCAACGCGCGGCAGGATTTGATCCGCTACAACAAGGCGGGGTCGTTCAACGTCTGGGGATTCCCGGATGACGACTATTTGCCGTTGTCTTTTGAACGGCCGGAACCCGGCAACGTGGTCCGGGAGCACGAAGAAGTCACCGATCCGATTGAAGGCCGGTTGCCGTGCGGCATGGCTCCGGCCGAGTGGCGGCTACTTGGCTGGCTGGAACGTGAAGGCTTCGCCTACGACTTCTATGCCGAGTCGCAGCTTCACTTCGGCGAACTCGATCTCGACTCGTACCAGATTCTGATGCTCAGCATCCATCCGGAATACTGGTCGCGCGCGATGTACCAGCAGGTCAAAGACTGGGTGCATCATCGCGGGGGGAAACTGATGTATCTCGGCGGCAACGGACTCAACTGCGAGGTCGAATTTCTGGATGCCGACCGCCTGCGCTTCAAAACGTTTCTTCAGCCGTCGACGGGCGGTGAGCTGGGCATGCCCGACCCGAACAACCCGGACGTCTATCTCGACAGCCGCATGGCCCGAACTCTGGAATCCGAGGCGAACCTGCTGGGCGTCGTCTGCACGGAAACCGGCATCATGACGGCAGCTCCTTACAAAGTGATCGACGAAAATCACTGGATCTTCGCCGGCACCGGACTGAGAAACGGCGACCTCTTCGGCAAAAACAGCCTGCAGGAGCGAATCCACGGCGGTGCATCCGGTCATGAAACCGACAAGATGAGCCCCCATTCGCCCTCGGGAACGCAGTTGCTGGCCAAGGGGACGAACATCGACGACGGCGGAGCGGAAATCGTCTATTATCAGACGGCTTCCGGCGGCGAAGTCTTCTCGGTCGGGTCGATCACCTATGTGCCGTGCCTGATGGTCGATGACCATGTGTCCCGAATTACGTCGAATGTCATCACGCGGTTTTTGGGGAGTTGATAACCGAGCCGGACGTGTCAGCGACGGAATGAACCGGTCGCTGACGCTCGCGGCTCTGATGGTCTGCCGCACGAGAACCTCCCCTGGCGACTCGCCGGGGGCTGAGACGCCTATCACAACGGAGTTCCCATGAAAATCACCCACGTCGAGGCCATTCCCGTTCGCATTCCCGTAAAGCCGGCTCGGCACATGGTCACCGCGCTTGGCTGGCATCGGGAATCGAACTACGTGCTGGTGCGTGTTGGTACAGATGCCGGCATCGAGGGCGTCGGCGAGGCGACCGTGATGCCGCTCTGGTCGGGCGAAACTGTCTGGGGCGCAGTCGCGATGCTGGATCACATGCTTGGCCCCAGCGTAATCGGGGCCGATCCGACGGACATCTTGGACATCGACCGTCGCATGGACAAAGTCACTCGGCACAACTGGTTCGCGAAGGCGGCGATTGAAAACGCCTGTTGGGACATCGCCGGGAAGGCGGCGAACAAGCCCGTGTATGAGTTGCTGGGCGGAGCCGTGCGGCCTTTGACGGTTCGCTGCCGGTTTTCGATGGGGGCGTATGAACCCGATCGCGCAAAGGCCCGCGCCTTGGAACTGGTCAGCGAAGGCTTCACGACGATTAAGGTGAAAGTCGGCGGGATGGCCGAGAAAGACATGGAACGGGTTCGCACCGTGCGAGAGGCCATCGGCCCTGCGCTGGGCCTGACGATCGACGCCAACTGCGGATGGGACGCCGACACGGCAATTCACTGCGTGAACACGCTGAAAGACTGCAACATCGCGTTGAACGAACAGCCGACCCATGACGGCGATTACGCTGCGCTGGCTCGCGTCCGCCGGGAAACGTCGCCGCCGGTGATGGCCGACGACATGTGCTTCGACATGGTCCACGCCCGGGAACTTGTCCGCAACAACGCCTGCGACCTGATCAGCGTCTATCCCGGAAAAAACGGCGGAATCCGCAAGTCCAAGGCCATTGTGGAGTTCGCCGCCCAGCACGGCGTGAAATGCAGCATCGGTTCCAATTTGGAGTGGGACATCGGCACCGCGGCGATGGCCCATCTGGTCGTCGCCTGCAGGAATATGTGCGTCGAAGAGTTCCCCGGAGACATGCTCGGACCGGAATATCATGAATTGCGGATCGTCAAAGAACCCATCGAAATCCGCGGCCCTTTGGTCACGATCAGCGATCGTCCCGGTCTCGGCGTCGAGGTCGACTGGGACGCGGTGCGAGCACACAGGCTGCCGTTGTAGAGGCCGAGTTCACGGCTTTTGACGACGACTGAAGATATTGGAGCATTCACCGCGGTGGCCGGCCGTCATTGGTGCGGAGGATAAAGCCGGGGTTCCAGTCGGGTGAGATTGATGTTGATGATTTCCAGCAGCAGGAGGATCTCTTCGATCTCATCCCGGCTTTTTTGTTCTTTGTGGACCCACGTCATGAATTGCAGGTTTTCCCAGCCGTTTTCAAACTGGACGATCAGTTCCTGCAACAGTTCATTTCCCGACATGACCATTTCGTACATTTCCTGCAGCCGGCCGAATTCGTGGTCCGCGAATTCGATAAACTGCTGCGCGCCGGTCAGATGTTCGAGCCGCCGGGCTCGGCAGTATTTGTTCCAGAATCGCCGGTACCACTCCTCGATGGCCTGATGCCCGAGGTCACGTCCGATTCGTTCGCTTTCAATCCACTTATGCTTATCCGCTTCATCGCGGGCATCCGCGTGGATGCTTCGAAGGGGCCGCAGCAGATTGGCGGACGCCATGCCGACGGCTCCAGGAAAAGGCGAGAGCACTTCGCATCTCCTTAGATTCAAGTCATCATGAATTCACCGCAGAAACAAGGTAACATTTCCGACAGAATCCGAAAAGCGTTTTCCGCTTTCGCGATCCTGAATGCCTGTGCAGACACGGCGGACGGACTACCTGTTGCCGCTTGCTGCATAATGTCCGCTCTTGCCGCCCGATTTCTCCAGCAGCCGGGAGGGGCCGAGGAGGATGCCTCGATCGACGGCTTTGCACATGTCGTAGATGGTGAGGCCCGAGACCGTCACCGCCGTCAGGGCTTCCATTTCGACGCCGGTGCGTCCGTGAACACGAACGGTCGCCTCGATGCGCACGGTGGATTCGTTGACAATCTGCAGGTCGACTTCCGCGCTGTCCAGGCCAAGGGGATGGCAGAGCGGGATCAGGTCCGAAGTCCGCTTGGTCGCCATGATGCCGGCCAGCCGGGCGACCTCAAAGACGTCCCCCTTGGCGACTTTCCTGTCGCGAATGAGGGTCAGCGTCGCCGGCTGCATCGTGACAAACGACTCCGCCCTCGCCATCCGGGCAGTGATCTCCTTGCCGCCGACATCAACCATCCGGCTTTTTCCCTGGTCGTCAAAATGAGAGAGTACCGACATCATTGCCTCGCGGAGTTCATTTGCGGCGCTTCGAATGCAGATCAGTGATAGAAATTGCCTCTGGTCGGCCATGTCCCTCAGATCTCGGCGACGCCGTCGCCGGGCTTCTCGATCGTAACCCTTCGCGCCGGCGAGGGCGAGCGCTTCGCCGGAAATTCAAAATCTTCGCTTCTCATCGTTTCTTCAATGCCCTGGGTAGACGCCATGGCGGGCTGACTTTAGAGTCAGTTGACGAAGCCGGCTCGCACGGCCCCGTGACCCCGCATTTCTACGGAAACGATTGACGGATGAAAGTTCAGCAATTTCTCGATCATCACGGGTTGTCGCAGAACCCGTTCAGCCAGGAAGACGCCCAGACCGATCCCCTGTTCAAGCGGCATTGTGCAAAGGGGACCTACCACCCGGCGTGGGACAAAATCTTCGGCAGCCCCGACGAACCCTCCACGGCCGTCGTGTTCGGAGAAAAGGGGAGCGGCAAAACGGCGCTCCGTCTGCAGATGATCGATCATCTCACGGAACATGGACGTCAACATCCCGAGCGGCGGGTGTTCGTCGTCGAGTACGACAATTTCAACCCGTTTCTCGACTGTTTTCATGAGCGGATGGCGTCGTTCAGCCGGTCTCCGGAACGAACGCTGTCGCAATGGCGGCTCTGGGACCATATGGATGCGATTCTGTCGCTTGCCGTCACGCAACTGGTGGACGGCCTGCTCAGCGAGCGGAAGAACGATTCTCCCGGGCCGATGGAAGTGCCTGCCGAAAAGCTGGCGGAACTGTCGCGCGCCCAGCGAAGAGACCTGCTGCTGCTCACGGCGTACTATGATCATTCCACGCATGCGCCGCCGGTTGAACGCTGGAACCGGGTTCGCCGGCGATTGCGGTTCAGCAACTGGATCAGTTGGCGCGACCTGGGCATCGGCCTCGTCGTGACGCTGGCGCTGTTCGGGTTTCTGGCGCAGGCGGGCTGGCTGACGTCGCTGCAAACCGTCTGGCCCTGGCTGCTGATTCTCGCGGCATGGAGCCCCTGGCTCGGAAAGCAGGGCTGGTGGGCGTGGCAGGCGTTCAAAGTGTCTCGCCAGGTCAAAGTGTTCGACCATCCCGTGCAGCCGTTGCGGACGATTCTCGCCTCGTTCGAGGGAAAAGATCTGATCAACCAGCCGGCCCCGAGCCGGGAACGCAGCGACGACCGTTACGAGTTGCTGGGGAAATTTCAGAGCATTTTGCGAACGCTGGGCTTTTCGTCGATCATGATTCTGGTCGACCGGGTGGACGAGCCGCACTTGATCAACGGTTCGCCGGAACGGATGAAAGCCCTGTTGTGGCCGATGTTCGACAACAAATTCCTGCAACACGCCGGGTTGGGGTTCAAGCTGCTGCTGCCGATTGAAGTCAGCTTTTTTCTCAATCGGGAAGACAAGTCGTTCTACGAACGGTCCCGGCTCGATAAGCAGAACATGATCCGGTCTCTCGAATGGACCGGGGAATCGCTGTATGACCTCGCCAACGACCGGATCAAGGCGTGCGTTAACGGGGCGGCGAACTCTCGCGGTTTGAAAGCCTGGTTCGACGACGCCATCACAGAGCCGGAACTCGTCAGTACCCTGGGCCGGCTGCGCGTCCCCCGGCACCTGTTCAAGTTCCTGCACCGCCTGCTGGTCGACCATTGCCATCGTTTCACCGACGAGCATCCCAAATGGACGATGGGCCGGGAAGAATTGCAGTCCACGCTCGCGGTCTACCTGCGCGATCTGGAAGCCTACGACCGCGGCATGGGAACAGGCTGATACCCAATTCCAACAATTCACAGCGAGTCAAGATTTCACCAAAGCCCGGCGTTGGCAACGCCGGAACCGATTTGCGGAGCGATGTCAATTGTTGGGATTCGTATGCGGAGCCCCTTTACAGGTAATCCAGGATTGACAACTGGTTCACGCGGGCGGCGACTTGCAGCGTGGCCTGCATGGTTTGCTGCCGCTGCAAAAGTTCGCTGATCAGCGCCGGCAGGTCGGCGTCGGCGATCTTCGAGAGGGCTTCCTGGTTGGAGATCTTCGTCTCGCCCAGTTGATTCTGGACCGCATCCAGCAATTGCTGCCGCGCGCCGACGAAGCCCCGCGCTGAGGCCACGCGGCCGACTTCCACGTCGATCCGCGGCAACAAGCGGCTGATCGTCCGGTTGTCTCCGGCGCGCAGCGCCTGCTCCAACAGAGTCAACGTATTCAAGGCCCCGGCCGGCTGCTGCGGGTTCACGTCCGTGCCGACGAGGACTCCGGCGGTGCCGCCCGAATTCGAGCCGGCAATCCCCAGCCTGCGCGACAATTCGTTATCGGCCACCGTCAACGTGCCGGTGCCGGAATCGTCCGTCAGCGAAATGCCGTTGCCGACGGCATTCAGGCTGGCCGTGAGATGTCCGGGATCGACGGCATTGACCTTGTCGAGCACATCTTGCACGGTCGCAGAACCGGTGAGATCGATGTTGACGAGGCTGCCGTCTCGGCGCTGCACGGTCAATGCAGCGCCTTGATCGAGGGCAACGCCGGTTCCGAAGTTCAGCCCGCTGAGCAGCGTGGAAGCGCCCAGCGTGCGAATACCGAGGTTCGTGGCGTTGCTGCCGCCGTTCTCGCCGATAGAAAAGTTCACCCCGCTGAGCCGGCTGGAGACGGCAAGGCCTGTGCCGTCGGGAGAAATGTCGGCGACGACGTCCGGGTCTGCGGCCCGAATACGGTTGAGAACATCCTGCACGGTGACGGCGCCGTCCAAGTCAATGACGGATGTGCGCGCTCCGTTCACAATTCGCAAGCCGGTCCCTGCCGTGGGGCCGATGCCGGCCCCTTGATTCAGCGACGCAACTGGCGTAAAGATCGTCAACCGCGGGTCCAGATCGCTGCCTGTGATGCTGACTGCGGCAGCGGCCCGAATTCCCAGATCCGAGGCAATTTGCGAACCGGGGGTATCTTGAACAGCAATGGTTCCAGCGGACGGCGTGAGCTTCAAGCCCGATTGCAAGGCTGGATCGATGACCACCGACACCGTGATGCTTTCGGCGGCAAAAGCGTTCTCGATGCGCGTTTTCACATCTTGCAGCGTGACGGCGCCGGTCAGGTCGACCGACTTGGTGATCGCCGGTCCGCCGTTCACCACGGTGATGTCGAGCGATCCGGCCTTCACTCCAGCCCCGCCCGACAAATCGCTGAGTTTGGTCGACAGGGTCAACGTCGGATTCAGATCCCGGTTCTGCACGGGCACGGTCAACCCCGCAAATGCCGATTGTCCGTCGAGATTGTTGGCGACGGTGAAATCGAAATCGGCGAATGTCTGCAAGGCTTGGCTGTCGCCGTTGTAGCGGACGCTTTGACCCAGGTTGTCAAACGGGGGCGACGTACCGAAGCTGCCTCCGAAGAGATAGCGGCCGTTGTACTGGGTATTTCCCGCATTGGTGACGGACTGCACGAGCGAGGCGATCTGATCGGCGAACGCCGCGCGTTCCGAGTCGTTGACGTTATTCCCGATTCCGTTGAGGGCAATGGACTTCGCCTGGTTGAGTGCATCGTTGACGGTCCCCAGCGCCTGATCGGTCACCGAGAGAAAGCCTTGGTTGGTGTCGATATTGCTTTGGAACGTCGCCTGGCGATTGAGGGCCGTCCGTAAAGAAAAAATTCGAACGGCGGAGACGGGGTCGTCGGACGGTTGCTGCAATCGGCTGCCGGAGCTGATCTGCTGCTGCAGTTTTGCCAACTGCGCTTGATCGCGCTGAACGCTGGCGATCAACTGCTGCGACTGAATCGCGTTGGTGGTCCGGCTCGTGAAGACGCTGCTGAGAGTCATGATCCGTGTTCCGCCTTGGCGTTTTCACCCGGCAACGTTTTTCCGTTTTTCCGTGAGGACAGACACACTTGTCCGTCCGTTGGACTAAATCTGCAACAGGGTGTTCATCAGCAACTCGACCGTCGAAACAATCCTCGCGGCGGCTTGATAGCTGTGCTGGAACTGCAGGATGCGAATCAATTCCTCGTCGAGATTCACCCCCGTGAGCTGCGCCTGCTGGGTCGTCAGCGCATCGCGGAATCCCTGCAATCCTTCGCCGACGGCGTCCTGGGCTGCCTTGGACTCGCCCACGCCGGCCGTCACCTGGTTCCAGAACTGGGAGATCGTCAGGTTGTTCAGACTGCCGACAGACACATCGAACGCGGACGCCAGTTGCACGGCGTTGCGGTTGTCCGACGGCCCGCCCCCCTGCCCGGTCGCCAGGAAGCCGGCATCGTTCTTCAAGACGCTGTTCACCTGAATGTCAGCGGCGTCGCTGCCGGTGAAGAGTGTATTGATTCCCAGTGCCGCGAGCGTGCCGCTGGTGTCGTCGCCGAACCGGATTTCATAACCGGGCGCCGCCGTGAGCTGCAGCGTGCCGTTGGCCGTGATGGTCGCCGTGACCTGGCCGACGGCATTCAGCGCGGTTTGCAGCGACGTCAGCGACGTGTCCGCGGCAATGCCGTCCAGGTTGACGGTGATGTTCGAGATCTGCGTCAGGCCGGTGCCGAGGCTGCGCACCTTGATGTTGAAGCTGCCGTTCTGCGGGGAAAACGCGAGACCGGCGGCATTCAAGGCGGCGCTGGAATCGGCGACGGCGTTCGCGCCGGTGACAGACGTGAACCCTTTCGTTCCTTCGCCAGAGGCATGGATGCGGTTCAATTCGGAAATCACCGTAGCGGTAAATTGGTCGAGCTGATCGGAAAACCCCTGGATCACGGTGTCATGGCCTTCGATCAAGCCGGACAACTGGCCGCCCGAACCGTTCAACTGCGCGTGGGTCGCCGACGTTTGAACTCGCAGCGTGCTGACGCCGTTCGCCGTGACCGGCACGGCTTCCAGTTTTTGCGAACTCCCGCCCAGAATCAGGTAGTCCGGGCCGGAGAACACTTCCACACCTCCGTCGGGGCGTTCCTGAGTTCGGATCGAGATCAATTGCGACAACTGATTCAGGGCTTCCGACCGCTGACTGCGCAGCGCCCCGGCATCATTCGCCGCCAAACCGTTGGCTTCGATCTCGCTGATCTGCGGGTTGAGCTTCTGAATCGTGTCGATCAACTGGTTCGCCTGCTCGACCGTATCCGTGATTTTCTGCGTCTGCGCTTCCTGCAACTGGCCGATGCGCATCCGCAGCAAACGGATGTTGTCGGCAAAACTCTGCGCCTGATCGATCGTCACGGCGCGCAAGGCGGTGTTTTCCGGCTGATTGACCACGGCTTGCAGCGAACCGACGAACTGGCCGATGTTCGCCGAGAGGTTGTTGTCGCCCAGGGATTGCAGCGCGTCTTCGAGTTGCTTGTACGCATCGCCGAGTGCATTGGAGAGGAAGACGTCGCCGTTGGCCGCCTGAATGCGGCTGTCGAGATGCTGGTCCACATCCTGATGAATGCCCGCGGCGTAGGCTCCCGTGCCGATCAGCAGGTTGCCCAGCCGATACGGCGGGCTGGAGGCGATCTCCAGATGGCTGCGGACATACCCCGGCGTATTCGCATTGGCGATATTGTTGCCGCTGACCTGAATTCCAAGTGAAAACAGGTTGAGCGAACTCGCCGCCGTGGCCAATGTGCCGTTCAATGACATGAAATGGTCCTCACGGCGTTCCGTGCCGCGGATGGTCTCGTACTGCTCAGGTCAAGATGCTCATCAAGAGTATGACCGCAGATTTCGCAGATTGACGCAGATTTTGAAGCAAAGACCAGAACCTCATTTTTTGCGCTTTTTGTGCCTTTTTGCGGCCAAGCCTCTACTGCTTCTCCTGCAGAACTTCCGCCTGGTCCTGATCCGTGCTCATCCGTGTTATCCGTGGCAAACTTGTTTTGCGAACCTTGCCTCTTGGCGAGAGCGCCTTTTTCAACTGGGGTTGCGGGCCTCCCGCGCTGGTTGTACCGTGCTTCCGTGTTTTCCTGGATTCGGGCACCACTCGAACTGGGAAATTACGCGCTGGCATCGATCAAGGCGCCGCCGCGTCGCGCGCTGTCGGGCTCAAGATAGGTCGGGGATTTTTTGCCGTTGTGCGAGATCAGTTCCAAAACCTCGCCGTAATAATTGCAGCAGCGATTGGTGATCACCCACTGCACCCAGCTCTCCTGGCGCAGGTCTGCCGCCAACCGCCGCGCCCGGTCCAGCAGCGCCACCACCGGCGCGGAGGGGGATCCGGTCAGAGACATTGCCAGGTCCCAGATCGTCTGGAAGCCGCCGCCGGTCTGTTTTGCCGATTGCAGCAAGCGGGCTCGCCAAGCCACCAGCACCTGGAGTTTTCTTGCGGCTTGAAGTTCCGGAGCTTGCAGCACCTCAAGCGCCGCCGTATCGGACGTGGTCAGCGCGATGCGTTTGCGGTGCATGATCTCCAGGAGAGTCTCCTGGGCTTCGATCAGCGTAGAGGCAAACTCGTTCAATTCCGACAATAGCGATTCCGACATGGCGCCTCCCCCGTGTGTCCACTGGCGGGAGAGGAAGCGGCCGTCATCAAGCCGGCGAATCGTGTCGCCAAGGTTCCTGGCGATGGACAAACCGGCTCGGAGGGCCGGCTGACCGGGAGTTTGCGCTGGGCGCGGAATTTCCCGGCAGACATCTCCTGCCGGGAGTTATTTTCGGTTGAGCGCGGGAATGACTGTTGTGCCGGTTGTATTCCGTGTGCCGGAAGTCGTCGGTCGTGCCCAAGCTAACTCTTGTGCGGATTCCACGGTTGGGGCGGACTTTACCGATTGGAGCAGCGATGCCAGTTGTGCCGGCGGCTTTTGAGGGGCTTCGGGGTGATCGACCAGGAACCTTTGGTACAGTTCTTCCACGAGGGCGCCGCCGTTCTGGCGGGCCAGATTTTCCGCAACTTTCTGGTCCATCTGGGTTTGAAACATTTCCTCGGCCTGTCCGCCATGGATGTAGGCCGGTTTGCCGACCCCGGCTCGAAGGGCCTTGATCATCTGGCCGAAGAATAACCCGGCGACAGCGTCCTGAAAGGCGGTCTTCACCTCGGACGGCCCGTTCGCGGAAAGGGAAGAATTGCCGGACGAACCCAGCAGCTTCAGCGAAGACGCGGCGGAGACGGCGGTGAGCGGAGCGACGGAACTCATTTATCGATCAACTCCGCATGAAGTTTGCCTGTGGCGTGCAACTCGCGAATGATGGCGATGATGTCTTCCGGCGGCACGCGCAGCTTGTTGAGCGAAGCCTGCAGTTGCTGGAGCTGCACGGGATTCTGACGGTTCTGTCCTTCGGCCAGGGCGATAAACGGACCGGGGCCTTCGGGTTCGCCGGCACCCACTTCAATGCTGAAACTCTTGTGCGAGATCATCACCGGGCTGATCTCCACTTCTCCAGTGACGATCACCGTCTTGCTGTTCGTGTTCAACACGACGCGCGCCTGCGTGTGCGGCGTCTCAATGCCCACTTCCAGCACCTGGGCGATGAACTCGACGGGCTGATCTTGATAGGTCTTCGGAATGCTGACCTCGACGGCTCCCGGACCGACGGACTTGGCGATTTTTCTGCCGTCCGCTTCAAACGTGAACTCATTATTGACGACGTTCGCCACTTCGCTCGCCGTCCAGAAGCTGGCTTTCACGGGATCAATCAGCAGCGTAAAGACCTGCTCTTTGTCGCTCTTGACGAACTGGGCCGTCACGTCGCGGAGCAGCTCGACCCCCTGCACCAGCCGGCCGGTCGTGGGCAGCTTGACGTCTTCGATGGTGATCGCGCCGCCTGCGAGGGCAATGGCCGCTTTCTTGTCGTTCAGCGTGGTCAGCGGAGTGGTCAGCAGCCGTCCCCCGCGCAGGCTCTTCGCGCCCAGCGGCGAACTGATGTAGGCGTCGATCTTCTGACCGCGGCGGATGCCGGACTTCGGGACCGACGCTTCGATCATGACGACCGCCACGTTGTCGGCGTTTTTCAGATCCGCATCCAGGGCCGGCTGATTCAACCGCGTCAAAGCAGCCCGGAGAGCTTGCACGGTCGATCTGTTCTTCGCGCCGTCGCCCGTTCCCGGCAGGCCGACCACCAGCCCCAACCCGGTGAGCCTGATCTCCTGCTGCCCTTGAATCGAGCAGATGTTCTCCAGCCGCACGCGCGCCAACGCCGGGGATGCCGGCAGGCAGAACAGCATTGCACAGGCAACGCTGCCGCAGAGGCGATAGGCCATGGGGAGTTTCATGCTGTGGGACTTTTTAGAACGGTACGATGATGTCCAGAATCCGCGTGCCCCAGTTGACCTTGGTGCTGTCAAAGATTTTGCCCTTCTGCGAGCGGCTGATGTCCAGGTCGGCGAATTTCTCGGTCCGCACGGTTCGATCCGGCTTGATCGCCGATTTGTCCACGCGGCCGGTGAGGCGGTATTCAAACAAATCCTGATTGGTCCGAATCGACTTCCGGGCTTCGAGAATCAGCGTTCCGTTCGGCAAGATGTCTACCACCGTCGCCCCGATTTTGTACGTGATTCCTTCCGAATCGGTCGCCGTGCCCAGCGCCTGCAGCCGGTTCTGCAGCGTGCCTTCGACGGTCGGCGTATTCGATGCCGCGTTTTCCAGCGTGTTGTTGTCGCCGAATTTGACGAAATTCTTCAACGCGGCCGAGTACGACCCGTTGCGCTGCCGATTGAATCGCGAACTAACCAGGACTTCCGCCTTCTCGTCGACTTCAATCGTCACGATGTCATGGACCTTGATTTCCGTCGGCGGCGGCGGGACGTCCACGAAGATCAGCGAGAGGTTCCGCACGTCCAGGCTGTCGTCCAGGTTGATCACCGGAGAATCCTGGGCGCGCATTTCCATGGCTCCGACGGCAACCGCCAGCGCCAGCGCGGCCCACCAATAGCCTCCCGATTTTCCTGTCGTCATCATTTCCGTCCTCCCGGAGTCTGTTCGGTCGCCGGCGCCGAGACGCTCCGCCCTGGCCGGGCGAGTGCAACGGGCGCGTCGCTGATTGTGGGCGTGATCATTTCGGCTTCATGCCAGCCCGTGACGGTCGCCTGCACTTTTTCCTGCGGGTTTTCCAGCGCCACCAGGTTGACGACCTCGCCGGCTCCGCCGTTGTTCGTCGCGCGGAACACGCGGCTGACGGTCAACCCCGGTGAACGGACCTTGACCGTCACCAAGTCGTTGGACCGCACCAAAGGCGCTTTTGCCACGTCGCGGCTGTGTATCGCTTGACCGGGCCGGAGATCGCGCGTCGCCTCCTGGCCGATCAGCTCATGGCCCGTCTCCAGTCCTGATTCGCCGTGTTTCGCCGCGACGAGGTCCAGATCGCTCTCTTTCAGGACTTTGCCCTTGGGGACAGTATGTTTGACGGTCAGAATGTGCGGGGTCTCGTTCAACCAGGCCTGCACACGGACCACCCTGGTCGTGCCGTCGTCTTGAGAAAACTGGGCCGTCAACGTCTGCGGGCCGCCCCATTCCAGCCCCGGTTCGACAAACCGGACTCGTTGCGGTTTCACCTCCAGCAGACTCGGGATGTCGTCGTCGGGAATCTCGACCGTCAGCTTCAGCGGGCCGACGCTCGATCCTGCCGAGTGGTATTGGCGGTGAAACGCCTGTTGCAGGACGTCGTCGGCCTTTTTTCTCAAGGAGGGACTGACAGGCAACGGACGTACGGCGATAGGTTTTGCCGTGGATCGTGTCGGCGATGGCGATTTCTGTTCAGACTTCGATTCGGCCGGCCCCTCGATAACCACCACGCTCTGGCCGGTGAATTCGATTTCGGACAAATTGATTCCCTGCGCCAGCAGCCGCTGCCGGATCATTTGCTGCGTGATTCGCAATTTGCGGCCCGGGGCCGGCGCCGGACCAAGCGAGACGGCCTCCAGTTGCCGCTGCACCTGCGGATTGGCATCGTCGACCTGGGCGAGATCCGACAGACGAATCAACCCGGCCGTGACTTTGGCGGAAGTCTGCACGTCGATCAACGCGGCGTCGACGCGCACGTTGCACACGGCGAACGCGACTATGATCGTGCAGCAGATGGGGAGTCGAGCCGGCATGGGGATTTGCTGTATGTTGCGTGTTCTCAAAGCCCGCCGTCGGCGACGGCGGGACCATTCACTCTTAGAACCGTCTCAAGTTCGACACCAATTGCAGCAGTTGATCGGTCGCCTGGACGACCTGACTGTTCAATTCGACGTTGCGCTGCGTCTTGATCAAGTCGACCAGTTCCTTCACCGGCTCCGTGTTCGACGCTTCCAGCGTGCTCTGCCGGAGGGTCCCCAGCCCCTGCGTGCCGGGCTGGCCGGGCGTGGCCGTGAAGGATGCGGGCGTCGGCACAAAAAACGAATCGCCGCGTTGCAGCAGGCCTTCATTATTCACGAACTTGGCCAGTTGGATCGTGCCGGCTTGAGTCGGCTGGGAGCTGGTTGCCGTCGAATAGGTGACGACGCCGTCGCTCGAGACATTCACGTCGATGGCGTCTACGGGGATGTTGATCGGAGGATCAAGCAATCGGCCCCGGTCGGCCGAGGCGATGACGAGCGAACCGGTATCGTTGCGGGTGATCTGTCCGTTGCGCGTATACAGGAAGCCCCCCGGGGCATTCGTGTCCTGCACGATAAAAAATCCGTCCCCGACGATGGCCAGGTCGAGCGGCTTTCCCGTATCGAGCAGGCTGCCCTGAGTGAAATCCTGCTGCGTACCGGAGACGCGGGTCCCCAGGCCGACTTGCGTTCCGATCGGAGAGAGCTGGCCGGTGGTGTCTTGCGAGCCGGGGAGTTTGTACGTCTGGTAGAAGAGATCCTCGAAATCCGTGCGGGACCGCTTGAACCCGGTGGTTCCCGAGTTGGCCAGATTGTTGGCGATCACGTCCAGGTTGAAGATGTTGGCCGACATCCCCGACGCCGCCGAATTCATTGCCCGATACAGCATCGCTCGTCACCCCCCGCTTTCTTGAACCGATGATTCGACTGCGAAACCGCAAGCGTGACTCACTACCGGCACTTAGCCCTTAGCTCTCAGCCCTCAGCCCATTCACTTCCTCGGTATCGACTGCAGCAGCTTCGACAGCGTCTCATCCTGCAGGCGCACCAGGTTCATATTCATCTCGAAACCGCGCGACGTCTGGATCATGTCCAGCATCTCGTTGACCGGCTGGACGTCGGCTTCCTCGAGCATCCCTTGCCGGAGTTCCGCTTCCGTTGCCGGCTGAGCGTTCCCCAGGTTCACGTACAGGCTGTCCCCTTCTTTGACGAGCAACTCGGGCGACTGCGGTTCCACCAGCGACAACTGCCCGAGCACGGTTCTTGACAGGTTCCCGTCGATGCTGCTGACGACGCCGTCCGCGGAGACATCCACGCGGGAACTCGTGGGCGGGATTTCGATCGGTTCACCGTCCACGGTCAGCACGGGGAGCATCTTGTTGGACAGCGTGTCCGACATGACGAGCTGATTGTCGCGTCCGAGCGAAAACTTGCCGTTCCGCGTGAGGAATTTCTGATCGCCGTCGCCGACTTCAAAGAACGCGGGCCGCTGTCCGAGGATGGCCACGTCGAATGGGTTTCCGGTCGTCTGCAGCGAACCGGGGCTGAAGTCGGTGACGGTCCCTTCCACCGACAGACCGCCGGTTTGTGCATTGATGGTCTCCGGCGCGGCGGGGGGCTGCAGATGTTCCACGTCGAACGGCTGGTGCGCGCGGAAGACGGGGATATCGCGTTTGAACGCCGTCGTCCCGGCGTTGGCCAGATTATTGGCAAGCACCGCCTGGTGGAACGCCGCCGCGTCCGCCCCTTGCGCCGATAAGTACATTCCGTAGATCATGAGCCGACCCGTGAGAGAAGTTCCCGTTCTCTCAAAATCGACTCATCAAGGCCGGTAACTTCAGCAAATTCCGCAAACTCGCTCTGATTTACCCAGACCGCGAAGTCGGAACAATTTCCCTGAGCGGGAGGTGTGCGTTCCCTGAGTGTGCGTTCGATGATCACAAATTCTGTCTAAAAAGGGGCTGACATGCCCCCCGCTCAGAGCGAGTAATTGGTCTTGGTGCGAGTTCCGTGGACGAGTAGAATCGAGGCCGTCCCAGTTCGAGTCGATTTTCAAAACATATTTTGCCATTGGCAGTTACGACAATTCAGCCTCGGAGACTTTCGTGCGGATTCTCTATTTGGATTGCCCCTCCGGGATCAGCGGCGATATGACGGTGGCCGCGCTGGTCGATGCCGGCGCCGATTGGAACGCCATCCAGCAGGGTATCGACTCGCTCGGATTGCCGGGGGTCGAGCTGCACCTGACGGAAGTCCTGCGCGGCGGTTTTCGAGCCAAGCACCTGAGAGTTTCGCATCCCGAACAGCACGCCCATCGGCATCTCGGCGACATCGAAAAAATTCTCGACCGCTCCGACGTGCTCACCGAAAGCCAGTTCGATCTGGCACTGCGGATCTTCCGCGCGGTGGCCGAGGCCGAGGCCAAAGTCCACGGGTCGACCGTCGATCAAGTCCATTTTCACGAAGTCGGTGCGATCGATTCCATTGTCGACATCACGGCTGCGGCCATCGGTTTCGACCTGCTGCAAGCCGATGAGATCGTTTGCTCGCCCATTCCGACCGGGCGCGGCTTCGTCAAGATCGCTCATGGGAATTGCGCCATACCGACGCCCGGGACCGCCGAATTGCTGCGCGGCATCCCGCTGATGAATGCCGCCATTGACGCCGAACTGACCACGCCCACCGGCGCGGCCATTGTGAAAACCGTCGTGGATCGCTTCGCCCCCGGGCTTCCCGAGATGACCGTCGAGACCCTCGGTTACGGGGCCGGGACGCGCAACCTCGACGAGCGGGCCAACCTGCTGCGGATTTTCGTCGGCGCCGTGGACGCCGAAGGCGAAACGGACGAAGTCATTCTGCTGGAGACGAACCTGGATGACGTTTCGCCGGAGATCGTCGGATATACCAAACAGCGGCTGCTGGCCGCCGGCGCGCTGGATGTGTATTCGACGTCGATCCAGATGAAAAAAGACCGGCCCGGCACGCTGCTCAGCATTCTGTGCAAACCGGTCGACGGGCCGAAGCTGGAATCAATTCTCTTCCTGGAGACGGAGACGTTTGGCGTTCGCCGGCAAACGCTGCGCCGGTCCAAACGGGCCCGCACGCCGTATTCCGTCGAGACCGAGTTCGGCCCGGTGCAAGGGAAGCTCGGATGGCGTCACGGCGAACCAGCCGTATTCACGCCCGAATTCGAAGCCTGCGCGAAGATCGCCGCCGCCCATGAGGTCTCGTTGAAAGACGTGTATCGGGCCGCCGAGATCGGTTTTCTGATGCAGCTTGAAGAAGAAGACGGCGAGCACGATCACGACCATGCCCCTGGCCATGACTGTGGCCATGATCATGATCACCGTCACGATCATTCGCATGACCACGCACATGACCACTCGCACGACCATGATCATCATCACGAACATTGATCCTGGAACCACCTCTTGCGGAGCCTGCGGATGGAACCGTGGCAATTCATCGCGATCGGCGTGGCGGTCGTCTCGCTGGGATATTCGCTGTACCGGGGAGCGTGTTATCGCCGGAAGCTGCAAGGCCAGGACCCCATTCGTGAGACGCTCGACGATGTCCGCGCGATGGAGTCTTCGGCCCGTGGGCTGGTGCAGAAACTCGAAGTCCGGGCTTATGATTACAGCCGCGAGGTCGAGGCCCGAATCGACAATCGGCTTTCCGTGCTGGATCAGTTGATTGTCGACGCCGACCGGGAAATTGAGCGGCTGCAGGCTCTCCTGGCCGAATCACGGCAGTCCGCGACCGTTCCCGATCGGCAACTGACGATTCCCGAACAGCAGCGCTGTTTCGCGTTGAAGGAAGCCGGATTTGCCGTGGAGGAAATCGCCCGCTGCCTGCAGACGTCATCCTCCAGCGTGGACTGCGCCCTCAACGAATGGCAGCGCGTCAACCGCCGGGCGGCATGAAACGAGATTGCCGCTGACTCGCCCGTCGAATCACAAGCCTTGGCGATTAATTTTTCTCCTTCGGCAGCAGCCGCTCCACCAGCCGCGCGAAGTAGCTTGCCCCCAATGGCAAGATATCGTCGTTGAAGTCGTAACGCGGATTGTGCAGCAAGCGGCCGTTGTCCGCCGGGCCGTTGCCGATCCAGACGTAACATCCCGGCCGCTGTTCGAGCATGAACGAGAAATCTTCGCCTCCCATGCAGGGCTGCGGATCGAGATTCACGTTCTGCACGCCCGCCACGTCTTGAGCGGCCTGCGCCGACCATTCCGTTTCGCGCGGCGAATTCACCGTCGCGGGATAGCGGCGCTCATACCGCAGCGTTCCCGTCGCGCCGAAAGCGGAACAAATCCGTTCGACCATTTTTCTCATGCCGGCTTCAGCCATGTCTTGGACTTCTTTCCGAAACGTGCGGACGGTCCCCCGCAGCGTGGCCGTCGGCGGGATGACGTTCCAGGTATCCCCGGCATGAAACTGCGTGACGCTGATTACCAGTTGATCGAGCGGGTCGACATTCCGGCTGACCAGGCTTTGCAGCGCCGTCACCAGGTGCGACGTCGCCACGATCGGGTCGACGCCGAGATGCGGCATCGCGGCGTGAGTCCCCTGGCCGGTGACGACGATCTCAAACACATCGAACGCCGCCATTAGCGGACCGGGCCGCATTGCGAACTTGCCGACGTCCATGCCGGGCCAGTTGTGCATGCCGAAAACCACGTCGACCGGGAATTTCTCGAAGAGGCCTTCCTCGACCATCACCCGGCCGCCCCCTTCATTTTCCTCGGCCGGCTGAAAGATGAACTGCACGGTCCCGGAGAAATTCCGCGTCTCGGCCAGGTATTTCGCCGCGCCGAGCAACATGGCCGTATGGCCGTCATGCCCGCAGGCGTGCATCTTGCCCGGATGTTTCGACTTGTACGGCAGATCGTTCGCCTCGGTGATGTCGAGAGCGTCGATGTCGGCCCGTAAGCCGACGGCCATCAGGTCGCCCTTCGTCGGCCGCGCGGCCTCGAGCGTTCCCACGACGCCAGTCTTCGCCAGCCCGCGGTGCACGGCGATTCCCATTGCTGCCAATTCCCGGGCGATCAGGTCCGAGGCATACGTCTCCTCAAACGCCGTCTGCGGATGGGCATGCAGGTCCCTGCGCCAGGCCGTGAGTTGGGGATGCAGTTCGTTCAAACGAGGGATAACGGACATGGGGCGTTCCAAGGGGGTTCGGGATTCGGCGTTCGGAGTTCGGTTTGAGTCGTTTGGTGAAAAAATTAAGACAGACAGGAATGTCTGTCCCACCAGAATGGGCGTTGGCCAATGCGGATGCAATGTCTCACGGTGCTGCCCTGCGGCGTTTCTTATGCCGCGCCGAGTTCCTGAACCAGCACGCGCAGGAACGGTTCGACGTCGGTGACGAGGCCGATGGTTTGGAATGAACCGCGGTCGGCGAGTTTTGTCACGGTCGCCGGGTTGATGTCGACGCAGACGATCTTCACGCGGCTGGAGATCAGATTCCCGACGGCAATGGAATGCAGCGTCGTCGCGATCATCAGGCAGAACGTCACATCCTGAACGAGTTTCCGCATCTTGGCCTGGGCGGCCAGAGAATCGGTGATGACGTCGGGAAGCGGGCCGTCGTCGCGGATGCTGCCGGCCAGCACGAACGGCACATCATGCCGAATGCATTCGTACATGATGCCGTTCGTCAGCACGCCCTGTTCCACGGCCTTGCGAATGCTGCCGATGCGGCGGATGCGGTTGATCGCCCGGAGGTGATGTTCGTGGCCTTCTTCGGTCGAGCCGCCGTGTTCCATGGAGATGCCCAGGCTGGTGCCGTAAAGCGACTGCTCGATGTCATGCGTGGCCAGGGCGTTGCCGGCGAAGAGGACGTTGACATAGCCCTTGCGGATCAGCGTTCCGAGGAGTTCCCGGCTGCCCGTATGGACGACGGCCGGACCGCCGACGACGAGAATTTTCCCGGCGCCGCGGGCCGCCTGCCGCATCAGTTCGGCGATTTCCCGGATCGTGATGTTTTTCGGTTTCTCGCTGGAGACGGCGCTTTGCATAAAGCCGAAATGCTGACGGTCCGGTTCTCGGCCGATCGGCTGAACGCGGGTTCCCAGCCGTCCCACGACGATCTGCTGGCCGACGGCGACATCCGCCATCGCCACGCACCATGCGCGTTGTGTCGCAGGGTCGAACGCGACGCCGCAATCCATCTCCAGCCGTTCGACGGGATACCAGTGATTCGCGACACGAATTTCGGTCGGCTCATTCGTGGTGGCGTAAAAGCCTTCGGGAAACGTGCCGGCAATGTCCGCCGGCACAAACTTGCAATCCACCTGGTGAATCGTCATGGCTCCGTGCTGACCGATCGCCGCAAGGATTTTTTCCAGCGCGTCGGGCGTCGGGGCGGAAACTTCCAACCGGACATAACTTGGATCGTGCCGGTTGTGGCCGATCCGAATCTGACGGCTCTCATACTCGCCGCCGAGGCTGGTGATTTCATCGAGAACCTTGGGCAGAATCAGGCTGTCGATGATGTGGCCGGAGAGTTCGACTTCGTCCGTCCACTTCGGCGGACCCGCGGAGAAGTGATGCGCAGATGACGGCGGCAGGCTGTGCGACATATCGGGACCAATGCGGAGGATGAAGGATTGAAAATTGTTTGTGGAATTGATCAGAACGCGAGGTCGCGTTCCCCGAGCTGGTTCAGATTTGCGGTAGGGTTTGCCGAGCCTTCGAGGCGAACCCTGATGGGCCAATGACTTACGGTTCGCCTCGAAGACTCGGTAAACCCTACGGTCTCAGTATCATCAAAAAATGAACCGCCCTGTCATTTTCCCCACGCTCTTGGATTTTACGCGAAAGACAGCCTATCATCAGAAAGATTTCCTAAATTCTCCACGGACAGCGCGGAACGGCATGGCAGGTGCGACGACTCGCCGCAAACTGGTACCCCTCGGGATCGTGGGGACGGGGCCGTTGTGGGATTCGCACTACCGCGAAGCGCTGCGCCGGCTGGCGCAGCGGGTCACGATTCGCGGCGTCTACGACGCCGTGCCGGCCAGGGCCGAGCAGACCGCCCGCGAATGGCATGCCATGGTCGCCCCCTCGCTGACCAGCCTGTTTGAACGGCCGGACCTGGAGGGAATCCTCATCCTGGACTCGGCCTGGCTCGGACTGTTTCCTTTGGAACTCGCCTGCCGCTTCACCAAACCGACGCTGGTGTCCGGCCGGTGGGAAGGCGACCTGGCACGGCACGAGCAGTTGTATCTCTCGGCGCGAGACGCCGGAGCCACCGTCATCACGGCCTTTCCCCGCCGGCACACCCCGGCCTCCAATCGGCTTCGGGAGTTGATCGCGACCAAGCTCGGGTCACCCCTTGCCGTGAGGGCGGTCGCTGTCGCCGAGATCGCTGGCGAATCGGTCGACATCCACCAGTTGACCGGCCTGCTGGATTGGTGCGCCTATGTCGTCGGCAAGTCGCCTCGCCTGGTTTCGGCGGGTCCAACGAGAGACGGCATTCGAATTGGATTGGAATTCCCCAGCCCGCTCGGCACATCCGGGGCCACGGCGGAGATCGTGCTTCAGAAGTCGCCGCCTGGCAGCCCGACGACGGCTTGTGAAACCCTGCACGTCGACTGTCAGCACGGTGTCGCCGATGTGACCGGAGATGCCGACATCTTCTGGCAGATCGGTGCCGATGCCGTGAAAGACGATCTGACGTCGGAACGTTCCAGCACCGATATTCTGCTCGATCAATTCTGCCGCAGGGTCGTGGGCGGCCTGGTCCCCGTTTCCGACTTGTCTGATGCGCTGCGCGCGTTGCGATTGGCCGACACCGTCTTGACGCAACTGGGGACCGGAACACCGTCAGCGTCCGATACTTGATCGATCGATCAATCAATCGGACGAGGCAAAGCGGCTGTGCGCTTCCAAGGCCGCTACTCCGTCCGCATCGCCGGCAACTTCAGCAGCCGAGCGAATTCCTCCAGGCAACGGTCCCAGGAATGATGCCGCTCAACATAATTTCGTCCGGCGCGACCCAATTCGTTTCGCTGTGCAGAGTCATTCCACAAGCGGAGCAACGCGTCGATCCATTCCGACGGCGTATCGGCGCGCAAGAGTTCCCGGCCGTCGGACACTGCCAGTCCTTCCATCGCCGCCGAGGAGGCGACCACGGGCTTCGCCATGGCCAGCGCCTCTAAAACCTTGTTTTGAATTCCACGGGCGATGCGCAGCGGCGCGACGACCGCCGCCGCCCTCGCCACATAGTCCCTGACATCGGGGACCTGCCCGACGACCGTAATGCCGGGACGACGGCCAAGTTCACGAACGGCGTCCGTGGGTTGCCGGCCCACGATGTCCCAGCGTGCCTCGGGCCTGGCCTGTAGCACGCCCGGCCAGACCTGGTCCGCGAACCAGACCACGGCGTCCACATTCGGCGGGTAATCCATCGCCCCCACAAACACGCAGCTGGGACCCGTTACCGGTTCCGGCCGCGGCGAAAAATACTCCAGATCGACGCCGTTCGGAACCGCCAGCACCTGGCCATCGCCGCAGAATGAGCGAAACAGCCGGCATTCCGCCTCGCTCACCAGCGTCACGGCTTGAACCGTGCGGGCCAGATCCGATTCGAGCCGCCGGAGCCGGCCCCCCTCCCCGCGATACACCCAACGTCTCCAGCCCCGGAATACGCCGGCATAATCGAGCCATTTCTGGCTGTCGACATCGATCAGATCGACCACGGCCGGAATTTGGCCCATGCCTGGCGCGCGGAGATAAGGCGCGAGACTTGAAGCCGAGAGCAAGCAGGCCGCTACGGGATATTCGGTCAGCCAGCGAGCCAGTCGGCGCTCGAGGTCCGGCTGATAAAAGAGCCCCTCGGAAATCGTGCACCCTGTCGCGAAGGACATCGCTCCGCGCATCCAGCGCCGGATCGACGTATTGTCGATCACGCAGACCTCGGCACAGAGTCCTTTCAAGACTCGCAGGTGTTCTTCCGGGACTGGTTCATCCGCCACGCAGCCCAGCAAGACCTGTGTCCTTGTCGCCAGGTAGCGCAGAATGTTGAACGTGCGGATGCGGTCCCCTTTGTCCGGGGGGAACGGAACCCGATGGGTCAGGTAGATGATCCACGGGGCCGAGGATGCGGCGCGCGCAGCGCGTCCCGCACCGTGCGGACTGAATTTTTCGGTCATCCTTGGTCCCATCATCAAACCGGGCGCTATCCGCAGAGTTTCATTCCTGCGAGGCGAAGATTATGGAAGATTGCCGAGTCGATGCCTAGGTCGGCGCCCAAACGGATTGGCGAGAGAGGTTCCCCGATCGAGATTCTGGCGTGATGAATCGCCGTGCGATATACTTTGCGAAGAGGCCGTCAGAGATCTGTCGCCAAGGGAAGTTCTCCCCAGAAAGATGAGGTGCGCCATGCCGCTGTTTGAAATCGAAACCAACGCTCACATCATGATCGCCTGGGCCGGCAGCCAGTCCGAGGCGGAAGCCACGTTGAAGCAGGCCTATCCTGAAGAAGAGGTGCTGCGCGTCAGCAAGCGTCCGCGCGACATGTGGGTCATTTCCAAGAAACTGCTGGGGTTGGAAGGCCGGACCGAACCGTGCGACAAGGCCCGCGATTGCCTGAACCGTGCCCAGGGCGACAAACTGCACGCCATCCGCCTGTACATGCAGGACACCGGCGTCGACCTGCACCAGGCGCAGCGGGCAATCGAAACGAATATGTCACTCGG
The DNA here is from genome assembly GCA_964388415.1 of uncultured Planctomycetaceae bacterium. Taxonomy (GTDB): domain Bacteria; phylum Planctomycetota; class Planctomycetia; order Planctomycetales; family Planctomycetaceae; genus CAZDGB01. Next base: position 66,278 of record CAYMAO010000013.1, on the reverse strand, counting down.
CTGGTGATTTGAGGCGTTCGGTATTCGGTCATCCTTTCCGAGTGCGCATAGCCGATGACCGATTGGCCCCTCTAGCGAACGCCTGCTTCCTTGTCATCGAGACCATCCCCATGACGCGATTGTTGGAAGGCAAAACCGCCCTGATCACCGGGGCCGGACGCGGGTTGGGCCGGGCCTTTGCCGAACGGCTGGCGGCCCTCGGCTGCGCCGTCGGCATTCATGGCATGAGGGAGAACGGCCCGGCCGAATACGGCGAAGGAACCACGCTCACCGACACGGCCCGGCAGATCGGTGATTTGCACCGTGTGAGATCGGTCCGCGTGCTGGCCGATCTCACCGTCGCCGCCGATGTCGAACGGATCACGCTGGAAACCACCCAGACGCTCGGGCCGATCGACATCCTGGTTCACAACGCGGGCGGGGACATCGCCGCCCAGGGAGGCAAGCCGAATCCGAACGACGCCGTCAACATTAAAGAAATCGATGTCCGGGCCGTGCTGGACCGAAATCTGCTGAGCACGATCCTGATGTGCCAACAGGTGTCGCGGCAAATGATGGCGCGAAGAACGGGGCGAATCATCACGATCAGCTCCATCGCCGCCTTCAAGGGAAACGAAGCCGGGGCCATCTATTCCACCGCGAAAGCCGCCGTCGTGGAGTACACCCGCTGCCTCGCGGCACAGTTGCGTCCGTATGACATCACCGTCAACAGCCTCGCCCCCGGCGACACGCGCACCGGGCGGTTCCTCGGCACCCGGGCCGTCGCTGCCGAAAGAATGGTCACGGAAGGGACGCTGGACCGCATCGGCACTGTCGACGAAGTCACCCGCGTCATCGAATTCTTCGCCGGCCCGCTCGGCGCGTTTGTCACTGGCCAAGTCCTCCGCGTCGACGGCGGCAGCCAGATCTGGCCTGCATGACGCGTCAATCAGTACCGCAAGTCATCCTGAACCGGCACGTCGAGTTTCCCCCTCAACGGACTATTTGCGTTCGCTCTGAATCGTTTTGTGAAACTCCTGCGGCGCCAGGGTAACGGCCGTGGCGACCATCCGCGCCGCGGCGTCGGTCTTGCCTGCCGCGCGATACGCCTGGCTCAACCAGTCCGCCATGCGCCAGGAACGTTCGCCGGATGATTTCCACAGCGATTCCAACGTCTTGGCGGCGGCTTCCGGATCGCGAACTTTCTCCGACGTCGCCGTGGTCTGCACCCGGGCCAGCCATAACTTCGCCGACGGAAAATTCGGCTTGATTTTCAACGCGTTCTCCAGGTTCACTTTCGCCTTGGCGGCATCCTGATCCCGGTCGGCGTAGCAGCGGCCCAGCACAAAGTAGGTTTCCCAGTCGGACTTTTTATCCAGGAATTGCACCGCTCTTTGCAGCGCCGCCTTGCCTTTGGACGTCTGCCCGGACATCTTCATGAAGACCAGGCCTTTTAACGCTTCCGTGCGGGCCCAGGGCTTTTTCGGCTTGTAGATATTCGTCTCCAGGTCGATCAGCTTCTCCAAATAACCGTAGGCTCCCTCCACGTCCCCGGTTTCATAAGCGCACAACGCCCCGCAGATCTGGGCGTCCGGCCAGAGGCCGTCAATCAGCAGCCAGTCGTCAAGCACTTTCCGCAACAGCTCAAAATCGCCGCGGGCATACTTCTCGATTGGCTGCCGGATCGTCAACCACTGCTTGCGGATTTCCGCAAGTTGCGACCACAATTTCGTGATTTGTTCGTTCAGCGGCTGAATCAGGCTATTCAGGCTGTTGATCTGGGGCATCAGACTCTCAATGCCCGCTCGATTCGACGCGATGCGGGCCTGCCCCCCGGCTATTTCATTTCGGAGCTGATGGATATTCGCTTCCAGGCTTCCGCGCTGGTTGACGTCGGCAATCTGAAGCTGACCGTTGAGCTGGATGATCCGCCGCTCATGTTTCGGGATCTGCTCGCTGATCGTCGCGTTCTGCTGCATGGCGACACGGCATGTCTGAAGCAGCGGATCACGCCGCGCAACCAGCGGACTGCGTTGCCTCTCGAGGTCCTGATACTCCCGATACAGTTGTCTCGCCGAGTATTCCAGTTCGCGCAGCCGCGACAATCCCTCGGATGTTTGATCCTTGTCCACTGCCGACAGCTCGCCTTTTTCCGACGAACTGACGAATGATCCGAAATCCAGGGGAGACCATTCCGGTTCTTCGCTGTCCGAAAGCGCTTTCGCCAGCGGATTCTTGCCGGTCGCTTTCGCCTTGGTCTTTGTCTTCGCTTTCGATTTCGGCTGATCGCTCGGAACCGGTTCGTCAGCATCGTCCAATACCGCTTCCGCGACCGGGGTTGTTGCCGGTTCGTTCATCGGAGTCTCTTCGTCTGCCTCCGAATCTGTCCCGGCAGTCGTTGCGGTTGGTTCGTCAGCGGGCATTTCACGGTCCGTCGCGGAGCGGTATGGCGCTGTGATGGAACGCGTGCCCACGCCGGAAGACGACAACGCCGGCATCTCCCGGCGGGCCAATTCCGTTGGCATCGGCTCCGGCCGACGCGGTTGGACCGGGGCGGCCGACGCCACGAGGGAAGTCCGTTCGACCTGCTGCTCCGGCGGCGGTTGGACTACGAGGGTCAGCCGGGGGAGGTCCCATCCGAGCCACCCGAAGCCGACGGCACAAACCACCGTGGGGATCAGCGCGGCGACGACGATCCCGAACAGCCCCCCGCCGCGCTTCCGTTTCGCCGTCAGCCGGCCGGTCACTGGGAGTCCGACGAACGGCGGCAGTGCGAACTCCGGGGCCGGAGCGGGAACCGGCACAACGGGCGGCGTCGACCTGGGAATTCGCACTTTATCGCGGCAACTGGTGCACGTCCCCGTTTTCCCGGCATGTTGATCTGCCACCGACATCGCGTTCCCGCACGCCGGGCAACTGAAGTGAATCATGGCTTGGCCCTTGATGGGAGGTGTCTCCGCAAATTCGTCGTTTGAACAAGGGCCGGAACGGATTGGGGTGGGAGGAATTACGATCGCATTCCACCACGGATCAGCGGATGCTCTTCCGTGATATCTCATCGGCCCGGAGAGGAATGGGCGGTTTCGGTCGAAATCTCTCAAAAAAACTGAAAGATTTTGGAACAAAGGCAAAAGTCGCCGAGCGGGAACGGCAACAGCGCCCAGCGGGCAGGCGAGGGTATACGCGCCTAAAAGACGTCCTGGAAATCAGATGCGTCATTTTCCCTGCGAAGTATCGCTCGGAACGCACGGGGATTGGCCTTCAACTGGCCGACCACTGCGTTCGGGACGCTTCCGGAAATTCTGGCGAACCGCTCGCCTGGCAACAGGCCGGGCCAATACTCTCACTCCGCCCCCGGGGCGAGCCGCATCTTTCCAGCCAGCACGGCGTCAATCGGATCCTTTTTCGGCCGGCTTTTCGGGGGCGGCTTCGATGGGAACGAGCTTCATCCGCAGGTTGTACGACCGCAGCTCCAGAGACTGTTCCATCGGCAGGATCGCCAGGCTTTGAAAGCCGCTGTACATTGTCGGCGTCGACGATTCATGCAGTTTTTTTCCGGTCTGCTTATGCACGACCGACAGGGCCAACTGCGAAAAGTTGATGTTCCCTTTCTGCTTCCATTCTCGCGAGCAGAACAACAGCACCGGTGAACTGCGGAAACGCTCCAGCACCAGATGCTGGTTTTTCACGTCATGTTTCCAGAGCCGTTCGCCGGTCGACCGCTGCCAAGCGTAGATGGCGCCGTGCGAGCGAACGGACGGCAGGCTCTCTGCGAAATGCTGGTAACCGGTGTTGTTCTGCGCATTCACGACCAGGAAAATTCGTTCGTCGTCGGCCAGGGCGTAACAGTCGGACCGGGACTGAAGATCCTTCGCGGTGAGCGCGGCCAGCGGCTGTTTGACGCCGTCGGCGACGCGGACCAGGTCGACCTCGCCGGATTGCTGCACGACGAGCAGTTCGTCCGATGAAAGCGAAGCCAGAAGCGAACCGGTCGCGAACTCGTGCTTCCAGACATCGGTCTGGGTCAAGGGGTTGTGGCGGCGCAGCACGACCTTTGCGCGGTTCAGGCCCAGGAACTTCAAGCCCTGGCCTTGCTCGGCCAGGAGAAAATCATTGCCGACCAGGTCGACCGCGTGCCCCAGCAGTTGGGGCAGCCGCGAGACTTTGACCGGCGTGCCGTCGCTCACACGATAGCCTGCGCTCTGGTCCATCCGCGGGGGGATTAGCCAGAGAACATCAGGGCCGCCGACGACCCTGGTTTGCGGCAGCACATTGGACCGGCGCCACAGTTCGGCGCCGGTGCGCGAATCGAGGACGTGCACCGTGCGGCGGCCGAGGACCGCCAGGTAACCCGTCTGCACCGCGGCCAATCGGCCGTGATAGCCAACGCGCTGCAACAACGGCGACTGCTGGCCGGATTGCTGATTGACGTTCCACATGGGGAAGTTCGGCGGCCGATTTGCCTGGAGGGGCGGCAGCCCGCCTTCGACCAGCCCTTCCAGCGGCAGATTCCACAACATCTGTTTCTGGGCCGGAGACAAGAGGTGCAGCACATCATGGTGGATGAGGGCCAGCGAGTGGCCGATCGCCTCCACGTTCATGTAACCGTTATTATGATTCGTCGGACTGGTGCGCAGCGGAGCCAGCCAGCGGTAGCCCTTCCCCCGGCGCGAATCAAACGACAGCCGCTGCTCTTGCGGCTGGAACTCCATGTCCAGCGCATCGAACATCGGCAACGTGGAATCGGGCGTCACCTCCTGGTTGGGCTGGCCGTAATACTGATGCATCAACTGCATCACCTTCATGGGCCGGTCGTCCCAGGCCGGCGGCTGACCGGGGGATTCAAACGGCACGCGGCCCGATTCCCTGACAGCCTGCACGAATTCCGCGCCGGTTTGTCCGTTCGGCAGGCGCGCGTCGGCGAATTCGGTTTCGAGCCGGCGATAAAACAGGGCCGCATCGTCGGGCAGTTTCAATTGCTCCATCAGTTCGCCCAGCTTCCGATGCGCCCAGGCCCCGAGTTCCCGGTCGCCCAATTCCACCAGCCGGAGCAATTCCAATTCGGCGACTGCCGTCTCCCCCTTGGGGAAACGCGACGCGATCATCTGCTGCACCAACGGCCTGACCAAAGGATGAAAGCCGATCAATTCCGTCAGCCGGCGGCGCGCTTCGTCGTTGTCGTCCCGGGAAGCGGCTTGTGTGAGCGCCCCGGAAATCCGCTCATCGATCTGGCGGCGTGCCTCGGCGTCGGCGAGGCTCCAGACGTCTTTTAGCCGGCCGCTCAGCCAGGCCAGTCGCTGCACATGAACTTTCACGTCGTCAGTGCGGGTCACCGTGCCGGCGGTCGATTCGGAGGTCAGTTTCCAATACAGTTCGAAAGCCGCCTGATGCTGGCCGAGCGCGAGAAACCGTTCAGCCGACAAATCAAGGTGCAACAGCCGTTCTTCCGGCGTCTTCGCGGCGGCTCCCAGTTCGGCGAGCAAGGATTCGCTGTCTTTGAGCTGCTGTCGGATGACGGCCGTCAATCCCGTGATCAGGTTTTGATGCCAGCGGGCCTGCTGATCCGTTGGCAGCTTTTCCGGGGAGATTCGCCGGAGCAGCGGGAGCGCCAGTTTGGCTTCGCGGTTGAGCAGGTGAATTTCGGCCTCGCTCAACAGGGCGGACGGATCCTCCGGGTTCTGGGCTTTGAGCTGTTGAATTTCGGCGAGCAGCGACGACTGCTGGCGAAACCCGGTCAAGCCGTTCGGCCCCAGCGAAATCAGCAGCCCCTGGTGCAGCAGCAGATTCCCCAAAGGAGGCTGCCCGGACGGAAGAAACGTCTGAGAGGCGGTCTTGCCGTCGGTCAGGTTCAGCACGCGCAATTCCCCGGAATTCAGCGGCAGGTACAGATGCTCCGCGGTCAACGTTCCCCGTCCGGAGAGTTTGGTGCCTTCGCCAAATTCGTGGCTCCAGACTTCGTTGCCGTCCGCCATCGAGTGCGCCGTCATCCGCTCCGCCGAAACGGTGAAGACTCGTCCATCGACGACGCCGGCCAGGTACTGGCGATTTGCCCGCGGAATCTGCCAGCAGGGCGTGCCCGAGACCAGGTCGACGCAGATCAGCACCTCGCCTTCCGGTGGCGTGAACAGCACGTGCTGGCCGGCGATGACCGGCGCGGAACCGCTCCATTGGTCGCCGAGTTCGCGCTGCGGCGTGAAATTGTTGCCCATCTGGTAGTCCATTCCCTGCGTCGGCGGGGTGTAGCGCACGGCCCACAAGACGGTGTGCCGGAGCCGGTCCACCGCCACCAGCCAGCCGACGGTTGTCGGGCAGACGACAATGCCTTCCGAGACCGACGGCAAGGCGGCCATCCAGCGCCGTCCGATGTCTTGTTCGATCTTCGTGTCGGAATAACCGATCAACTGCGACCATCGGAATCCACCCGTGCGGCGATCCAGGCACCACAGCCGGATTTCATCTCCTTTGCTGCCGACGGCGAACAGTTCATCGCCATCGGGCGTCGGCGCGCCATGGAAATAGACGCCGGACATCGCCAACTGAAACGTTTCATTGGATTCAGGACCGCCGACGGTCCACAGCGGCCGGCCGGTTTCCAGGTCGTAAGACGACATCCGGTTGGTGTTCCAGGAAAAGCCGTACGGATCGGCCTGGTCGCCGTCCCAGCCCCAGTTCCAGCCGGGCTGCTGGCGTGACAATATCCCCTGGTCTTCCAGCAGAAACACCTGCCGGCCGTCGCTGGACAGTGTGTTGTAGACGGCGTCTCGAAGCATCAGGCTGATCAGCGGATGATAGTCGGCCTGCTGCCCGCCGAACGGGTCGTTCACGCCGTTGGCAAACTGGGGAGCGGACGACGGATCGGCTCCGCCGTCGCCACCCATGCCGCTGACGATGCGTTCGGCCGAGACGCCTTCGATGCTCTCCCACAGACTTTGCCCGGTCTTCAAATCCACGGCGCGCATGCCGCGCAAATCGCGATACAGGCCGATTCCGTTCACCGCCAAAGGCTGGGCCGCCATGGTTACGGCGCGTTCCTGATCGACCAGGTCCTGCACCATCCAGTCGATGCGCTGCCGAACGAAATGGTTGGACGAATACGGTACATGCCACTTCGCCATGAGGAACGGCACTCCCCCGGCTTGAATTCCCATCCGGTTGGACATGCCGAACACCTGAAGCCAATCGGCCTGCTCGACCGCCGACGGAGCGGCCGCCGGCGGAAGCTTGGCGACCCACGCCTGCGGTTCCACGGTGCGGCCGCCGATTTTGACGGTTTCTTCTTCGTCCTCGATTTGTTTCAGCAACTCGGCTGCTGGTTTCTGCTGGCCGGCCTGTCGGTAGATCACGGCTGCTTTCAGACGCCAGGCCGTCGTGCGGACAAACGCCGCGCGAGACGCTGAGAGTTCCTGCAGCCATTGCGTGGCGATACCGAATTCCGCGCGATCCTGATGCAGGGTCACGAGATAATCGGCCGCCTGGTAACCGGCATCGGTGTGAAAAAACCGGGTCGCCACGCGAATCACGGCGGACAGATCGGCGTCGCGCAGCGCATCGTTCAGCAGTTGCCTGGCGAGCCCGCCGTTCTGCTGCTGGTAGCCGTCGAGGACCGCCTCCGGCGCTTGCCCAAGCAAGCGTGAGGCCGCGACGCGAACCGACTGCCAATGACCGTTCGGCAGGCGATGAAGCGAGTCTTCCGGCAAGTCGAGCAGTTGCTGCAGCAAGGTGACCGCGGTCTTCCAGTCGCGTTTTTTCACGGCCCCTTCGGCCAATTTCAATTGATGTTCGATCTTGGCGTCATGCGGTGCACGCGAATCGATGAAATCGCGATCCGACGGATTCACGCGCGCCGGCTGTCCCTCCTCATCTTGCCTTGGATTCGCCGCTTGACCGGGATTCGCCGGCAGTATCGCCCCCTTGGGCTGGAACAGTCCGCGGATGAGCTGTTGCAGCGGATTGGCGACGACAGCCTTCGGCAACGCCCGATTCGGCCAGTTCTCCGGCTGCGCGGCATCCGCCGCCGCGTCAGGATCGACAGCCGCGGCCGGAGCCCCAGGAACAGCAACCGCGCGATTGCCCGGTGGTCGCCGAGGCGGGCGCATCCCCGGCGCAAATTGAGCCCAGGCACGGCTGGGCGATGCGCTCTCTGTTGCCAAGAGGAGAAGCCACCCGATGACGGCGAGGGCCAGCCGCTTCCCCTCGGTCGACGCCATGATTTGCATGACAGACCTGCGCATCCTCGGCACTCCTCGCTCTTGCGTCGTACGAGAGAGACTCGAACCACCTGTTCCAAGCCGACAGAGGCCGTCCGCCGTGAGCCGGAATTCGATTCAGTATATCAGCCGCCCGGCTCAAAACCATCAATTCTCTTGCATGAATCGCGCTGTTTGCGTCTCGGGCATCAGGCAAGGGGGAGTTCCTCACGGCCGGAATGGCCGTGAAATTCCCTCCGCAACCTCTTGACGGAGTGCATGTTCCGCGATAACACTATGACCTTGAGTCTTCGCACGGCCGCTGCAGCGCGTTCGCCGTCCTTCCAGGGCGCTCGAGCACTGCAAGGCAATGGTTCCCAACTGACAGGAGAGGCCAGCAATCGATATCACGCATCGTCTCAATGATCAGATTCGTCTGACTCCCATCCGCGTGGTGGATCAGACCGGAAAAATGCTCGGGATCATTCCCACGTCGGAAGCGCAGCGCCTCGCCTATGAGTCCGGGCTGGACCTGGTGGAAGTGGCCCCGACGGAGCGGCCGCCCGTCTGCCGCATCATGGACTACGGCAAGTTCAAGTACGAGCAGAAGCGCAAGCACGCCCAGGCGGCGAAGCAGCACCAGGTGCAGATCAAGGAAGTCCGTCTGCGGCCCAAGACCGGCGAACATGATATCGAATTCAAGGTCAAGCAGGCCCGGGATTTTCTGACGCATAAAGACAAGGTGAAATTCACCGTGATCTTCCGCGGACGGGAAAACGCCCACCACGAACGGGGCCGGGAGATGCTCGGCGAGATCATTGAAAAGTTGCAGGATGTCGCCAAGGTCGAAAAGATGCCCTCGATGGAAGGGGGCAAAAGCATGATCGCCGTGCTGACGCCCAAGGGGTGAATCTCTCCCCAAGATGTCCGCGTCTTTGCCCTTGGTCAATCAACAAATTGCATTGGCCGATGGAATTTGTGTTAAAGATTGCAATTCTCCCCAGGCGATTCGACTGGAAGCGATCACGGAAATTCCTGGCACATCGCTGGAAATTTCTGTCGCGTTTCGACTATACTCCGGATTCGTCACGAAGTCCCTCGCCGGTTGATGCCCAGAATCGTCCGGATGGAAAGCAAATCATGCCCAAACAGAAGACGCACAAAGGGATTGCGAAGCGGTTCAAGCTGACGGCGAACGGCAAGGTCAAATGCCGGTCGGCCGGGCGCGGCCACATCTTGAGCAGCAAATCCAGCAAACGCAAACGGCAGCTCCGCAAGGACACGGTCCTCAACAAGTGGGAGCCGCGGTTGATTATTGAAGGACTTCGGCCGATTCTGTAAAAAAAGCTCAGGGTCAAGGGCGAAGGGCTAAGCGCCAGACAAGCTTGCTCTCCCCTTATCTGTCCCTTAGCGTTTAGCCCTCAACCCTTAGCTAAATGTGTTCCTGCCATGAGAATCAGTTACAGCGTACCCCGGCGACGTGCGAAAAACCGTCTCTTTCACGAGGCCAAAGGCCGCGTGATGGGACGCCGCAAATTGTTGCGGATCGTCAAGGAAACCGTGGTCCGCGCCCGTGTGACGGCCTACCGGGACCGCCGCAACCGCAAACGGGACTTCCGTTCGCTCTGGATCACGCGCATCACCGCCGCGGCCACCATGCGCGGGCTGTCGTACTCCCGGTTCATTCACGGGCTGACTCTCGCGGGTATCACGCTGAACCGCAAGATGCTCAGCGAACTGGCCATTCATGAACCCCAGGTGTTCGATGAAATCGCCGCCGCGGTTCGTCAGGCCCTGCAAAAAGTCGCCGCTTGATCAATCGCCGCGTTGAGATCACGTTGATATTATCTTAGCCCCCGGCGAGTCGCCGGGGGCTTTTTTACGCAGCCCCCCCCAAATGCCCGCCGCGACTCGCGAAGGGCTAAGACAATTTTTGGGAGCCATCCCGGGATGTCGGCTGAATTTGAGACTGCCTGCCGGACATTTGAAACCGAGGCGCTGGCCGCCATGACGGCGGCACGCTCTACGGCCGACCTCGAACAGGTCCGTATTCAGTTTCTCGGAAAAAAACAAGGAAAACTCAAAGACCTGCAAGCCGTCGTCGGGACCGTTCCCGCTTCGGATCGTCCTCTGGTCGGCAAACGGTTTAACGACGTCCGCGACCGCGTCACGGCGGAACTCGAGCGACGACAGGCCGAATTGGCGCAGCCGAAAATCGCGGCGACGGCCATCGACCTCACACTTCCCGGACTCCGCCCGAATCTCGGCCGGCTGCACCCGCTCACGCAGACCATCGAAGAGTTCAAGGAGATCATGGGCCGCTTCGGATTTGAAGCGGTGGACGGCCCGGAACTCGAAGACGAATACCACAACTTCGATGCGCTCAACATTCCCGCGGAACATCCGGCCCGCGATCCGCTCGATAACTTTTTTCTCGCAGAAGCCCAAGGGTTGCAACCCCCGGGCTTCCTGCCGCTCATGCTGCGCAGCCAGACGTCCACCGTGCAGATTCGCGTGATGGAGAAACGCAAACCGCCGATCCGCATCGTCTCCGTTGGCCGCGTCTACCGGCCGGACGACGTCGACGACACGCACCACTTCATGTTCCACCAGATGGAAGGCCTGATGATCGGCCCGGACATCACCATGGCGTCGCTCAAGACCGTGTTGAAACTGTTCGCGACGAGTTACCTCGGCGAAGAAACGACGATTCGCTTCCGGCCGTCGTTTTTCCCGTTCACCGAGCCGTCCGTCGAAGTCGACGTCCGCTGGCGGAACGGCTGGCTGGAACTCGGCGGCGCTGGCATGGTCGATCCCAACGTGCTGCGCGCGGTCGGTTATGACCCCGAACAAGTCACCGGATTTGCCTTCGGCCTCGGCATCGCCCGGTTCTGCATGTTAAGGCACGGCATCCACAACATCCGGTTGTTCTACGAAAACGACGTCCGGTTCCTGCGGCAGTTTTGATTCGAAGGGCGTGGTCTGCGCTCGAAGAATCAACACCTTTTTTACGTTGCCTTTCCGTTGTCATCCGCCATGCCCGTCGGCGGAATGTTCACGCGGCCGAATCCAGAAAAAGGCCTCGCTCCAGAATGAACTGAAACGAGGCCTCTTTATCAGTCGCATGAATTCTGGGTGTCGCTTAGCCGGCGGCGGCCAATTCGCTGTCGCTGTCTTCGCTCACCGCGTCGTCGTCGCAAACCGCCCGATCCATGGGAATCACGTTCGGCTGCAAGGCCTCCATGAATCCTTTGAGATGGTCGGCTCGCGTTTCGTGCTGGAGTTTTCGCAGTGCCTTCGATTCGATCTGCCGGATACGCTCCCGGGTCACTTTGAAAATGCGGCCGGTCTCTTCCAGAGTGTAGCTGTAGCCGTCGCCCAGGCCATAACGCAACTTGATGATTTCCCGTTCGCGATACGTCAGGCTGCGGAGCACGTGATCGATCTTGTCGCGCAGCATTTCGTTCATCGCGCTGTCGGCGGGGTCGGTTTCGTTGTCGTCTTCGAGGAAGTCGCCGAAGCTCGAATCTTCGCTCTCGCCGACGGGCGTATCCAGGCTCACCGGGTGCTTCCAGGTCTTCATGATCCGTTCGGTGTCTTCCACCGACATGCCGACGATGCCGGCAAGTTCCTCCAGGCTCGGCTCGCGGCCCGTTTCCTGCCGGATCTGTTCGCTCTTGTTCTTGAGCAGCGAGATGCTCTGGAACATGTGGACCGGGATGCGAATCGTCCGGGCATGATCGGCGACGGCCCGGGTGATGGCCTGGCGAATCCACCATGTGGCATAGGTTGAGAACTTGTAGCCGCGGCGGAATTCGTATTTCTCCACGCCGCGCATCAACCCGGCATTGCCTTCCTGGATCAGGTCGAGAAAGCTCAGGCCGCGGTTGCGGTACTTCTTGGCGATCGACACCACCAGCCGCAAGTTCCCGCTCGACAGCCGCTGCTTGGCGGCCGTCCAGGCGTCAAACTTCGCCCGCACGGCGGCCATGCGGTGCTGGAATTCGGCCGGAGTTTCCCGGACGGCATCCACCAGGTCGTTCAGTTCCCTTTGCGCGATTTCCGCCTGCTGCACGGCCGTCGGCGTCTTGCGCTTGCGAAGATCATCCAGTGTGACCTGCAATTCCTGCATCCGCCGGGAAATCTGCTCCATACGTTTCATCACGGGCTGCAGGCGCTGCGTCCGCACGCTGAGTTCTTCCGTCAACGTCGCCAGCTTTCGCCGCCGCAGCGCGATCCGCTGAAGTGCCTGCTCTCGTTGATCGCGACTACCGCCGGCAGACCGCAGCAAGTCGAAGTCCCGGTAATTTTCGTCGAGCAGGCGTTGAATCGTCGGGACATTAACGGGAATCCGGCCGAGAATCTGTTCCTTGCGGACATTCTCCGTATCGGACGTCCGCAAAGTGCGCTCGAACGGCAATTCGCCGGCTTGAACCTTCAGAACCGTTTCAATCGCCAATTTGACGGCGAAGTCGGATTCCAGCATGATCCTTCGGAACCAGCGCCGGGTGATCTCGATCTGCTTGGCGAGGAAGATTTCCTTCTCGCGGGACAAGAGCGGAATATCGCCCATCTGGCTCAGGTACATCCGAATGGGATCGCGGGAGGACGACAGCGGCTCAGGTTCCGCCATGCCGTCCGGAATCACCGGGGCCGTCTCGTCGGCGAAGTCGAGCGGCTCGTTGATGATGTCGAGCTTCAGATCCTGCAAGGCGAGGATCAGTTCATCGACGGTGGACGGATCGCCCCCTTCATCGGGGAGATAGTCGTCGAGTTGGCGAAACGTCATCACGCCCCGCTCTTGGGCCTGGGCGATGAACGAAGTCAAATCCGGATTGAAGCGATACATGACCAAATCCTCCCTGAAAAGTCGTGGACCATCCGTGTGTCGAAACCGAAGAGACGAAACCCGATTGGGCGGACGGAATCCTTCCGTCAGCGGGCCGGGCGAAACGCGCAGAAATTTATCGCCGTCGAAGTGACGATGGGAACGCACTGCCGGCAAAACCCCGCGGAGAAATGCCCCGTGGCGGGCAGGCACGACATCCGCGGATCGAGCGCAGACAACTCGCGAGCATTCGCATTGAACAGCTTCCTTTCTTTTCATTGCGAACAACGCTGACAACCCTGTCAGGGGCGTAAATGCTAACACAACTTGTTTTGCGGCGCTCCCCGGATTCTTCCGTTTTGAGAAAAAAAGTCGGAATTTTTTCGAGACGAAATTTGACATCCGTTCCCTGACGGCCGAACCCGTTTTCCCAAACTCCCGTTCGTTGAACTCAGCCTGCGAATGGTGATATACTTCCGGCGGAAATCAATCCGAACGGTGCGAGGGCGCCGCCGGGCGAACACACCAGGCTCATCATCTCGGCAAGAAGGCGGGGTCAACACCCATGACGGCGGAAGTTGCACCAGACAAAATGGCCGCCAAAGGCCTCAAGGGAGTGGTCGCCGCGGATACCATGATTTGCGATGTCGACGGCGACCTCGGCAAACTGATCTATCGCGGCTACAACATTCATGACCTGGCCCTGCACAGCACGTTCGAGGAAACCGCGTACCTCTTATTCCAGGGGGAATTGCCCACGGCCGCCCAGCTTGCCGAGTTCAAAGCCACGCTGATAAAGCACCATGAGCTGGAACCCCCGATTCTCAATTTTCTCAAGACCTTGCCGAAAAAAACGCCCCCCATGACGGCGTTGCGGTCCGCGATTTCGATGTGCGGGGTCTACGATGAACTCGCCGAGGATAACTCACCCAAGGCGAATTTTGAGAAATCCATTCGACTGACCGCGGAAATGACGGCGATCGTCGCCGCCATCCGCCGGGTCGCCGACGGGAAAGAGCCGATCCCGCCGCGGAAGGATTTGAGCCACGCGGCGAACTTCATGTACATGCTCAACGGCAAGGCTCCGTCGAAAGACGCCGAGAAGGCGATGGACCTGATTCTCATTCTGCACGCCGAGCACGGGTTGAACGCCAGCACGTTTGCCGCGCGGGTGATTGCCGCCACGCTGTCCGATCTGCATTCGGCAATCACCGGGGCCATCGGCGCGCTGAAGGGCCCTTTGCACGGCGGCGCTAACACGGAAGTCCTGAACACGCTGATGGAAATCGGTAGCGTGGCCGACGTGAAGCCATGGATTGAAGCCACCCGGGCGAAAAAGGGAAAATTCATGGGCTTCGGCCACGCGGTCTACAAGGTGGAAGACCCTCGGGCCCGGCATCTGAAGGAACTGTCGCGCCGGTTGAGCCTCGAAACGGGCGATCCGAAGTGGTACCAGATGTCGGTCGAGATGGAACGCCTCATCAACGAAGCGATCCACAAGAACTGCAACGTCGACTTCTACTCCGCCAGTTTGCAGCATTACATGGGCATTCCAGGCGAACTCTTCACCTGCGTCTTCGCCGCCAGCCGCATCGTCGGCTGGAGCGCCCATGTGCTGGAGCAACTGGCCGACAACAAGATCATCCGGCCATCGTCGAATTACATCGGTCACGCCGAACGGGATTACGTCTCGATGAACAACCGCTGATCGTGACGGCGATTTCCGGGCCGCTCCATTTCCGGGTTCGCTGCACTGCGAGACCGATATGACGCCGATTCCAGTCCTGGCCGATAACCTCCCGCCGTCGCTGATCGAGATGCTCGGACCGGGAATTGAAATTCTCAACTGGGACGCGGCCACCAGTTCCGACGTGCTGGCCCGAGCCGTCGGGATCATCACGTATGGCCATCCCACGGTGGACGGCCCGCTTCTCGACCGCGCGCCGCAGGTGAAGATTGTCAGCAATCACGGCGTCGGCGTCGATCATATCGATGTCGCCGCCTGCGAGGCGCACGGGGTCCCTGTCGGCAATACGCCGGGCTGCCTGGACGCCAGCACTGCCGACATGACGATGGCTTTGCTTCTCTCGTCGGCGCGCAACGTCGTCTGTGGCGACAAATTCGCCCGCAGTCCGGAATTCACGCACTACGATCCGTCCTACATGATCGGCCGGGAAGTCACGGGAGCGACGCTGGGGATCATCGGCCTCGGCCGGATCGGCAAGCAGGTGGCGAAACGGGCCCGCGGTTTTGAGATGAAGCTGCTGTATCACAATCGCCGCCGGGATGAAGAGGCCGAGCGGGAATTCGGCGCCGAATACCGTTCGCTCGACCAACTGCTGACGGAATGCGACTTCATCACGTTGAACTGCCCGTTGACGGCGGAAACCCGGGGGATGATCGGGCCGAAACAATTCTCGCGTATGAAGCCGAATGGCGTACTGATCAACATGGCCCGCGGGCCGGTCGTCGACCATGAGGCCCTGTATGATGCCCTGGTGAATCGCCGCATCGGCGGTGCGGCCGTCGATGTGACCGATCCCGAACCGCTGCCGCGAAATCACCCGCTGCTTTCGCTCTCCAACCTGGTGATCACGCCCCACTTGGGAAGCGCATCCGACCGCACTCGCCGCAGGATGCAGGAGATGACGGTGGAAAATCTTCGCGCAGGCCTCGCCAGTTTGCCGCTTCCCTATCGCGTCCGCCCTGCCCGGTAATTTATCGTGGAGAGTTCCAAGCCCGCCGATGGCATCGGCGGGATGTGATCGCCGTCGGTTCGCCGGGAGCAACGGCGTGGCAAAAACTTCCGCGACTAAGGTGCGACATCATGCGACGGGCGGTCTTCTGGGCGATGTGCGGCGTGTGCTGGACGGCGGGGCTGCTGCCGGCCGAAACCCTGTTCGTGAACAACCTCAACGGCCGCGATCAGAACGACGGTCTCGCAGCAGAACCGTTGAGCGGGTTAACCGGTCCGGTCCGATCGATCCGCAGGGCGCTGCAGTTGGCGACTTCGGGCAGCACGATCGTCGTTACCAACACGGGGACGCCTTATTATGAGTCGCTGTCCCTCATCGGGGGCCGGCTCAGCGGCGTGCCCCGAGTGCCTTTGACCATCCTCGGCAACGGCGCCACGCTGAGCGGTTTGCGCGGTCTGCCCCCTACCGCGTGGCAGCAGGAGACCGAAGATCTCTGGCGGGTGACGTTCAATCGCAAGGGCTTTTATCAGTTGTTGCGAGACGGATTTGTCGTGACGGAACATCGTCCAGACGATGGCGGCGACCCTCGGGCGACTTTGCCGGCCGGACAATGGTGCGCCTATCGCGGCGACGTGTACTATCGCCAGGATGGGATCACCGAGCCCCCCTTGGAGCGGTTTGATTACGCGGCCGATGAGATGGGAATCACCCTGTATCAGGTAGAGCATGTCCGCATCGTTGATCTCACCGTAGAACATTTCCGTGTGGATGGCATCAATGCCTACAACATGTGCCGGGAGATCGTGCTGGAAAACGTCATCATCCGTGAAAACGGCCGGGCCGGACTGGCCCTGTCGGGGACTTCGGGCGTGCTCTTTCGCGGCGGCCGCATCGAAGCCAACGGCCGCGAATCCGCACTGATCCGCGGCCGGGCGAGGCTCCACGTGATCGATGCGGAGTATGACGTCGAACCGAAGGTGTTGCCGTAATTAAGTCAAAGCCCGCGGCTGGCGACGAGGGGAGAATTTCCCGGCGATGCCATTGCCGGGCTTCGTCAGGCCCTCAGTCCTCAGCCCTCAACTCATTCAAGACTTCGTCGAGACTTCGGTCCAGAACGGCGATCATTTCGTCGATCTGTTCCGAAGTGGCGACCAGCGCCGGGCCGAAGGCCAGCCAGTGCGGATCGAAGCGGCACAGCAAGCCGTGCTGCAAGGCCCGTTTGCCAACGCGGACCCCGAAACTGATCTCGGCAGGAAAGCGTTCCTTCGTGGAGGCATCGCGGACGAATTCGATTCCTTGCAGAAGCCCTTTGCCCCGAAGATTGCCGATCACGCCGTATTTTTGACCCAGTCCTGCGAACGCCGCTCGCAGCCGTTCGCCTTGAATTCGCGCGTTGCCGCACAGGTCGCGCTCCAGGATCTCCTGAATCACGGCGATCGCCCCGGCACACGCCACCGGGTGACCTTCGTTGGTGTGGCCTTCGACAAACCCCGGGTTCGTGGCGACCGGTCCCCAGAAGGCGTCGGCGATGGGTTTTCTCACGATCAGAGCGGAAATCGGCAGGAAACCGCCGCTGATCCCTTTGCCGGTGCAGATAGCGTCGGGGATGACGCCAAACGTCTCGGCCGCGAACATGCGGCCGGTGCGGCCGGCCCCGGTGATGATTTCGTCGAAGATCAGCAGGATATTGTGCCGGTCACAGTATTCGCGGAGCAGCGGCAGATACTCTTCCGGCGGGTCGATGATGCCGCCCGTGTGGCCGATCGGTTCGACCAGAATGGCGGCGACCGTCGCGGGGTCTTCCAGGTCGATGACGTCGTTCACCAGCGAGGCGCACGTGATGCCGCAGCGGCCGCCGTCATACTCTTTCCCGAACGGGCAGCGATAACAGGTCGGCGGGAAGACTTTGACGAACCCGGCCGGCAGCGGTTCATTCACGGTTTTTCGAGATTTCAACCCCGAGGCGGCGAGCGAGCCCATCGTCGAGCCGTGCCAGGAATTGTACCGGCTGATGATTTTGTACTTGCCGGGGTTGCCCGTCAGCCGGTGATATTGCCGGGCCAGCTTGATGGCCGCCTCGGTGACTTCCGACCCGGCGCATTCGAGCTTCACGGTGTTCAAGTCGCCGGGCGAGACGTCGGCGAGCAAATTCGCCAGTTGAATCGCGACGGGGTTGGTCCCGTGCATCGGCGGCGAGAAGTGAAGCACGTCGAGTTGTTTTTTGATCGCCTCGATCACCCGGCGGTTGTTGTGGCCGACAGAAACAGTGTAGATGCCAGAGAGCGCATCGAGATACCGTTTGCCGTTGACGTCCCAGTAATGGACGCCCTCGGCCTTCGCCATGATGAGCGGGTCCTTCGACCATTCCGCCATCTGGTCGCGGACGAAAATCTGCCGGAGGAAGCGTTCCTCGGAACACTGGGCTTCGCTGATGAGATTGATGCCGGCTGTGCTCATGGTAATGGATTTCTGTCGGAGGAACCCAGCTTCACCGTTTCGCCGCTCACGAGGCGAGCGCTCACGACGCCGGCGAGAGAATGAAACTTAGTATACCCGCAGGCAACGCTGCGGCCAGTTGCAAAGTCGATGCAGCGAATCGCTAGGGCGTCGTGCCGACGAAAACGCCCGGCCAGTCGGGATGGCCGGGCGTAAAAGAACAACCGCCGGGGAATCCGGGGTTAATATCGCCCGCCGCCTCCGCCGCCGTAACCTCCTCCTCCGCCGCCATATCCTCCGCCGCCGCCGCGACGGCCTCCTCCTCCGCCGCCGCGTTCCTCGCGCGGCCGGGCTTCATTGACGGTCAGCTTTCGGCCTCCGAAATCGGCGCCGTTCATTCCTTCCATCGCCTGTTCACCCCCGGTCTCCATTTCGACGAAACCGAACCCGCGCGAGCGGCCGGTTTCCCGATCCGAGACGACTTGCGCCTGCGAGACCGTTCCAAATTTCGAAAACGCTTCACGCAGATCATCCGCCGTCGTGTTGAACGGCAGATTTCCCACATACAGATTCGTAGCCATGATCTTCCTTTGCCAGCCGAACCGGCTCTACCAGAAACACTGTCTGAACGCCCGAAACAGGCGAGGAAGAAAAAATCAACCGCCAGGCTGCATTGACCGGCAGAGGGTCTTGCTCTGACCCGACGAGCGTTCGCCTCATCCGATGCACCCTCCGAGCCGGTCCAAAGAAATGGTCGGCCGGTCCTTCGAGCTTGCTGATCGTCTTCCTCACGGCAAGGCCCTTGCCATCCCGCTCGTCGTGTTATCGCAAGTTTTTGGGGAAGATTGAAGAGAGAAACGGAGAAAAATGACGAACGAAACCTGAAGCCGAAGGAGTTCCAGACTCCTGTTCCCGCAAAGAAATTTCACGCCGCCGGCCAGACAATGTGCAGGCCTGGCAGCGAAACTTTTTCCGATCTCCGGGGTTCACCCTTCGTGCTCTTCTTCCGAATCCTGATCAGGAACGATCGCATGTCTGCAATTCGCGGGGCCGTGTTGGCGGCACTGGCATTCGGCTTCGCAGGCTCGGTGCATGCGGCGGATGATGGTGCCTTACCGGAGCGTCTCAAGCCGATCGGCGGGAACTGGTACGTGCAGGAAAACGACAAGCCGATTTACTTCTACAAAGACGCCGGCCGTTATGTCGACCTGTTTTCCTATCATCAGCAAGACTCCAACAAGGATGGGATCGAGAACGTCCGCCTCAAGCACGATAGCCAGTTTCTCCTGATGGACAGCCAGGGTTATCCCAATCACCCGACGGCCGTCTTCCCCAACAGCGGCAACCCCAATCGCATTCGCGTGCAGGATTTCCACTTTAAAATTCCGCTCGTTCCCAAGTATTCGCCGGAGATCACGCGCGTGCCGATGGGGCCAATCGGCACGGCAATTAACGGCGTCGTCTTCTTCAACCCGTTTGAAATGGGCGGCATGAACGCCGTCGAAGGGTACTCCGAAGTCTGGCTCGATTCCTGCTGCGGGCATCCCCAGCAGCACGGCGTCTATCACTACCACAAATACCCGAGCTGCGTGAAATCGCCCTTCCCGGACGACGGGGAACGTCATTCGCCGATCCTCGGTTTTGCCTGGGACGGCTTTCCCGTCTACGGACCGTATGAATCCGACGGCGTGATGGCCAAAGATTTGACCGGCGCCCAGGCTTTGGATGTCTGCAATGGGCACCGAGATCCCGAACGAGGATACCATTACCACGTCACGCCGGGACGCTTTCCGTACTTGATCGGCGGCTATCACGGCGAGGTCGAGCGGTCGAACAGCCCGCCGCTGCGACATGCACAGCAGGGCGCCATCGAAAATAATGCTTCGGGAACCAGCGAACTCGACCAGGTGATCAAGAACGTGCTGCCGGGATCGGCGAGCCGCGGAAAATCGCACACGATTCGGATCGAACTGGAACCGAAGAATTCGCGCCGCGGACCGGTTCCTGCCGGCAAACCGAGTTGGGTGCAGATCGGTCCATTTGAAGCCGATGAGAAATCGATCACCCGCGAGAAAAACGTGATCACCGCCGTGATCACGATTCCGAAAGACGCCTCGTCGGGGGTGCTGCTCGACTGTCATATCGAGTTCGCCTCGCCCAACGGCCGCGGCCCGACAGTGTTCAAGCAGAACGACGCCTTCCGCGTGGTCGACAGGGATGGCGAGTAACGATTCCCCCGGTTTCGGCAGCGGGTCAGTTTAATAATGTAGGACACTTGCTCCGCACATGTGATTGGCACTTGCGGAGGAAGTGTCCTACATTGAAAGGCAAACTGACCCACTACCCCGGTTTCGCTCCATTTGCGGAGGGCCTCTCTTTGGCGTATGCTGGGCCGGTCTTCAGGGCTTCCGTGAAGAGGAATCATCATGCGGCGCAACTTGCTGTTATGTGGAATCACGTTGGCCCTTCTCGCCGTCTGCGTCTTGCGCGGCGGGCAGTCGGCCGACAAGAGTGCCGGGCCGGGCGAAACGCAAACGGCCCGGGGAGTCGTGTTTCATGATGCGAACGGCAACCAGAAACTCGACGACGGCGAAAAACCGCTTCCCGGAATTCGCGTCTCGAATGGAAACGAGATTGTCCTCACGAACGATTCCGGAATCTATGAGCTTCCGGTCACCGACGACGCCATTCTGTTCGTGATCAAACCGCGAGGCTGGCGGACTCCGCTCAGCGAAGATTTGCTTCCCCGATTCTATTACGTGCATAAGCCGAACGGATCGCCCGATTTGAAGTTTCGCGGCGTGGCGCCGACCGGACAATTGCCGGATCTGGTGAATTTCCCGCTCGTTCCCCAGGACGAGCCGGACAAGTTCCAGGCGCTGTTGTTCGGCGATACGCAGCCCCGGAACCAGAAAGAAGTCGATTTCATCGCTCATGACGTCATTGAAAACCTGATCGGCACCAAGGCGGCGTTCGGCGTGACGCTGGGAGACATTGTCTTCGATGATCTCTCGGTGATGGAACCGCTCAACAAGACCATCGCGCTCCTGGGCATCCCCTGGTACAACGTGATCGGAAACCACGACATCAATTACGACGCCAAGTCCCGGAAACATGCCAACGAAACCTACGAACGGGTCTACGGGCCGTCCTACTACTCCTTTGACTACGGGCCGACCCATTTCCTGGTGCTCGACGATATCAACTGGCTCGTCGATGGCACGACCGGCCAGGCGAAATACGTCGGCGGCTTCGGTCCCGAGCAAATCGCCTTCATCAAGCACGATCTGGAACTCCTGCCCCCCGGACAGATGGTCGTGCTGTTGATGCACATCCCCTTGGACAACGTCGGCGACCGGCAGGAAGTCTACCGGCTTATCGAACAGCGGCCTTTCTGCATCTCGATCTCCGGCCACACGCACTACCAGGAACATCGCTTCATCACCGACGCCGACGGCTGGCGCGGGCCGAAACCTCATCATCACATCGTGAACGTCACCGTCTGCGGAAGCTGGTGGACCGGCGCGCCGGATGAGCGAGGCATTCCCCACTCGCTGATGGCTTGCGGTGCGCCGAACGGACATTCCGTGATCGAGTTTGACGGACAAAATTACCGCCTGGATTTCGTCCCGGCCGGCAGGCCCAAAGACTACCAGATGCAGATTCATGCACCGGAGACTGTGTCGGCGGAGAAATTGCCGGAGACGGAGATTTTCGTCAATGTCTTCGCAGGCTCGGCACGTTCCACCGTCGAGTTGCGGATGGCCGGCAGCGATTGGGCTCCTTTGGCGAAGAGTTCCTTGCCCGATCCGACCTTTGTTGCTGTTGCCGAACGGGAAAAAACGCTGCTGGATCTGAAGAAAGATGCCTGGATTCCGCTGCCGAAGCCGATGAAATCCCCGCATCTCTGGACGGGAAAACTGCCGGCCGGGTTGAAGCCGGGAATCCACGCGATGGAAGTCCGCACCACCGACATGTTCGGGGTCACGCATCACGGTCGCCGCGTCATTCGCGTGACGGAATAGCCGGCTTACGCTGAGCAGGCGCTCGATGTGTGCCGTTCCAGCCAGTCGATCAGGTCCGCGCAAACCGCTTGCCAATTTGTGTCGTTCAATAGTTCATGCAGTCCGTCGGGATATTTGATGATTTGGCCATTCGCGCTCTTCGTGCATGGCAGCCACTCTTCCGGGGCCACCGGGTCCGTCGTCCGATCCGCGGTCCCTTGCAGGATGAGCACGGGCAGCGAAAGATGGTCCGCCTCCCGATGCGCGAGGCCCAGCGCAGAGAGCATCTCAAAAAACCAGCGGACCGTCACAGACCGCTGGATCAGAGGGTCGGCACGCCTTCGCGCGAGAAACTCCGGATTGTGCGTCAGGTTCGCCTCCTGGATGCCTGTCCGAAGGTGGGTCCGCGGGGCGATGAAGGAAAGCAGCCGGCCGATTCGCCACTTCCACCAGGGGATCGGCACTTCGACCCCGAGCAGCGGCGCTGACATCGCCAGGGCTGCCCACCCGCGCGGACGGGTCTGGGCATATCGGGCCATGACCAGTCCGCCCATGCTGTGGCCGAAGAGTGCCGTCCGTGCCGGTCTCAACCCGTATTCCACGACGATCTGATCGAAGTCGCCCAGGTAGTCGTTGAAGGAGCCGACATCCGCGCGCAGGCCGTCCGACTGTCCGTGGCCGCGGAGATCGGGCAGGATCACCCGCCAGCCGTGCGCGAGGAACTCCCGAACGACATGCTCATACCGGCCTCCATGCTCGCCGATGCCGTGACACCAGAGCAGCGTTCGGTCAGCGTGGGAATTCGGCGGAGCAAAATCGCGGACGACCAGACGGATGCCGTCGGTCATGGGAACGGAACGAATGTTGCCAGAAAGCGCCAAGGGGTATTCCGTCTCTCTGACAATTCGGGGCCGTTTCACCACGCTTCTGCGTTGCGTCGTTAAGGGGTCAACATCGTGCGCAGCGCGCCGCGAAGATGGGGCGTGCGGACGTCGGTGGCTGCGACGTTGCCGGTCGCGTCGATCAGGACCAGGCATGGAATCAGTTCGACGTGATACCGTTCAGACGTTTGTTTGTCGTTTCGCACGATGGTCCAGGGCAATTTGGTACGCTCCAGGAATTCCGTGAGCGGGGCGTCTTCCTCGTCGAAACTGATGCCGACCAGTTCCAGACCAAGCGGGTGAAACTCCGCATAAATCTCCTGCAGCTTCGGCATTTCTTCCAGACACGGCCGGCAATTCGTCGCCCAGAAGTCGACCAGGACGACTTTCCCTTTCCAAGGTGAGACGTCGAATGGCTGCCCGGCAATGGTCGTCCCTGTGATCTCCGGGGCCGGCTTCCCCGACAATGCCAGCCGCTGGGTCCGCCGCGCGCACCACTCTTTCACCTCGGCATTCAGAAAAAATGAGCCGGAAAGTTTGTCGTAAACGGCGAGGGCCGCGTCGCGGTCGCCGGCAATCTGCAATGCCATCGCCAGCGACTGCCCGAAATCACTGCCGACGTTTGGAGATCGCAGGCGGAGTTTCCGCAGGAACAACTGATACTCCTGCACAGATTCACCCCGTTTGCCGGACTGGGCCAGGCCGAGGATTCGGACCTGCTCGGCCAGCAGCGAGGTGGCCGGGTTCTTTTCAGGCCACTGATCATAACTGCTTGCGATGTCAATGACTTGCGACTCCCAGCCGAATTCGGTCGCCGTTTGAAACAGCCACCGACTGGCCGGCTCGCGATCGATCTCGCCGGGACTTCGCAGATACTGTCGCACGGCGTCGAATGTTTCGGCCGTTTTTGAGGTTATGAGAGGAGAGAATCGTGCGGCGGGGTCCGCGGCGAGCAAGTTGTCACCCAGCCAGGGCAGACCGATCAAACACCAGAGCGGTAAGCGGCGGAGGGGAATCACGGTGGAATTCCTGCAAGAGTGAAAATGAACGCAATGGGGCCGACGCGGATCAGACGATGATTTTAGAGGGTTGGCGACGGAAGTGCCAACGCGACGCAATTTTTGCGGATTCGAATTTGCTTCTCCAGAGCATCTCAGTTAAACTGCATTGAGGTCAGTGGTTACGCGCGGAATGCCGTTGCCGGAGCGCAGGCGGCGGACCTGAATCTCTCCCAGGAGTTCAACATGTCTTCGGTGCCAGTTTCCGGGCAAGACGTTTTCGAGATGGAAGTCGAATCGAGCTTCCTGCCGAAGGCCGGCGACTTGATGGCCTGGGGTGCCAGCTTGGGCGTGCATATCGTGATCCTGGCGATCCTGGCGACCATTCATTACGAAGTCTTCCGTGAATCCGAATCGGTCATCGATAGCGCGATGACCGAAGAAATCGAACCCTGGTCGCCGGCGTTTGATACCACGATCACCGACCAGATCGGCAACAACAGTTCCGTCAACACGCTGACCGCTTCGCAAAGTGCGGCAAGCAAGATCGGCGCCGAGCGCGATCCGGTCGAAGTCGTGCAGGACCAGGTCGAGACGCCATTGCAGCAGCCCGTGGTCGTGACCGACGAAATCCCCCAGCCTGCCAAGGCGGAGTTCGCATCTCCCATCCAAACCCGGGGGGCGACCGAGCATCCCGGCGGAGTGGAAGGAGCAGTCGACCGGTTGGCCTGGGAGATCGCCAACTCGCTTCGGGAAGGCAAGACGATGGTCGTCTGGATGCTGGACGTCTCGCCCTCGCTGGCCAAGCGCCGGGAAATCATCGCCGACCGCATTGAAAACGTCTACGGCCAGTTGACCGCGTTGAATGTGGACGCGGATAAGGCCCTGCTGACGGGGGTCGTCTCCTTCAGCGAAAAGCACACATTCGTGACGCCGGAGCCGATCAGCGATGCAGACGCCGTGGTGAAAGCCGTCCGCGACGTTCGCTCGGAAGATTCGGGCAAAGAGAACGTGTTCAGCGCCGTCTTTAAGACGGCCGAACATTGGCTGAGTTATCGCCAGAAAATGCATCGCCGGATGATGTTCATCGTCGTCACCGACGAGCGCGGGTCGGACGATGAAATGTGGCT
Organism: uncultured Planctomycetaceae bacterium; assembly: GCA_964388415.1. GTDB lineage: Bacteria > Planctomycetota > Planctomycetia > Planctomycetales > Planctomycetaceae > CAZDGB01. Next base: position 41,140 of record CAYMAO010000013.1, on the reverse strand, counting down.
GGAGAAGGCGATCGGCCTGACGAAACGGTTCGGCATCCGCTGCTACGTCGTCGGCGACGCCGCCCCGTTCGGCCGGGCCACGACCGAAGCCCCCTTCACGCTGGAAAGCGGCGAGGACGTCATCGGCGTGATGGACAACGGCCCCGAAACGCGGTTCCCCGACTTGGTCCGGCTGCCGTACTGGGGTGTCAACGGCGGCGACCTGGATCAGATGTCGTCGGGGTTCGGCCCGTATTCGCTGACACGGCTTGCGGCGGAAACGAACGGCTTGTATCTCGTCTCGAAGGAGTCCGGCAGGCATCGCTTCGATCCCCAGGTCATGCGGAATTACGCCCCGGATTACCGGCCGATTCCCGTGATCGTGGCGGATATCCAGAAAAACCTGGCGAAGCGTTCGCTGGTCGAAATCGCGACCGAAGTCATGAAGGTCGACAATCTCCCCGCGCCGCAATTGATCTTCCCGGCGGAAAATGACACGGTGCTGCGGCAGGGAATCATCGAAGCGCAAAAGCCCTTGGCCGATCTCGATTACAAGCTGAGCCAGATCACCCAGGCGCTGGAACGGGGCGAGAAGGACCGGCCCAAGGTGGGGGAAGCCCGCTGGCAGGCCGCCTACGACCTGGCGATCGGCCGGGTGCTGGCCCTCAAGGTTCGCAGCTTCGGCTACAACATGATGCTCGCCGATATGAAAGTGAACCCCAAGAAGTTTGAGAAGCAGGGGAGCAACCGCTGGCGGCTGGTCGCGTCGACGCAGCTCAACTCGGGACAGGCCGTGAAGAAGATGGCCGCCCGGGCGAGTGAATATCTCAACCGCGTGATCGATCAGCATCCCGGCACGCCGTGGCAGATCATGGCGGAACGCGAAAAGAGCGCCCCGCTCGGCTGGGAATGGAAGGAAGAGACTTACACCGCCCCGGCTGCCGGCGCCGGCGGCGCCGGAGAACGGCAAAAAGCCCCCCGATTTGTGGAAGAAGTCGACCCGAAGACGGGCAAGAAAACGAAACGGCAACTGCCCGATCAGCCCGTCCGAAAAAACATTTGAACCGTTGTCCTTTTCGGAGTTCCCTGAGCTTTCCGCACCCCTTGCCGGCCGACTGCGCAAGGGGTGCTGCGTTTCCGGCGACCCGTATTCCCCCAGGTTGAGAATTCATCGTGATCACCGCCACCGCCCAACGCAAATCGCAACTGACTTCGGTCGCCATCTCCTTTGGCGTGCACGCCGTCGCCTTGGTGATCATGGGCCTGATCAAGATGTCGCTGCCCGACGACTCTCTCTCCATGGTACTGGATTCGGTGTTTTCCGAGGAACGCCAGCAAGAAGAATTCGAGCAGGAAGTCGAGCAGTCGAACGAAGTCGCCACGACGATGAACATCGTCGAAAGTCAGGCCGTCTCCACGGCGATCGGGTCGGCTTCCGGCGGAACGGGCGGGCAGGTCGTCGCCCAGCAGAAAATCGACGACGCCTCCAGCATCAAGGATCCGACGATCCAGGTCCGCGTGGGAGACATCACGATCCCCGGACCGAATTTCGTCGCCGAAGACCTCGGCACCGGTGCGATCAAGGGGGACATCGGCCGCGTGGTGGAAGGTTACGGCGCGGCCCTGAGCCAGTTGACGCAGGAGCTGATTCGGCTGATGCGCGAACAGAAGCTGACCGTCGTCTGGCTCTTTGACGAGTCGGAAAGCATGCGAGACGACCAGAAGGAAATCCGGGGCAAGTTTCACAAGGTCTACGAAGAACTCGGACTGGTCGCGAAAAGCGACTCGAAGCTGAAGATGACCGACGAGGTGCTGCTCACCTCGGTCATGAGCTTCGGCGACAACGTCTCGGAGCATACATCCCCGGGCAAGCCGACGGCCAAGTCGGAGGAAGTCCGCGAGGCGATCGACAAGATCGAGATCGAAGAGTCGGGCAAGGAGAACATGTGCAAGGCCGTTTCGTCTGCGATCTCCAAGTACGGTCCGATCACGATGAAGCAGCATCGCCGCCTGGCCGTGGTGATCGTTTCGGATGAATCGGGCGACGACGGCGACATGCTGGAAGATTCCATCGAGCGGGCCAAAAAATTCAAGGTGCCCGTGTTCATCCTGGGACGGTATTCGTGCTTCGGCTACCCCTACGCCCGAATGACCTGGACCGATCCGAAGTTCGGCCTGACCTGGTGGCTGCGCATCAACCGCGGACCGGAAACGCCGTTCCCCGAACTCTTGCAAACCGACGGTCTGCACGAACGCTGGGACTACGATTCCTCGGGTTTCGGACCCTACGAACAGGTTCGGCTGGCGCGAGAGTCCGGCGGGATTTTCTTCATCCTGCCGGGGACGGAGGACAACATTAGCGGCACGCGGTCCGTGGAAGACCGCCGGTTCGACCTGCTGGACATGAAAGAGTATCTTCCAGATCTGAGCGCCCGCATTCCTTACGCCCAAGGGCGAGATTCCAGCAAGTTCCGGGCGGCCCAGTGGCAGGTCATCAAGGTGCTGAATCCGCACCTCGATTCCCAATTGCAGATTCAGGAGCATCACTTTAGCGCCGACCACGCCGTGTTCGCCCAGCAGGGGTCCGTCGCCTTTCAGAAGGCTGTCCGGTCGCTGGTGCTGTTCAACCAGGCGCTGGGTGTGCTCGACGGCGTCAAGTCGTTGCGTGCGAAGGAGCAGTCCCAGCGCTGGCGGGCGAATTACGACCTGATCCACGCCCAATGCAAGGCGTACCGTGTGCGGCTGTTCCAGTTCCTCTTGGCCCTCGATCAGCACCAGAAGCAGAAGCCCGACACGCGGACGGTCAATAACGTGAAAAACAACATGTGGAACATTGTCCGCCAGCCGGTGATGCTGCCGCCCGACCCGGTGCAGGTCAAATTGACCAAGATCGATCTGGACGAACTGAACCAGCAGTTGGAACAGGCCACGGAAGAGTTTGAAGCCGTGATCCAGAATCACCCACGCACGCCGTGGGCTCGCCGGGCGACCTGGGAGAAATCCATCGGCTTCGGGATGATGTTCGTGGACGGCTTCTACGACTTCACCCGCTACAAAGCCGCTGAAGGCATCAAGCTCCCCACACCGTGAGGAATTGAAAGTTCAACCGCTCACGCAGTGAGTGCTCGCTTCGCAAGCGGCTGAACGGATCCGTCGGCTCGTGCCTACTTCGCTTCCGCGTCTTGCTTCGCCTTCGCTTCCAGCTCGGCCTGCAATTCGGGGTTCGGCGTCGCGTCACCTTCGGACAGGCCCAGCGCCCAGCGGATGCCGCCGTCGACATGGGCCAAAAACTTCTTGTCGGTCCACGTCTTTTCGTTGTGCCCGAGGTTTGTGTAGAAGACGCGGCCTTCGCCGTAGGTCTTCACCCACGAGACCGGCACCATGTAGGGCTTTTTGGTCGGAGTCTTCGCCATATTGATGCTCATCAGCACGCGGACCTTTTTCGGCTGCCAGTTCTTATACTGGTAAATCTCGTCGTTGAACTGAAACTCGTCGCCGAACGGCTTCATCGCGGGGTGATTTTTGTCATGCACAGTGAACGTCTCGGTCTCGCCCGAGTTCCAGGGATGCCCGTTGAACGTTCCGCCGATCATGTCCCAATAGCGCTCGTCATTGTGAAACGTGTCGGACGCCGAATGGAAGCCGATGAACGCGTGCCCCTTTTTCGGCAGCCATTCCTTGAAAAAGTATTCCTTGTCGGCCTCGGCGATCGGCAGGTTCAGCGTCGTGTAAAACATCACCACGTCGTACTTCTCCAGGTTGGCTTTGGTGAAGTCCGCAGCGGCATCCTGCGTGCAATGCACGTCGATCAAGCCCGTCTCCTGGCCGAACTGCGTCATGGCAATTTCCGACGCCGAGAGCTTCCCTTCCGGCCGATTGACCGACCCGTGCTTGAACCCGGCACTTTGCGTCAGAAACAGGGTTTTCGCGGGCTTCGCCGGCTTTTCGTCGGCTGCACGCACGGCCGCCGCGGCGGTCAACACAGACAGCACAACACAGGCAATCATCCGTCGCATGGCAATCGCTCCTCTGAAGGGGTACATCAAAAACACGGCGAGACGCTTCCCTGCCGGCACATCATGCACGATGATACCCCCTGCCATCGGAGAATTCATCTGTCACGAACGCCCGCGGCGTGTGCCGCCTCTCGGAAAGCCGCTGCCCTATGCCGAAATCGTCACGCGAAATCCTGGGGGGAGGAAAGTTTCTCCGGCTGGTCAAGGAGGGCCGGTGGGAATTCGCCGAACGAACCAACGCCCGCGGCGCTGTCGCCGTCATTGCCGTGACGAAAGACGGCCGGCTCGTGTTAACCGAACAGCACCGCCCGGCGGTCGGCTGCCGGGTGATCGACCTGCCGGCCGGCCTCTCCGGCGATGTCGCCGGCGCGGAAGACGAAGCCCAGGAGGTCTCGGCTCTCCGCGAACTTGAAGAGGAGACCGGCTTCTCGGCGAAACGCCTGAAGCGCGTGGCGAGTTGCACCTCATCGCCGGGGTTGTGTTCCGAGGTGATTTCCTACTTTTTTTCACAGAACGTGACGCAGATCAGCGATGGCGGCGGCGTGGAGCACGAGCAGATTGTCGTCCACACCCCATCGCTCAAAACCGTCAAATCCTGGCTGACGCGGCAAATCGCCCAGGGAAAATTGATCGATGCCAAGGTCTACGTCGGACTCTATTTCGCCCAATCGGCAAAAGCCGTCTGAAGTCACTCTCCTGAAATGTCACCTCAGAAAATCATAGCTTGGCCGCAAAAAGGCGCAAATATCGAAAAAAAATCCGGGAGAGTATCTCGTCGTCTGAATCTCGTGATCTCTAAGGTTTGTTTCATTTTGCGACTTTTGCGCCTCTTTGCGGCAAACCCTCTGAGACCAATTCCCAAGTTCACTCTCCAATTTCCAGTGACGACAGAATTCGAAAACCGATGACCACATCCCTTCGTCGCATTGCGTTTGGCATCACGGAACTTGACCCCGGCGGTGCCGAGCGGATGCTGACGGAACTGGTCACGCGGCTGGACCGAAGGGAGTGGGAACCGCGCGTGTATTGCCTGGGGCCGGAGGCACACTACGCCCAGGTGCTGCGCGATCGCCAGATTCCGGTCATGTGTTTCGGCGCACGGGGGATGAAGAGTTCGGTTCGCGTTCTGTGGCAATGGTCGCGCGAATTGCAGCGGTTTCGTCCCGAGTTGCTCTCCACCTGGCTGTTTCACGCCAATCTACTGGGGCGGCTGGCCGGCCGTTGGGCTGGCGTGCCCCGGATCGTTTCGGGAATTCGCGTGTCCGAACGGCGGACCCCCTGGCATGGCCGGTGGGATCGCTGGACCAACTTTCTGGTCGAGCGCAACGTGTGCGTCAGCCGCGGCGTGGCGGATTTCATGGAACAGACCGTCGGGCTGGATCCCCGGAAGACCGCGATCATCCCCAATGCCATCGACTTAGAGCGATTTCAGTGTGTCTCCCCGGCCGATCTCACGCCGTGGGGCATCCCGGCCGGCAGCCGCGTGCTGATCACAATCGGCCGGCTCGAACATCAGAAGGGGATTGACGTTCTGCTGGACTCGGCGTCGCAACTCATTGCCAAATATCAGGATGTGCACTTTCTGGTCGTTGGAGACGGCCCAGACCAGGCTCGGCTGAAGTCTCAGGCCCAGACGTTGGGGATCGCCGAGCACGTCCATTGGGCCGGTCAGAGGAATGACGTCCCAGAGCTTCTGACAGCGTCTACGGCGCTCGTCCTGCCCTCCCGATGGGAAGGAATGCCCAATGTGGTGCTGGAGGCGATGGCGGCCGGAAAACCGATCGTGGCGACACGGGTCGAGGGGGTCGCCGAGTTGGTGACGCCCGGCGTCAACGGGTGGTTGGTCGCGCCCGAACGACCACAACTTCTAGCGGAGGCCATCGACCGGCTTCTGACGGATAACTCAGTCATTTTCTCAATGGGTCGCGAGTCGCAACGTATTGTCGGAGAGAAGTTTACGATTGACCAATTCGTTGAGAATTACGTGCAAATGTTCCGGGAAATCACGTCGACCAGTCGCTGACGCCTCCCGGTCGCCCTGGTTCGTCAGCGCGGAAAAAAATTCTCAAAATTCTCAATTCGTGACCCGGCAAGGAGCTAGGGTAGCCTGCCGACCCGCTGCGCGTCCCCGCGTGGAATTCCATGCTTGCATCTCCGGCCGCAATTGGTAAATTTGGGCCGTCGTGGGGAACAGTGGGGAGAAATGGTAAGCGATGGCTCTCACGGGGACGTATCTTCGGACGCTGGATGACAAGCGTCGCGTAGCGGTTCCCAAGCGGCTCAAGGACGACTTTGGGGAATCGAATCTCGAGTATCTCTACATTGCCCCCGGGACGCAACGCTCGCTGGTGCTGTATTCCCCGAAAGGATTTGCCGAACTCGCTGATGAACTCGCCGGAAAGCACAGTCAGCAAAGCTACTTACGGTTGTTTTACTCTTCCGCGGAACGAGTCGATTTGGATGGACAAGGACGGATTCGCATCCCCGATCGGCTGGCGGAATTCGCCGGATTGAAACGCGACGCCTACCTGCTGGGCGTCCAGGATCACGCGGAGCTGTGGGACAGGGGTGCCTGGGAGACATTTGTTGAAACGAATACGCCGGCGTTTGACGAGCTGGCAAGTCAGGCACTGCAACGGTGATGGAAAGTTGTTCGTTATGAGCCATCCGTTTTCAAAGGCCTTTTTCGGGGACTGTTTCTGTAGCCCCCATATTCGATAGTCGTTTTTGTTTCGTCATTTTTTTGAACTTGTGAAGACGTCTTTTCAGGGCAGATTCCGCTGGCTGAACCGGGCTATGCGGATTGTCAGGGCCGTTACGGATTTCGGCCTGGTTAACTGGCGGACGCTGGCGGCAGCCGGTGGACGCGGTCATTCGCCTGAGCAAGCCGCCGGGCGGCACGGATGCCGCCCGCGGCGAATGGCTCTCTCTCACCGTGAAGCTGGCAATGATCCGGCCGTTTCCCCGCGGGAGGGAACGTGCTAAATTGCTGTCATGAATGTTTCCGGCCCACTGCATCCGCTGGATGTCCCTCTGCAATTCGAGCCGTTTTTCCGACCGCAGGTTTGGGGTGGTCGCCAATTGCAGGAACACTTCGGCAAGCCGTTGCCGGCAAGGGTCGCCGTTGGCGAATCGTGGGAAGTGAGCGCCCAGCCATTGCATGTCAGCCGGGTGCTTTCCGGCCCTTGGCAAGGGCATTCTCTCAGCGAGTTATGGAACAGTCATCGAAAAGACCTGCTGGGAGACCAACAGTTCGACGGACCTCAGTTCCCCTGGCTGATCAAGTGGCTGGACTGCACCGACCGTTTCTCCGTCCAGGTTCATCCGAATGACGCGCAAGCCCGAATGCTGCTGCGCGAACCGACCGGCAAAACGGAATCCTGGGTCGTGGTACATGCCGAACCCTCGGCGATGATCTATGCGGGCTTGAAAGCCGACGTCACGCGCGACGAACTCGAACGCCATTTGATTGACGGCACCGTCACGGAATGCCTGCACAGCTTTACGCCTCGGGCGGGGGACGCCGTGCACATCCCGGCCGGCACGGTCCATGCGGTCTCAGGCGGCGTGCTGATGGCGGAAGTCCAGCAGACCAGCGACGCGACATTTCGGTTGTTCGATTGGAATCGAGTCGACGCGCAGGGCAAGTCTCGAAGTCTCCATCCAGAACAAGCGCTCGACTCGATTGACTTTGAGCGCGGTCCCATCCATCCGATTCGCGCGCTGACGCCCGCCGATGCTCCCGGGGAATTCTCCCGGGAACTCTTGGCGAGTTGTCCCTATTACGCGCTGGAGCGGTTTACCGTATCCGAGGCGATGGCCATCCCTCCCGAGGGAATAACCGCCTGGATTCTATTTTCCGGAGCCGCCCGGCTGGGGACGACGGATGACCGTTTTCATAATCCGATGCGCAGCGGAGATGTCGTCCTCGTTCCGGCATGTGCCGGCTCCATCTTTTGGGAACCGGCCGGCCCGGAGTCGGCCGTGTTACTGCGAGTCAAACTTCCCTGACTCGCTATTTCAGTCCGTTCGCTTTTTTTATCCCGTCAAATCTCCGCGCACCAAGCCCGGCGTCGGCGACGCCGGGATCCTGCCGGCCGCTCGCCATCTCTTCCAGCACTTGCCGCGTGGCAGGACAGATCGGGTCAGTACCAGCCAGCGTCATCGCCGCCAGGTGGCCGCGGAGCATGCCCAGATCGGCACAGGAATCGACATCGTACCAGACGGGAAGCAATGCAAGTTTCCAATGCCGTGCCGCGATGCGGTCCAGCGTGCGGAGCAGCACGGTCGGCTCGCTCCAGGAGATCTCGTCGAAAATCTCTTTCACGGGGTGATTCATGCCGACGAGATAATACCCCCCGTCCGCCGCAGGGCCGAGAACAATGTCGGCCTGGTCCAATGCCTGAAACGCGTCGGCGACCAATTGAGACGGCAGCGACGGACTGTCGGAACCGATGAGGACGGCTCGATCGCCGATTGTGCGCAGCCGCTCTTGAAAAAAGGTGAACATCCGGCGGCCCAGATCTTCGTCCGGCTGCGGCCAGAGTTGGTAATCGCGGCCGGCCAGGGATTGAAAGTATCTTTGGGCCTTGGCATCATCCGGCGTGAAACCGAGGCAGCGTGAAACCGGGAAGGCTCGAAATCGCTCGATCAAATCGGTCACGAACGCGGCATACAGTCGGGCCGACGCGTCATTGCCCAGCGTTGCGGCCAGGCGGGTTTTGACTCGGCCCGGCGCCGGGTGTTTGACGAACAGGCCCAAGGTCTGCATGATCGATGGTCCGGGAAAACTTTGTATTGCAGGGTGGGTCGAGTCTTCGAGGCCCACCGATTCGCGTGTTCGAAATCTAATTGGTGGGCCTCGAAGACTCGACCCACCCTACGAAATCAAGAGGGACCGAGTATGACGAAACGGATTTGGAATTTCTCGGCCGGGCCGGCGGTGTTGCCGGAAGAAGTGCTGATGGAAGCCCGCGAGAACCTGTTGACGCTGGGGACGACGGGCATCGGCATCCTGGAACATTCCCATCGCGGCAAGGCGTTTCTCGCCGTGTATGAGGAAACGGAAGCCCTGTGCCGGGAAGTCGGCGGCATCCCCGCGAATTACAAAGTGCTCTTTCTGCAAGGGGGTGCCTCGACGCAGTTCGCGATGCTCCCGATGAATTTTCTCCCGGCGGACGCCACAGCGGACTTTCTCGTCACCGGGGCGTGGGCGGAAAAAGCGATGGAAGAAGCCCAGAAGTTCGGGAAGACGCACGTCGCCTGCTCCAGCCAGGACCGCAATTACTGTTACATCCCCAAAACCTGTGCGTTCAGCAACCGGCCGGCTTACATTCATTACACGTCGAACAACACCATTTTCGGGACGGAATTCGCCGCGATCCCGGACACTCCGGCTGGGGTGGACCTCCTCTGCGACGCCAGCAGCGACATTTTCAGCCGCCCCTGGGACATCGGCCGTCATGCGGTGCTGTATGCGGGGGCACAGAAAAATCTCGGTCCGGCGGGAGTGACCCTGGTGATTCTGCGCGAGGACCTCATCGAACGGGGACCGAAATCGCTGCCGACGATGCTGCAGTACCGGACTCATGCAAAGAACGAGTCGATGTACAACACGCCGCCGACGTTTGCCATTTACCTGGTGAATCTCGTATTGAAATGGATCAAGCGGCAAGGCGGCCTTCAGGCGATGGCGGAACTGAACCGCCGCAAAGCGGAGAGGTTGTATGCGTATCTCGATCAGAGCCGATTGTTCAAGCCGACGGCCGATCGAGACGGCCGGTCGCTGATGAACGTGACGTTTGTCACCGGCGATGCCGATCTCGACGCGAAATTCTGCTCGGCGGCGACGAAAGCCGGCTTCGACGGTTTAAAAGGCCACCGCAGCGTCGGCGGCATGAGGGCCAGCATCTATAACGCCTTTCCGGAATCGGGAGTCGAAGCGCTGGTCGAGTTCTTGCGAGATTTTGAGGCGAACGTGCAAAGCGTCTAACGGCGCGACCCAAAGCCCGGCGATGGCATCGCCGGGACCCGCCGTCGCCGACGGCGGGCTTTGTTGATCCTGGGAAATCCTCTCTTAACTCTTGGTGTTTCTTGGCGACCCCGGCTGCTCCTGACGTCATTCACGCCGATATCGGGATCGTGTGCGCGGTGCCGATGGAATTGGCGCAGTTTCTTGCCCGGTGCGAGCGGCAGCGGAGTTACGTTGATGCCGGGTTCACATTTCGCGGCGGGTTGTACGACGGCATCCGGGTCGCGGTGGTCGAGTCGGGTGTCGGGATGGTGAGAGCCGAACGGGCCGCGCGGGCCCTGCTGGCCACGCATTCGCCGACGTGGGTCCTCTCCGCGGGGTTCGCCGGGGCGCTGCAGCCGCAACTGAAAATCGGGGACATCGTGGCGGCCAGCGAACTGGTCGACGACGCGGGTCATTCGCTGCAGATCGACCTGAAGATGCCGGCCGATCCGGCAAGGCACTTGTACGTCGGCAAATTGACGACCGTCGGGAACATCGTGCGGACGGTCTCTGAGAAACACGCTCTGGCGGAAAAGACGGGGGCGCTTGCCGTCGACATGGAAACGTATGCCGTCGCAGCCGTCTGCCAGGAAGCCCGCCGCAAGTTTCTGGCGTTTCGCGTGATCAGCGACGACCTGTCCGCCGATTTGCCGCCGGAAGTGCTCTCGATCTTCGGCGACACGGGCGCCGTGCGGTTCGGGGCCGTGATCGGTTCGCTGTGGAAGCGGCCGAGCAGCATGACCGACCTGTGGCGGCTCCGGCAGCAGGCGACCGAGGCGGCCGATCACCTGGCCGACTTCCTTGATGGCGTCGTCAAACAGCTTTACGCAGCGAGACATTAATTTTTCGCGACGCTTCGAAGAAGCGTTCCGTTGCGTCAGCCGACGGCTCTTACGGTTCGATGAAAAACAGACATGCGACACTTCACGCTCTTTCTCGCCCGGACCGCCATCACCGCCTGGATCGGGGCGGCGGTGTTGTTTGTCGTGGTCGGCGTCAGTGAAGTCATCCATGCCGACTTCAGTTCCGAGATTCGCGATCAACTCGTGGTGATTCGCTTTCCCTGGTTTTATCGGTTCGGGTTCGCGCTAATCTCCTTGAGTCTGGTCTGCACGGTGTTGACGGCAAGCGGTCCAGAATTTTCAGGCCGGCGGAAACTTATTGCCGCGGGATTGCTGCTGGCCGCGCTGCTGCTCATGACGGCCGAGTATTTTCTGGTCTATGTCCGGCTGGCGGAGATGGTCACGCCGCCGGGAAAACCGCGAACACAGGAGTTCCAGGCATATCACAAGACATCGATGTACGCGAACTTCGCCGGGCTGGCGCTGTGCGGCACTGCGATGGGGCTGCTCACTTGGCCGGCGAAACCGCAAGCGTGACAAGATCAGCCGGAGAGCGCTTCGGCGACATCGGTACGGTAGGCGGTCAGGCCGGGAAGGAAACCGACCAGCGTGGCCAGTACGATCAGGCCGGGGATCAGCGTGAGTTCCAACGGCTCGAACTTCCAGGGGTCGATCAACAGTCCGGTGCGAAGTTCGACGATCGGCGCGGCCGCGAAGACCAGGCCGTGGCCGAGCGCGAGCCCCAGGAGCCCGCCGCCGACGCAGAGGATGATCGACTCGGCGAGGATGATGCCGAAGACCGTGCGCCGCTGCGCCCCGAGCGCGCGCATGATGGCGATTTCGCGTTTCCGGGCGATCATCGAATTGTAAATACTGACGAAGATCCCGATCCCGGAGACGAGAATGATCAGGCCCGTCAGCACAAGCAACATGTTGCGGACGTTGCCGAGCACGTCGTTCATCAGTTGCCGCATGGGAATGATCGGGTTGACGGCTTGCGCCTGGAAGCCGTCTTTGAGTTCGCCGCGGAGAATCAGTCCGTAGGTGGGGTATTTCGGATCGATCTTCACCAGGATGGATGTGACTTCCTTCTGCACCTCGGCGATGTCGTGAAAATGCTGGACGCCGGGTTTGTGCTCGTGATCATGGTGGCCGAATTTCTTTTCCAGGAGGGCGATCTGGGCGGCCAGTTCTTCCGGGGCTAAAGCCGGCTCATTGTAAAACGCCCGCTCGCGGATGATGGCTTCGCCGAACGGCTTGTCGTGGCCGGAAATCGAATAGAAACCTGCCAGGTGGACGAAGACCGTTTTATCGTTCGGCGTGCCGGTCGGGGCGAGAATGCCGACGACTTCGAATTTTTCGTCATGCACGTGGCCGGTGTCCGCTCCGCCATGCACGAGCTTCAGTTGCGACCCGAGATCCCAGCGGTTGGTGCGCGCAACTTGCGACCCGATCACCGCCTGAAACGGCTTGCGAAAGAAATCTCCGCGAACTTTGAACTCTCGGCGCGGGGCGAACTCGTGGGCAAAATACTCTGGCGTCGTGCCGCAGATCGGAAAGTTTCCGGCCTCCGTGGTGTCGCCTAGCGCCACGGGGATGGCCGCTTCGATTCCTTTGCGGTCTTTGAATTCGCGGTAAAACCGGTACGGCAAGTTCTCGATCGGCGGGCTGACCCGATAGACCGTGCTGAGCACCAACTGCAATTCGCTCCCCTTCGGACCGAGGATCAGATCGTAACCGATCGAGTTCTGGCCGAAGATGTTGGAGATGATGCCGTAGATCACCAGCACGGCGACCATCAGCATCACGCCGAGCGACACGCTGAGAGACGTCAAGACGGACGACAGCGACCGCTGGCGAAGACTTTTGAAGGCGATGGTCGCGAGGTTCATTGAAGAGACTCCGGAAATCGACAGCCCGGAGCGTCAGCGACGGGTGCCTTTTCAAGCGATCTCGCAATCCCTTCCGTACGGTCGGGGCTGTCGAAGAGTTTCATGCGCATCACACGGCCTCCGGGCGGTTGAAGTCGGCCAGTTTCTCCACCCGGCTGAATTGCGCGGCGACTTCCGCGGCGTGCGTGACCAGCAGTAGCGTCACCTGGTGTTCCCGGCAGGAATCGCGGAGTAAATCCAGAATGTTCTGCTGGTTCGCGGGGTCGACATTGGCCGTCGGCTCATCCGCAAGCAGCAATTGCGGCGTGTTCGCCAGGGCGCGTGCGACGGAAACCCGCTGTTGCTCGCCGACGGATAACTGCGTGGGCCGGTGATACAGGCGATGTCCCAGGCCGACGCGGTCGAGCAGACGGACGGCGAACGCCCGATCGGCCCGTTTGCCGCGGAAACTCATGCCGAGAAGCACGTTTTCCAGGGCCGTAAACGCCGGCAAGAGATGAAACGTCTGGAAGACATAACCGATGCGTTCGGCTCGGAACCGGTCACGCCAGGGTTCGGGACGGCCGAAGGTTTCAACGCCTCCGATGCGGATCGACCCGGCATCGGCGGTGGTGATGCCGGCGATCACGTTGAGGAGCGTGGTTTTGCCGCCGCCGCTGGACCCGACGAGCGCGACCTGCTCGCCATGGGCGATCCGGAAATCGGCGATGTTCAACACGCTGAGCCGGGCGCCCGTGGGGTCGCGATAGGCCTTTTTCACGTTCGCGAGTTCTAACGACATGTACAGGCGACTGAGGGTTAAGGGTGAATTCCACAAAGCCCGGCGTCAGCGACGCCGGGATCTTCCGGGATTCATTCTTTGGGCTCGGCATCTTGACGGATCGCCGCCGACGCTGCCAGTGATACGCCAAGGGAGGGGAAGTCGTGGGCGCGACTTTTTTCGCGCGGCGTCATACGGCCGTGCTCAAATCGTTTCCATCAAAGGCTCGGGCACTGCGGACACATCGGGCGATTCGAGGGCCAGATCCTCGGGGACCGGTTCGATCACGCGCATGGTTTTCCATTTCCCTTGCAGGAACCGAGCCCCAAATCCCAATCCCAGAGCAATCACGTAGATCGAGCAGAAGACCCAGCTCCAGAACAGGCTCGGGCCGGCGAAGTTCCAGGTCAACCAGGTCGGCAGCACCAGCAGCAGCGTGGAACAGCCCAGCGTGAACGCCATGGAGAACAGCGTGTCGCCCGCTGCACGGACAGCCGCGCCGAAAATGATGGCCATGGCGTCAAAAAAAGAATACAGCGCCACGAACCTTAGCAGCACGACGACCACCGAGTGAATGTCCGCGAACGCCACGGCGCCTTTCACTCCGGTCTCCGCATGGCGGGCGTAGGGCATCACCAGCAGGTCCGGCAGCGCGACATAGATCACCCCGAACAGCAGCATGTACCCAGCGGAAACGACAAACCCATGGACGGCGGACCGCGCGGCGATCTCCGGCCGGCCTTCGCCGATGCGCTGGCCGACCAGGGTCGACACGGCGATGCTCATCCCGAGAACCGGGATGAAAGCCAGCGTGTTGAGGTTGAAGGCGATGTTGGTTGCAGCCAGTTCCAGCGGACCCAGCCTGCCGATGATCATGATGAACACCGTGAAGCCGGCGACATCAATGAACAGGTTGTAACCGCTCGGCAAGCCGTACCGCATCAAGCGGGGAAACAGGCGGCCGTCGGGCTTCCAGGCGGAGAGAAAGCGGTACTCCCGTTCCACCGCCGGCCGCAGCAGCAGGCCAATGTAAATCAGCACGCAGCAGCAGGAGGAAAGATTCGTGGCGATGGCGGCCCCGCCGATGCCCCATTCCGGGAACGGCCCCCAACCGAAAATCAGGCAATAGTCGAGCAGGGCGTTCAGCAGCACGCCGCTCATGTTCACCAGGCTGACGGTCAGCATCTGCCCGCGGCCGCTGAAGAAACACGAGAGTGCCGTCGTCAGCAGCGCGGGGATGCCGCCCCAGCACAGCCAGTAGAAATATTCGCCTTCCAGCCGGGCGATCCCTTCGTCATGGCCGATCCACGTAAACAGCGGATAACCGACAACGGCCCCCGCCGACAACAGCCCTCCGCAGACGATCGCAAACCAGACTCCCTGCCAGATCGAGGCGGCGACGCGGTCTTTGCGCTGGGCGCCTTCGTACTGTGCCACGAACGTATTGACATACTGCGCCACACCGAACGGCAAGCTGAGCAGCGCCCAGAAGACCAGCCCGGCCGGGAGAGCCGCCGCCAACGCGTCGGGCGAATACCACGTCAGCAGAATCCGGTCCACAATGTGCATCAGCGATTGAGTGCCGGAACTGATCATCAACGGCACGGCGAGCGTCAGCAGCTCGCGATAGCCGCCCGGCGCGTGTCTCGACGGCGGAACGGGCGCAATGGTACTGGTCACAAACGGCATCCTTTCTGACGCTCCCCCGCCGCAACAGGGGGGCCTCTCCATGCTCTACTACCATAGACGCGCTGAAAGGGGAAAGACAAGCACCGCCGGGATTCGGTTCAGGGTGTCCTGGATTCGGAGACACACGCGCAGAAATCTGAACCGTTCTCAAATCGTGTCAGCGGTTCGGGCCGACGCCCACGGTTGTCACGGGCGACAGGGGGAATTGTTCCAACAGCTTTCGGATGTCGTCTTGCGTCACGGCGTTCACTGCGTGCAAATCATCGGCGATCGTCCGGTATTCCCGGCGCGACACCCAGTCTCCCCCCAGGGAGGACAGCCGACCCATCGGCCGTTCGCCGCGCAGCACCATTCGCGAGGCGACCTTGGTCCGCGCCTGTCTCAGTTCGTCGGCCGTGACTCCCTCGGCGTTCACGGCCGCGAAAACGCCTTCGGCTCGCTTCAAGTTGGCATCGGTATCGGCTGGATCGTCGCTGAGGAAAAACAGGTACGTGCCGGCATCGTCAAAGTCGTTGTAGTTCAGCTCCGCAAGTTCACCGTAGCCGGGATCGACGATCTCCCAGAACAGCCGGCTGTTATGCTCGTCGCCGACGATCACCGTGAGCAATTCCGCGGCGAAACGGAACGGATGGCGCGCATCCGGCGCCGGCGCTAACTGCATCATCTGCTGCTGCTGAAGTGCCGCGCGCGTGACCATCTTTCGCCCGCCAGCCGAGCGTGAGACTTGCAGCTTCCGCTCGGCTTTCCCGGCCGGCCATGCCGCGCAATGCTGCTGCGCGGCGGTGAGCACGTCTTCCCATTTCACGTTCCCGGCGACAGCGAGCACGATGTTGCCGGCCCGGTAATGTTCCCGGTGGTACGTTCGCATCTGCTGCGCCGTCAAGGCAGTGATGCTGGCCGTCGTGCCTAGGATCGTCCGACCGAGCGGATGTCCCTGGAAATGCGACTGCATCCCCTGGTCGTAGGCGACGATCGAAGGCTGGTCGTCGTACATGCCGATCTCTTCCAGGATCACCTGTTTTTCCGTGTCGAAATCGGTGTCTCGCAACGCAGGCTGCAAGATCGCGGCCTGCACTTCAAAGGCGGTCGGCAGATACTCCGGCAACACCGCGGCGTAGAACAGCGTCGTTTCCTCGCTGGTCGCCGCGTTATAGTCGGCCCCAATTTCATCAAAAATGCGGTTCACGTCGTCAGCGGTGAACTTCTCGGTCCCCTTAAACGCCATGTGTTCCAAAAAATGACTGACGCCGTGGACGTCGTCGGTTTCATCGCGGGACCCCGTCTTGACGAAGAACCCGAAGGCGACGCTCTGCACGGACGGAGAAATCTCCGCGATGATGTCGAGGCCGTTGTCGAGCGTGGCGTTGTGAAATTGCATGGATGTGGTGGGTTGAATGTACTGGGTGGGAATCACGAGGTGCGAAATAGGAATAGCCGGCTCATCGCAAGTGGTTTTCCTGACGCCGAACGCCTAATACCTTACGCCTAGTTTTTCCGGTCCCATGGTCATGATCGTGAAATCTTCTGCGGGGTGGCGGTGAACGTAGTCCAGCACGCGATCGGTCGTGAGGGCTTCGATCTTGCCGCGGATTTCCTCCAGCGTGATGACCCGGCCGAGGTGATACCAGTCCCTGGCCAGCGACGAGGCCCGGGCGCTGGTCGATTCCTGGGACATGATCAGCGAGCTTTTGGCCCGGGCCTTGCACCGGTCGAGTTCTTCTTTTCCGATGCCGTCTTTCAGCCGCCGCAATTCGCCGAGCAGCACCTCCAGCGTTTCGGCGGCCCGTTCATTCGTCGTCCCGGCATAACACAGCACGAAGCCGTCGTCGTGCAAACTCTGCAGCGCCGCATACACCGAGTAACACAAGCCCCGCTTCTCGCGAACTTCGGTCATCAGCCGCGAACTCATCCCGCCGCTGAGCACGCTGACGGCAGCCCAGGCGGCGAAGTAATCGGGATCACGATACGGCACGGCGCGGTAGGCCACCCCGATCTGCGTCTGGGTCGATTCTTGCAGCAGATGGTCTTGGGCGGCTGGAACCGGCTGCGCACGAATCTCGGTCACTTTGGCTGTCGGCCGCCAATCGCCGAATTCCTGCCGCACGGTGGCTAGCACGTCGGAGAAATTCACATTCCCGGCTACGCCGAGGATCGCCCCGCGCGGCGAAATGCACTGCTGATAATGCCGCTGCACCACGGCCGGCGTGATCGATTCCAGCTCTTCCAGCGTCCCTTCCGGCGGGCGATGCCAAGGCCGGGGGAAGCACCTTCGCGCGAGTTCCACCATCACCTTCTGCTTGGGATCGTCTTCCAGTGCCTGTAAGGATTGGACGATGCCCATCATCGTCGGCTCGAATTCGTCTTCCTGGAACATCGGCCGGCGGATGATATCGCCGTAGATCGACAGCGCCGGGCCGAGATTCGCGGCGAGACAGGCGCCGTACAACCCCAGGTGGCTCGACGAAACCGATTCGCGGGTCTGCAGACCAAGCGAATCCATTGCCGAAGAGAGTTCGCGGTTGGGCCGGCTGCCGGCGCCGCGAAACATCCAGTCGCACAGCACGGCGGCCGTGCCGTTGCACCCTTCCGGCTCGTGCACGCTGCCGGCGGGGATCAGCAGCGACCATGCCGCGGACTGCACGTCGGGCATCCGTTCCACGATCAGCGTCAGGCCGTTGTCGAGTTGCGTCGACTGAATATCCGGTGGGGTCATGCGGTAGAGCATAGCTGACATCGACTCATTGATGAAGTCGGCGCTCGAAGATTCGCTTGCGCTTAGCCGGCCTCCGACGCCCCCTACCACCCCCACACTTCGACTTCCCCATCGTATCGCAGCACCGAGAATCGCCCGAACCCGGCCGGCGCGATGGCCACCGCCGCCTCTGCTGTGCGCTTCTCCGTCATCACCGATTTGCCACTGGCCACATTGAACACCGTCAGCGTCTGGTCATCGGCAATCGCCGCCAGGCCGCCGGGAAGAAACGCCGCAATGGGATAGGACCAGCCGGTCAGCACGACATGGCCGTCGCCGGGCATGCGGATGTCTTCCAGCAGCGAAATTCCCTCATCCCGCAAAACCAGCATCTGCGTCGACCCTTGGACTGTCGGCCCGATCACGCTTCGACCTTCAATCACGCCTGACCAGACGCGAATTCCCTCGGCGTCAAAACATTCGCCGGCGAGTTCGTCATCCCCGATGGGCAGCACGGCCAGGATGTTGTCATCACGCACAGGCCAGATCGACGACCTGTCACGCAGCAGAACTGTCACGCTCGCCGGGTCGATCAGCCACTCTTCCGCAAACCGTTGCGATTTCGCCGTCGTGCCGTCGGCGGTGTACGTCGTCAGCCACGCCGCGCCGATGTTGTCGATCCACAGGACATGTGTCAGCCCCGAGGGCATCGGCTTCACCGACAGCCAGTGCTCGGCGACATACGCCGGTACAGATCGCGTCCCGGGAGGATCGAAGCACCATTCTCCAGGGAAATCGCGGCCAGGTTCTCCCTGATCCTTGGGGAACCGCCGCTCCAATCGAAGTTGCGGTTTCACCGGCGCTTTGCGCGGCAATGTCGATTGATCTTCCGCCCGCCGCCGGTCGACATACCGCTGGCAATCGCGCGGCAACAGACGGTCCTCTGGCGACAGGCCCGGCAAGAACGCCGCCAGTTGACCCGCTTCGGCCGGGTTTGCGGCGGGCAATCGCTGCGACACCAATCGCAAGGTGCTCTCTTTCGCGAGATGCTGCACTTCGGCCTGGGGATACGTGAGCCGCACCGTCTGCAACCGAGGCAGCAATTTCATGGTCGACGAGAAGGAATTCCCGCTGGCAAGTTTTTCAATGCGCATTCCGGCTTGTTCGTGCCGGTGATGCCGGGCCGCCACGGTGAACCACAGATTGAAATAACTGTCCGCGTTGTGATGTCCGGGCCAGGTATGCTCCAACTCGGTGAGTGCGCCGTCGACATCGTGCAGCTTGGTTTCCAGCACGTCGGCAGCCGAGCGGACGTCGCCGGTCGATACCCAGTGCTGTACCGCCGCGTGATAGCACGATTTTGCGTCCTCGGAGCGGCCAAGTTTCTCGCACAGGTCGCCGGCGGCGGTCCACAGTTTCTGATCGCGATAAATCCGCAACGCTTCGTCGGGCTGACCGGCCAGTTCATAGCAGACGGCGGCTTGCGGCAAATTGTGCAACCGGTCGTGATAGATGACGGCCGCCTCGGCGTAATACTGCCCCGACTTCAACGCCGTCGCCGCGGCGTTCCAATCGCCCAGGAGCTGCGAATAAATGTACGCCGCCCGGCGATGCCGGCCCGCGAGCTGTTCCCGCTCGGCGAGTTCGCGATAGCGTTGCTGCAGCTTGATCTGCTGCAGGGGGTCGATATTCCAAAAGTCGGCCGGTCCGCCGCCGCCGGAGGAGAGGCCGAAGCTCAAATCGCGGCGGACCAGTTCATTCCCGGTGACGCCCGTGCCTCGGCCTGGATCGCCGCCGAACGGAATCGCGTACCGCAGCCCTTCGTCCGGATTCTGTTCGAGCATGTGCAGCAGCCGGTCAACCTCGCGCCGGCGCAGCGACTGATCGGCCTGTTGCATCCACGATCCCGGGGCTTGCTGCCCGGTGCGCCACTGAGTGAATTGCTCCCACTGGTTTCTGAGCCAATTCCCCAATTGGAATGGCCTCGTGCCGACAGATCGCGTGCCGGTAGAGCTTGGGGGAGAACGTTCCGTCTCGTTCCCTGAACCGCCGAGACTTTTCAGTCCCTGAAACAACAGCCACAGCAGTCCCAGGATTAAGAGCACAACCAAAGGATCGATCCACTGCATGAGCAGCAGCAGAAACAGCACCAGCGCCGCGGTCCACAAGACGCCGCCGAGTTCGGAACTGATCCAGGGCCTGCCGGCTGACTGCTGACTCGTGGCGCGCGTGCCAAACCAGCGGCGCCAGGCGGCGCGGAAGTTCGCCGTGGCCGCCGCCAGACGTTCTTTCCAGGTCAGCGATGATTCTCCGGGAGATTTCGGCAAGCCGTCCAACGGCCGGCGCGAACCCAGTTCCTGCCGCCATTCGGCTTCCACGTCGGCCATCGTCAGCAGCGGTTCAATGGAGACGACGCTCCACAACCGGTCGACATACGCCGGGGCCGTGCGGGCCGCCGTCCAGTCCGCGGGGCGTTCGGGCGGACCGGCGAGCAAGCCATCGATGGTCAACCAGTCCTTGGGATCAAATCGAACCAACCCCTGCGACGGATGCCAGACGAACAACGCATCGCTGTCCGCGGATAGCAGCCGCCATTCGTCCGGCGTGAGCGGCGGCTCGATCTTGGCTTCAATGGGAACCAACACCCGTTCCGCCGCATAACCGTAACTTTGCATCGAATCTGTCACGGGGGGAGCGTGCTCTCGCTGCGGCGGCTGGAAGCCGCCGCTACGAACCATGCCCACCGAAGACTCCGGAATGGAACGCCCACAGACCAGCAGCGCCGCCATCGCCTCTTCGAACAGCGGTAGAATCCGCACCGCTTCCGGGTCGCCGGGGCAATGCGCCGCCGCCGTCAGCCAGTCCTCGGCGGACGATCCGCGCACCAGCCACGCGGCCGCGGGGCGTTGCGGGGTCGTCGCGAATGTCAGACGGACGGTCACGGGAATCATGGCACGACATCAAAAAACGGCATGAGGTGCTGGTTGTAGACTTCGCCGAGGTCTGCCTGCGGCAGATGATCATCGAAATAGTACGGATCGCCGAACGCGCGGCCGTCGGACAGCCACCCGCTGAGATGGTTTTCATCCAGCACGAGAGTGATCTCCAGCCGATCCAACCGGGCCGGCATCAGGTGCATCAAGCCCCGGCCATCCAACCAGACGGAATTGCCATTCGGCAGCTGCGCGCTGCGAAACGGAATCGAACTCCCGGGCCAGTTCAACCGGTCGAACGAAACACGGTTGACCGGGTCCGGGATTTTCGGATCATGAACGAGCCGCATCCGGGCCGGCGGCAAGTGCGCAATCTTCCACAACGCCCGTTTCGACGATTGCAGAAAGACCCCTTGCGATCCGAAATACACCGCCGAAAACTTGTGCCGGAGATTCGGCCGCGGCTTCACGTGCCCCACGGCGATGCGGCGTTCCACTTCATCAAAGTCGGTCGTGAAGTAATGAAACGTCCACTTCCACTCCTCTTCGTCGAGGTCCCAGACGGCGGTGCCGGGATGTGCTAAAACATTGTCGCCGTTTAGCGACGAAAACTTGCCCGCCAGCATCACCAGCGAACCTCGCTGGCACACCGCGTCGATGCTCGACTCCTGGTAGTTAGGAATTGTCTTGTCGCCCAGCTTTGTCCCGCGAAAGCACGGCAAGCAGACGGTTTCGTCCTCTGATAATCCGGCCGGCGGCACGGCCAGCATCACCGATTGCGCGTGGTCGGTCACCGGCGTGAGGTGAATTTGCCCGTCAAACGACAACCGCGTCCAATGGCCCTGGTGATTTTTCAAATACTGATGCCCGACGTATTGCAGCGCGTGCCGTTTGTCAACCGGCATCTCCGCCAGCAGTTCGCCGGTCTCCAGTGAAAACGCCTGAATGCCGCTGCGCGCAATCAGGAACGCGCACTGCCGCGTGATCAGCGCGCGTATGGCCTGATCGGTGGGAGTGAGAGTCGCCTGCAACGGGATCGAGCGGCAGCTCAGGCGATCGGGATCCGCCGTCAGCAGGGTCCAGGTCTTTCCGCGCAGAATCACCTGGGTCGCGGAACTTCCGACCAATGCCGAAACCGACGGATCGGAAAGTTGGACCTTAATCCAGCATCGGCCTTCCGCTGCCACCCGGCCTGACGGGAGTTCAATTCCGACTTGTCGTGCCCCCTTCTGCGCGTGATCCCAGCACATCACGCGGCCGGCGGAGGCCAGGGAGAAGACGGGGACTTCCGACGTCCTCCAGAGGTGCCCCGCTTCCAGCGCGTGCGTGAGCCGGAGCGGAAACGGGTCGGTCCGCAGGATCGCCGGGGAACGGTCGGGATCCTGCTTCGTGAGCGGCAACGGCCGGGTCTGCGCCGGCGGCTTCAGCAACTCGTCAAGATCGAGTTGAGCCGTCCGCACGACGCGCCAGCCATGCGCCGAGTGCCGGCGCAACTCCAGCTGGCCGCCGCCATCAACAATTGCCGCGTAGAATTCCGTCGGCAGTTCTGCCAGCGCGCGCTGAAACTCCGGATCGGCCAGCGCTACCGCCGTGGTGACCAGCACCGGATCGCACGGCATGTCGTCCGTGAGGCCATGCTGGGCCCACCCGGCGACCGCGTGTCCCGGATGCAGCCGCGGCGACAAGCACGACAGAAGCTCCATCGTCCCGGCTCGATTTGTGACATCGACAGTTCTCCATCCGGACAAATCGCAGACGTCGATCGACACCGTCAATTCCGGCTCGGCATCCTGCGCCGCCGCCAGCGCCATCGCTACCGCCGCCCCGTAAACCCTGGGCCGGCCCCACATCCGCAACGTGGTATCGACGAGAATGGCCCGCTGACGCGCCGTCCGCTGCACAGGGACTTCCCGACGGACATAAAGCGCTTCCTTCAACGCGATGCGCACCGCCAGCGTGTCGTCATCATGGGCCAGTTCGCTGAGCAGCAGGCGATCCAGCTCGCCAGATGTCGTCAAGTCCGAAACGCCGCCGAGCGGGATGTCATCCGGCTGGCTCATTGGCCGCGGCCAGGACAAGATCGACATCAATCGCCGGGCGATCCGCGCGACGCCGAAAAGTTCCGGGTCGGTCGCCCACTGCGTCAACCGTCCTCCAAACGTGGATGCGTCGGGAGGCAGCGTGATCTTCGCCGGGACGACGTCCTGATCCAGGCCGGTCTGCAATCGAGATTCCAGGGCGGCTTTGGAGACGCACTTCAATCCGTCGCGGAGGCTGCGTGTGTGACCCGCCAGAACCGCCGCGTTGCCGGGCTGGTTCTCCGGGCAAGCCCATGTCAACGGATCACGAAATGGAATGATGGACTGCAAATACTGCAGCGCCACTTCGGCTTCCGGCGCAGCGAGCGCGGGGCGGCCGCCTTCAAAAACGAGCCGCGCCAATTGGATTTTTGCGGCCGTCGATTCTCGCAGCGCCTTCGGCAACCTGGCCGCGCGACTCAATCGATCCAGCAGTTCGTCGACGAACGGCTCACGGCTCGAATGCCCTGAGACCAGGAGGGAACGAAGCGGCACGTGCGATTCCGGCCAGTTGTCCCGCGTCGCCGCGTACAGCAGGATCAACGACTCGAGCGGCGGCCACCCCTGCGGCAGGAGTTCCCTGAGAATCTTTGTCAGCTCTTCGCGAAACAGGATGAGGCCGCCCCCCTCCCAGGCCCCTTCAATCTCGGCGCAGCCCGGTACCGCCCAGCGCCAGAATTGCGGATGACTTGGCGTGAAATACCGCTCCGCCTGCACGGTATCGGGCGATTGGCTCATGAGGGGCACTCCTTCGTCGCCGTGCGTTCAATCACGGTCTGATGGACGTTCTCCCGGCGTGCCGGCACAAACGCCTCCGCGGGAATCCGCTCCCATTGGGAAGTCTCCGCCGACCACAGGGCGATTTCTTCCGCCGGCAATTGCAGGATCCGCCGAATGACCTGCGCAGCGACTTCGGGGTACCAGCGATAACCCACGGGAATCAACAACCCTTCCGAGTGCCAATATCGCTGTCCCGGCAGTGCGGGTAACGGCCATCCGCGGACCAGCACGCGGCCGGTACTCGACGCGGCAAACTCCCAGCGCGACAACCGGACCTGGGGCGCCTGGCGAACAAATTGCGCCCACGTCGCCAGGTCGATTCCTAATGCCATCGGTGCCTGGGCTTGATCGCTGCGGATCAAACTCAACGCGCACACCGGATGCTGCCGCGGTGCGAACCCGGCCGTTTGGAAGTCCGGCGTCAATAACTCAGCGAGCGGCAACCACGGTCCCGTTGGCAAAACTCCGACCGGAACGCGGCAGCCCCACGGAAGCAGTTCGTCGTTTGACGTGATGGAAAACAACTCCGCTCCGGTCGCCAGGCGGATCTGTTTCGGCAAGTCCTCCGCAGAATTTTCGCCCCGGACCCAGATCTCGGAAACCGTCTCGCAGCCTCGCAGATTCGGCTGAGTGCGAAACGCGGCCAACTCGAGGCACGCATTCCGCGGCAATCGCGCCGCCCAGGTGGACACGAGGAGAATCGTCATCTCGGCGCTCCGATCCGCGTCCACAGCGTTGCCGCCTGGTCCTGCAAATACTTGCGCTGGATCGGATCGAGCACCCATTCGCACCGCCCGGCCAGCAAGCCGAGTTTGTCGCGCAACAGGCTCCGCTCGGCGTCGGTGATCGTCGGCGCATCCGTGTCCTCCAGCATCCGCGCGAAGTCCCGGGCCAGTTCTTCCGGGTTGGGCCGATCGGTCTGCCGGGACCGGGGATGCGGCGATTCTCCTTCCGCCGCGTTCTCCGCGGCGAGAAACTGCTGGACCAGCGAATCCAGCAACGATTGCTGCTCTTGCGTGTCCCAGATGTGCTTGAGCACCCACAGGTCGGACACCGCTGCCTGCAGCCGGCCGCAGATCAGGGCGCTGGCGGCGATGAGCCTTTGCAATTTCACGGCCCGGCGGTCCGACACCGGAATCCCCGTCACGCGCATCCGGCGAATGGCTTCCACATACGTCGGCAGAACGGGCTTCAAATCGACCGTCGACAACCCCTGCTGCAGTCGGCGCACATCGTCCACCGGCAGCGCATTGGCAACCTGGTGCCGATCTGTCTCCCAACGCCAGCCAGCCGCGAGCACGTCGGACAATCGTTCGGTCGGCACGTTGTCGCAATGGACGCGGAGCAGAAACCGGTCAAACAGCGCACGCAGCGATTCCTCTTCCGGCAGATGATTGCTGGCCCCGACGACCATCAGCGCCGGCACAGGAATCGTTTCCCGGCCGCGGCGGAAAATTCGTTCGTTCAGCACCATCAACAGGCTGTTCAGAATCGCCGAGTTCGCATTCAGAAGTTCATCGAGGAATACGAACTGCGCCTCCGGCAGCATCCCTTGCGTGTTGGTGACGAGGTCGCCTTCCCGGAGTCGGCGGATATCGAACGGGCCGAAGAGTTCGTTCGGTTCGGTGAACCGCGTCAGCAGATAATCGAACACCCGGCCGTCGAGCCGGCGGCCCAGTTCCTGCACGATGGCGCTTTTCGCCGTGCCGGGAGGGCCGAGCAGGAACAGATTTTCGCCGCCGACCAGCGCGATCCCCAGCAGATCGATGACTTCGTCCTTGCCGACGAAGACGTGCTTCATCGGCTCCAAGACGCGGTCCGAGAGTTGCCGGGCGATGTCGGTCAGCGAGGTTTCAGCGGTCACGGCGTACCTGTGGAAAGTCGTTGTGGAATTTCGAATTCGTTAAGCCGCTCACGAAGTGAGCGCTCGCTGCGTTCGTCCAGCGCCGCGGCAATTTTCGGGGAGACCTCCGGGTGCAGACCGATCGCCGCGCGCACGGCGTCGGCCACGGCAGGGTCATTCAGCCGGGAAACGTCTTCTTGCAGGATCACCCGGTCGACGTACACGCTTCGCAAACACGCATCCGCCCACCACCCGGTCAGATCGAAATTCCCCGGGGCAGGTTCGCGGGCGATCGAAGCGTTCGTGTCTTCCGACGGACGGAATATCATTCCCACGGAGGACAGCGGCCATTGCCGACCCCAAGTTTCCAGCACGGCGACCAACGGATCGCTCGCCGAGACGGATTTCGCCAGCCGATGCAGATCGGGCAGAAATCGAAACGTGAGATCGATGGAATAGCAGACGTCCGGCGATGCCGCTTCCGGCAGTTCACGCCCGAGCGCGGCGTGCATGTCTTCCGCGGCATGTGTGCGGTGCACCAGAAAACTGCAGGCCCGATACATCTGTAACAGGGCCCATTCCGCACTGGGCCGCGAGACGGACGGCGGCGATCCTGCCAGGGCAGGCCGTTCCTCGCTGGCATACAGTTGCAGTTGCAGCCAGGCGTCGTCCCGGAGTTTCGACGAGAATTCCCTGGCGAACGCGTCGAGCACGCCGACCTGCCCGGCTTCCCACAGTTGCCTCACGAAGTCGGCCAGCAAGTCGGTTTCGGCGACGGTCGATTCCATCATGAAATTCAGTTATGCGGAAGCGGGCGAATCATCTCCGGACGGCCTGTCGGAGGGCTCGCGTCTCGGTGCACAGAGAGGACAACATCTTGACGACATCTTTCGAGCCTCACCATCGCAAACAGGTTCACTGCGAGAGCGATTCGAGCGTCTCCCAGCGTGCATAGGCCGCGGCCAACTGGGCCTGTAATTCCTCGAGTTGTTTTGCGACGCCGGCAATCGCCGGACCGTCCTGCTGATAGAACCCGGGCGACGCCATCCGTCGATGCACGTCTTCCTGCGCGGCTTCCCACGCCTCGATCTGTCGCGGCAACTGCTCCAGTTCGCGCTGGTCTTTATAGCTCAGCGATCGGGAGCCGGCCGCGCGGGACGGAGCGGACTTGCCGTTCGTCGCGAGGGTTTTGACGGAGGATGCGGAACGGCGCGCAGGTTCGGCCGTGCGTTGTGCGATCCAGTCGTCGTAGCCGCCGGCGTACTCCTTGACGACGCCGTCTCCTTCGAAGACTAAAGTCTGCGTCGCAACGTTGTTGAGAAAGGCGCGGTCATGGCTGACGAGCAGCACGGTGCCGGGATAGTCGACCAGCAGGCTTTCGAGCAGTTCCAGCGTTTCCGCGTCGAGGTCGTTGGTCGGTTCGTCGAGCACCAAGACGTTGGACGGCTTGGAAAACAGCCGGGCCAGCAGCAGCCGATTCCGCTCCCCGCCCGAAAGATACCGGACAAGCGTTTTCGACCGTTCCGGCGTGAAGAGGAAGTCGTCGAGGTAGCCGATGATGTGCCGGCGCCGGCCGTTGATCACCAGCATGTCCTGGCCATGGGCGACGTTTTCGATCACGGTTTCGTCGTCGTCGAGCTGCGCGCGGAGCTGGTCGAAATAGCCGACTTCCAGATTCGTTCCCTGGCGGAGAGAACCGCTGGTCGGCGCGAGCTGACCGAGCAGAAGGCGCAGCAGCGTCGTTTTTCCGCAGCCGTTCGGGCCGATCACGCCTACTTTGTCGCCGCGGAACACGGTGGTCGAGAGATCTTTCAGAATAGTGCGGCCGGCGATGTCATAATTCAAATTGCGAGTTTGCACGACCAGCGTTCCGGAACGGATGGCGTCTTCGTGCAGTTCGACCTGGACCGTGCCGATTTTTTCCTTGCGCGACTGCCGTTCCTTGCGCAATTGCAGGAGCGCCCGGACTCGCCCCTCGTTGCGCGTGCGGCGGGCTTTGACCCCCTTCCTCAGCCAGGCTTCCTCCTGGGCGAGCTTCTTGTCGAACAGCCCCTGCTGCTGTTCTTCCGCGGCAAGCGCCGCGTCTTTGCGTTCCAGAAACGTTCGATAGTCGCAGGTCCAGTCGAACAAGCGGCCGCGGTCGATTTCCACGATCCGTGTTGCCAGTTTCTCGAGAAACATCCGGTCATGGGTCACGAAGATCAGCGTTCCCTCGTAGCGCTGGAGAAATTCCTCCAGCCAGCGGATCGCCGCCAGATCGAGATGGTTCGTCGGCTCGTCGAGCAGCAGCACGTCCGGCTCCATCACCAGCGACCGTGCCAGCAACACGCGGCGTTTCATCCCGGACGACAACTCGTCGAACATTTTCCAGGGATCGAGCTGCATCCGGTCCAGCGTCTGCTCGACGCGATGCTCCCACTCCCAGGCCCGTTCCGGATCGAGCGTGTGCGCCTGAACCTCCAGAAATTCCCTCGCATCCGCCGAAAGCGCGCCCTCGCCGTGATGCAGCCGAAAATGCGCCGCGACTCCGGGGCCCATCGTTCCCAGTCCGCCGGCGACTTCATCGAATACGGTGCCGTGCGTCCCGGACGGAATCTCCTGGATCTGCCGGGCGATCTTCGTCCCGGCCGGCAGCTCAACGGAACCGGAATCGGGCCGAAGCTCGCTGAGCATCAAGCGCATCAGCGTCGATTTCCCGGCGCCGTTGCGGCCAACCAGGCTGACTCGTTCGCCCCGTTCGATCTCCAAGGTGGCGTGCTCGATGAGCGGCGTCCCGCCAAAACTGAAACTGACATCCCTCAGGCTCAATACAGACATCCAGCATCCGCTCCCAGGAAAAAACAGGAATCCGCCCGACCGAAGAGTCTAACGCATTGTTGATCGGGAACGGTACCCCGTGTCGTGCGATGAGTTGATGAGTCGGCGTTATTGAAGCGCGGCGTTGCCGACCATTGGGGATCTACCCATCGAGCGAGCGATGAATCGTTTTCTTCCCTGGTCCTCCGCTTGTATATTGAAAACATCGATACCCCCTGGGTCCACCAAGACCGTGGGTGAGCTCTTGCAAAGAGTCTGAAACCCTGTGACGTCACGGTCTGCTCTCCCAATTTTGACGGCGGGAAGTATCACGCCACACACCCCGCGGCAAGCAAAGACTCCCTCATGAACATTGCGTTGATCCAGCGGAACCCAACGGTCGGGGCGATTGTCGCGAATTCCGCCCTGATCACCACTTCAATCGCTCAGGCGCAGCGAGCCGGGGCGGAACTGGTGGTTTTCAGCGAGCTGTTTCTCAGCGGGTACCCTCCCAAAGATTTGCTCCTCCGCGAAGGGTTTGTGGCCGCCTGCGACCGGGTCGTGGCGGAGCTGGCGACAGCCGTCCCTTCAGGGATGGGCGTGCTGATCGGTCATCCGACGGAGCGAGATCTGCCGGCCGGCCGCATCGCCAATGCGTGCAGTTTGCTGTCTGAAGGAACGATTCAGGCCGTCGTTCATAAAACGCTGCTGCCGAATTACGACGTGTTTGACGAGCGGCGGTATTTTCGTCCGGCGGACGACGCGGCCCCGATCGTCTTTCGGGGAAAACGGCTGGGGCTGCACATCTGCGAAGACGCCTGGTGGGGCGAGCCCGACACGTTTTATCGGACCGATCCGGAAGCATTTCCCGATCCCGTGGCTCGGCTGGCGGCGCAGAACGTCGACGTGCTGATCAACGTGTCAGCCAGTCCGTTTGAAGCGGGCAAGCCGGCCCGGCGACGCAGATTGCTTGAGAGGCACGCCCAAAGGCACCAAGTGCCGTTTCTGTTCGTCAACCAGGTCGGCGGGAACGACGACCTGGTGTTCGACGGGCATAGCCTGGCCGTGAATGCGCAGGGGGTCGTTGTCGATCAGCTCTCGGGGTTTGCGGAGGATTTTCGCGTGATCGATCTGAATCGGCTGCCCTCGCCTCCCGTCTCGTTCCCCGATTGTCGTGAAGCGGAACTGCTGGATGCGCTGGTCCTGGGACTCCGCGATTACCTGCGGAAATCCGGGTTCACCGATTGCGTGCTGGGGCTATCCGGCGGGATCGACAGCGCGCTGGCGGCGTACATTGCCTCGGCGGCGGTCGGCCCCGAGCACGTGCATGGACTGCTGATGCCCAGCCGGTACAGTTCCCAGCACAGCGTGGATGACGCGCTGAAGCTCGCAGCCAATTTGGGGATGGATGCCCGGATCATTCCGATCGACGCCGTCCACCGGGCCTACGAGACGCTGGCAATCGTTGGCGAGGAACTGCGGTCGGCACAGGCAGGGATCGCCGACCAGAATCTGCAGGCGCGCATCCGCGGCGCGATCGTGATGGTTCAAAGCAATCACCTCGGCTGGCTGCCGCTCGCCACGGGAAACAAAAGTGAACTGGCAATGGGGTACTGCACGTTGTACGGCGACATGGCGGGCGGATTCGCCGTGCTGGCCGACGTCTTGAAGCGCGACGTCTACGCCATCAGCCGATATGTCAATGAGATGCGCGAGCGGCGCGAAGCGATCCCCCAAAATGTGCTGGACAAAGCACCGAGCGCGGAACTGGCGCCGAATCAATTCGATCAGGACACGTTGCCGCCGTACCCGGTCCTCGATGCCATCCTGGAAGGTCTGATCGAAGAGGAAGCGTCGGTGGCGACGCTCTGCCGGCGCTTTTCTCCAGAGACGGTTCGCTGGGTGGCCCAACGGCTCGATCGGAACGAATACAAGCGGCGGCAGATCCCGCCGGGGATCAAGCTGACGCAGCGCGCGTTCGGCTGCGGCCGCCGAATGCCCATCGCCGCGAAGGATGAATCAGCAAATTCGAATTAGCGACGCTTCGCAGAAGCGTATCCTTACTTCGCGACACGCAACGGCTCTTACCGCGGAAACACGGCCAGTTCGGCTTTCGGCTGAAACGCATAATGCGCCAGCCGTTCAATGAGCGCCACGCGGTCGATCGGCTTGGTGAGGAAGTCGTCGCAGCCGGCGCGAATGCACTTGTCCCGGTCTCCCGTCATGGCGTGGGCCGTGAGCGCGATAATGGGCGTGCGGTCTCCCATGCTGCGCAATTTCCCGGTGGCGCCGTAGCCGTCGAGCACCGGCATCTGCATATCCATCAGTACGACGTCAAACGGCCGCGAGTCTTTTGCCGCGCTGACTTTTTGGACCGCGATTTCTCCGTTCTCCGCCAGGTCGAACGTGCCGCCGGACTTCTTGACATGAAAACTCAGCAGCTTGCGGTTATCCGGCGCATCGTCCACGATCAGGATATGAGCGTTCTCCAGCGGCCGCGCCAAAGCAGGCGCCGCATCGGCAGCGGCGGACTTGGGCGCCGCTGCAGCCGTGGTCGACGCCATGACGACTTCGCCCGGATCGAGCGTGACGGTGAAGCAACTTCCGATTCCCGGTTCGCTGGAGACGGTAATGTCTCCGCCGAGCATTTTCGCCAGGCGCTGGGAAATGGCCAGGCCCAGTCCGGTGCCGCCATACTGACGGGTCATCGTCATGTCGGCCTGGGTGAACGGCTGGAACAGGTTGCGAATTTGTTTATCGGACATGCCGATGCCGGAGTCGATGACGTCGATTCGCATCCTGGGCGGCGTGCCGTCCGGAGTGGCGGCCATCTGCGTGACAATCCGGACCGCGCCCTTCGAGGTAAATTTCAGCGCATTGCCGACCAGGTTCACCAGAATCTGCCGGACGCGTGTCGGATCGGTCTGGATTGATTCCGGGATCGGCCCGACGTAGTCCGCCCGGAGTTCGAGCTGCTTTTCGACAGCACGGGCCGACATCAGCCCGAGCGTGTCGTCGATCATCTGCCGCGGTGAGCAGACGAGCAGCTCCTTCGTCATCCGGCCGGCTTCGATCTTGGAGATGTCGAGAATGTCGTTAATGATCGCCAGCAGGTGATGACCGTTGCGCTGCACGGTTTCAATCGCCTGTTCTTTTTCTTCGTCGGAGATTTCCGGATCGCGCAGCAAGTCGACATAGCCGAGAATCGCCGTCATGGGCGTGCGGATTTCATGGCTCATGTTCGCCAGGAATTCCGTCTTCGTTTGCGCGGCGGCTTCCGCCTGCGCGCGGGCGACGGTCAATTCCTGGACGGTATGTTCCAGCCAGAGGGCATGCTCGGCTTCGCGGTCCTTGGCGGCGATCATTTCCGAAGTTTGCTGCCGCAATGCCTGTTCAATCTGGGTCCGTTCCTGAACCTCCATCTGCAACTTCTGATTGTTGCGGGCATACATCGTCAGGCTGGCTTGCAGCGTCTGGTTGGCCTGCTCCAGTTGCGATCGAAAAGCGACCAGTTCCTTCCGTTCCGTTCTGAGATTGGAGAGCTGGAGATATTCAGAGCTGCGGTCTTGCAGGGAAATCAGCAGCCGGGGAGGAGACTGGGTCAACCGCCGCACCCAGACTTCCTGCACCATCAGCTCGCCCGATGTGCCGTTCCGTGCCGGCACGTCCAGCAGGTGATGATGCAGCGCCGCGGAAAACAGCGCCGGCGTTCCCGTTTCCATCACCGACCGGAAGCGAGGAAAATAGCGAGGCAGCCGCAGCCTGGGATAGCGCAGGCCCAGATCGGAAAGAATGATTTCCTGCCGGGAGATTCCGGTCCAGCCTGCCAGCATCTCATTCCACGCGTACACCCTGAGATCGGGGTCGACAATGCACAGCCCCAGCGGCAACTGGTCGAGCCAGGAAGCCGCGGCAGATTCATCAACAGCAAGCTCGAGGGGTGCGGTCGTCATAGGGTGGAGGATGGCAGGATGGTGATCTGTGGTACGGTCGGATGATGCCTGGTCTTCGCGGCAACACCCTGCTATCGGCAATACGAAATAACCCGTTGATGAGACGTCACCTCCATCGGCCTCAAGACGGCGTCCACCATCGAGCGGATTGATCCGACGGCAAACACGATCACGATCGTGCCTTCGATTTCCCGTTGCGAGACGCGGAAATTCACATCGCCAATGAGCACGTCGTCGTCGCGCAATGCGTCTTGTAACATGCGGTCGCCGCGGCGATTGGCCGTCTGCAATTCCGGGATGGAGTAGTTCAAATTCGACAACATGGCGTTCGACAGCGAGCCCATCACGCCGTTGAGCACGATATTGCCGACCTCCAGCAGGATTCCGCTCAGTTCGGCGTCGAGTTCCTCCGGGACGCCCGCGGAACCGCCCGCGAGCATCTGGGCCAGGCTGAGGCTGCTGGCCGCCGGGAAACACAGCGACGTGCGGCCGCGAATCGGGCCGTCGAACGTCTGGGTGATGATCGTTTCCGGCGGTTGACCGAGGGAAAAGACGGCAACGCGGCACTCTTCGGTCTGGCAGATGCGGATCAGCGGGACCGTCAGTTCGATCCGTTGGCCAAGGAGATCGCTCAACGCGGAGGCAGCCCGGCCGACGCCGATGTTCATCAGCTCGGTCACCGCATCCCGGGTCTCGTCATCCAGACGCCACGCTTGCATGGGGAATTAATCCAACGGGAGTGACCGGATCGTCACAGGTCATCGACCTGATCACGAAGAGACTTCAGCCGAAGTTGCCGATTCCGAACGTCAGCCGACCAGGACGGGGGCTTGTAGGGCTTGTTGCACTTTTGCAGCGAGTTCGGCGGCCTGAAAAGGCTTATTGAGAAACGAAAACGCCCCCAATTCCTCGCAAAGCGACCGGCTGGTGGCTTGAATGTCGGCACTCACGACAATGACCGGCCGGTGTGCACCCCGTTCCTGCAAGCCGCGCAGCAGGCCGAAGCCATCCAGCGTGGGCATCAGCAGATCGGTCACAATCACGTCCGGCGCGTGCTGATCATACGCCAGCAATCCCCGTTGACCGTCTTCCGCCTCGATGAGGGCGTACCCGAGCGGCGTCAATGCGGCCAACACGCGGCCGCGGCTGAATTTGGAATCATCGACCACGAGCACCGTGGGCATGATCACACTCCCTGGGAGAACTTTGAGCGACGAATTGTCAGAACCGGCTTCGTTTCCAAAGTCCGTGGCCGTCGTGAGATCGTCAGAATTTGAATTTTTTTGACAGATGTGCCAAGCTGAATTGTTACATCGCCCGCAGACGATGCGTGCGAGTTGGCGAATCTTGAACAAATGCCAGATTGGCTCAAGACCGACCGCCGTTCGCAGGATCATCCGTTATTTCCGCGCACGCCACACCGAAAAACGTGAGGGAATTCCCCGTCTCAGCTCTCGTTAGCGACAACGCCACAACTGCTGGGCCGGGATGCCAAGACGCTGCTGCTCCGGGACGATCGCTGCTTGGAATCGGCGGGCATCAACGGGATAGCCCTGCGTCGGCCGAAGGCCGGGAATCCGGCGCATCCAGAAGCGATTGAACCGCTGCATCGCCAGCTCCCGGAGATACTTCGAGACCATCGACGCGACGGCTACCGGAAACTGCGATTCCGCCCGCGGCTGAAAGCGGACGTCCATCGTTCCCAGGCGGTAGACGCTCAGTTCCGCCGATTCCCTGACCCGAAGTACGAAGGCGTCGTCAAAGCATTCTGAAAGCAACTGGTCATACCGATTCCGGCCGCCGTGCTTGTCGCAGCACGCCAGCACCTGCTCGTCCTCGCTCATTTGTGCTGTTGTTTTCAGCAGGTTCAGACTCACCTTGGACAACGCCTCGGCCTTATTCTGGTGGATGTCCATCAGGGTGTTGAACCGGTTCGGTTCCACGATCACCGACCGCACGGCAGCCAGGCGGATGCCGGCGTACTCCAGCGTCCTGCGCCAGCGGCCGAGCATTGTCTGCACATCCGCGGGATCGACAGCCGTCGGCAGGCTCAGGTCCTCATCCGCGTACCACGGTTCATCGGCCATCTGGTCGTGATTCTCCGGCGACAGAAATCGCCGCAGGCCACGGTCGGTCGGGAACGAACCCTCCGGCAATAGCCCCAGCGTGCAAAGCACGCCGCGTTCCAGAGCGGCAAGGCCTTTGTTCGGCTGAAAAACGGCTTTGGAATCGCCCATGTGCAGCCGTGAATCGCCAGGCGAAGGCGCTGATGTGATGACTTCCGCAAAGGCCTGCCAGAGATCGCATTCGGCCAACGGACCAGGGACTTCCCAGGCGGTGGCCGTCACCACATAAGGCCCAAGATTCGGCCCCAGTCCCGCTTCATCGATGCCAATCAAAATGCCCATGACACCGAATTGCGAATTGGAGAATCAAAACCCCCTCGCTTGCTTCCCTTTTGTCTCTTGTCTCTTACCTCTTGTCTCTTATCTCGTCGCATACCGC
This sequence comes from uncultured Planctomycetaceae bacterium, assembly GCA_964388415.1. Classification (GTDB taxonomy): domain Bacteria; phylum Planctomycetota; class Planctomycetia; order Planctomycetales; family Planctomycetaceae; genus CAZDGB01. The sequence continues at coordinate 6,369 of CAYMAO010000013.1, read as the reverse complement.
GTCGGTTTCCCTTCGGGGCCGATCTGAATCGTATAGCCGGCGCCGTCCGGTTCCACGGACGCCTTGATCCAGACCCCCTGGCAGGCCGTCGTGTCTTCCTCGTTGGCGATAAAGGCCGCCGGTGTCTGCGAAAATTCATCCAACAGCACGTTACGATGAAGCTGATACCACGCCTGGAGCGACGTCACCGCACGCAGCGTGGCCAGCGTTTCCGGGTTTGCCCCCTTGGTCGGGCCGTTGCAGATCACGGCGACGCGCGGATCGACGGCCCTGACCAGTGCCGGATTATTGCTGACCGACAGCCCATGATGCGTCACCATGAACAGGTCGATCTTGCCGAGCGGATTTTTCGGCGTCACCAGCCTGGCTTCCACGTTCCAGGTCAGGTCGCCGCAGGTCAGGAACTTGAACTTCCCAAACGACAACAGCGAACTCACGCTGCGTGCATTGTCGGTGGGGTCGTCGGCCTGCGGGCGATGCAGGTAGGCAAATGGGTTGGGCTCGCCCTCGTTGGGCAACACCTCGCCGCTCGCCGTGACGACTTTCATCGACAGCGGCGTCTTCCCGGGCTTGAGCGGCAGCACATCGCCGACTTTCAACGTCTTGGACTGATTCTGGCTGGCGGCTCGATACGCGGCGGCCCGTTCGCCGAATTTCGCATCTTCCTGCAAGACATCGGGAATGCCGCGGTCCCAGAACTGGCCGATCTTGATCTTGGCTGCCAGCGCCGCGTGGTTGCCGTAATGATCGAGGTGCCAATGCGAGACGACGGCATGATCTATCTGCTTCAAACCCGCGACGTCTTGCACGACTTTCAGAATGCGATCGCGGTCTCGGCCGCCGAAGTCGGGATAGCCGGAATCGATCAGCAGAGATTCCCCGGCCGGCGTCACGATCAGCGTCGCTGCGCCCCCTTCGACATCGATGAAGTAAATATCAAGCCGCTGATCGGCTTCACCGGCGGCCGCCAGGCCGGCGCTCAGACAACTCACGACGCAACTCATCAGCCAGCCACGCATCGCAATATCTCCCTGAAATGAGGGCAACCTTCGTTTCCCGGCCACTAAACTACCTTCCCCGGCGCTCGAACGAAAGGCAGCCCGACAGATCTAAGGGGGATGTAGGGTGGGTCGATCGCTTCGCGAGGCCCACCAATTTGGACTTCAATCCAGCGAATCGGTGGGCCTCGCCAAAGCCCTCGACCCACCCTACCGAAAAACGGCGTTCTCTCGGACGGATGCAGTTTTTCCGGCGGCGCGGCATACTACCGAACATCACGATTTCACCGAAGAGGGAACATCATGCGCAGGCTGCTTCTGGTCATTCTCAGTCTTGGCATTACGGCGCCGGCAAGGTCGGAGGAACCGGCAGACCTGGTGATTGTCAATGCAAAACTCGTCACGCTGGATCGCCAGTCGCGAGTCGTATCGGCGATGGCGATCCGCAAGGACCGCATCGTCGCCGTCGGCGATAACGACGCGATGAAGCCGTTCCTGGCTCCTGAGACATTGAAACTCGACGCCCTGGGGAAATGCGTGATTCCCGGGCTGATCGATTCGCACGTGCATCCGTCGGGTGCCGCGCTGTACGAGTTTGATCATCCGATTCCGGAGATGGACACCATTGCCGATGTCTTGAAGCACATCGCCGACCGGGCCGAGCAATTGGAAGACGGCGAATGGATTCTGCTCAGCCAGATCTTCATCACGCGGCTAAGGGACCAGCGGTATCCGACAAGGAAAGAACTTGATCAAGCCGCGCCGAAAAACCCGGTGAAATTTCAGACGGGCCCGGATTGTGCGCTCAACTCGCTGGCCATGGAACTGAGCGGCATCAACAAGGAGTTTCGGCTGCCGGAAGGAGACCGCGGCCTCGTGGAACGGGATGAGAACGGCGAACCGACCGGCATCCTGCGCAACGCCGCCCACCATGTGAAAGCCAAGTCCAACGAGCGCTCGGCTTCAGAAGACGAACGCCGCAAACGGCTTCGGGAACTTTTCACCGATTACAATGCCGTCGGCCTGACCAGCATCGCCGACCGCAACGCCGGCGAGGGATCCGTCCAGCTCTACAAGCACCTGCTCGACCAGGGCCAATTGACGTGCCGAGTGTTTTGCTCTTACGGCGTCAACGGCCAGGCGGCCATCGAAGACGTCGAAAAGCAGATTCAAAAAGCGGCCGATCATCCGCTCCACAAGGAAGACCGATGGCTGTGGGTCCGCGGGGTCAAGGTCTTTCTCGACGGCGGCATGTTGACCGGCAGCGCCTACATGCGGCAGCCGTGGGGCGTCAGCGACATTTATTCCATTCGCGACCCCGACTACCGCGGCCTCAGGTTTATCCCCGCCGAACATCTGGAACGCATGGCCCGGTACGCGCTGGAGCGCGACCTGCAATTCACGGCCCATTCGGTAGGAGACGGCGCTGTCCATGCCTTGATCGAGGCCTATGCCGCGATTGACAAAACGCTTCCCGTGAAAAGCCGGCGGCCGTGCATCACGCATTGCAACTTCATGTCGGCCGAGGCGATTGCCGAGATGCGGCGCATCGGTGTCGTTGCCGACTTGCAGCCCGCCTGGCTGTGGCTTGATGGGGCAACGCTGGAGAAGCAGTTCGGTGCAGACCGGCTCGCGTATTTCCAACCCTATCGAACCTTATTCGACCAAGGCGTGATCGTCGGCGGCGGGTCGGACCATATGCAGAAGATCGGCGGCAAGCGGTCCGTCAACCCCTACAATCCGTTTCTCGGAATGTGGATCGCCATCACCAGGCAGCCGCGCCGGCTCGATCATCGGTTCCATCCGGAGCAGAGCATCACCCGAGAAGAAGCGCTCCGGCTTTACACCACGCAGAACGCCTTTCTGACGTTTGAAGAAGATCACAAAGGGTCGCTGGAACCGGGCAAGCTCGCCGATTTCGTGATCCTGAACTCGGACATCCTGGAATGCCCCGTGGAAGAGATCCAGGACATCACCGTGTCGGCGACTTACGTTGGCGGACGGAAGGTGTATCCCGTCGACGAGACGGCGAAATCGCCGTGAACCCGGCGTCGCCGACGCCGGGCTTTGCGAAGATTCTTCTGGCAAGCCCGTCAGCCGTGGTTCCACACCGGCTCGCTGGACGAATCTCGGCTGTAGAGGAATGATGAATTGGTACGGACTGCACATTGCAGACTGGCCCGGGCGGCCGGGGATGGTCCGTGATTCCGTTGGGGGCCATCGAACATGAATCTCCTGCGTCTGGTGCCGGTCTGTTTGTGCAGCGTCGCGCTGGCGGGAGGCGAATCGTTGGCGCCCGGCGACTTCACCTATCTTGGGCGAGCGGAAATCCATGACGTCGGCATCGCCGCAAATGGGTTGGCGTACCGCCCCGAGACCGGCACGTTCTTCTCCATCAGCCGAGGGGGGCTCGATCCGTTCCGGCTCTTCGAATTCCAACTGCCGGACACGTTGGACTCTTCGGAGAAATGCACCCTCGTCAAGGACTGGGGAGAGCTGAATCCGAAAGACATTCTCCGCATCACCGGCAGAGAACTCGTCTCGATGCGGGGCCTGCTGTGGGATGCCGAACAGGGAGGGCTGTGGGTCAACTACGGCAGTTTTTACGCCCGCAGCGAGAATCTCCCCTGCCTGGCGTTTGTGAAACTCAACCGGGATGGCACTCACAAGACCTTCGGTCCGTGGAAGGTCCCGGAGAAGGTTCACAGCGACACCGTCAAAGGGATGCTGTTCGAGATGCCTGCCGACCTGCGGAGCAAGACCGGCGGCCGCCAGTTCGCGGCGTTCGGCGCGCGCGGTTCCACCGCCCAGGGGCAGTCGTGGGGCACGGGCCTCGTCTCGCTTGCCAAGCCGCCGCTGTCGCTCCCTGCGATGTCGGAGCTCAACTGCCAGCGGCTGATTCACTGGCCGATGAGACTCTTGCCGCGCGGGTTCGCCCACTCTGACTTTCCGCGCGAGCCGGAAGACAAGGCGACCTGGATCATCGGGAACATGAACGTGGGAGGCAAAGAGACTCCGGTGAGTTACGAATACAACCAGTTCATTCCGATGAAGACGTATGGCCAGATGGACGGGCTTCATTCGTGCACGTACGTGGAAGATTCCCTGGTTTACATCGGCGCTTATGGCATCGGGTATTGCTGGTACGGAAATCAGGGGTCGCACAATGACGCTTCGGCGGCGGGTGTGAAGTTCAAAAACAACCTCGATTCGCTGGTCGACCCCGATAAAAAGTGCAGCAGCGTTTCGATCTATCGCGGAACGCATGTCGAAGAGTACCGGTTAAAAGTCTTCATTCTTCCGACGGCGGCCGTCGTGGAGGGCGTCAAGCTCGGGATCCAGACGATTTCCTACAAACACGCGGCAGATCTCGCGACCCTGGGCGGAACAGTCCCCTTGCAGGCCGCCGAGATGACGCAGCTCTACTACGACAGTAAGAGCAAGCGAATGTACGGCATCAACAACGGGGCGTGGGAAAGGTTTCCCTCGATTCATGTGTGGCAGGTCACTCGCTGATGCCGTCGCTTCAGAAAATGCCGGCGTGAAAATGGGATTGTTCCTGAACGGGGGGGACTTTATAATCCTCGATTCACGAAAATGAAAACCGTTCGTCGGGGATCGGCAGAGAGGGTCAAGGCAGGCGATGTCGGCAACCCAGATCGTCGCGGCGGAAGAAGGCGCTTCCGTTCTACACCAGACAACCAGTCCGCCGCCGGTGAATTTGACGCCGCAATCCGTGAACGCGGATCGCCCGGAGGCCGCGAGCATGGGAACCGACGGGGAGGAGCCTGCTGGCGAACTGTCGCGGCTGCGGATGCTGGAGGCCGTTTTCAAGCATCTGCCGGAAGGAGTGGCCGTTCTCGACGCGGACCTCTCGATCCGCTGGTGCAACGACAAATTCCTTGCATTGTGCAGCCGGGGAGATGTCGTCGGACTTCGATTTTCCGAGGCATTCGGCGGCACGGAAGAGCTGCGTGCGGTCCAGGAGACATTTTCGGCCGCGTTGAACGCCACGGAGACGGTGCTCCGCCGCTTCCGAGTGGGCGACCGCCTTCACTTCGAATTGCGGATCTCGCCGGTGAGATCAGACGGCGTCGCGCTGTTGTCGGCCAGCGTGCGGGATATTTCCGGCGAAGTCCAGGAGCGACAAAAACTGACGGCGATTTACTCCGCAGGCATGGAACTGGGCCAGATCACCGCGGAGGAGCTGCAGCAACTCTCGGTCGCGGACCGAATCGAGCTGCTCAAGCAGAGGATCATTCAGTTCACCAAGGACGTGTTTCATTTTGAAACCATCGAAGTGCGGATGCTGGACAAGTCGACCCGGCAGCTCGAACCGCTGCTCAACGTCGGAATGAGGGAGGAAGCCGCCGCGCGGATGTTGTACGCCGACGTGCAGGGCAACGGCGTCACCGGGTACGTCGCCGCCAAGGGAGTGAGCTACCTCTGCGACGACGCCTCGAAGGATCCGCTCTATCTGCCGGGCGCACCCAATGCCCGCAGTTCGCTCACCGTCCCTCTGATCCTGGACTCGGACGTCTTCGGCACGTTCAACGTGGAGAGCGACCGCGTCGGTGCGTTCACCGAGCAGGACCTGCGGTTTTTGGAGCTATTCGGCCGAGAAGTGGCGATGGCGATCCACACGCTGGAACTGCTGGAAGTCGAGAAGATCACGGCGGCCACGAAGAGCGCGGGGATGATCTTCAGCGAGGTGGTTCGGCCAGTCGATGAAATTCTCAACGACACGGCCTGGATTCTCGACCGGTACATCGGCCATGATCCGGCGGTGTGCGAGCGGCTGCAGAAAGTGCGCAAGCACACGCGGAACATCAAAACGCTGATCCAGAACGTGGGCGAAGCGCTGACGCCCGCTTCACCGCACGGGGCCGTGACGGCACGAACGCTGCATCCGCTGCTCCGCTCCAAGCGGATTCTCGTCGTCGATAACGACCAGTCCGTCCGCGATCACGCCCATGCGGCGCTGGGGCAGATCGGCTGCGAAGTGGAAACGGTCCAGAACGGCGAAGAGGCGCTGCTGATGGCCCGGTCGTTCCATTATGACGTGGCGCTCGTCGACATTCGGCTGCCCGACATGACGGGCTATGACTGCTTCGTTCAACTACGGAACATTCACGAGCATCTTCCCGTGATTCTGATGACGGGGTTCGGCTATGATCCGGGGCACTCCATCGTGAAAGCCCGGCAGGCAGGGCTGAAATCGGCGTTATACAAGCCGTTTCGCCTCGACCAGATGCTGACCGAACTGGAACTCGCGATTTCCGCCGCGCCGTCCAAGCCCGCCGCCTCGTAACCCAACACGGCCAACGCCTTTTTGAAACACGGCAAGCCGTAGGGTGCGGTCGAGCGCTTT
>CAYMAO010000012.1:0-129573 GCA_964388415.1 uncultured Planctomycetaceae bacterium | reverse complement strand
CATGATTCCGTTTGCCCGGCTTGATCCGTAATTTGCCAAGGACCAACTTCTGCTCTTCCTTCGTGAATGGTACATGCACCCGAATGGCCAGATCCCGGCATATGAATTCGCGCTGGGCGACGTCAATCCGCCGGTGCACGCCTGGGCTTGCTGGCGCGTTTACAAGATGACGGGGCCGCAGCATCATCGCGATCGGTTATTCCTGAAGCGGACCTTTCAGAAGCTGCTGCTCAATTTCACCTGGTGGGTCAACCGTAAGGATGTCCGCGGAAAGCATCTCTTTTCGGGCGGCTTTCTCGGGCTGGATAACATCGGCATCTTCGACCGCTCCAAACCGCTGCCGACCGGCGGGCATCTCGAACAGGCCGACGGCACCGCCTGGATGGCGTTTTACTGCGTCACCATGCTGGCGATGGCGCTGGAACTCGCCGTTGAAGACCCGTCGTATGAAGACATCGCCTCGAAGTTCTTCGAGCACTTCGTCGCCATTGCCGACGCCATCAACACTCTCGACGGCGCCGGACTCTGGGACGAACTCGACGGATTTTATTACGACCATCTGCACACCGATGGGATGAGCACGCCGCTGCGTATCCGGTCGATGGTCGGCATCATTCCGCTGTATGCTGTGCAGATTCTCGACCAGGGGCTGATCGATCAGTTGCCGGGATTCAAGAAGCGAATGGAGTGGTTCCTGGAACATCGCCCGGATCTGGCTCAGCACATCGCCTACTGCGACCGCGGCCCGAGAGAAGGAACCGGGGCCGAACGCCGGCTGCTGGCCATTCCGACCCGCGAACGTCTGCGGCGGATGTTGCGTTACATTTTGGACGAGCGAGAATTTCTCTCGCCGTTCGGGATTCGCTCGCTCTCCAAGGTGCACGAGAAAAGTCCGTTCGTGCTGCACGCCGGCGGCGAGGAGCACCGCGTCGATTATGTGCCCGGGGAGTCCAACACCTGGCTGTTTGGCGGGAATTCCAACTGGCGGGGTCCGATCTGGTTTCCGGTCAACTTCCTGCTGATGGAATCGCTGGAAGTGTATCATCATTTCTATGGCGAATCGTTCCAAGTGGAGTGCCCGGTCGGTTCCGGAAAACACGTCACGCTGCTGGAGGCCGCCCGCGAAATCGAACGCCGGCTGGTGACGCTGTTTCTCGCCGATGGCCAAGGCCGGCGGCCGTGCCACGGCGACGAGGCAATGTACGCCAACGATCCCCACTGGAAGGAACTCATGCTGTTCTACGAATACTTCCACGGCGACACGGGCCGCGGTTTAGGGGCCAGCCATCAAACCGGCTGGACGGCCCTCGCCGCGCCGATGCTGGCCGACCTCGCTCGGGCCAGGCGTTAGCGGCGAGTTCCATTCTCCTTCGCAGAAAACATTGTCTCATGATCGCGCGACTTCTGGCGATGATTGTCCTCGGGATCGGTCTGGGATCCGCCGCGAGGATTTTCGCGGAAGAAGAAACCGGCCGACCGACCGACGTGACGTTTCGGGCTGAGGTCGACGGCAGCGAACAAAAGTACGTTGTCGTGCTGCCCGCGAAGTTTCAGGCCGATGCCCTCCATGATGTGCTGATTGCCTTGCACGGCCACGGGTCCGACCGCTGGCAGTTCGTAAAAGACGATCGGGACGAATGCCGGGCGGCACGGGATGTCGCCGCGGCCCATCGCATGATTTATGTCTCGCCGGATTACCGTGCGAAAACATCGTGGATGGGGCCGAAAGCGGAAGCCGACGTCGTGCAGATCATCTCGGACATGAAGAAGGCGCACCGCGTGCAGCGCGTGTTCCTGTGTGGAGGCTCGATGGGCGGATCGGCGTGCCTGACGTTTGCAGCGCTGCATCCCGAATTGATCGCCGGCGTCGCATCGATGAATGGAACGGCAAATCACCTGGAGTATCAGTTGTTTCAAGACGCAATTGGAGAATCATTCGGGGGCGCCAAGGCTGAGAAACTGTTGGAATACAAGAAGCGCAGCGCGGAATACTGGCCGGAGAAGTTCACGATGCCGGTCGGCATCTCGGCCGGCGGACAGGACAAGCTCGTCCCTCCGGACAGCGTGGTCCGGCTCGCCCAAGTGCTGGAAGCGTTGAAGCGGCCCGTCCTCCTGAATTTTCGCGAATCCGGCGGTCATGCAACGAACTACGACGATGCGAAACAGCTTCTCGAATTCGTGATCGCGAAGGCCAGGATCGATACGAAACCGTGACGTGCCGCCGCGGTTCGCGAGGGCATCTCTCGGCCGTTTCGCTCCGCGTTCTTCGCGGCGCAATTTTTCGACGATTTTCCGAAAAACACGGGAATCGGAGTGCTGTCGGCGCGGGAATATCGCCATAAAGGAACGTGTGCAACTGCTTCGTGATCGCATTGGGAATATTCCATGCCGGAATTCGTCTGTATCTCGATGCTGTTGCTGGCCGCGCTGGTGGGACTGCCGGTGTACGGGTTTGTTTTGCTCGGGAACATGCGCCGGGAGCAGGAGGAAAGCTTCAAGGCGCTCCGCAAGGAAGTCCGCGATCTGCAGAAGGAATTGACCAGGCAGCGGACAACGCCGGCCGTCAAGCCGGAGGAGTCGGGACCTCCCGCGCGGCCCGAACCGCGGCCGCCGGACGTTCACGAAGACGTTGCGCCGAAGCCGTCGTACCGCCCCATGCCGGCTGCACCGCGCGCCGTCCCGGAACCGCCCAGCGAACTGGTGTTTGAGGAAGAGCCCGCGGCACAGGTTCCGTTGTCGAAACCGGTTTCCCCGTCGTCGCGTCCGACGCCGATCACCGAATTGTTTTCCGACCGCGAACGCTACGCGCCGCCCCCCGAACGAACGCCCAGCAAATTCGAGACCGCGGCGAAAGAGACTCTGCAGAAGATCTGGAACTGGATCATCGTCGGGGAAGAGTATCTCCCGGCCGGCGTTTCGATGGAGTATGCCATCGCCAGCCAGTGGCTGCTGCGGCTGGGGATTCTGATCCTCGTGGTCGGCGTCGGGTTCTTTCTGAAGTATTCGTTCGACAGAAATCTCATCGCGCCCGCGGCGCGCGTGGCGATGGCCGCTCTCGCCGGACTGGGACTGTTGACCGCCGGCACGAGGCTCTTGGGCGGCCGCTATCACGTCTTCGGGCAGGGCCTGATGGGAGGCGGGCTGGCGATGCTGTACTTCAGCGTCTTCGCCGCCCGAAACTTTTACCAGTTGGTCGAACCGATTTCCGCGTTCGCACTGATGGGACTGGTCACGGTGCTTGCCGGGGGGATTTCGGTAAGGTTCAACTCGATGCTGATCGCCGTGCTGGGGATTCTCGGCGGTTACGGGACTCCGTTGATGCTGGCGACCGGCGGCGTCGATTTCGTCGGGTTGTACGGCTACATGCTGATCTTGGGCGTCGGCGTGCTGGGCGTCTGTTACTGGAAGAACTGGCCGCTCGTCAATCTCCTCAGTTTCGCCTGCACCTACCTGTTGTATTTTGCGGCCATGCAGGACTACGGCCCGGATGAATTCTGGCACGTGATCCCGTTCCTCACGGCGTTCTTTGTGCTGTTTTCGACAATGACGTTTCTCTACAAGCTGGTGAATCGCGTGCCGTCGAACCTGTTCGATCTCGCCGCACTCTTGATCAACGCCTTCGTCTACTTTGGCGAAAGCTACCGGCTGGTCTCGCAGGCGTACAGCAAAGAATGGGCCGCCGCGGTGACCTTGGGGCTGGCCCTGTTCTACACGCTTCACGTCTATTACTTCCTGATGCGCAAGATCGTCGACCGAGAACTACTGGTCAGCTTCCTGGGGCTGGCATCGTTCTTCGTGATCGTCACCGTGCCTCTCGTCTTGTCGCCGCAGTGGATCACCGTCAGTTGGGCGCTGCAGGCGCTGGTGCTGCTGTGGATCGCCCGGCAGCTCGGCAGCCATACGCTGAAATACGTCAGCTTTGTGCTGTACGGCATCGTCCTGTTCCGCTTTGGACTGATCGATCTGCCGGGCCAGTTCTTGTCGCCGTTGAGAGTCGTTCAGACGTGGGCCGATTACTGGCCGCGATTGGTGGAGCGGATCGTGATGTTCGGCGTGCCGGTGCTGTCGCTGGCGGGCGCGCATCGGCTGCTGCTGGGCTGGCAGAAGACCGAGTCCGCCGCGGTGACGCCTGAAAACGACCTGCCGGAATTTGTGCCAACGAATTGGGCGCACCGGGCCATCGTCGGCATGGCGGTCGGGATGCTGTTTCTTTATTTGCACCTGGAAGTCAACCGCACGATCGGCTTCACGTATGCTCCGCTCAAGCTGCCGATGCTGACGCTGCTGTGGCTGGTTCTTTGCGGAATGCTGCTTTGGGAGGCCGTCGCCCGCAACAGCCGTGTGCTGCTGACGCTGGTCGCCGTCGGTATGGCCGTCGTGCTGCTGAAACTGTTTGCCGTGGACTTGCCGGCCTGGTCGCTGACAGAGCAGATGCTCTACGCGGGCGAACAGTACTCTTTCCATGACGCCGGCCTGCGTCTGCTCGATTTCGGTGCGATCATCGTCTTCTTCGCGATCGCTTATGCTTGCACGGCCGGAACGGAACGGGATGTCGACGCCGCGACGATCTTCGCCGTTCTCGGCATGGGGACGCTCTTTGTGTTCCTTACGCTGGAACTCAACACGTTTTTCTTCATCTCGATGCCCGGACTGAGAGCCGGCGGCGTGTCGATTCTGTGGTCGGTCTTCGCCTTCAGTTGGCTCTTGCGGGGCATCTGGCGGAATGAACGCCCTTTGCGTTATGCCGGGTTGACGTTGTTCGCCATCGTGATCGGCAAGGTCTTCTTTCGCGATCTCGCCACGCTCGATTCGTTTTACCGGATCATTGCGTTTATCATCCTGGGAGTGATGGTCCTCGCCGGGTCGTTTATCTATCTGAAATATCGTGAAACGTTTGCCGTGACTGCCGCAGCATCCCCGCAGGAGCCGGTCTGATGCGTTACACCTTCGCTGGTTGGATTGCCCTGGGCTTGCTGACGGCGAATTCCGCCGCCGAGGAGCCGCCGGAATACCGCTGGTCTCACGCCATCACGTTGCCGGAGCTGACCACCACGACACCGGTTTCGATGACGCTCGATTCCCATTTCTATAGTCATACGCGCGAGGGCTGGCCGGATGTGCGGCTGCGCAATGCGAAGGGGGAACCGGTCGCGTTTCTCATTCGCCCATCACAGGAAGTGACGACTGAGAAATTTCGCCGCTACTGGCCGGCAGAAATGAAGTCCGCTACGGTTGACGACGAAACCGGCCTGCAAGTCGAACTGGGATTGCACGATGACGAACTGATCCCGCATGGCGTCCGCATCATCACGCCTTTGAAAGACTTCGAGCATCAGGTGCTCATTCAATTTTCGGAAGACGGCGAAACGTGGACCGCCCCGGGACCGACGCGGCTGATCTTCGATTACTCCCGTTATGTGGACGCCCGCAATGTGCTGGTGCCGTTCGCCGCCGGCAAACTGCGGCGCTATCGCCTCGTTATCCAGGACATCACGGCGTCGCAGGAATCGCAGCTTCTGGAACTTCAAAAGCGAATTCAAGGCGGCAAGGAAACCGACCGGACCGAAACGACCGCCATCACTCGAAGGCCGTTCCGCATCGACCGGATCGAGTTTTACCGCGACGAAAGCCAGGTCGGCACGAAACGTCACGTGGGCCGATTCGCCGGGAAATTTAGCCTGGATGAGCAACGCGAGCAAGAGCAGCAGACCATTCTCTCGCTGAGCAGTTCGCGCGAGCCGGTCACGGATCTCAAGCTGCATGTTCGAGAGGACAATTTCAGCCGGGCAGCCTCGGTGGAAGTCGAACGGGACGATCCGAACGGCAAACCGGCTTGGCATCTCCTGGCCAGCGGCCAATTGACGAAGTTTTCCGTCGGCACGATCGCCGTCGACGAAACGACGCTCTCCATTCCGGAGACGCGCGCTCGGAAGTATCGGGTGATCGTTGAAAACCGAGACAGCCCGCCGCTTCGATTCTCGGGCATGGAACTGACAGGCCCGAAGTACGAGCTTCTGTGCCTGGCGACACCCGGGGAGCGGTCGCTCATTCTCGACTACGGTTCCGTGACGGCAAAGGCCGGACGCTACGACACCGCGGCGCTCGAAGCGGCCTTGGGACAACATCAGACGGCAGTTCAGGCGGATTGGAGTGATCCGGCCGTGGAGAACAACGTCATCGAGCGCGCTCTGCCCTGGCAAGCCTGGAACGACACCCGCGTGTTGTTCGCTGGCATCATCGCGTTGACGCTGCTGTTGGGCTGGGGGCTCTACCGCGCGGGCCGAAGAATTGAAATCCCGCCGACGCAGGAATGACCCGGCGGCTCACTTCTTACGGACGGCTTCTTCGCGCATGTGCTGATGGCAATGCGTGCAGGTAATGTTCATTCTCACCAGATCGAGAGTCGCCGCCTCGACATTCTGTTCGCGGGCATGCCGTTCCAGATCGTCCGCCTGTTCCTGAAAATTCTTGCTCAGGCGTTTGTACTGCGGCGATTGATCCATGATGTGCCAGCCCGTCGCTTTACTGATCGCCCGCAGCGTTTTGGCGCTCTCTTCGACCTGCTGGAAATCATCCAGCGTCAGTCCTTCCAAGACCCGATTCATCTGCGTCAGCTTGTCGCGCATCAGGAGTTGATTGCTGGTGGGTTCCTTGGGCTTGGCCGACTTCTTCTCTTCAGACTGCACGCCCGAAGCAACGGCCAGAACGCATGCCGCCGTGACTGTGCAGAACAATCCGATGATTCTCATGAGATACACTCCTGACTGGGTGGTCCACGCAACGTCCGGCGGCTTCCCGGTGAAAGCCCGTGTTCCCCGTAATCTACCGATGCGCACTCGAACCGAGAAGCCCGTTTCCGCCGCGTCCGCGTGAGCAGATCCGCTTCAGAGGTTCTTTCGGGGCGGTCCGTTGAATCTCTGCCGCGAAATTCACGCGGGACGTTCGGCGGATGAGTTGTCCTGCAGCCAGCCGAAAGCGAAAAGCACCAACCCCGCGGCCGTCACGAACAGCACCGTGCGCAGACGTTGATTGTAGGCGAGAATCGCCACCCACGGACGCCACGGAGAGCGTGTGACGGCCGATGGCAACGAACCCCGGGCCACGGCGTTGGGGTTGAACGTCAACGAAGAATCGACGCTGAGAATTTCTTCGCCGGGACGCACGGCGTCAAATTCCAGCCGGGTCAACTCCGCGGCGAACTGCGGGTCATCCTTGAGCGCCGCGATGACCCGCTCCAGTTCCGCGTGCTGGTGTTCCAGCTTCATCAATTCCTGCTGTTGCGATCGATGCTGATCTTCCAATGCCAGATAGACGGCCAACTTGGGCGACAGCGAGACCCCGGCAAATACGCCCACCGCGGAGAGCAACGCCAGCCAGAATGCGACCGAGACCGCAATCCCGGACAGGGGTTCGGCGGACGGCGATCGGGGAGCGGCCTGAGTCGTCATAGGGATTTCTGAGAGACGCCTTTCCATCCCGAAGCCCGCCGACGGCGTCGACGGGATCATCCCGGGGCTGTGTTGTGTTCTCTCATCCGATTGGGCCGTCCGACTTCAATTAAAACACAACAGCCGAGAGGTTTTCGGCCCCTCGGCTGTCGGAGTGATCGAATATCGCGGTCGGGGAAGTTACAGCGTCCCGCCGTACCGGGCGTCGCTGCCAAGGATTTCTTCGATCCGCAGCAACTGGTTGTATTTGCAGATGCGGTCCGTCCGGCTGGCCGAACCGGTCTTGATCTGTCCCGTGTTCAGCGCCACGGCGAGATCGGCGATGGTAGTGTCTTCCGTTTCGCCCGAGCGGTGGCTCATGATGGCCGTGTAGCCGTTGCGATACGCGGTCTGCACGGCGTCGATCGTCTCGGTCAGCGTGCCGATCTGGTTCACTTTCACGAGGATGCTGTTCGCGATCCCCTTGGCGATTCCCTCTCGCAACCGGCGGGTGTTGGTGACGAACAGATCATCGCCGACCAACTGGCACTTCGTCCCGACGGCGTCGGTCAGCTTCTTCCAGCCGTCCCAATCGTCTTCCGAGCAGCCGTCTTCGATGGAACAGATCGGATACTTCTCCACCCAGCCTGCGAGCACGTCGACCATCGCCTGCTGCGAAATCTTCTTCCCTTCAAAATCATACTGATTGGTCTTGGCGTCGAAATACTCCGTTGACGCACAGTCGAGCGCGATCTTGATTTCCGTCCCTGGCGTGTAACCGGCCTTTTCGATCGCCTGCAGAATGAGCTGGATGGCTTCCTCGTTCGTCTTCAGGTCGGGAGCAAAGCCCCCTTCATCGCCGACGGCCGTGCTCATTTTCTTGTCGTGCAGCACTTTCTTCAGGTGATGAAACGTCTCCACGCCGGCGCGCAAACCGGCACTGAACGAATCGAACCCGACCGGGACGATCATGAACTCCTGCATGTCGAGGCCGTTGTCCGCATGGGCTCCGCCGTTGATGATGTTCATCAACGGGACCGGCAGCGTGTTCGCCCCGACGCCCCCTAGATACCGGAACAGCGGCAAATAACTGACCCTGGCCCCGGCGTGCGCACACGCCAGCGAGCAGGCCAGAATGGCGTTCGCCCCGAGGCGGGACTTATTCGGCGTCCCGTCGAGGTCGATCATCGTCCGATCGATGGTCCCCTGGTCAGAGACGTTCAGACCGATCAGCGCATCGGCCAGATGTTCGATGACGTTCTGGACTGCGGTCTGCACACCCTTGCCCAGGTAGCGTTTCTTATCGGTCGCGTCGCGAAGTTCGCAAGCTTCATGCGCCCCGGTGCTGGCGCCGCTGGGGACGGCGGCGCGGCCGAGCGTGCCGTCTTCCAGTTCCACTTCCACTTCGACCGTGGGGTTGCCGCGGCTGTCAAGAATTTCCCGGGCATGTACCCCGGCGATCGCCATACTCATCGGACAGATTCCTTTTCGGAGACATTGAGTTTGTTCGCAAGCAGTATATCCCCTCGCGTGCGTGGCCTCCAGCAGACAGCCCCGATCGTCTGGAAGAAGTCACGCATCCGCTGGCTGGTGGTCTGAAAGCCTGTCGATCTCCAGAAACGTGAGATGTCGTCTTCAGCCCGGACTGAGATCAATAGGGACATCCCATCAGACCACCGATCAGCGGATGCGCCCTCAGGAAGGAGGTTGGTTGCCGCCGCGGAGGCGTCATCCCGCGGCATCGGTGACGATCTGTTTTGCCGCAACGCACAAGGAACGGGCCGTTTCGGAATCGGGCGCTTCGGCGATGATGCGGATGATCGGTTCGGTATTGCTGGCCCGAACCTGCACCCAGCGATCGGGCCAATCGAGCCGGAGGCCGTCTCCTTCCGTGGCCGAGGCGGTGGAATACGCAGCCGACAGCGCCGCGCACGCGGCTGTCACCCGGTCGCGCGGGCAATGCAGCTTGTCCTTGACGATGACGTACCGGGGCAAGGAGTCGACCCAATCAGCCAGCGGCGTTTTCCTCCGGACGAGTCCGTCCAGCACATACGCCATGCCGACGAAACTGTCGCGGACATATCCGACCTTCGGCTCGATGATGCCGCCGTTGCCTTCACCGCCGATCAGCGCGTCGACCTCGCGCATTTTAGAGACGACGTTTGCCTCGCCGACATGCGAGCGATGAAACGGGCAGCCGTATTTCGCCGCGAGATCGGCCGTCACCCGGCTGGTCGAGCCGTTCACCACGACCGGTCCTTTGCTGCGTGAAAGGACATGCTCCACGCACAAGGCCAGAGTAAGCTCCTCGCCGATATAGCGGCCCGTGTTGTCAACGATCGCCAATCGGTCGGCATCGGGGTCCTCGGCGAAACCGACATCGGCCCCCCAGCTTTGAACGGCGTCGCACAATCCCGTCAGATTTTCTTTGAGCGGTTCCGCGGGATGTTCGAAGCGTCCATCGGGAATGCCGCCGAGAACTTGCACCTCGCAGCCAAGCGCCTCCAGCAGCACCGGCCCCAGCAGAGCCCCGGAGCCATGATTGACGTCCAACACGACTTTAAATTTCCGGCCGCGAATCGCCGCGACATCGACCAACGGCAAGATTTTTTCGAGGTGTACGGCCCCCGGATCGGCAAACATTTCGACTGTGCCCAGCTTGTTCCACGGCTGATACGCCACGGGCCGGTCCAATTGAGCCAGCAGTTTCTGGCCGAGCGCTGCATCAAACACGCCGCCGATCGGGGCGAACGGTTTCAGGCCGTTCCATTCAATGGGGTTATGACTGGCGGTGAGTTGGAGTCCACCCGTCGCCTTGAGATGCTTGACCAGGACACCGCAGGTGGGCGTCGAGGCGATTCCCAAGTCGATCACCTTGCAACCGGTCGCCAGGAGTCCGCTTAGGACGGCGTGCCTGAGCATCTCGCCTGTGGAGCGGCCGTCGCGCGACAAGACAACCGAACCTCCGGCGCACAGGGCGCCGAAGGACGCGGCAAACCGGGTGACGTATTCGGGATCGAGGCCGTCGCCGATGACGCCGCGCAATCCGGAGATGCTGAGGATCCGTTCGGGCATGATGCCGGGGCTTTCTGACGTGATCGGTGGTGAAGAGTTGGTTGTTGTACGTTATGGTTGACGACAGCCCCGACGGTCGGGGCTGTCGAGTTGTGAACAACTTACAACAAACCCCTCGTCCTTCACCACTGATCGAACGGACCGATTTGTGACGGACCACGCCCTGCAGATTCTCCGCGCGGACGCAGGCCGGCAGGTGGCCGCGCTGCGGATTCTGTTTTCCCGCTTTCCCGTGGACGAACAAGAGGCCCGCTTGCAGGATGCCCTGCTGTCGGTCCAACGGGGGGCGTTGAATCTCGCAGGATTGTGGCTGGCGGAACGCCATGGCCGGCCGGTCGGTGCGACGCTGGTGATGTCTCAACCGGACGGCGTGAGCCTGGTCTGGCCGCCGGTCATCACAGAATCTGAGGATTCAGAATCCATCCCGCACGCGCTAATGGCCGTCGTCTGCCGGGAATTGGAGCAGCCGGCCGTGAAATTTGGCCAGAGTCTTCTGTCGCCCGACGAAGTCAACGAGGCCGGGCTGCTCTCGGAGTATGGATTTGAAATCGGCGCCGAATTGTATTTTCTGGCCCGCTCGCTGGGAGAACCCTGGCCCCGGGCCGAGCTGCCGGGGAACGTCTCGGCGGAAGAGTTTGACGAACGGCGCAATCTCGCGCGTTTTGAGACGCTCATTGAACAGACCTATGTCGACAGTCTCGATTGCCCCTTACTCAACGGACAGCGCACCGGAACCGAGGCGATTGCCGGGCATCGGCTGTCCGGCGTGTTTCATCCCAGGGGTTGGCGGCTCTATCGTGCTGACGGCCGAGATGCGGCCGTGCTGTTGTTGAACGAACATCCGGATCAGGATGCGGTGGAGTTGGTCTATTTCGGCGTGGCTCCGGAATTCCGCGGCGAGGGCTTTGGGCGCCGGCTGATCGGCGACGCGCTTGCGCTGGCGCAATCGTGGAACCGCGCGGTGATGTTTCTGGCGGTTGATGCCGGAAACAATTTCGCGAACGGCCTTTACGCGGAATTTAGTTTTCAGGAAGTGGCGAGGCGAGTGGCCTGGCTGAGGTTTCCACAAATTTCGGCACGCAAGTAATCCACACGCCCCGCACAGTTCGCGCTGTCAATTTCCTGTCAAGTTCTCGACGTCGATTTTCGCCAACTGGCGTCGTGATACCGAGTTTCGACGCGCGCATCGGTTCATGAACATTTTCGAAAGAAATTGTGAACCGAAATGGTTTGACTCTCGCGCGGTTCGCAGTAGGATCAGTCCCGCTTGAGACATCGACTCCGGGCCGCCGCGAGATAGGATCATTCCTCCCCCGTCGGTCATTACCGAACTGACAACTGAATTTGACGAATCACTCATCCGCTCGATTTTTCATCAAGCGGGCATGGAGATTGTGTCGGCCTTGGGGCAACCCGCCAGCGCAATCAGGGGTTGATTCGTCTCTGGAGAAAGGGTGGCAAGATGCAACCCGGCATGACGCCCGCCGAACGAACGCTTCCTCCGGACGATTCCGACGCCGTGGCGCGCATCCGGGCGGAATTACTGGAGCGGCTGGGAACGCGGCGCTACCAGTTGTGGTGCGAAAAAGAAATCTGGCTGACCATCGTCGCCGAGCGGTTGATCGTCGGCGTGGGCAGCCCGTTTCTGCTGAATTGGATGCAGAAGCAATTCCGCAATGTGATGGCGGAGGCGGCTCAGGCCGTGCTCGGCCCCTCCGCCCAGGTGGTGTTCGAGGTCGACGCACAATTGTCGGTGGGCGCAATGACGCCGCCCGTCGGGACCGGCCTCACCGCCGAACGAAATACGCCGTCGGAAGACGGCCTGCTGCGCTCCCCGTTGCCGAGTTCGCAGACGTCCCCGGCGGATGCATCGCCCTCGGGAGCGGCGCTCGGAAGAAGGGAAGTCGTTCGTGCGCCAGAGACGGCTGCTTCACGATCGCAAAAAGTCCGTCGCCTGGCGGATTTGAACGATTTCATCGCCGTGGACGTCAATCAACTCCCCCTGGCGGCCGCCCGGCAGATCGTGGGCGATCAGGCGCCGTTCAATCCCCTGTATCTCTACGGCAGCGTGGGGATCGGCAAGACCCATCTCCTGGAAGGCATCTGCCGCGAACTTCGCAAAGAGGCCTGGCGGCAGAATATCGTCTTGCTCACGGCCGAGGCATTCGGAAACTATTTCACGCAGGCCCTGCGCGAACACAGCTTGCCGAGTTTTCGCCAGAAATTCCGTTCGGCGGATGTGCTGCTGATCGATGACATCGATTTCTTCGAAGGAAAACGCGTCATCCAGGAAGAATTCCTGCACACCGCCGCCGACTTGATCGATCACGGCCGGCCCGTCGTGCTGACCGGAGATCGCCATCCGCGCTTGCTGACCAAGCTCAGCCCGGAATTGACGACGCGGATCGTCGCAGGCATGGTCTGCCGGCTGGAGGCTCCGGACCGGGAAGCCCGAAGGCGGATCGTCGCCGCGAAAGCCGCCCGCAGCAAAGTGGTCTATGCCCCCGACGTGTTCGACTACATCGCCCAGCGGTTCCAGGCGAATGTCCGCGAACTGGAAGGGGCTCTGAACTGCCTGCAAACTTACGGCGAAATGACGCGGAAAGAGGTCACCGTCTCCGCGGCACGCGAAATTCTCTGCGATCTGGAACGAGACTGCCTGAAATTCATCCGCCTGGCCGACATTGAACGGGCAGTATGCGCGCTGTTCGGTTTGAACGGGGGGGAGTTAAAGTCGGGCAGCCGCTCCCGCACGGTCAGCCAGCCGCGGATGCTGGCCATGTTCCTGGCGCGCAAACATACGTCGACCCCTTATAGTGAAATCGGCCAGCATTTCGGCGGGCGCAATCACAGCACCGTGATGTCGGCCGAACGCAAAGTGCAGGAATGGCTGAAATCCAAGGCATCCGTCCAGGTTGCCTCCTCGCTCTGGCCGATTGAAGACGTGATCGGCTCGCTGGAGCAGCAATTGCTGGCCGGATAATGGAACGCGCGCGTCGCGTTGAAATCTGCGATCATGAGTTTGACCGCAGATTTCGCAGATTGTCAGGCAGGAGCAGGAATGACTTTAGTGCCAGTTGTGGCGAAAGCTTTGTCTTCGGGACCGTATTAGGCCAATCCCAACAATTGACAGCACTCCCCCAATAGGTCCCGGCGTTGCCAACGCCGGGCTTTGGTGAAATCTTGACACGCTGTTAATTGTTGGGATTGGTATTACACGAAGCCCGCAGAGTCCAAGCCTGACCCGGCTGTTTTTCGCGGTTGTTGCGTGAACGCTTAATCCGGCAGACCCAGACGCTGCCAGTCGACGTGGGAGAGCTTGCCGGCAGCCGCTTTCAGCTTCTGGACCACGAACTGCTTGTGATTCGCAACCGCCTGTTCCGAGAGCCCCAGCTCTGCGGCGGCCTCTTTGTTCGACTTCCCCAGGACAAACAGCAACTCCGCGCAAGCCAGACGTTCCATTTCGCCGCGGCTGTACCACGATTGCACGAGCTCGCGCAAAGTCTGTTCGAGGACGCGTTCCTCGGCCGTGCGGCGCTCTGCCGAGCGGGCCAGAGTGGATGCCCTGCGAGCCGGTCCCGCGGGTTCCTGGTTCGTGGTGTCGCTGCCGCGATCCCACATCGACAGAAACGGCCTCCGGCCGCGCTGCCTGAGCAGGTCTTTCAACTTATGCGAAGCGATGGCGAAGAGAAACGCTTCCACGGGCGTGCCGGCGTCGAAATTCGGCAGAGAACGAAGAAATCCCAGAAACGTCTCCTGCACGACGTCTTCCGCCCCGGCACGGTCTCCCAGGCGCTGCTCGGCAAACGCCAGCAGCCGGCGCTCAAAGAGCGCAATCAACTCTTCCCAGGCGTCAGGTTCCTGCGCTCGAATCCGGCGAATCAGGTCGGCATCGGCGGGGGCAGCCATGATGGATTTCGTCTTCGCTCCTCCGTCGCTTGCCGGGGGGCATTTTCTCAGTTCAGCCGCTCTCGAAGTGAGCGAACTATGCGCGCCACCAACGTTTACAGCGTTGGGCCAACAACGTCAACGCGCCGACGCCCAGGACGACAGCCGCGGCTTTGGAAGGAACTGCCGCGGGAACCGGAGCGCGCCGTCTTCGATGCGAATACAGCGAAATTCCCGCGAGGCAGACCGTGGCTGCGAGCAACCCGCCGCCGACGATCAGCACGCGTTGTTCTTGCACGCCGCTTTTCCACAGGGGATGCAGCGTGGTCCGCACGATGGGAGAGAGTTCCACCTGCCACCAGACGCGGTGCATCGGGGCGGTGAAGTTGCCGAAGTCGCGGTCGACCGTCTCGACGTGTTCCTGTTTCACGGCCGTAGTCTTCAGCGTGTCGACCGGCAGGTACTTCAAGTTCTCGGCCGAAACGCCATAGATTTTTTCAAAGTCGTCGACCAACAGCTTCAAAGCCGCCGCGGCAACTTCGAGTCGCGCTTCTTCCGCCGTCGAGTATTGCTTGCTGATCAGAATGATGTGGGTGACATCGCCGGAAACCGACATCGGGATGTTCGTCCAGGCGGGCCGCTGGACAGGCTGAGCGGCCGTCGTCGATGGCACCGAACCAGCGCCGCTGTTGGCAGCTTCGGTCGCACTCGGAGACGCTGCATCCTCCGGGAATCGCTGCAAGCCGGCATCGACGTTGCTCCGGATGATCACCGGCTGCTCAGGTTTCAATTCAATTTGATCCGCTTCTCCTGACTGACGATGCAATTCCTCGCCGAGGCGTTTCAGTTCCGCCACTTTCTGAACGCGAACGTGTTGTTCCTGTGATTGTCTCGCGCTGGTCAACAATAGGCTCGCCACGAAGCCCGCGACCATCAAGAGGCCGAGCGTCGAACTGCAAACCATCGCCAGCGACCCGCCGACGCGTCGGACTCCTGATCCCCTTTTGCCGGCGAAGAACAAGATCGTGCCGACAACGCTCGCGACCAACATCAGGCCCAGAATAACGAGCATCAGGATACCGACAACGGCGGGAACAACCGAGACACCGCTTTGCATGATTTTTTTCCGTTATTTGCTGAAGTGTTTCGGTTGCCACGGCGCGGCCAGTTGTGCTGAGGCCGTGATGGCGGCGATCCAGATCATGCCTGGTAATTGAGGAAACGCAAAGAGGCACGACCACAGCCAGGCGACGGTCACCGCCACGACGACAGGCCAGATTTTCCAACGGACCGATCGCCGCGGATCCTGCATGCGACAGAATCGCTTGCTCAGCCAGAAGAAAACGCCGCTGGAGAAGACGGCGTATCCGAACCCTGTCGGCATATTCCCGTCCAGCAGAGGATTGGCCCCCAGCCGAGAAAACAGTGCCGTCGCGGGATCATCGCGTAACTGCGGCGGCGGCAGCATGAGCAGATACTCTTGCAGTCCATACACGGCAGACGCCAGGCCCAGTCCGATACCGGCGTAGGCGAAGCGCGGATGCCGTGCGGCCCAGGCGAACTTTTCGGTCAGCCACGCGCCGGCGACCACGGCCCATGCTCCAAGAATCGTGGCCGCAGTCACAAAGAGCGTCCAATGTGCCGGAGGACTGATCGGGTCGGAATGACGGATCATGCCCGACATGATCAGGAAGCCAGGCGCTGCGAAATAGGGAACGAGCGAAAAGACGCCGCCGGCCAGTGCCGCGATCGCCAGCCTTCCTGCCCAATCGGCATTCGCACGGGCCGCGGGACTCGGCTGATGAATGAACTGGGTCGCCGGCTCATCAACCGGCCGCCACTGTTCCCTGGCCCAGAGCATCAGCAGCAGGAACCCGCCGTAAAATGCGAGCAGACCACTGGCTTCTCCGCGATCATTCCACGACATCGATTGCCACGGGATGAACAGCACCACGGCCACAAGGATGGCAAGTCCCAGAATGACACCCCGATGATTCTTTTTGGGAACCTCGGAACGGCCATGGGAACGAGGATAAGGCGCGGCAACCGGAATCTGCCGGCTCTTGGAAACAGCGCTTGTTGTGCCTGACGCCGGCTGAGCCCCCGGCACTCGCTGCGGGCCGGTATCGCGGGACTTGTCTGTATCCCTCCGGGCCGCATCAACGGGAGAAGAACGCTTCTGCGAAGCGTCGCTAAGAGTGCCGTTCACAAAGTGCGAATCGGGAATCGTCGTCGGCGACTGGGCCTGTTCGAATTCGTTCCACAATTGTCGGGCCGACGGAATTCGTTTCTGCGGGTCTTTCTCCAGCGCCCTTGCCAAGACGTGTCGCAGATTCGGCGGGACGATGGACAAGTCCGGCGCGGCAGAGAGCTGTTTCATCAGAATCTCGCCGGACGATTCGCCATTGAACGGCAGCCGGCCGGTGAGGAGTTCGTACAGAATGATGCCGAGGCTGTAGACATCGACCGCGGGGCCGTATTGGCCGTGCGTGATTTCGGGGGCCATGTAGTAGACGGTGCCGATGCTTTCGGTGTGCTGATGCCGGGTGCCGTCGAATCGCTTCGACAGGCCGACGTCGCCGATTTTGACGACGCCGTTTTCGCGGTAGATGTTGGCGGGCTTCAGATCGCGATGAATCAGGCCGCGATCGTGGAGATATTCCACGCCGGCGACGATGCCCTGCATCCAGTCGTGAACTTCGCGAGACGGCAAGCCGTTGGGGAACGCCGTCAAGACTTCTTCGAGGTTCGAGCCGTTGACGTATTCCATCACGACCCAGCAGTCGCCGTCGCTGTCGGTGCGGACATCAAAAATCGTGATCAGATTCGGATGTTTGAGGTTTAGACACTGCCGGATGCCGCGGAGTTCGGTATCGAGATCGTGCGTCAGCAGTTTGAGAGCGACTTCCTTGCCGGCGTCGCTGACCGCGTAATAGACCTCCCCGAACCCGCCGCGATGGATGCCGCGACGGATCGTGAATCCGTCGACCGGCTTCGCATCGGTCGCATAGGTGAATTTCATCGGAGGAGTTCCGGGGCGGAGCATCACAGGTATGGGAATCGGATCGCAGTCGTTCCAGTGTAACGTGTTGCGTGCGGGAGCGGATCATCTGTGTCCGCAAAGCCCGCCGTCGGCGACGGCGAAACCCGGCGATGCCATCGCCGGGCTTTGACCGCTTCGTTCTGTTCGCTACTTCGCCGCAAGACCTGCGTCGGCCGGGCTGTCAGCTCCCTGAAAATAGGCGTCGACCTGCTGGCCGATGTCGTCCGGGACAGCGGGCGTCGACGTCGTTTCCACCGGGATCAGGCCGCTGAACTTGCCTTCGGCATCGAGAATCTTCTCCTTGATGTCGAGCTGCTTGTTCAGTTCGCCGATCAGCGTCCGGGCGTGGCTCAGGTTGGAATCATCGATGGCCAGCGTGCTGACGGTCTCGGCAGCGCGCAGCGTCTGCAGCCGGGCCGTAAGCTGCTCCAGCTTGACTTCGAGTTCCTTCTTCGCCTGCAACATGCCGTCGAGCTTTTCGCGATTGGCCTGCAGCGTCTGTTCGCGGGCCGTCAGAATTTTTTTGTCGGCGGCGAGAATCTCTTCCGCGGCCTTGAACCGTTCAAACCGCGTGGCGAGATCGCGCTTCACATCGTTCGCCTGGTAGTTGCGGCCGGCGTAAACGAAGATCGACTTGCCGGTCCCCAGGTCGGCCCGCAGCGTCAGCACGGCGTCGCGCTGCTTCGCCATTTCCACTTCTTTCTTGACGAGCGTCCCGTTCAGGTGCTCGATGTCGACCTGCTGCTCGGCGATGACGTGCATGCACTGGCGGATGTCCGGGACGAGCTGGTCCACCATCGTCTTGGCCCGTTGGATTTCAAATTCGATGGGCACTTCCGATTTGACGGCAGCACGGACCGATTGAAACCCCGTCGTGACGTAGCTGATGACATCGCGGCCGAAGACAAATGCGCCGAGCGCCGCCGCGGCCGCCGATCCGATGACCAGTTTCTTGAGCATGACCGTAACTCCTGACTTGTAAGACCACGGACAAGTCGACGGCCCCTGTGGCGTCGCGTGTGTTGCCGTTGTGTCAGGAATTCGCCGGGCGGGCGGAAATCTTGAGAATTTTTCCCGGAAAGTTTTCACGGGTTGGGGCAAAGGCAGCGAAATCGCAAGCGTCAATCAACGATTGCGATTTCGCTGCCTTTGCCGAACGCTCCGTCAATGCCGGAAATGCCT
The DNA here is from genome assembly GCA_964388415.1 of uncultured Planctomycetaceae bacterium. Lineage (GTDB taxonomy): Bacteria > Planctomycetota > Planctomycetia > Planctomycetales > Planctomycetaceae > CAZDGB01. The sequence goes on along the minus strand of CAYMAO010000012.1, from coordinate 110,958 downwards.
CCGCCCCGTGAACAGCATCGCGATCCCGTGTTCGTTACACGCGGCGATGACGTCTTCATCGCGCTTGGAGCCGCCCGGTTGAATGACGGCTTTGACGCCGGCTTCGGCGATCTGGTCGACGCCGTCGCGGAACGGGAAGAAGGCGTCGGAGGCACAGACAGCGTCCTGGCTGCGGTCGCCCGATTTGTAGGCGGCGATGTAAGCCGAATCGAGCCGGCTCATCTGCCCGGCGCCGACGCCGACCACGGCCCGGTCCTTCGCAAACAGGATCGCATTCGATTTGACGTGCTTGCAGACCAGCCAGGCGAATTCCAGGTCTTCCATTTCTTCCGGCGTCGGATGTCGTTCGGTGACGACGCGCCATTCATTGCGGGGATCGGTATCTTCATCGCGGTCCTGCACCAGGAGGCCGCCGCTCACCCGGCGATAATCCGAACTGAACGGCCGCGGTTCGCCCATTGCCGCGCATTTCAGCAGCCGCACGCTGGTCTTCCACTTCGGCAGGGTCGTCAACGTGGTCCAGGCGTCGTCGTCATATCCGGGGGCAATGATGGCTTCAATGAACCGGCCCGGCACGCAGAGTTGTTCTGCCGTCGCCTGATCAACGATTTGATTGAACCCGAGGATGGAACCAAACGCGCTGACCGGATCGCCGGCATCGGCGGCGAGATACGCCTCCGCCAGATTCTCGCCCAGCGCGCAGCCGCACGGGTTATTGTGCTTGATGACGACCGCCGCCGGCTGTCGAAATTCCCGGACGATCAGCATGGCCGCATCGAGATCGAGCAGGTTGTTGTACGACAATTCCTTGCCGTGAAGCACTTCGGCGGCGGCGAGCGTCGCAGGGTGAAAATTGGGTTCAACGTAGAATGCGGCGCGCTGATGCGGGTTCTCGCCGTAACGCAATTCCGACCGGCGCTGCAGCGTCAGCGATAACTGCAACGGGAAATCGGGTTCGGTCCCGGGCTTCGTCGCGATGCGGGCGAAATAGTCGGCGATGGCGCGGTCATAGCAGGCCGTCATCTCAAATGCCGCGCCGGCCAATTCCCTGCGAAACGCCGGGCTGGGCTTCCCCTGTGCAAGTTCCTCTAAGACTCTTTCATATTGCGCCGGGGACGTCACGACGGTCACATGGGCATGATTCTTGGCCGCCGAGCGGATCATGCTCGGCCCGCCGATGTCGATCTGTTCGATGGCTTCTTCGCTGGTGACGCCGGCGCGGGAAATTGTCTCCACGAACGGATAGAGGTTGACGACGACGAGTTCGATGGGCGAAATATCGTGGGACTGCATCGCAAAGGCGTCTTCGGGCCGGTCGGGCCGGCCGAGCAAGCCGCCATGCACCTTGGGGTGCAGCGTTTTCACGCGGCCGTCCAACATCTCCGGAAAGCCCGTGTAATGGGAGATGTCCACGACGGCGATTCCCGCCTCGTGCAGGGTCTTTCGCGTGCCGCCGGTGGAGATTAACTCAAAGCCGAGTTGAACCAGACTCTGAGCCAGCGAAACCAGACCCTGTTTATCACTGCAACTGAGAAGCGCGCGGCGCACCATGATCGGGACGGACCTTCATGAAGATTCAACACAGAAGTCGTACTTCGTCGATGCTAGCCCGATGCCGAGCGCAGGTCAAATACGGAGCCGAAGTTCGCTCGCCGGACGATGTTGTTTCCATGAACCACGGCTTTGGCTTCGCATTTCCTGCCGTCACTCGCCGGACAGGGATCATTTTTCCAGACTGTGCGCCTGTGCCCCTTGAGCGGTTTGGTGTGGTTTGCCCTCAATCAATCAGGTAGACTTATACGACAGCTTCCAGCCTCCAGGTTGATCATGGAGTCGGGCCACGATGCGAGTATTTTCCGGTTCGAAACGGGCATTCTGCGACCGGCTGACGCGGCGGTCGTTCTTGGAGATCGGTTCGCTGGCCGTCGGCGGGATGACATTGCCCGGGCTGCTTCAGGCGGAACAGCAGTCGGGCCGGCGGTCGCACAAGTCGGTCATCATGGTCTACTTGTCGGGCGGGATGGCCCATCAGGACTCGTTCGACCTGAAGCCAAACGCACCGGCAGAGATTCGCGGCGAGTTCAACCCGATTTCGTCCGTGGTCCCGGGACTGGATGTCTGCGAACATTTACCAAAACTTGCCGGCGTGATGGACCGCTGCACCGTGATTCGGTCGGTCGTCGGCCAAAGGGATGAGCATACGAGCTTTCAGAATCTTACGGGGTTTACGCAGGGCGAAACGCAGCAGAACGGGTATCCGAATTTCGGCTCGATCGTCTCAAAAGTGCAGGGGCCGACGCACCCCATTGTGCCGGCCTTTGTCGATCTTTTCCCGACGATGCAGCACCGGCCGTACAACAGCACGGGGGCCGGATATCTCGGCAGCCAGTACCACCAGGTGCGGGCCGACGGAGAAGATCTCGCGAGCATGAAGCTGCGGTACATCGAATCGATGCAATTTGCGAATCGGCAAAAGCTGCTCGAAGGCCTGGACGGTTTTCGCCGGTCGGCGGACCGCGTCGGCCTGGGCGACCTCGACGAAAGTTACCGCCGGGCGTTTGAAGTCCTCACGTCATCGAAGCTGGTGGAGGCGCTGGATGTCGAGAAGGAAGACCCGGCCTTGCGCGCCAAATACAAGCTCGGCTCGTCCAAGCACCAGGGCGACGGCGCGCCGTTGTGGAACGATCAATTGCTGATCGCGCGCCGGCTCATCGAAGCCGGCGTCCGTGTGGTGACCGTCGCGTACGGCTTCTGGGACACGCACGGCCAGAATTTCCGCCACATGAAGGAAAACCTGCCGGTGGTCGATGCCGGCTTGTCGGCGCTGATCGAAGACATTCATCAGCGCGGCTTGGCGGACGACGTTTCGCTGGTCGTCTGGGGCGAATTCGGCCGCACGCCGAAGATCAACAAGGATGCCGGCCGCGACCATTGGGCTCCCGTGCAGGCCGCGCTTCTTTCCGGCGGAGGGATGCGCGTCGGGCAGGTGATCGGCTCGACGGAAAAGACTGGCGGCTATGCCGACAGCCGCCCTGTCCACTACCGCGACATTCTGGCCACGGTCTACCACAACCTGGGCATCGACCCGCACCAGTATGTCCGCGACATCAACGAACGTCCGGTCATTATCCTGCCGGAGTCGGCGCAGCCGGTTCGCGAACTGATGACCTAGTGCATTGTCCAGACTAAACTTGTGGGTAGCCAACTTGAGAAATCGGGTCCTTGCAAAGGACTTGTGTCGTGAATGAACCCCAAGATTTAGTCTGGACGGACCACTAGCCATCGAGGATGCGCAGAGATCCCGCCGTCGGCGACGGCGGGCTTTGATGCGCTGCTCGGCGAAATCACCCAGGAACGGCATAGCTGAGATGCAGTTCGGCGTGGCGGAGATGTAATTGCATCCATTCCTCGTGATTCATTTTCCCGAAGGCGGGATGCGGCGCCGTCATCCGTTCTTTTTTGGTGCGGGCCACTGCGGCGCGAAGTTGTGACAGCGCGTCCGCGGCCGAGGCTGCCGTTGGAAATGCCACGGCTAAGGCGTGTTTGGGCAGTTGAATTCCGGGGGCCATCTTGTTCTTGAGCATCCCCGACTTCAGAAAGGGGCCGATCAGGCGAATGAACCAGGGGGCCTTCACGGCAAATCCGTCGATCGAGTTGACGATGGTCGATGACAAGTGCGTCAGCAACTGGCTCAACGGCCAATTGCCAAGCGTTTTCGTCGACTTCGAAGCGACCAGCGCCTCGGCGTCGGCCAGCATGTCGTCGAACGATTGAAAACTTAACTCGCGGCGCCCGGAAACGGACTTCGAGTTGATGGTCATCAGGCGAATCTCCTGTTCAGGCAGAGAATGTCTCGCGGGACAGCCGCTGAGGGCCGGATTCTTCGACCCATGTTGCTATGATATCTTCCATCCACCGAGAATCATTTTCAAGGAGACGCCATGCGATCGCAGACTTTGGCCGGACTTCTGATCTGTTGGTCTTTCGCGGCAGCATGTCCGGCTGCGACGATCATTCACGCCGGCCGGTTGATCGACGGCCGCAGCGACCAGCTTCGAACCGAAGTGTCGCTGATCATCGTCGAGAACAAGATCGCCAAGGTTGTGGCCGGCTACGTCGAGCCTGGGAAGGACGATACGGTCATTTCGCTCAAAGACCAGACGGTGCTGCCCGGCCTGATGGACATGCACACGCATCTGCAGTCGCAGTTTTCGAAGGACACATACACGGAAAAGTTCTTCCTGGAAGACGCCGATTACGCACTGCGATCCACCGTCTTCGCCCGGATCACGCTGCTTGCAGGTTTTACCACGGTCCGTGATCTCGGCGATAACGGCATCAATTCGATTGCCCTGCGCCGCGCCATCGAGAAGAAGTGGATCATCGGCCCCCGGATTTACACCGCCGGCAAATCCCTGGCGACGACGGGCGGTCATGCCGACCCGACCAATGGCCAGAAGGGCCGGTTCAAAGAAGACGCCGGGCCGGTCGAAGGCGTGGTGAACGGTGTCGACGACTGCCGCAAGGCGGTCCGTCAGCGCTACAAAGACGGAGCCGACCTGATCAAGATCACGGCGACCGGCGGCGTGCTGAGTCTTGCCGCCAGCGGTCAGAATCCCCAGTTCACCGACGAAGAACTGGCAGCGATCGTCGCCACGGCGAAGGATTACGGCATGAGGGTCGCTGTGCATGCCCACGGGACGGAGGGGATGAAGCGGGCCGTGCTGGCCGGGGTCGATTCCATTGAACACGGCACGTTCATGACGGACGAAGTCATGACGCTGTTGAAAGAACGCGGGACGTATTGGGTGCCGACGCTTCTCGCCGGGGAATTCGTCGGCGAGAAGGCGAAAGAGCCAGGGTACTTCCCGGAGATTGTCCGCCCGAAAGCCGCCGCGATCGGCCCGGTGATTCGCGATACGTTCAAGAAAGCCCATGCTGCCGGCGTGACCGTCGCCTTCGGGACCGACACCGGCGTCTCGCCGCACGGGGAAAACGCCCGCGAGTTTGAACTCATGGTGCAGGGGGGCATGCCGGCGATGAAAGCGATTCAATCGGCGACATTGGTCGCTTCAAAATTGTTGCGGATCGACGACCGTCTCGGCACGATCGAGCCGGACAAGCTGGCCGACGTCGTCGCCGTAGACGGCAACCCGTTGGAAGACATTCGGACCATGATGGACGTCGTCTTCGTGATGAAAGACGGCGAGATCTTCAAGCGGCCGTAAGGTTTGCAGGGGGTGACGCTGAAGCACGGCAGTCGCTCACGGACAATATCCTGAAGAAGGGAATCCGACATGCCCGCGCTCTCCGAATTGCCGCAGTTGCCTTATCGCCAATGGTTCCCTTGGCTGCAATTGTTTCGCGCCGGGGGACTTGCCATCGGCTGGCCGCAGTTGGGAATCAGTTTCGTCGCGGTGGCCGTGTTTTGGGCTGGGATGTGGGGTTTGCAATGGTCGTTCCCTTTGAATCCCATCCCACACGACGATTTCCGAGTTGCGCCGGGACTTATTATCACATTCCTCCATGAAGACGCAGGACCGGCCATCGCTCCAGCACGGCTGTATGAGTCGCCGCGCAAAGTCGTTGACGTCCTCTGCGTGCCGTGGCGTTCGGTGACAAGCCCGTTAAAGGACCTGGTCATTGATCGGCAGGAAAACTTTCTCGGACCGTTCCCTGTGCCAAAGCCGTCCCGCTGGAATTTGATTCTGACCTTATGCTGGTCGGTGATGGCCTGGTCGCTGTTCGGAACGGCGATTTGCCGGGCTGCGGCGGTGCTGGTGGCGAAAGATCAAAGTGAGTCGTTGCCGATCGTCCTGCGGTTCGCCGCGCGGCACTGGACGCAGGCCCTCACAGCGCCCTTGGTGCCGGCCGCGGGAATTCTGGGGCTGGCGGCCGGGCTGACCGTCACGGCGTGGCTCGGGCGCTTGCCGTGGCTGGGGACGCCCGTGCTGACTCTGCTGTCGCCGTTACTGCTGCTGGCTGGAGTCTCCATTGCGTTCTTGACGCTACTGATTCTCTTCGGCTGGCCGCTGATGATCGCCGCGACGGCAATTGATCACTGCGACGGATTCGGCGCCCTGAGCCGGACTTGCAGCTTTCTGACCGGAAAACCTGCCCACGCCGTGTGGAATGTCGCGGTCTCCACGGCATTCGGCGGTATCCTCGTAGTGCTATTTGGCGAATTGTTGACGGGCGGATTACTGTCGCTCTCCCATTTCATCAACGGCCACCTCGGCACATGGGAGCGCTGGCAGACGATCATGAACGCGTCGCATCTGTTCGCCCAATGGGTTTTCATGGCGTTCGCCGTCAGCCTGTTCTGGTCGCTGGCCACGCTGAACTATTTCCTGCTCAGGGAAACGGTCGACAACAAGCCGTTCGACGACATCGCCCCAGAGGATGTGGACTCGTCTGCGGGCCGCGAACTGCCGGTGGTCGGCATTCCGGCAGCCGATCTGCCGCCGGAGGAGCGGTCCCGTTTGCTGTCCGAGGCGGTCGCTACGGCAACGTGACCATTGGTCAGGCGAGACCTTCTGCAGTTCGGCACAATGACGTCAATTCGAAAGTGACCCCCATGCGACGCCCCACGGTCTGGTTGATGATCGCCAGTTTTCTCTGTTGCTGCCTCCCGGCATTTGCCGCCGAGCGCCCGCCGAACTTCGTGTTCATTCTCGCCGACGATTTAGGGTATTCCGATCTTGGATGTTACGGCGGGGAGATCGCCACGCCGAACCTGGATGCCCTCGCGATGAACGGGCTGAGGTTTACCCAGGCTTACAACACGGCACGCTGCTGGCCGAGCAGGGCGGCGCTGCTCACCGGGTATTATGCCCAGCAGGTTCGCCGGGATGCGTTGCCGGAATTGGGCGGCGGAAGCCAGCAGAAACGCCCCGTGTGGGCGCGATTGCTGCCCGAACATCTGAAGCCTTACGGCTATCGCAACTATCACTCCGGGAAATGGCATATCGACGGCAAGGTCCTCGACGGCGGTTTCGACAAATCGCTTGATATGCGAAACCAGGGCAATTTCTTCACCGCCAAAGGAAATGTTCTCGATGATCAGCCGATCCCGCCCGTCGCCGCCGAAACTGGCTATTACGCCACGACAGCCGTTGCCGACCACGCGATTGACTGCCTGAAGGAGCATGCGGAGAACTACGCCGACAAGCCGTTCTTTCAGTATGTCGCGTTCATTGCGCCGCATTTTCCGCTGCACGCGCTGCCGGAAGACATCGCGAAGTATCACGGCCGCTATTCGAAGGGTTGGGAAAAGATTCGCGAAGAACGGCAGGCGCGGCAATTGAGGCTTGGGCTGCTCACAGCAAAGTTGTCGCCGCTCGAACGGGATGTCGGCCCGCCCTATTCTTTCCCGGCGGCGCTCGAGAAACTCGGGCCGGGCGAAGTGAATCGTCCGCTGCCGTGGAAGGAACTCACCGAGGCCCAGCAGGCGTTTCAAGCCGTGAAGATGTCAATTCATGCGGCAATGGTGGACCGGATGGATCGCGAGATCGGCCGCATCGTCGGCCAGTTGCGGACGATGCGGCAGCTCGACAACACGCTGCTCTGCTTTGCGTCCGACAACGGCGCCAGCGCCGAGATCATGGTTCGCGATGGCGGCCACGATCCGGCCGCAGCCCCCGGTTCGGCGGCAACCTATCTCTGTCTCGGACCGGGATTTTCCAGCGCGGCGAATACGCCGTTCCGAAGGCATAAGACCTGGGTCCATGAAGGGGGCATCAGCACGCCGTTCCTTGTGCACTGGCCGCAAGGCATCGCCGCCCGCGGAGAATTGCGAACCGCCCCGATCCATTTCATCGATTTCGTGCCGACCGTGCTGGGGCTGATCGGCGGCAAGTTCCCCGAGACTGTGGCAGGCGTCCCCCGGCCCAACGCGCCGGGGAAAAGTTTTGCCCCGTCTTTCGAGCCGAACGGCCGCGTGGAACGTGAAAGTCTGTGGTGGCTGCATGAGGGCCATCGGGCCTATCGCATGGGCGACTGGAAGCTCGTCGCCGCGAAAGGGCAGCCGTGGGAGTTGTACGACCTCGCCGCCGATCGCAGCGAGCTGCACGATCTGGCCGCCGAACAGCCGGACCGCGTCCGCGACATGGCCGCGCGCTGGACGGCCGAGATGGAAGGGATGAAGCGTCTCGCCGCGCCGGAGAAGTGAGCTTTTGCCAACTCTCCGTGGTGCGGCGGCGAAAATCGTCGTCATTTTGCGGGAGGGACGGCTTTCACACTGACCGGCTGTTCCGGCAGCAGCAACGCGCCTTGCGAGGTGACTCGCAGCTTCACGTTGGCCAAGGGGGTTTCTTGCGCCAGTTTCGGACCCTTCACCACAATGGCGAATGCGGCTTGATCGCCCGGCACCATCGCCGGGGTGACCTGGTAACCGCCCGGCAGCCCGACCAGCGTGACTTCCACCGGGCCGGCGAAACCGGCCGTGCGCTGCAACTGGCCGGTGAGGCGATGATCGGAATCCGACACGATGGCCAGCGTGGGATCATCGGGTTTCGGCGCCACGGCCGTTTGAATCTGCACCCGTTGCGGCGGCGAATATGCCGTCCCCAGGCCCCGGTCGGAATACGCGTGCACAATGGCCTCGGCCCGGATCAGCACGTCCAGCGCCGGTTCGGCCGCTTCGGCAGGAGCCAGAAGTTTTAACGTCGACTGTTCCGCGCCGGCATCCAAGAGCAGCGAGGCGGTCAGCGAGACCATCGGGAACTTGCCGGAATTCGGGTTGTTCGGCTGAATCAGCCGGGGCGTTTCCGTCGTCAGCAGCGAAAACCGAATCGGCTTGTCAGCGGCGGGGGATCCCGGCTGGCGCTTGACGGTGACCGGAATCTCAGCCGTTACGCCGCGGAACACCGTTGCCGGCAGCGCAGGCAACTCGATCGTGAATCCGCCGCTGGGCGGCAGACCGACTGCCAGCGTTTCAGCATAGGCCGGGACCGAGGCGCCCGAGGCAATTTTCGCGATGCTGACGACGGCCGGCGTGACGCCGACCGTTTCGCCGATCAGCCGGATGAGCGGCAACGTGCCAGCGGCCGGTTTTCCCTGGCGAGAGAGCCGAATCAAAGTCTTGCCCGTGACTCCCGCCGCGAGTTGGGCGGGGATCGCCGTCACATTGGGATCGCCGGAGACCTTGAGCTGGATCGGCCCGTCATAACCGGTTCGAGTCACCTGCAATTCCACGGGCGACGTACCGTTCTCCGGCAGATCGACGACGGGAGACGTCACCAGCAGTTCAAACCCTGGCCGGCCGGAAGGAGAAATCTCCAGGCGATAAAACGACCGGGCATCGCCGCGGTTCAGCAGGTCGCGAATACTGACGACGATCTGTTTCTGATCGGCGGGGACGGCGAATTCCAGCGACGCATCGGCCAACGCGGGTTGTTCGCCGGTCATCGCCAGGACATTGCCCTGTGGATGTTGCATCAGCGTAATCTCGCCTTCGACGGAGGATGAGATCGACTGCGTCTGCAGCGTGAAACGCAATTTTTGTCCGGGCGTCACGTTCAACAGGTACCGGTCCCGTTCGCCCTGTTTTTGCAGACGGCCATTGATCCCTGCGGCAACACCGTCAGGCTCGGTAAACAATGCATTGACGGTCTGCAGTTGGCCATCGGCGGTCGCGGCTTCCAGCACTTCCGTCGAGGGAGCGATTCGCACCATCGGGATGCTGCCGTCGACGAGGACATTGCCGGGCAGCGAAATCATCCCGAACCGGGTTTCAGCCAACAGGCCCAGGGAGGCCGTCCACTTATCCGCGGGCGTGAAGCCTGCGCCGATCGGCTCGACGGTGAATTGCCCTGCGGCGGCAACGGGGGGGAACGCCGCGTCCATCAGCTTGAGGTCGCCGATCTTCAAGCGGAACACGCTTTGACCGGGGGCGTTGTAGACCAGGTCGTGCAGTTCCACGGCGTACACGCCGTCGCGCGGCAGCACCGTTTCCGCCCGGGCATCACCGCGAAGGGAACGATGGCCCCAGGCGATGGCGAGCGGCGTCCCCTGGGCCGACTTGATTTCCAGGACCGGATTCGCCGCGCCGCCAAGCCGTTTCAACTCCACATCGGCAACCAGCCGTTGCCCTTTTTTACCAGCCAGGTACACCTTCGGCTGGGCGCCGCCCGTCAAGCTGCCGAAATACGCCGCGGGAACCGGCGACGGCGTTGCCGGCCCGGACGCGGGCATCGGCGACTGCGTCAGTCGATCCAGGACCAGCGTCAGCGGTCGGCTGATGCCGTTCGCCGTGCTGACCCAAAGCGGATAGCTGCCGGGGACCACGTCGGCGGGGGCTGTCACGTGAACGACCAGCCGATTCGGTTCCGCGGTGGTGACGTCCAGCTTGACGCTGGGAAGCGGGAAAATGAGCTGCGGATTCGGGCCGAGATCGGTCCCGGAAATTGTCACCGCTGTCGGCTGACCGATCTGCACGCCGGGTTGCGAGAGGGCTGCCAACACCGGCGCTTTCGATGGTGCCGGCCCGTCTTGCGCGATGAGTTCCCGGACGTTCGCCCCGGCGACTTCGAGAAACAGCCGCTGCACCTGCTCGGCCTTCAACGCGGTCGAAAACAGCGAAAACTCGTCGACTACGCCGCTGACATATTCGCCGGCTGGCCCTTCGCTGCGGCCGATCGTCACAGGCAGCGTGTTGACCAGGCCGGCCGGATTGACGTCGGTGATCCACGCAGAGTTGCCGTCGATGATGCCGTTGGGGGCGGCCTTCGGCTTCACGATCTCGCCATTGGAGAAGAGCTGAATTCGCACATCGTCGGCGTCGGTGTCGGCGTCCGCGCCGGGGGCGTCGGCAACCTGGCAGGTGACGGTCAGGAACGTCAATTTCCGGACGGGAATCGCGGCCTGGGTGCTGTAATGGGCGATTTTGTAGCCCGTGCCGTCGCTGAGATAAACCTGCAAGGTATCGGCTTGCTGCGAAAAGTTGACGCCGTAGTTCGTCTGGACTTTTCCGTCGACTGTGCCGCGCTTGGCGATCAGTCCGTGATACGTTGCATCCGCCGGATCGTGCAGATTGACAAACAGCAGGCTGATTGTGAGGGCGTCGGGACGATCGACATCCGGGCCGTCGGCAATCTCGATGTATTGCTGCCGGGCGGCGTCAAGCTGCAGCGCCTTTTTCCCTTTCTGATTCCAGAACGGGCTGGCCACCCGGGCGGGGTCGTTGATCAATTTTCCTTCGTCGGCAGTTTGACCAGCGGCGGCCGCTTCTTTGGCCGGGCCAGTCTCCTCGTCAAACGTGAAATTGACGACGGCCTGCGAGCGGACCGTCTCCTGGGCGGGCGCCTTCGCTCCAGAAATTCCGAGCAGGGAACAGGCGAAAAACGGAACCAACTGGGCAAGGTTGAGGCGAGCAGACATGGGGCGAGATTCCTCGACAAACCGGGAGAAACCGACAGACCTGTCATCTTATCCACCGCGGGAAGCGTTTTGAAGCGGTGAATGAAATCCTGGAAATCTGGCGTGGGTCAGTTTAATAATGTAGGGCATTTGCTCCGCAAGTGCCCTACATTGAAAGGCAAACTGACCCATTACCGGAAATCTGGGGCGTGCCACCCGTTTCAAAGTGCACCAGTACCAATTTTTTTCTACGGAACGTCGATTTAAGAGACATGAACGCTATAGAATCTGCGTGTGGAAGCATTCGCGGACCACGGTCGCATTCTGAACGCGAATCGGCGATTGTCGGACGAGGACGGTCGGAACGCGCTGCCGGCAGCGTGGAAGCGGAATACGGCGAAATCCCTCATCAGTCACACCGGGAACGGGACAATGATTTCTGCTACCAGGCAGGAATCCCGGCAGACTCTGGCTGAGAAACTGTCGGATCGCCAGCCGCTGTCCGCTGAGGATGGGCTCGAACTAATGCGCGGCCTGATTCGCTGCGTCGTCGAACTTCATGCAGTCGGACGGCTCCATCTGCAGATTTCGCCGCAGACGATTTCCCTGGGACCGGACGGCGTTGAACTTCAGTCGCCGGGAACCACGGCGTCGATGGAGATCGCACGGGAGCGAATGAGTTGGACTCCGGAAGAGCGGCATCGTCTGCCGCGCGCTTTGTCGACCGATGTCGCCGTCGCGCAGCAAGAATTGCAGGCTGCCCGGCTGACGACGAATCCGCACGCATTTGATCTTCTGATGATCGGCAACGTCCTCTGCCAGATGTTGACGGCGGAACCGGCGTCGGCCTATCGCCAGAGCGTACGCGTCAAGGGCTTGATCCCGGCTGAGTTTCGGCCGATTCTGGAACGAATCCTCGGAACCGACGGACAGACGCCGTTTCAGACGGCCCAAGAGTTGCTGGACGTCCTGGAGGACATCGACCGGAAGCGCGGCGTCGCAATCGAACCTTTGTCCCGTGTCACGGAAGCGCTTCCGCGAACTCCGGCAACTCCGACCAGCGACACCACCTTTACGGGAATGTCGCGAAATCCGCCGGGAGAGGACACGGCCGTGGAATCCCCCGTGAGCGACAGCCCCGCGCCCAATGACGGCGCTCTGCCGTTTCGCAGGTTGGGGCATTTCGAAATTCAAGCCCGCATCGGGCATGGCGGCATGGGAGACGTGTACCGCGCCTATGAACGTTCGCTCGATCGGACCGTTGCCATCAAGGTGCTCCCGGCGGAGTTCGCCCGGCAGGCCGACTTCGTCCGCCGGTTTCAAGCCGAAGCGACGGCGGCCGCACGGCTGATACATCCAAACATTATCCAGATCTACTTCATCGGCGAAGACTCCGGGCATCACCTCTTCGCGATGCAATATGTCGAGGGCCTCTCTCTGGCCGCACTGCTGGAAAGTCAGAAGAAGCTGCTCGTCAACACGACCGTCTCTCTCATCGAGCAGGTGCTGCTCGGCCTGGAATAGGCGCACTCGCTGGGGTTCGTCCACCGCGACATCAAGCCCGGCAACATTCTGATCGACCAGGCCAAACAGCGTGCGCTGCTGGCCGATTTCGGCCTCGTCAAAACGGCGCAAGGGTCCGATGCCGGGATGACGGCCACCGGCGTGATCCTGGGAACGGTCGACTATATCTCCCCCGAGCAGGCCCGCGGCCTGGATGTCGATGGCCGCTCCGATCTGAATTGCGTCGGCGTCTTGCTGTACCGCATGTTGAGCGGCGAACTTCCCTTCAAGGCGGACATCCCCACGGCACTGATCTTTCAGCACGTCTATGAACAGCCGCGCCCGCTGACCGAAGTCGCGCCGCAGGTCCCGGAAGCGCTGGCGGTTATCGTCCACACGCTGATGCAGAAATCGCCCGATGACCGCTACCAGACGGCCGGAGACGTCCTCAATGATCTGCACGCGTTTCGGGAAGACCGTCCGCTGTCGTCCGGGTTCCTGTCACAAGAGTCGCTCGTCCCGCCTGACGGCGCGGATGCCGTCGCCTGGCGCGGGCAGGGACGCCGTCTGCCTGCCATTGCCGATCTGCCTTCGGCACCCGACCTGGACGTTGCGTCACCGGTTTCCCGAAACGGCCTGGACCGGGCGTTGCACCGTCTCAGGGCCCTCTTTCAACGGCACGCTCCGCAAGCACTCTTGGACCTGCAAAATACGCAGCAGCAGATCGGCGGCGCGCTGGCCCTGTACGAAACTCGCGGCGAGGAACTGGCACAACTCGTCGCAGAGGCCCAGGCGGTCCGCGACGAATTGGCCGCCGCGGCGGAGCAGGCGTGAGGCCAGCCTGATGAAGCTGGCCTGAAGCAGCAGTTGGCCGCGCAGGACGAGCAGCTCAATGAGATGAATTTGCGCCAGAGCAAGGTTCAGGCCACATTGCAACGACTGCAAAGCCAGCGCGATGTATCGAACGCCCGCTTGAAAGCCGCCGGTGCCCGGCTGAGGACAATCAGTCCAACGGCGTCGCCGCGAATCGGCCGCAAGGTCGACATCGCGTCTTCTGCCGCGGCAGCGTTAGTCGCCGTCATCATGTTGATGGCGTTTCTTCGGACTCCGGTTTCGCCACGAACTTCCTCATCGGCAGGATCCAACGAGACAAGCGGGAAGCTTTCGAAAGCTGAAACGCCGCTCGTCAGCGAGCCGCCGGCGGCTCGGAAATTTCTCGTCAGCACTCATGGACATTGGACGTCCTGGGCGACATCCGAGCCGGAGCCGACGAGTCTGGATCAGGGCGCTCTCGACCCGCTTCCGTGGAGCATCGATGCCCAAACCCCTCCGGGCGCGACGTTCGACCTGGCGGAAAACAGGCTGCGCGTGAAGATGCCCCCCGGTCCTGCCGGAAGCAGCCCCGGAATCATTCAGGGGCACTTCAAACTCGCCGGCGATTTTGACATTCAGGTCGGCTACCAGATTCGCGAGTTCCCCAAGCCAAAACAGGAATGGCAGAATCTCGAAGTGTTCGTCTCCGGGGCCGACGGCGCCGCGGCCGTCATTCGCACCAACCATGCGACCTTGGGCGAAGGCTACGCGCTCTGGCATGAGCCGGCAGACACAGGAAGCGTGAACGGCCATTGGGACAACGTCGCCACCGCCGATCGGCAGGGGACACTGCGGTTGCGGCGGACCGGCGCCACACTGGAATTTTTGGCCGCGCCGGAGGACAGCAAGGACTTCCAGCGGGTGGGAAGGCTCGACTTTGGCTTCGCCCCGATCGATACGGTCTCCGTGCGCATCGTGCGGACGGAAATGCAAGATCCGACGGATGTCGCGTTTGATCGGGTCTTGATCACGGCCGATCAAGTCTATTCCACGACCCGGCCCGACGGAAAATTCCGAGCGGAACAGTACCTGATCCTTGCCAGGGAACAATGGTCGGCCCGCAACTGGGACGAGGCTTTAACGCTCGCGCAGCCGAGCCTGGCGTTGAATGCTGATCAGACGGAACCGCATCTTGTCGCCGTCCGGTCGCTGATTCCCCTGATTGTTCGCGACTATCCGGCCGCTCCCGACGATCTCAAAGGGTTAACGCTGGTGCCCCGATCAGGGAGAATTGTATGTAGCGCGCAGCCGGATAACACCACGTTCGCGCTGTACCGCGTGGTCTTCCCCGGTCCCCGGTTGGAGGCCGTTCTGCCGTTGCCGCATCTCGGCCTTCAGGTGGCGGATCGCAATCGTCTGCATTTCGCCGGCCGGCAATGGTGGACGGTGGACCTGCGGGCGAAAAAGCTCACGCCGGCCGGGCCGGTCCCCTGGACCTCTCGTTTCGATGCCAACCTTTCGGCAATTCCTTACAACGAACAGAAGCTGTTGTGGTATTTGTCCCATAGCGCCAATCACGGCTTCGTCGCGAGGCACAACGACAATCAGACAAACAAACCCGTGACGCTCTCCGTCACGCTGTCTCCCTGAACGGATTCGAGACGGGCTCTTGCCGTGTGCAATCGGCAACCTTCGTGACGCGTTGCAGAAGCGTGCGGCCGTCCCATGCCGGTTTTCTCTTGGTCATGCTATCATAGCCTGCGAAGAGTTCACGCTGGCTATCCTCGATTTCTTGATCTCATGAACGTCTCCGCCGAACCGATCTGGCCGTGGCCGCTGGTACTCGCCCTGGGGGCCGGGCTGTTGGCGCTGGTGGTGATCAGTTATCGGGCGCAGGCGGACCGGCTGCCGATTCCCGGGCGGCGGCGGACGGTGCTGGGCATCAAGCTGGCTGCGGCGATCGCCCTGGTGTTCTGCATGTTTCGGCCGGCGCTGCAATTCGAAGAGACCACCGAGAATACGGCCCAGATTCTGCTCGTCCGCGATGTGAGCCGCAGCATGAGCACGGCCGACGGCCCGGGCGGGAAGACCCGCTGGCAGGTCCAGCAGGCGGAGATCGAGCGAATGGAATCGCTGCTCGAGAAGCTTGGTCCGAAAGTCGAAGTCCGCAAGTTCGACTTTTCCGACCGCCTGGCTCCGTTTCAGCCCGATGCGAAGGAACCCCACGGCGAGCAGACGGCCCTCGGGCAGATGCTGGAGGACCTGTTGAAGGAAACGCCGGACCGGAGGACGCTTGCCGTGTTGCTGTGGAGCGACGGGGCCCAGCGCGCCGTGCCGCCCCAGGACGTCGATCCGCTGTCGGCCGCGCGGCAACTGGCGGAAGCGCAAGTGCCGGTCTATCCGCACGGGATCGGCGCGGCGGCCATCTCGGAGGCGGCCCTCGATCTGGCCGTGGAAGACTTGCTGGTCGACCCGGTGGTGTTCGAGAACAAACTCGTGCCGGTCACCGTGCGCCTGCGGGCCGCCGCGGCGAAAGGCCGCAAGGCGACGGTCCGGGTGCTGGTAGAGAAGCATGTCAGGTTCGGCGAGGAAGCAGCGGGCGAACTCGTTCCGGCCGGCAGCGAGCAGAACTCCCGCACGATCTATGAAACCACGTTCCGGACCGACAAAGAATTGCAGCCCGTCGAACTGACGTTCGTGCCGACGCAGCCGGGCGAACTGAAAATCGCCGTGGAAGTCCTTCCCGTCGAGGGTGAGTTGCTGACCCGCAACAATCGGGTGGAGACGATCATCTCGGTCCGGCAGGGAGGCGTGAAGGTCGCTTATTTCGATATCCGCCGCGTGGAACTCAAAGCACTGCAGATGGTGAACGGCGCGGATAAAATTCAGCTTGATTTGTATCGCGTCCCCGGCGGGCAATTCGCGGCGCGTGCGAAAATTCCTGACGACTGGTTTGAGCGCGGCAAGTATGACGTCTATGTGATCGGCGATGTCCCGGCGCGCGTCTTCGGGCCGGTGCTGCTCGCCAAATTGAAGGAACGGCTCGAAGACGGAGCGAGCCTGTTGATGACCGGAGGCAACGAGAATTTCAGCGCCGGCGGATATGCCGATTCCCCTCTCTCCGAATTTCTGCCCGTGACGCTGGATGCCGCGCTGGCCCGGCAGGGAAACTCGCGTCAGGCCCAGATCACGGGCCGGTTGACGATGGTGCCGACAGCGGCAGGACTGCAGCAGTATGTCATGCAGATAGATGTCCCGGAAAAGAACCGGGCCCGCTGGCAGGCGTTGCCGCCGCTGGCGGGAGCGACGCGGCTCGAGCCCAAGCATGAACTGGTCCGCGTGTGGGCCGAAACGGAAGACGGTACGCCGCTGCTGATGGCGACGGAAGTCGGCCGGTCGCGGGTGGCGGCGTTCGGCGGCGACAGCACCTGGCTCTGGGTCCAGCACGGCCAGGCAGACGCGCATCAGCGCTTCTGGCGGCAACTGCTGCTCTGGCTGGCGCGCAAGGATGCGGATACGGATCAAGCCGTCTGGACGAAAGTTGAGCCAAGGAATTTTCTTCCCGGCTCGCCGGTCTCGGTAACATTCGGTGCTCGAACCGCAGAAGGCGCACCGATCGAGGATGCCGTTTTCCAGGTGGACGTCACGTCGCCCAAGGGTGAGCATTTCCCGTTGACGTCTCGGAAGGCGGCCCAAGACCAGGTCGCGGAGTTTCAGGCAACGCAGACGCCCGGAGATTACTGGGTCCGCGTTTCGGCGACGCACCGGGGGGAATCGCTGGGACCGGGCGCTCGCACCCGGTTCATCGTCGATCCGCGCGATCTGGAACTTGATCACCCCAGTGCCGATTATGACCTGCTGCGCCAGATCGCCACGATCACCGGGGGAACGCTGCTGAAGAGCGAAGACCTCGACGGCTGGGTGACGCGGCTGGCCGACCGGAAATTCGGCGACCTCACGCAAGTCCAGGTTGTCACGCTGTGGGACAACTGGTGGGCCTTGCTGGCATTCGTCGGCCTGATGTCGACGGAATGGGTGCTGCGTAAACGCTGGGGCCTCGTCTAACGGCGTTCCCAATCATTCGCCGCGAGTCAGTCAATCGCCAAAGCCCGGCGTCGGCGACGCCGGGACCGTCGGCTATTTCTCGAGTTCGATATAAAGCGGGAGATGCCGGTAGTAGACTTCGAGCATGAGCAGGTTCAGGCAGGTGACGTAGTGCCGGCCTCCGGCAGCCCCCCATTTTTCGGGGGTCGGCCGATCAGGGTTCCAACTGCCGACGCTGCCGCCGTCCTTGAGCTGGCTGTTGACCAGGGTATCGCGCAGCCTGGTGTTCCATTCTTCCCAGTAATCTCCCTGCATGTGAAACATCACCTGCGTCCCGTAGTACCAGAAGTAGGCATCGCGCTCATTGAGTTCGGGGAGATGCTTGCGGAGGTATTCGGCACCGGCGATCAGCCGGGCATCGTCGCGTTTGGCACCGAGGTATTGCCGCATCAGCAGGCCTTCGGCAGACATCGCCAGGCTCGCGGGCCGGCTGGGATGATAGGCGAATTGGCCGGGGGCGGCTTTGCTCTCGACCGAGTCCAGCCAGCGGGTGACGCCGGCGTAGGCATCCTTCGGAACATTGAGGCCGGCCATCTCGCCGCTCTTGAGGGCCATCAACTGCCAGCCGGAGACCGACGTGTCCGACTCGAATTTCGGCCGATAGCGCCAGCCTCCAAATTCGGGGTGCTGCCCGAGGATGATGAAGTCGAGTGCGTGCTGCGCCGGGGCTTGCAGCGCGGCGTCCTTCGTCAGGCCGTAGGCTTCGCACAACGCGATGGCCGCCATGCCGTGGCTGTAGAACCACACGAATTCGGTTTCGTCGGCGAAGAGATCGCCATCGGCTTTTTGATGCTGAATGTGCCATTTGACGGCACGGTCGACGACGTCCTGGTATTGGCCTGCCTGGTGCGTGTAGCCCGCGCCGAGAAACGCCAGGAGGGCCATGCCGGTCGCTGCCGTATCGGAATGGAAGCTGCCTGGCCCCGCGCATTCATGGTTCTGGCAATGGAAATTGTGAATGCTCCAGTGACCGTCCGGGTGCTGATGCTGGGCCAGCCAGGCGAGTCCTCGTTCGACCGCTTCTTCCGAGGCTTCAGAGCCGCCGAGCGCCTTCGTGGCTTCCCGGCGCGACTCGGTCTTTCGCATGGACAGACTCTGGCTGATCTTTGCTTCCGGCGTCGACCCGATGCCGGGAACGGACTTCTTGATCAGCCCCGCGACCTGCGTTTCGGAGGCCAGCGTCGGCCGCGCTTCGCCGACGCCCGTGCGAGACGGTCCACCCGTCAGCCGCGAGGGTTGAACGACGTCGGAATTCCCCGCCGGTCCCGACGCCGCGGCGCCGCTGCTGCCGGGAAGCCCCGCACTGCGGCGCGGCACGGCACTGCTTTGTTGCGGGCCGGCCAGGGAACCGGCTCCCTTGGGCTGTGACTGCGGACCGGCAAAGACGAGGGCGCCAGCTTGTTCCGCGTCCTCGGCTCCGCTGGGCAGCTTGGCGGACACGCCGGTGCGGGCCGTGCCCAAGCCGGACGGCGTTCCGTTGAGCGACCCGGCGGAAGAACCGAGCCGTGCGCTGGGTTCCGTGCCGCGTGAAGCCAGCCCGGCGCCGCCGGTGGATCGCGTCGCGGTTGCCGGTCCTGTTGCTGTCCCGGAGGGAGCAGTGCCGGTTGCCGATCCGCCCGGACCTGTTGTGCCACCGCTGACCAGGCCCGTCGCTTGTCGGCCGACCGACGTTTTCGCCGGGCCGCTGGCCAGGGTTCCGCCGGAACCGGAGTTCTTCGAATTGCCGCCGGCACTGGAGACGGCCACTTCGCCTGCCTCGGTCCCGACGGCACCGGCTTGCCGGCCGGTTCCCGCACCGCTGCCGGTGGTCAACTTGCCCCCTTCAGCCTGGCCCAGTTGCGGCTGGCCGGCACCGCCGGATTGCCTTGCGAGGCTGCCCGTGCCGCGGCTCGGGGGCGCCGACGGAGCGCCGCTGAGCGCGGCTCCCGTGCCTTGTTCCGCCGTGCCGAGGGGCACCGTCGCGGCCGATCCCCGCGTGGCCGCATTTGAGGCCGAAGATTCCGAAACGCGCGGGGCGTTCACGCCGCCGGCAGAACCGACGGCAACCGCGGCAGCCTCAGCGCCGGCCGCCTGGCCGGCTTGACCGCCGCCGCCGCTCTGGCTGCGGGCCAGCGTGGCCGATCCCCCGGCGGTGGGCGTCGCGTTGGAGGGCGTGCCGACTCCCGAAACGCGGTCCGGGCGGACGCGGTCGACATTCGCGCTCCGCGACGGGGCAGGGCCGTCGGTCATGGCACGCTGGGAATCGGGGGCGTTGGCGGCCTGTTGCCGCGGCGCATCGACTGCACGTTCCTGGGCGGAGGCTTCTTTGGCTTGCGCGGTCGAGACCTGCACGCTCTCGGTCGCAGCGTCGGCAGCCTGGGCTTCTGCGGCGGAGCGCGCCTGGGACTGAGGCACATCGTCATTCGTCTGCAGCTTCGGATCAGACCGCTGCGCATCGAGCTTGGCCGCTTCCAGGCGAGACTGTTTCATCGCAACTTCCGACTGCTCCTTCTGAGTGGCCGGCGCAGCGGCATCGCTTTTCGACTGCTCGACTTTCGCTTCCAGCGAGGCTTCTGCGGCCTGCGACGTCTTCACATTCGGCTGTGCCACGGCCTGTGGACTCATCAGTTCCTGCTCGCGCTGTTTGCGTTCGATCTCTGCTTGCAGCTCCTTTTGAAACGCCGCCTGCTCGCGCCGTTCGGGCGTGTCGGTCTTCGTGACTTCCTGCGACCGCTCCTTCATCGTGGCTTCGGCTTTTTCGGGCTGGGCGACTTCCGTCTTCTGACGTTGAACGTCCATTTCGGATTCCGGGGTCGCCGTGTCATTCGGCTGATCCCAGACGGCTTCCGTCTCGGTCGGTTTTTCCATGCCGCCGTAATCGGGCAAGGTGAGTTCTTCCCGCTTTTCTTCCGGTGTCTCCTGCGCGCGGGCGCTCAGGGGCGAATGGATATTCATCGTGTGAAACGAGGCGCACAATAACAGGTGCACGAAGAGGCTCATCACAATCGCCCATTGCAGGCGTTTCATCACCACGCCGCGAACCAGCCAGGCCGACATCACCAGCATCACGACCAGGAGCGCGGCCCAACCGAGTTGTCCGGAGAGATGATTCATGCCGGGCAACGGGGTCCGATCGCTGGGCGAGAAGCGGGCCATCATTCCCGCCAGGGCCAGCCCGCCGCTCGCCGTGGCAAGGACGATCGACGACATCACCCTCAGTTCCTGCTGCAGGGAAATTTCCGCCAGCTCTTCGTCCGTCAGCCGGAGCAAGTCTCTCATGGGCCGCCTCTCGTCTCTTCGGGAAGGTCGCCTTCCGGGATGACCGCGACGCGGTAATCCTTGATATTCGCCTGGTTGCACAGGCTCATCACCCGGGCGATGTATTTCCAGTCGACGCTTTCGTCGCCGCGAATCACCACGGTCTGGTTACCGGGATTATCGACATTCGAGCGGCGCAGCCGTTCGGCCAATTGCGGCTCGGAATGCCTGGAGCCGCCGACGTAGAATTCGCCCCGGGAATTGACGTTGATCATCATTTCTTTGGGACGCATGACCATCGGCATAGCCGCCGCTGCTTCGGGAAGATTCGCATCCAGCGAGCCTTCGCCGGAGGTTTTCGCCTCTTCTTCGAAATTGCTGGCGACCATGAAGAAAAGCAGCAATTGAAAGACGCAGTCGATCATGGGCGTCATGTCGATCTGACGTTTGCCGGAACCGCTGTTCTTGGATCGGAATCTCATGGGATCTTGTCTGGCCGACGGATGTCCGGAGCGGAATTACTGGTTTTCGTCGCGCTCGGCATCGCCGCGCGAACTCTTCACGCCCCAATGTCCCAGCGGGGCAACGACCGTTTCACTGATCACCGGCTTGGCAGCCGGGCGGGACGACGAGGGAGCGGTCTTGGTCGGTGCAGGAGGAGGCGAGGTGATCTGCGCCGGCGCCGGGACGGCAACGGGCTTGGGCGAGGTCCCTTTCAGCAAGACCCCGGATTTTTCCTCCGGCCCCGTTTTTCGCGTCACGCGCAGCTTGCCTTCAAACCGCTCGAATTGCGGCAGCAACTCCAGGAAGACGTCTTCCATCACTCGCAGCAGGCGATCAATCCGGCCTTCCAGCATGTTGGCGATCATGATCGCCGGGATCGCCACGCACAGCCCGGCGAAGGTCGTCACCAGTGCGACGTAAATCCCCTGGGCCAATTCCTGGCCTTTCGCCGTGCCTGTCGCCGTGGTCGTACTGGTGACCATGAACGCGAGAATCATCCCCTGGACCGTGCCCAGCAGCCCCAGCAACGGTGCGATGCTGATTGCGACGTTGATCGGCCGGAGGTTGTGGGCCATCTCGTCGGCCTCACGGCTGACGGCGTCTTCCACCGTTTTCTCCAGTTCCGAGTGAGGCCGTCCAATCTTCAAGATGGCCGCGCGCACGACGTTCGCCAAAGGCGACGGATGTTCCTGGCACACGTCGTAGGCCAGCCGGGGATCGATCCCGTTGGCTTCCGTATCAAGCTTGCGGAGCGCGACGAGCAGCTTGGGCGGCACAATGCGATTCCGCCTGAGGCCGATCATCCGTTCGAGCGCGAAGGCCAGTACAATGATCGAGCAAAAGCCGATCGGGATCATGAAGATGCCGCCCTGCACGATCAATTCCCAAACCGTCGGGGGTTTCGGGGCCGCGACGGCAGGCTCCGAAGCCCCCGACGCAGCGTTTTCCGAAGGGATCTCGGCGGCGGCCGGCTCTGCGGGCTGGTCCGGCCCGGCGGCATCCTCTTGTGCCAGGCTGATCCATGTCCCCGAGGCGAGGATCAGCGCCGCGAACACGAACGCAGATTGCAAACGCCGCATCGGACGGAACGTCAACAGCCAGGGCATGGCGGGGGTCTCGCTTGGTGTCATGTCACTTGGCTCCCAACGCGCTCAGCCGCTTGCGGGCATCGGGCACCTTGGCGTGATCGGGGTATTTCTCGATCATCTGCTGATAGCAGTTTTTCGCCTGGGCCACGTCGGTCAGCACTTCGAAACAGCGGGCCGCCTCGAAGTACGACATGGCGGACCATTCCTTGTGGCCATATGCAAAGGCGGCTTTGAGGAAATGCTTGGACGCTGTCTTGTGGTCTTTCTGGGCGAAGAAACATTCGCCGATCATGAACCGGGCCTTGGCCGCGGTCTCGGTGTCGGTCTCCTCGGTGACTCTCTCGTACTGCGCGACGGCTTCGGCCAGCTTATTCTGCTGCTGCAAAGCCCAGCCAACGCCGTACCGGGCTTCGGCCCGGAGTTCGAAGTCCGGGAATTGCTCCAGCGTCTGCTGATGCAACTTCAGGCTCTCCGCCCACTGCTCCTGGGCCGCAGCGCATTCACCCGACCGGAACAGCGCGAGTGCCTGATAGACGGGGTGCTTGGCCGCAACCACGCTGGCGTAACGCTCTTGGGCCGCTTTCCAGGCTTTCTGCTTGTACTCGCATTCGCCCAGCAGAAAGGCCGCGTCCCCCGCGAGGACGCCCTGAGGATGCGCCTTGATCTGTGCGGCGAAGGTCTCGGCGGCCTCTTTGGTCTTCTCGGCTTTCAGGTGACTCCAGCCGAGCTTGTGAATCGCCTTCTCGCCCAGTTCGCCGGCTCCCGCCTTCTGCTGCGCGTCGGCGTAGGCTTTGGCCGCCTCCGCGAATTCACCGGCGTCGTAGTGCGACTCGCCCACACGGAACAAACTCTCCGCAGCGAGCGGGCTCTGGGGATAATCCTTGGCCAGGCGGTTAAACGCGGCAAGCGCGTCCTTCTTCTTGCCCAGTTCGACATACGCCCAGCCCAGTTCATAGGCCGCCTTGTCGGCCCCGGCGTACTTGGGATCGGCGGTCAAAATTGCGGTATACGTTGTGGCCGCCTGTTCGAATTTCTGCTGCCCGGCGAGCGACAATCCCAGCAGATACTGGGCGTCGAGCGCGTCGTTCTTCGGCGGCTGGCTCTTCAGGAACGACGTCGCATCTTCGGCGGCGGCGGCGAACTCATTCAATTGGTACCGGGCCATCGCTCGCACATACAGTCCCTTCGGAACGAGGTCCGACTTGGCGTACTTCGCCGCCAGCGCCGACATCGACTCCACGGCGTTCTTGAAGTCGTTCCGCTTAAATTGCGACCAGCCAAGACCGTATTGCGCGTGCGGGGCAAACGTCCCTTCCGGCCAGTTCTTGACCACGGCCGCGTACTGCTGGATCGCCTGCTCGAAACCATTCTGGGCATAGGCAGCCTCGCCGAGGCGGAACGTCGCTTCCTCGGCACGGGCGCTTTGCGGGAACTGCTTCAGCAACTGCTGCAGCCGATCGGTTGCTTCCGCCTGCTTGCCAGACCTGCGGTAGGCATCGGAAAGCAGCAGCATGGTTTCGTCGGTCTGCGGGCGATCGGGTTTCGACTTCAGGGACTGTTCAAACGCGAGCGCCGCCTTGTCGAACTGATTTTGTGCCGCCTGGCAGCGCCCGAGAATCGCCCAGCCTTCGCTCTGGACCCCGGGGTCTTTGAGTTCTGCGAGGATCGGCTGTAACTCGGCGGCCGCCTCCGCATTTTTGCCCGCCAGGTGCTGCGACAGCGCCAGCCGCACTTTCGCCTGCGGGGCATTGGCGTGAGCGGGGGCTTTCTGCAAAAAGCTGCGATACAGCTTATCGGCCTCGGCGTAGTCCTTTAACAGCAGCCGGGCTTCCGCCCCGATGAACTGAACGTCCGGGACCAGCTTGTCGTTCGGGAACGCCGTCAGAAATTTTGTGCTGTGCGTGCGGGCCGCCACGTAATCATCGACGTCCAGCGCCGTCAGGGCCGCCATGTACTGCGACTGCCCCGCCAGTTCCTGCTGCGGGTACTTGGCAGCAAAGTCGGCATAGAGCGCGATGGTCTCTTTGCGGCGATTGGGTATCTCGTAAAGCGTGTCCGCACGGGCGAGCAACAACTGCGGCAGCGCGGGGCTGTCGGCGTGCTGTTTGATCGCGTCGTCCAGTACCGTGAGCGCCTGCTGAGGATTTTTCTCCTTCAAATATGCGCGGGCGATCCATTGCTTCGCCTCGGCGGCTTCCGGCACGTTCCGCTTGGCGACGTGCTCCAACCCCTCGCGCGTGGCCGCATACTTGCCTTGAAGGTAAAAGCACTTGGCCCCTGCGACCACGGCCGTATCGTAGAACTTCGTGTTGGCGAACTGCTTCGGCATGTTCCAATACAGGTTGCCCGCCTCTTCATATTTGCCGAGTTCGTACATGCAGCGCGCCTGCCGCAGCATGGCCGTGTCCGCCAGGGCGAACTCTTTCACCGCGCTGACTTGCGCGAAGACGGCCTGGGCGGCGGTGAAGTCTGCCTTGGCGAACAGCAATTCCGCCTGACGCATCCGGACTTCGGTCGTCAGTTCGTGCTTGGGGAATTTCTCCGCAAACGCGGCGAACGTGGCCTGGGCTTCGTTCGATTGCTTCAACGCCTCCTGCGCCACGCCCAGCGCATAGTAAGCGTCCGCCAGGTGCTCGGCCTTCGGATGGTTCCGGATCAGGTCGCTGTAGTTTTTCGCGGCTTCAGCGACCTTGTTCTGCTGATACAGGCTCTCGCCCCGGAAGAAGACCGCGCGGGCCGCCAGAGTGCTCTTCGGGAACTGTTCGAGCAGCTTGCCGAACGCTTTCTCGGCTTTGTCGTAGTCTTCCCCCTTTTTCGACTGCTGCGCCTGGCTGTAATGAGCCGTCCCGAGGTTCAACAGCGACTGATCCAGGTTCTCCAGCTTCGGGTAGTTCTTGACCACGGATTCAAACGTCGCAATCGCGGCAGGATATTGCTTCGCCTGCAACTGGCACGTTCCCAGGTAGTGCGACGCCTTATCGACACGTGGGTCTTTCGGAAACTTCTTGAGAAAAGTCTGCCATTCGTCGATCGCCTGATCGTACAGCTTCTGATTCTGGAAACCGACCGCGACGGCAAACTGCCGCGTGCCGGCCTCGGTCTCCTGGGCCAGGGACGTACGAGCCGCCGAGCAAAAGACGCAACTCACCAGCATGATCCGCGCGAGCCAACCCCGGCGCGGGCGGGTCAAGGCGGAGTTTCGGAAATTCATCGGTCGTCTCGATCAGAGAAGAGGGGATTCCAGCAGTTTTGCCGATCTTGTGAGCATCGCGACGCCGGCCAGTGCCGCGGAAAAAGAGGGTCCAGTCCATCAGAACCGGTTGATGACGTCAGCACAACTCCAGCGGCTTGTCCCGGTTCGGCAAGAGTGCGGACCGGCCCAAGCCTGGAAGCCTAGTTTGGACCACGGCTTCGCCTCACTGATTTTGGCCAGAGCGTCCCTGTAATGCAATGGCTTTTCCGCAAAATCCCAGCGACAAATTGGGGCACAGGTCTTCTCCTCCGGGGCTGCAGGCCGCTATCGCCGGCGCAGCGCATGCGAGTGGCGTTTACTTTTGCTCAATATTACGCAGGCACCTTCGCCGCTTCCTCCGCTTTTCGCGCGCTCAGCATTTCCAGAATCGCCGGGACGGCGTTGTTGAGCGGTATCTTTTCCGGCGCAGCGGACGTGCGCCACTTCACTTCGACGATCCCCTCTTTCAATCCCTTGCCCCCGATCACCACGCGCAGCGGAATGCCGATCAGGTCGGCGTCTTTGAACTTGAAGCCGGGGCGCTGGTCCCGGTCGTCCATCAGGACGTCGACGCCCGCGGCCTGCAACTGCGTGTAGATCGCGTTGGCCTCTGTCATGACGTCGGGGACCGTCACATCCAAGGGGCACAAAATCACGGAATACGGAGCGACAGCCAGCGGCCAGATCAGGCCGTTTTCGTCGTGCTTTGTCTCGGCCAACCCGGCGATAATGCGGTTCACGCCGATGCCGTAACAGCCCATGATGATCGGCTTGCGGTGCTCTTTCTCGTCGTCGTACAGGGCCTCCAGCGCGACGGAATACTTCGTTCCCAGCTTGAACACGTGGCCGACTTCGATGCCGTGAACCAGTTCCAGCGTTCCTTCCCCTCGCGGACTCGGATCGCCGGCGGCCGCGTTGCGGAGATCGTGCGTCGTATCGAGCTGCCAGTCCCGGCCGATGTTCACGCCGGTGAGGTGCATGTCCTCCTCATTCGCCCCGGTGACGGCATTGGCGATGAGCGGCACATCATGATCGGCAACGAGCTTGCACTTGATACCGACCGGACCGGCGAATCCCACCGGCGCACCGGTGGCTTTGAAAATCGTCCCTGTGTCGGCGAGTTCGACTTTCGCGGCCCCGAGCGCCCGGCGCAATTTGTTCTCGTTCACCTCGGCGTCGCCCCGCACCAGCACGGCGACCGGCTGATCATCGGCAAGGTAAATCAGCGTCTTGATCATCTGCGCCGGCGTGCACTTCAACATCTTGCAAACCGCCTCAATCGACCCCGCATGAGGCGTGGCGACCTTCGCCATCGGTTGCGGGTTCGCCGGCGTCACGATCTTCGGCGGCTTCCGCCCCGTCTCGGCACGCTCGAGATTCGCCGCATACCCGGACTGTTTGCAGAACACGACCTGGTCTTCCCCGTTGTTGGCGGGGATCATGAATTCGTGCGACGCATCCCCGCCGATCGGGCCGCTTTCGGCTTCCACCGGCAGATAATCGAGGCCGCAACGGGCGAATATCCGGCAATAGGCCCGGTACATTTTCTGATACGTGTCGTTCAGCGACTCGACCGACGTATGGAAACTGTACGCGTCTTTCATCAGGAATTCGCTGGTCCGCAAGACGCCGAACCGCGGACGCTCCTCGTTGCGGAACTTCGTCTGGATCTGGTACAGCGTGACGGGCATCTGCTTGTAGCTGCTGATGTGCCGGGAAACCAAGTCGGTGATGACTTCCTCATGCGTCGGGCCGAGGGCGAGGTGAATGTTCTTGTCGCCGCGCTTGACGTGGAAGTTGATCAGCACGTTGCCGAACGCCGTCTTGCGGCCAGTCCGCTCGAAGAGGTCGATCGGCTGAAGGGCCGGCATCAGGAGTTCCAGCGCCCCGATGGCGTCCATCTCCTCGCGGACGATTGCCTCGGCCTTTTTCAGCGCACGCAGTCCCAGCGGCAAATAGGTATAGGCCCCGGCCATCAACTGCCGAATCAGCCCGGCGCGGAGCATCAATTGATGGCTCGGCACCTCGGCGTCGGACGGAACTTCCTTCATCGTCGGGATCAATGCTTGCGACCAGCGCACAGGGCGACTCCTTTCGGGGTGGGCAGAGGGTTCGGTGCGAAAAAAATGCCTATGAGTTTGTTGCTCGTTAATGTTCGAGCTCCCTTCCTCGGGGAAAGGGGGCGATTGGTTCTAACGCTTTTCTACAATTTCGGATAGTCAGTCGTCCTGATTTTTGCGTAGTCTTAAGGTTTGTTCTCAAAAGGAGTTGCGTCACGTAGGCCAGGGTTGCGAACGAAGTGAACTACTCTGGCTTCATTCACCGAAACCGTCGATGAACCCCAACGGGGTTTCGCCGCTGGTTTTTCGCATGGCACGGCGCGCACTCAAAGCCAGGGGTTGGTATGATCTCCCGAGAGCGGATGCGATCACAACCAGAGGACTGACGTCCCCCGCTCAGGGGAAACTCACATGACGAGCGACGAATTGCGCGCGATTCAAACGCCGATCAAGGAACAGTATCGCCAGGATGCGTCGGCGGCGCAGACGACGATCTCGGTCACGGGGCGGCTCGATGTCCCGAATCTGGTGTGTCGGATTGAGACGGGACGCACCGCCATCACCGAAGCGGGCCTGCACCCGATGGCGGGGGGCGATCCGAAATTCGCCTGCTCGGCGAACATGCTGCTGGAAGCCCTGATCGGCTGCGCGGGCGTCACGCTGTCGGCCGTGGCGACGGCGATGAACGTCCCCATCGAGTCCGGCACGATCACCGCGGAAGGCGACCTCGATTTTCGCGGGACGCTGGGGATCAGCAAAGACGTGCCGATCGGTTTCACGGCGATTCGGTTGAACATTCAACTGAAGACGGCCGCGGACGACGCACAGGTGGCCAAGCTCGGCCAGCTCGCCGAGCGGTATTGCGTCGTGGCGCAGTCGCTGTCGCCTAAGCCGACGGTGACATGCCGGAGGGGATGACGCGCGTTGATCCCGGCAACGCCGTCGCCGGGCTCTGATTCGGGAACTACTTCGAGGCGACCTGGAGGTGGCCGTAGAGCGTTTCCGAGCCGCGGATCAGGTAGAACTTCAGCGCGTCCTGACCGCCGGTCGTCGGCTGGTTGAGAATCCAGGTGACGTTTTCGGAGGAGATCGTTTCCCATTTGCTGAGGCCGACCAGGATATCGCCCTTGCGAATCCCGTTGCGAGCTGCCGGGCTGTCAGGCCGGACATCGAGCACCTTCATTCCGCCCCGGTATCGGGGGGCGACCAGGTGCTGCTGAGCCGAGGGCAGCGAGGCGACGCGGATGCCCAGGCTCGACCAGATTTTGTCGGTTTCCGGGTCGTCGTTGTTCGCCCGAGAGACGACCTGCGCATTCAGCGATGACTTGCCGATCCTTTGTGCGACCAGCGATAACGCCAGCTTCTCGGTCTTGTCGGCCCGGCGAACCGTGATATCAACGGACTCCCCTGTCTTGCGGCCGAGCAACGCCCGTTCGAGATCGACGGCGTCCGTCACGCTCAGTTCGCCGACCTTGAGGACGATGTCGCCTGGCTTGAGTCCCGCCGAAGCCGCTGGGCTGTCCGGCTGGGACCCCATGACGATCAGGTGCCGCTGCGAGGCCGTCTTGACGTCTTTGCTGATGATACCGTGCGTGTTTTGATCAAGATTTTCAATGCTCATCAGCCGGGCGACGATTTTTCGGGCGTCGTCGATCGGGATGGCGAAGCCGATGCGCTGGGCGCCGGCACGGATGGCCACGTTCACGCCGATGACGTCCCCGTCCAGGTTGAGCAGCGGGCCGCCTGAGTTTCCGGGGTTGATGCTGGCGTCGGTCTGGATGAGGTTTTTGTACGACTGCGTCTCGTTGACGTCGACATCGCGGCCGAGGGCGCTGATGATTCCCAGCGTGACGGTGCTCTTGTAGCCGAACGCGTTGCCGATTGCGATCACGGTTTCGCCGAGCATCAGGTCGGACGACGTTCCGAGAGGGACGACCTTCAGCGGTTTCCCGGCGTCGACTTTGATCAGGGCGAGATCGTGCTCTTTATCGAAAGCGACGGTATGCGCTTCGTAGTCGCTGCCGTCTTCAAACGTGGTGCGGATCAATTCGACATCAGCGACCACGTGGTAGTTGGTGATCAGGTAGCCCCGTTCATCCACGACGATGCCGGTCCCCATGCCGTTGATCCGGCGGCCTTTGCCGGAACTGAAGACCGTCTGGCCTTCCTGGGCGGGCTTTTCGGTATGGATGTTCACGACCGAGGGGACAGCCCGTTTGACCGCTTTGACGATGGCCGTTTCCCGCTGCTCGGATGCCTGGGCCAGCGCGGCCAGCGAGAGCAGAGTGCAAGACAGGCCGCAGAACAGGATTCGCTGTGTCATGGACAAGCTTCGCTCGGGGGAGGCTCTGGGTGTCGGCGGTCCGTCGGTGTTCGGAGTGCGATCCGTCAGTTCTCCGTAAACAGCACCATCGGCGGCGTCGGTAGAAACCCTTGAAGGTCGGCCGTTCGCTCGCTCAGAGCTTGCCCAACCAGCGCAGCGCGGTTCTAAGCCGAGTTTGCGGCCTGGAGAGACCCTGCCGCGTGCGTTTCGATCGCGCGGAGAGATGCCGGAGAATCTGCGGCGAGTTTGCGGGCTGAATCGGCCGGCAAGTTCGCCGAAGAACGCAAAGCCCGCCCAGTTTCCCACAAGGGACACGCACCGTCAGGCGGCGGCGTGTTCGCCGGGCGGAACGGCGGCATAAGCGATCTCACGGGTTTCGGCGGTCGCGATGCCGGTCGTTCGCCGGACCGACAGCCGGGCGCCAAAGGTATGGACGGCTTCGGCCCGAACTTCCAGTTCTCCGCCCAATGCGTCCTCGCCGTGAATCACGGGGACGGTTCCCAGCGGCGGGCAGAATGCAAGATGGACAAGGACTTCCTTCTGCCCGGCGGCGAAATCGACTTTGCTGCCCCCTTCGATGACGTCCCCCTCGGGGCAAGCGATGCGTTTTTGCCAATGTGAGGGCGTTTGTTCGCTCTCAGTCGTCTGTGGCTCAATGCCGGCCGAACTCTCGCTTGCGAGTTCGCAACCAACCTGCTCCCCCGGCACCCACACATGCACCAATCCCACGGCAACGATCAAGACTCCCCCCAGCGCGAAAAGTCCTCCCAGCGCGAACGGCGATGTCCCGCCGCTGACGGCCCAACTCCACAGCAGGGGCAACGTCAGCGTGATCGCTTCCGGCAGTCCGGCGCGCGTCGACGATGCGTCGAATCGAAGACGTTTTCGCCAAAAAACCAGCGTGGTCACTGCGGCCGCCGTGACCACGCCGCTGCTGGCCCACGCCATCAGGGCGGAAAGCGGGATCGTCATCGCCCCGGACAGCCAGCGTGACCACAGCACAGCATCGAGCAAGACCAAGCCGGACCAGAGACCGACCGGCAATGCCGCGTGCGGATCTGTTGCCAGGTGTTGACGCCAGCGTTTCCATTGCGGCACGGCCCGACTCCGTCCGGGAAAAACAGTTTCAGATTCCGGCAGCACTGCGCAGGGCAGCGGCTTTATCGGTGGCTTCCCAGGTGAAATCGGCGTCGCTGCGGCCGAAGTGGCCGCCGCTGGCTGTTTTTCGATAGACGGGCCGCCGCAACTTCAAAGATTCAATGATCCCCTTCGGCGTCATCTGGAAGTGCTCGCGAATCAGCGTGGAGATTTTGTCTTCGGCGAGTTTGGCCGTGCCGTTCGTATCGACGTGGACGCTCACCGGGTCGGCGACGCCGATCGCATAGGCCAGTTGAACTTCACATTCGGTCGCCAATCCGGCGGCGACGATGTTCTTGGCGATGTAGCGGGCCATGTACGCGGCGGAGCGGTCGACCTTGGTGGGATCTTTTCCGCTGAACGCGCCGCCGCCATGGCGGCCCCAGCCGCCATAGGTGTCGACAATGATTTTCCGCCCGGTCAGGCCCGTATCGCCGTGCGGACCGCCGACGATGAATTGCCCCGTCGGGTTGATGTGATACTTGGTGCTCTTGTTGAGCAGGTTCGCGGGGACGGATTTCTGTACGACTTGCGAGATGACGAATTCGCGGATCATGTCCTGCGTCGCCTTCTCCGCGTGCTGCGTGGAGACGACCACTGCCGACACGCCGACGGGTTCGTTGGCGCCGTTGTACTCCACGGTGACCTGGCTTTTGCTGTCGGGGCGCAGCCAGTCGACTTCGCCCTTCTGGCGGGCTTCGGTCAGCCGGTTGATAATGCGGTGCGCCAGCGCGATCGGCAAAGGCATGAGTTCGGGCGTCTGGTTGCAGGCATAGCCGAACATCAGCCCCTGGTCGCCGGCGCCGTCTCGATCCACACCCATGGCAATGTCCGGGCTTTGGCTGTGGACTTTGAGGAGCACTTCGCAGGTGTCGGCGTTGAAGCCGATGTCGGTGTTGACGTAGCCGATGTCGCGGACCACCTGTCGGACGATTTTTTCGTAATCGACCTTGGTGGACGACGTGATTTCTCCCGCGACGCAGACAAAGTCGGTGGTGCAGAGCGTCTCGCAGGCGACGCGGGACCGAGGATCGCCCGAGAGATGGGCGTCGAGGACGCCGTCGGAAATTTGGTCGGACACCTTATCCGGGTGTCCCATGCTGACCGATTCGCTGGTGAAGAAGAAATTCGTCATCGCGTTGCCCTGTTCGTCGTGACGTTGCCGTCAGAGGTTGGTGAAATCCCCCGCCGTCCAGTTGGCGGAGCGGCCTATTGTAAACAGAGGCGGTGCTGGTCACAACTGCCGCGAAGCCGCGAATACTGCACAGACAGGAATGTCTGCGCCGCCATTTTCTGCCGGGGTTTTGACCTTCCGGTGGGACAGACATTCCGGTCAATCCGTTTTTCAACAAGCTGTGATGGGTGTGAAATACCGAGTTTGGCCCGGGGTTTCGCCTCCCCAATGCGTCAACGCGGCCGTAAGATAGCGAGCGTGGAGACTCGTTCCGTTTGTTGAGGATGAACCAACGTGATCCGTCCGGGCATCTGGTTCGCGGGTTTGCTGTGCGCCGTTGCCATGGCACACGGGGCGGACGACGAATCGGCGGCGGCAGAACGGTTGCAGATCGCGCGGGACCGCCAAAGCGTGCAAGCAGCCCAGGCCGCGGCGGAATTTCTCGAACAGGGTGAAACGGCCCGCGCGCTGCCGTTGCTGGAACGGCTCTGGATCGACGCGCCCCACGCGTTGATCGGCACAGGCCCGGTCCGTGAAACGGCTCGCGCTCATGTCATCCGGCTGTTGAGCCAGCGGCCGGCGGGCGAGCAGCATCAGTTCTGGGATCGGATTGAAGCCGCTGCCGGAGAGAACTCGGACGACGTCCTCCGCGGAGCGCCGTCGCGCGCCGGGCTGAACGTCCTGTGGCGAACGGCGGCCCGACTCAGGGATCACGGCGAATTTGCTCTGGCCTGCGCCGCATTGGACCAGGCGGCCCGGCATCCCAAGGCCCTCCCGCGCGAGGCGCTGCTGGCCGACGTCCAAAGGCTCGACTTATTGGACCGATTGTACGGCCCTGAGGCAATGACGGACTGGCGGTCAACCGCGGACGAAAACCTTCTCCGCACCTCCATTCGCCAGGGGGATGTCACCGTCACCGTCGGCGAGTGGATCGCTCAGCGGACTTCGGCGTCGCCTCAGAATCCGGCCGTTTTTCCCCACGATCGTCCGGCCCTGACGCCGATCTGGAGGCACGCCGTGGAAAGTCCCGCGCACCTGATCACGGGATTGGAACGGGCGGGCAGGGAACTGCGGGCGGAAGGCGTGATTCGGTTGCCGGCGATCCCGCCGCTGATCGTCGAGTCGCGGGCAGTGATTCGAACGCCGACGGGACTGGATTGCCGGGATGTCATCACGGGGGAACTTCGCTGGTCGCTGAAAGATCGCTACTCGGCGGAAGGGGTGTGGCTCGCCGCGCAGCATCAGCACCCGTTTTATCGTGAGAAACTACTGACGAGCGTGATGCAGCGAATGGAAGCCAATACGCTGTCGGGGGCGATGAGTCATGACGAATCGACCTTGTATCGCGTCATTGAAGCGGAGCCCGCGGGCAAGCCGCAAGACGCACTGACGGTCTATTTGCTGGAAGCCGTGGAACTGGCGACGGGGCGGCCGATCTGGCGGATCGGCGGCGGGCAGTCGTCCAGCGACGAACTCCGGCGCACCGTTGAGTGGTCACCGCCTCCGGGGCCGGTCCACGAGCCAAGAACGGCGGTCTCAGTCAGCGGGCCGCCGCTCGTCCTGGGAGACTTTCTGTACCTGATGGCGAAGCGGGAGTCGGCGTTATGGCTGTACAAGATTCATCGCACGAGGCTCGAGGTCGACTGGTCGTTCTGCCTGCGCGAGTTTCCTCTGGAGGTCGATCAAAATCGACCGACTCGGTTCACGGGCTGCATGCCGATGTGGACCGGGACATTGCTGATCTGCCCGACGGGAGCCGGACAGATCGTCGCCGTAGACCCGATTGGGCCGGCGATCTCGTGGATCGCGTCGTATCCTGGCGATCTCTTGCCACGGATTCCTGGCGACACGCATTATCTGGATTTCAGCGCAGTCAGAACTTCGCTGAACGGTTGGCGCGGGACGGCCATCCATCACAGCAGGGGCCGTTTGATCATCAGCACGCCGGATTCGCAGCATGTGCAGGTCCTCAATGCCAGAACCGGGCAGACGATCTGCACGATTCCGCGCGGGAACGGCGTGACGCTTCTCGGGATCGCCGGCGAGCGCCTGCTGATTCTCGAACCGGCGGCCGTTCGCGCCCACGCAATTTCGACCGGGGAATTGCAGTGGCGGACCGTGATCGGGGAAATCTGCGGCCAGGGTGTCGTCGACGGGAATCAGGCGATTCAACCCCTGGCCTCCGGGGCGATTGCGGTGCTGGATATCACCACGGGCCGCCGATTGCCCGGAGTCCTTCACTCGCCGATCTCCTGGGGACGCCTGGTCCGGGCTTCCGATGGGTGGATCAGTGCCGATGAATTCCAGATCGCGAAGTTTCCCGATCTTGCCGCCGTAAGAAAATCGCCCGTCCCGGAAACGATGACGATCATCCAGGCCCAGCGCGATTACGAAGCTGGCGACTTCGCCGCCGCGAGGCTGCAGTTGACAGACTCGCGAGGTGAAACCGCGCGGCGACTGCGGCTCGACGCAGACCTTGCTGATCTCCGGTTCTTCCCCGATCGCCGCGAGGAACTTCGCGAGGCTCTTCGGAATTCAGCGGCCACGCGCGAAGAGTCGGCCGAAGTGCTGGCTGCCCTCGCTGAGGCGGCATTGCGTCAGGCTGACGAAGTGCGCGCGGTGACACTGTGCCTGGAAGGGTTGAGCCTGGGCGTGAACGGCGATCGGCGTACGGGCGAGGAATCGCCCCGAGTTGTCCGCTGGGATCGCATGTTTTGCGGCCTGATCGCCGCCGCACTGCGCACGACCGACGATGCACGAAGGCCGCAGATGGAAGAAATTCTCACATCGCACTGGCAAGCCGCGCGCAATGCCGGCGATCCATTTGCTTTGCAACTGCACTATCAGCGCACGCGCGGACTGGCCTGGACTCGCCGCACGTTTCCGGCCGACATTGCCCCTGTGTTTCTAGGCAGTCGGTTGCTGTCGCGCGAATTGTCGCTGCGCGAGGCGGCGGAAGCGGGCCATCTCATGGCGTGGGGCGTGCTCAGTCGGGAATGGCTCGCTGCCGGGTTCCCGCGCGACGCCGAAGACATCGCGTTTCACCTGCTGCGCAGCGGTCCGGGACGCTTGGCGGACGACGAGGTGACCTGGCGGCGCCATCTTGCGGAGAACGGTGAACAGCTCAATCGACTCCAGCAACGGATGACGCAAGGCGCCCCCGAGATCTGGCCGCTCCGTGCTCCCCGCGTCACCGAAACCCGGGGAGCCCATACTTACACCCGGGAAACGCCGATCCCGATCGTGGCTGCTCCGTTTGGCTTGTGGGACCGGCTGGACGTGACAATCGACCTGGAAGGCCGAAGGCTGCAATTCACCGGCGGTGGGCAGCCGGGAGCCTGGGCGCTGATGCTGCCGAAATCGTTGCTGCCGTCCTCCTGGAGTTACTGCGGATGGGGGATCGACCGGCTGTTGATTCTTCGTGTCGGCTCGAGATTGCTGGGCGTGACGCCGTTCGATGAACAAGGTTCTGCCCAGGCCAGCGTGCTCTGGTCGCTGGATCTGTGGGACACGGCGTCGCTCGAGTCGCTGGGCTTTCTCGGAGACAACAAGCCCCCCCGCTGGAAGCGGGCCTCGGAAAACGAGTTTCGCCTGAAAGACTTTTTCGGCCGCGATTTCTCGCCCGTCGGGCCGGTCCGAGCCGGGTATCTCTGCCTGCAGCGGCAAGGAAAATTAATCGCCATCGAAACACAAACCGGCCGGCAGCTTTGGGAACGCTGGGATCTTGCGCCCGGCTCGCTCGCGCTCGGAGACGACGACCACGTCGTCCTCTGGCATCCCGAACGGCAAACGATGGAAGTCCTCGCCGCCGTGGACGGCCGGACGATCTGTCACCACGCTTGCGGTTTCGCCTTCACCGACGTCTGGCACGAAGCCGGTCCACGGGTCTGGATCGGCCAGGGCGACGCCGAACTGACGCTCTCTTGTCGCGACCTCGTCCAGGACCGCACCCTCTGGCGGAAAACCTTTCCCCAAGGCAGCCTGCCGATCCCCTTGGATCTCTCCACGGCGGCCGTGATCGACCCGCGCGGGCTGCTGCATTGGCTCGATCTTGAAACCGGCGATCCGCTCGACGAACCCTTGACCGTCGAACTGCCGCCCGTGATCGAGCGAGTGCTTCTCTCGCGTGATGAGGCCCGGTGGTATCTTGGCCTGTCGGGACCGCCTCCGCGAAGCCTCGACTGGCAAAGGGCGCAGCCATTGAACGGGTTTCGACGCCCGCAGTTGAACGGTCCGCTGTACGCCCTGGACCGGAGCCTCCGGCAAATCGCCTGGAAGCGCCACTTCCACGGCGAACCCTGGCTGCTGGAGCAAAACCAGACGTCCCCCGTCTTGATCCAGATTTACAAAATGCCGCTGCCCCCCGTTCAGGCGGCGACCGAAGGCGTCTTGTTGTTGATCGACAAGCGGACGGGCCAGGATGTCTTCACGCACCGCGATCTCAGCCTGCAGCCGTACTTTGCGCTGGAACCAAACGCCGACTGGCAGCGATTCGACATCCGCACCCAGCATACGGAATTTCATTTCGACTACCGTTCCGAATCACCGGAATGAATCCTGGGCGTCTCTCGTGCAGAGAAGCAGAACCCCCAGCGCGGGGCTCCCTCGCTGGGCCTCTTGTGGCTCATGCTTCGTCTTCGTGATCGACGCAAGATGAAGCCCGGAGAATTAATGTCTGATCCGGGTTTCGGGTGCGAAACGATTTTCTACGGCCGTCTGCCAGCAATGGAACAGTGCGATGGCGGACGAGCGGATGCCGAAATGTGTTTCGGCTCGCCGGCGAGCGGCTTGACGGAATCGATCCGACAGCGCGCGGTCGGACAGCAGGCTCTGCATGGCGGCGGCGAGTTCTTTCGAGTCGCCCTTCGGGACCAGCCGGCCGGAAATCTCCGGCTCGATGATTTCCGGCGTCCCTCCGACGTCTGTGGCAATCATCGGGACTCCGCTCGCCAGCCCTTCGAGCAGCACCCGGCCGAGCGGTTCTTCGTTCGCCGGATGCACCAGCAGGTCGGCTTCGTTCAAGATGCGGGGAACATCGTCCCTGTCGCCCAGCCAATGCACGCGGCGTTCCAGGCTCGCTTCGCACACCCGCTGTCGCAGATCGGCTTCGTAACGCCGGCTTTCCGGTTTGTCCGAATGCCGCGCTCCGAGAAAGACGAACTGCACGTCCAGCCATTGTTTCGCGACGGGAATCACGGCATTCACAAGCACGTTCCAGCCCTTGCGGAGGCCGATCTGGCCGATGGTGACGACTAATGGGCTTCCCGAGGGAAGCTGCAACTCGCGATGCAGAAACCCGGTCGCCGGCCGCGGCTGAAATGCGTCGAGATCAATGCCGTTCTGAATCACGACGGTCTTCCCGGCGTCCAATCCCTGGGCGACGTGAAACGACCGCGTCGCATGAGAAACGGCGATCAAAGCGGCGTGGCGATTCAGATCGGCGATCGCCGCCCCGGACAATCCGAGGATGTCGCGAAGATGGCTGGTTGTCGGTACGTCGTGTTTCCTGGCGATTTTCCCGAGCAGCCGTCCCATCGCCAGGCTGTTGGCATGAACGAGGTCTGGTAGACTGCTTCGCAGCACGTCCATAAGCGACGCCTCCGCATGATCCGCCGGCCGGCGCTGTCCCTGATAGTCTCTGACCGACCAGGCGATGTGGCGAATCTGCCGCGCTGTCAGCGCTTCCATGAGCGGGCCGTCAGCAGGGGCCAAGGCCGTGAACCGCACTGCCGTCGACTGCCGATGCCATTCGTCCATCGCCGCCAGCAGCGAACGTTCGCCGCCATGCAGCGTGGGATACTCGAAGAGAACGGCGACGTGCATGGCGGAGTCGAGGGGCAAGAGACAAGAGGCAAGAAACAAGAAAGGAGAAAGATAGAGGCCAGTGTCGTCACAATACACAAGTTTGAGGCGATGTGTCGGATTGTGCCGGGGCTCTGGTTTCTTGTATCTTCGGATGGCTGATGTTAACCGACTCTCTTTGGAAAGATTGGCAATGCCGGATCAACGCCCTTTGGCTCACATGGTGTATTTCACGCTTCACGAAGGATCACCGGAGAATATCCGAAAATTGATCGAATCGTGTTACCGTCATTTGAAAGACATTCCGAGAATCACGTTCTTCGGGGCCGGCCCGCTTGTGGACGATCTGGCCCGGCCCGTGAATGACCGGGCGTTTCACGTCGCCTTGCAAGTGGCGTTCGCCAGCCGGGCCGATCACGACGCCTACCAAACCGATCCGAACCACCTGGCATTCATCGCCGAGAACAAACCGACCTGGGCCCAGGTCCGGGTGTTCGATTCCTGGATCTCCAGGACAGAATAGCAGATTGCGGACGGCCACTGAATTCCCTTACTGAACTCGCTGAATTGTGCAGAAGGCGAAAAGGGATCTAGTCGATATTGCATTAACGGATGTTGATTCGTAAGATGGGGCGCTGGGACCGCGAGTCATCTACCGCAACTCTGGGCGAGATCCTCGATGAATCACTCCTCGAAAATCGGACAAATCTTCGCCCCGCGCCCGACCGACTTGATTCGCGTCGGCTCGCGCCGCTGGTTTCTGCAAACCGGTTTGACCGGCATGGCCGGGTTGTCGCTGCCGGGACTGCTGCAGGCTCAAGCCCTGTCGCGGGAGTCCGGAAGGTCCGCGTCGCAGAAATCGGTGATTTTGTTCTGGCTCTCAGGCGGCCCCAGCCACCTCGATATGTGGGACCCCAAGCCCGACGCGCCGTCGGAAATCCGCGGACCGTTTTCCACGATCTCCACCGCCGTGCCGGGCGTGCAATTCTCTGAGCACTTGCCGTTGCAGGCGAGCCTGATGAACCAGTTGACGGTGTTACGGGGTGTCGACTGCAAATCGAGCAATCACACGCCGATCACGATGCAGGCCGGCAATCCTTTGGCCCGGCGGACGGATGCCGGCCGAGACGGCGGCGGTTTTCCCTCGATGGGATCGGTGGCAGCGAAGTTCGTCGGGGCGAATGATCCTGGAATGCCGGCGTTCGTGGGCCTGGCCGACAGCATGGTGGCCGACGTCTGGGGGGCCGGGAACCTCGGAGCCGATGTCGCGCCGGTCCAAGGCGCAGAACTGGCTGGCCGGTTCAACCTGCCGGAGGGGATCCAGATCGATCGTCTGCAGAATCGGCACGAGTTGCGGGCACAATTTGATAAATTGCAGCGCGATCTCGATCTTCAGTTGAACATGGCGCGCACTGATCGGTATGCCCGACAGGCCGTGGACCTGGTGGTCTCCGGCAAAGCCCAACGGGCGTTCAAGCTGGAGGAAGAGCCGGACGCGCTGCGCGACCGGTATGGCCGTGATTCGCTCGGCGAGAAGGCGCTGTTAGCCCGGCGTCTGGTTGAGGCCGGCGTGACGTTCACCGTGGTCAGCGGGGCCTGGGGTTACTTCGACCATCATGGGGATACGGTCCGCTGGGGCGGCATCGAAAAGGGTTTGAAGCCGCTGCTGCCGCGAGTCGACATCGTGCTGCACAGCCTGATCAACGACCTGCAGGACCGCGGTTTGCTCGACTCCACGTTGATTCTGATGATGGGCGAATTCGGCCGCGGGCCCGTGATGACGAAGGATGCCGGACGCGATCACTGGCTGAACTGCATGTCCATGATCCTGGCCGGCGGCGGATTAAAACACGGCCAGGTGATCGGCAGCACCGATGCCCGCGGCTATGACATTCGCACCCGTCCCGTTCGTCCGCAAGACTTGGGGGCGACAGTGTTCAAGTTCCTGGACATCGATCTCGGCACGCATTGGATCGACCCGCAAGGCCGGCCGACGCCCATCGTCTCGGAAGGCGGCCAGCCAATCCACGAGTTGTTCGCCTGACGGCAGGTTATTCCCATCCCGTTGCCGCTTCAAACAGGGCGAGCATCATCTGGGAACGGATCTGCCGGGTCAGGGGGTGTTCAGGGGCGAGTTCTTCAAGCATGTCGAGATAGGTGGATGCCTGTTCGAGATCCTGGATCGCTAGAAAATAGCTGGCCAGCAGGCCGAAATAGCTGCTCGCTTCGCTGAGATGAAAGCGCTGGCGGCCCTGCATCTGCTCGTGTAAGGCGAATTTGCCGTGCAGGATGCCGGGGACGTCTTCCGGATGCCCCTTGTGCAGCCGCTGCATGCCGTAATTCGTCATGCCAAACAGATAGTCCGGAAACCGGCGATACGTCTCCTCGATGACTCGCTCGGAATCCTCGTGACGCCCCGCGGCCTGGTATGCGACCGCGAGATAATTCCAGACCTTGGGCACATCTGGAAACTCTTCTACCAGCTTTTCCAGCGTCGGCGTCAAGCGGTCCGGATGCGGTCCGTGCAACTCTTCGGAGATTCGGTTGATGCGCTTGCGTTGCTCCGCCGTCAAACCCAATTCACGGAGATCGTCATCGATCGGCTCGGTCGTAATCTCGTACGAGACCAACTGGATGACGACCGGACGCTTCGGGTCTTGCTCCGCGATCGGCCTGGTGGGTGATCGGCCAACCAGCGATCCCAGAAAGTCCGACCACGAGGAAGGGCCGCGGCGGCGTGCCGGCTGTCGCGTGGGCTTTCCCTGGGATGGCTTCTTCGACTTTCGTTTTCCACCGGACATTTGGCCATCCTTGCCAAAGGTGTTGCTGATGTGCGCCGGCCGGAGAATGGAGCGGCCAGTTTCTGTTGTAGATTGTTGCTGGAATTCTTGCAACCGAGACGGCTTACCTGCCGGTTTTCATGACGGCTTGCACTCCGGCGAATCATCCGACATTCTGTGGGCAGAGAGCAAACCTGCCTGTGAGATTTCCGGCTGTGATCCGCAGGAAACCGACCTGCCAGAGACAAAGGGAACAATTTGAGCCAGTCACCCACTTTGCGAGCCGGCATGATCGGCATGGGGATGATCTTCGACGAGACCTACCGGCCGTTCTTCGAGCGGGCGCATCGTGAGGGCCTCTATGATCGCCGGTTCGGCGACGTCTCTGTACCGCTGGTCGCCGTGGCGTCAAAGACCGGGAAGCGGGCGAAAGCGTACAGCGAAACCGCAAGCGAGAAGGGGATACAATTTCAAAATGTTTGCGGAGAGAGCGCGGTCGATGAGTTACTGAAGGCAGGCGTGGACTTTGCCTGTGTTGCCACG
The DNA here is from genome assembly GCA_964388415.1 of uncultured Planctomycetaceae bacterium. Classification (GTDB taxonomy): domain Bacteria; phylum Planctomycetota; class Planctomycetia; order Planctomycetales; family Planctomycetaceae; genus CAZDGB01. Next base: position 69,300 of record CAYMAO010000012.1, on the reverse strand, counting down.
CCCGATGATCGCCATTTCGAGGCGTCGAAAAAGATTCTCAACGCCGGTTGTCATCTGCTGGTCGAGAAGCCGTCGGTATTGTCGCTGCAAGAGCTGGACGAATTGGTGGAACTCGCGAAGCGCAAGCGGTTGCTGGCAAAGGTCGTTTACCACAAGCTGCTCGACCCAGACCACAAGAAATTGCGGACGCTGGTTCACGACAATGTCTTGAAGCACGTCAACACGGGCTATTGTTCGCTGTTGGAGCCGAAGTCGATCTCCGGCGGGCAGTTCGCCGAGTGGATCGTCGGCCGCAATCCAGGCACGTACGTTGCCGTCCATTACATCAAGCTGATCGATTTCACGTTCGGCGGAAAACTCAAGACGATCACGGCGACCGGGCAGCGGGGCCTCGTCGGCCCGAATGACGGCCCGACCTGGGACAGCACACAGATGCGGATGGTTTACGAATACGCCGACGGCCGCGATGCCGCGTTTGACATTCACACGTCGTGGGTCACGCCCGACAACTTTCCCGGTTACGTCGAGCAGGAAGTACAATTCCGATTCGACAACGGCGTTTGGAACGGCCACAGCCGCAAGCGGGGCGTGGAATGCACGGTCGAAGGCCTGACGCCGATCAAGATGAAGACGACGATGAACAACCACTACAACGGCACGTTCCTGGAGCCGTGGGGCGAACGGTCTCAGCGGGGCTACGGCATCGAAGTGCTGGAGCGGTTCGTGCGCGAACTGGCTTACGTGGAGTTTGCCGATCAGAGCCGCGCACGAAGTGAGCGGCCCAGCACGGGAGCAGCACCGCTGACTTCGTGCGCTGCTCCCGTGACGACTCGCGAGCAGCGCTATCAGGAAATCCAGACGCTGGGCTACAATGATCTCGCCTCGGATCGGCAGACGGTTGCCGCCGTCCAGGCGCTGGAGGCGATCCTGGCTCGCCACGCAGCCAGTGAGCCGGACTGCGTGGTCCGCGTGAATGACGCGAAGGGTGGACTGGTGCTGTACCGGCCCGGCACAGGGGAGCCGGATGTGTTATACTCCGGAAGAGTTTGAACTGTTGATGGGTCCCCTGGAATGGACAGTGTCGATGACGTCGCTCACCACCCGCCTGACGCCGGCCGACCTCGGCCGCCCGATGTCTTTGGCTGAATTTGATCAGGCCGAAAGTGCCGAGGGACAGCTCTTTGAACTCAGCCGGGGAGTCGTCACGATGGTTGAAGTTCCCCATGTGCGCCACTTTCTGCAAGTCGACGGTATACGCCGGCAGTTGTACGGCTATCAGTCAACGCATCCCCTGCAAATGGGATACATCGGCAGCGGGGCGGAGTGCAAGATTCTGATCGAAGAGCTGAACTCGGAACGGCACCCGGAATTGCTGGTATATCGATCCTCTCCGCCGGCCGAGGAAACATGGTCTCTCAGGATCCCGGACCTGGTCATTGAAGTGGTCTCGGAAAGTTCCCGCGAACGGGGCTACCAGCAGAAGCCGGACGAATATCTCCGCTTCGGCGTGAAAGAATACTGGATCGTCGACTGGTATGAGCGGCAATTGACGGTCTTTCATCGGACGCGCGGCCGATGGAAAACGTCGGTCGTGACGCCCCCGCAACTTCACGACACGCACTTGTTTCCGGGCTTCAAGCTGGACATCGTTCCGGTGTTCGCCGCCGCGGACCAGGTGACCGAGCCCTAGACATTTGGTCCGACATCCGCCCAGGCAGAATGTTCGATGCGCCGCCTGGACAGGCCGGTCGCCAGGTCTTGCCGCGAACTCCGCCAGATTGCGACAAGACCGGCGTACCATGGGTTTGGCATCCGCTGAGCGATTACAACGAAAGATACGAAACTCCACGGACATTTTCAGGCCGCACTCTTTCAACCGGAATGGATCATGCCCGTTCATCGGCAAGTCGCTGACTTTCTAGGCTTGTACTATCAATTCAATCCGCCAACGCGGGCCGGGATGCCCCCGGAACTGGTCCGGCAGCAATTGCTGGCGGCGATCGAAATCCCTCCCGATTGTCCGACACCGGCACGCTCGGTCGACCGCGTGTTCCCCGGCCGGAGCGGAGATGTTCGCATCCGCATTCACACGCCGCCAGGCAGCACACCGTTCGGCTGCTGCCTGTATTTTCACGGCGGCGGCTGGGTGCTGGGCAGCATTGAAACGCATGATGATCTTGTCCGCAGGCTGGTGGACCTTTCCGGCTGCGTCTTTGTCTCCGTCGATTATCCGCTCGCCCCGGAGCACAAATTCCCCATCGCCGTCGAAGACAGCCTGCTTGCTGTTCAGTGGGTCACGGAACATGCGTTGGAATTGGGAGTGGATTCCGCGCGGATTGCCGTCGCAGGCGACAGTGCGGGGGCCAACATCGCGGCGGCGTTGTGCCTGATGGCGCGCGACCGTCACGGGCCGCGGATTGCTCATCAAGTGTTGATCTATCCGATCACCGACTGCGATTTCGAGCGGCCGTCGTACCGCGAGAACGCCGACGGGTATTTTCTCTGCCGCCGCGACATGGAGTGGTTCTGGAATCACTACACTTCGTCTCCCGAGCAACGGACCGACCCGTATGCGTCGCCGCTTCGGGCCGCCTCGCTGGCCGGTCTGCCGCCGGCCTATGTCCTCACGGCCGAGTTCGACCCGCTGCGCGACGAAGGGCTGGCGTATGCCCAGGCGCTGCAGCAAGCCGGCGTGCAGACGACGCTGCGTGAATTTCCTGGCATGATTCACGGATTCGTCAAGCGCTGGGAGAATTTCGACGATGCGCGGACGGTGACGAGGGAAATCGGCTCGCATCTTCGCCGCGCGATCGGGCCCGAGTCGGCCAACAATTCATGAATTCTTTCGGCCGGTCTTGACGCGGCGAGCCGCCAGTGCGTGAATGGAAATGAGTTACCGTTCATTTCGCCAGCTTTCAGGCAGGGTCTCGACATGCAGCGGATTCTGGTCACCGGCGGTTGCGGGTTCATCGGATCAAATTTCATCAGGCACATGCTTGGCTCCCATGCGGAGCTTTCGATCGTCAATCTCGACAAGTTGACGTATGCCGGCAATCCCGAGAATCTCAAGGACGTGGAAAGAGGCGACGGGGCGAACGCGCGCTATCGCTTCGTTCACGGCGACATTGCCGACCGAACGCTGGTCGAGGAACTGCTCGCGGGATCATCGTTTTCCGCCGTGATTCACTTCGCGGCAGAGAGTCACGTCGATCGGAGCATTCTGGATTCCGGGCCGTTTATTCAGACGAATATCATGGGGACTCAAGTGCTGCTCGATGCCTGCCGGAAGGCAGACATTCCGCGGTTCGTGCAGGTGTCAACCGATGAGGTGTATGGCAGCCTGGGGCCGACCGGGGCCTTCACGGAAGAGACGCCGCTCGCCCCGAACAGTCCCTACTCGGCGTCGAAAGCTTCGGCCGACCTGCTGGTGATGGCCTATCATCACACATTTGGTTTTCCGGGGCTCATCACGCGGTGTTCGAACAATTACGGACCGTACCAGTTCCCGGAAAAGCTTCTCCCGCTGTTCATTTCCAATGCGATGCAGAATCAACAATTACCGGTCTACGGAACCGGTCAGAATGTCCGGGACTGGATTCATGTGCTCGATCATTGCCGGGGCATCGAAGCCGTCTGGCAGCGCGGCGCCGTCGGCGAGGTCTACAACTTCGGCGGCGAGGCGGAAATCAACAACCTGGATCTGACACATCTGCTGCTCGACCTGCTCGGCAAACCGAGAAGCCTGATCCGCTTCGTGCAGGACCGGCCCGGCCACGATTTGCGCTATGCGATGGACATTTCCAAGGTGCGGCGCGAACTCGGCTGGACGCCCGAGGTTTTCTTCGCGGACGGACTCAAGCAGACCATCGAGTGGTACCTGTCGCATCCGGAGTGGATCGCGCGCGTGAAGTCGGGAGAATATCGAAAGTACTACGATGAGCAATACGGGGCGAGGCTGACGAAGTGAGAATCGAATGATCGGAAGGCCGTGCAGAACGGGCGTCAGTGGCTGCCTTCGGTGAGATAACGGGTGACGCGGGGAGTTGCCGCGGGGGTGCTGCGCTGCAGGTGGATCAACAGCCGGGGAGTGCCGCGACGGCCGAAACTCCAGACTTCCTGGATGCCGACCGTCGTCAGGATCCGGCTTTTGGCGCTCGGTGCGCCGAGCAGCGACAACACGTCGTCCGCCGTCATTCCCACGGCTAACTGGCTCGGCGCTTTGCCCGGCGTCGTTGGGGATTCTGTCGCCTCCCCTTTCTTCCAGCGGTTTTGTTCCTGGTGATATCCCAGTTGCTTCAACCGTTCGGCCGGGTCGGAAAACGACGGATCGAGCTGATGGGCCTCCGCCAGAAGTTTCACGGCCGCCGGTTCGTCCTCGACAAGCTGCAGGAAATCTTCGGCAAGCTGCATGAGGCCGATCGGTCCGTCTTTTCTGAGGCGTTCTTCACGGGAACGAATCCAGCCACGCAGCAGGTCCTGAGCTTGGGCGGGCTGTTTTTTTGCCTTCAACTCTTCCGCAAGCCGGAGCGCTTCCTGCCGCGAGGCGGACGCGATCGATTTCAGCCGCCATTGAAAGGCCATTTCGCGATATTTCTCGATGAGGTCGGTTCGCTCGGGAATGCGGTCGGCCAGCGCGTCGGCAATGGCCGTCGCGTTGCCGCCGTCGGCTTTCTCCAAAGACATGATCCGCGCCAGTTCCACCTGGATGTACCAGAGACGCATCAAGGTCTTGCGAGACGCATCTTCCGCCGCGCGATAGGTCTCCAGCGGATGGGTTTCATACCGCCGATCCAGTTCGGCCGGGATGCTGTCCAGCGGCTGAATGCAGTCGGGATACGTCTTCTTCAGCCAATCGGCGAAGCGACTGCGATCCTCCGCGTTGTTTTTCGCCCGCTGCCAGTTGAGCCTGGCTCCTTCATGCACCAGTTCAGCGGCCAGCCGGTCCTCCGCCTTGTGTTCGCGGAATTTCGCGGCGAGAGCGAAACGGGCCTCGGCATCATTCTCGGGCAAGGCCTGGCGTTCGAATTGCAACCCTTTGAGCCTGGCACGCCGCGCTTTGCCGGCCAACTCGTCGTCGTCGTAAAATCGGCCGCGGGAGGCGGCCCATTCGGCGAGTTCATACCAGTCGGCCGCCTTTGTCGATTTCAGCCGGGCTTCGTTCAACTCAAATTGTTCGACGTCGCTGGGCAGGATTTTCACCCGGTCGACAGCGAAAACCAGCTTGCCGGTTTCCTTGTCCTTCTTGAACCGGCCCGACACTTCCACGTTTCTGACATTGCCGACGGCGCGGCTCTGGTCTTCACTGACATGGAACGTCAGATCGCAATGGACGAATCGGAATTGATGCTTGCTGACCGCCGACACGCGGCCTTCAATCTTCATCGGCAGATCAATCCTTTCGGCCCATTTCTCCTTGTCGGCGTTGAGCAGCAAGATGGTCCAGACGTCGTCATCGGCCGACGCCGAAGACGTCATCGCCAGGCACCCCACGCACAGGATCCAGCCAATCACGCACCTGAAGACGGCCTGCGCCGGTGCTCGTCCCTGAATTAAGTTGCCGGTCGAACGCTGCATGGTGTGTTGCTTTGCTGGAATCAGGGAACATACGCCTGGCGCTGCCGGCTCAATAGGTCGCGCGTCTCCCGCTCGGACTCGGCGGAATCGGCGTGATAGCCGACGGCCAGCAGACTTTCGTAGTCGCACCAGAGGAAGGCCGTCGACGAACGCAGCCGGGCGATGACTGGCTGTGCCTGGGCCGAAGGCACCAGCCACTCTTCGATCTGTCCAGCGAAGAGGACGCGCAGCGGGGCCTCTGCGGACTCTTCAGCGGCAAACCGGCGCAGCTCCGGGAAATCGCCTTGCACCTGCAGCGGCCGCTCGCCGACTGCCAACGGGACGTCGAGTTCAAAAAACGCCGAGTCGGCCGACGACTTGCGAATGACGCCTGCATCGAAGATCAGCCATTTCGTCCCGGATCGAGATTGAAACCGCCGCTGGCGGTCCGCGGCGGTATCTGCCAGAAATTCTCTTGCCAGTTCCGAAAGATCGGTCGTCGACAGCCCATAAGCGGCCGCCGCCTCGCGCTGGGCCTGACGGATCGCCTGCGCGGCGGGGTCGGTCCGGCGCAGCTTGTCCAGGCCCTGCACAGCGACGTTCAACTGGTGTGCCGCGACGGAAAAGTTCCCGTCGTGGAGGGCCTTCATTCCCTCTTCAGTCGCCTGGGGAATCAGCAGACGGGCCTGTTCTCTTTGAGATCGGTTTCGCAAACTCCATCCCGTGATGATCACCAGCGCCACGATCGACGCGACAATCAGCCGAATCATTCGCCGCCGCTGTTTCCCCTGCTGCAACACGGGAGACAAGTCGATTCGCCCGTCCACCGCATCCGCGGGCTGGCTCGGGTCGCCAGACGCGGCTTTTCCATGTGAAGCAGACGGCCGCGTCTTCGTCGACGGCTCGCCAGACACTGAAGCGCGCCGGGAGGCTGGCCCTGGGTGTTCAGGCGAAGTGCGCAGCTCAGGTTGCTCAACGGTCTTGGGCTTCTGCTGAGGCGGTCTGGGGGCGGTCCGCTTCACCACAGGGTAGGGGTTTGCAGGCAACACCAGCACCAGGTTCTTGCACTCCGGGCATTGGACTTTCTGATGCGTCGCCGTCCTGATGCCGGCGACTGTGCCGCCGCACTCGCACGCCAGGCGAAAAGACTCCGGAGCAGCCTCCTGCCTGCCACGAAAGGCCTCCGCCGCCCTGGTCAACCAGCCGGCCAAGATGGCATCCCCTCTGGTGTCATTCGATTTTCGCCCGCACAGAAATGACGGGGCGTTGGATTCGGAACAACCCAATTATCCGAACCGTGCCGCCGCGGGTCAACCGGTTCCGAAAACTGGTAGTGGGTCAGTTTGCCCTTCAATGTAGGGCACTTGCTCCGCAAGTGCCAATCACACTTGCGGAGCAAGTGTCCTACATTATTAAACTGACCCTTTCCCCGAAAACTCACAGCCGATTTCCCTCGCCGGCCTCTCAGCGATTTCCCCTCGGCATCCCTGCGGACGGGCGAGTCGGACGCCGGTTCTGGCCGATAAAAAACAGAAATGCCCCGGGGTCAACCTGCGACGGGCGTCCAGTCGGCATAAGCCGTATCGACGCTTCTTTCGCTACAACTTGCCGATTGTACGAAAAATCCGTCCCGGATGACGCGCGGGCAGCGAGTCGTTTCGGGCACGGGGCTGCAAATGCCGATAGGCCCCGAAGATGAAGTTCTTTCACGTCCTCTTGCGGCCATAAATTCCGTGCAGTCAGAAAACCCGGCAAGATGTTGACGACACCCAGTTCGATTTCGCCGTCAGCCAGCGAGACCGCCTCCGCGGTCTTCGTGTTGGAACCGCCCCGCCACGGCGGGTGGAAGCCGATGGTGCTTCCCGTCGGCAAGTACATCGTCGGGTCGGCGGAAGATTGCCAGGTGCGGCTGCCCTGCGCGGGCGTTCTTCCCCATCATGCGCTGCTGGTCGTCGGCGCGCGGAAGACGCTCCTCAAAGCCTTGGATGACCACACCTGGATCAACGAGTTTTCGGTCAAGGAAACGGTCGTGCGGCCGGGAGACCGCATCAGCTTCGGACCGATCACCTGCCGCTGGCGCATCGCGAAAACCGATGACCTGCTCTCGGAGTACTTGCCGGCTCCTGCAGCGACCTCGCCCGTCACACCTGCAGAGACAGTGCCGGCTTCCATCCCGAGCGAAGAGACACCGGCCGCAGAAACGGCGGAATCACCAACGGTGTCCGAAATCTTCGGCGAACCAATTCCTTGCGAAGACACGAGAGTTCTTCCAGTTCAGGATTTGGAACTCGTGCTCGCGGAGCTGACTGCGCGAGAGAACGCGCTGAACCAGCGACAGCAAGCCTGGGAATTGAAGCACGAGCAGCTCCTCGAGCATGAGCGGCAACTGTCTGCCATTACAGCCGAGCTGACTCAACGGGAAGCAGACCTCTCAGAGAGCCTCGATCAACAGATTGCGCAACAGCTTCAGTTGGAAGATGCCACCCGGGCATTGGAACTTCAGGCCGCGGAACTCAGCCGCCAGGCGGAAGCAATTCAAGCGGAACAGGCGTCCTTCGAGCGGCAGACCGCCGAGGAGTCGCAACGTTATGCCGCGAGACTCGCCGCGGCAGAGCAGGATTTGGCCGCACGGGCGGCGCAATCGGAAATCCGTGACGCCGAAGCCAGCGCCCGGGAAGCCGCGCTGGACGATCAGCGCCGGCAATGGGAAATCGCCCAGATTGATCTTCAGCGTCAACAAGCCGACTGGCAGATTCAGGCGGCAGAGGTCGAACAGCGTCTCGAGGCCCAGGCGGAGTCTCTCCGGTTGGAACGCGAACGCTGGGAACGCGATCAGGCTGCGGCGCATCACGACAACGAACTCGCCGACCGCGAACAGGCACTGCAACTTCGCGAGAAGAGTCTCGACGAATTGTCCGCACATCTGGAGACGGCCCGCGAACAATTCGAAACCGATCAGACTCACTGGGAGGACCGCTGCCGGAACGCAGACGCCGATCTCCAGAAAATCCAGGAAGAGCTCGCGGAACTCAAGGAAGAGCTTCAATCGCGGCAGAGTGCGATTGAGGCGAGGCAAACGGAACTCTCAACCGCGGAAGAGGCTTTGGCCGTCCGGCAGGACGAGCTGACGGAACGCCTGCGACAGTTGGACGCGACCGAACAGGCGTATCAGGAACGCGAACAGCAGTTTGAAGAACAAGCGGCTTTTGTCGCCACGACCGCGGCGCAAGACACATCGATCGGCATCCAGGCGGCGAGTGATGAGCTGGAAGCAGGGCGACAGCAACTGCAAGCCGACCAGGCCGCGTTCGCAGCGGAAATGGCCGCCTGGCAGCTTGCCTCCGAGGAGCAACAGACGGTGTTGGAGCGTTTGAGGGCCGAACTCGCCGCAGAGGAAACCCGGATCGCCGCTGCCGCTCGCGATCGGGAAGAGCAGGAGGCCGTGTGGCGCCAGCGTCGGCAGGAGTTGGAGTCCGAGCGTAACCGCCTGTCCGAACTCGACGCGACGCTGGCATTTGACCGCCAGGCGCTCCAGTTCGAACGCGATCTCGCGGCGCAGCAATCAGATCAACTCTCGCAACAGCAGCGGCAACTGTCGGCCGAACGCGCCGCCTGGGAGCAGGCCCGCGCCGCGCAAGTGCAGGAACTCGACGACCGGGAACAGGCACTGGCAGCCGAAACGGCAGCGCGGCAAGCCGAATGGGCTGAGCAGGAAGCCCGCTTGTCCGGCCCGCACGCAGTCTGGGATGCGGAAAACGCTGTTGCTCTCGCCACGATACATCCAGAGACCGTGTTTAAACCTGCAGCATCGGCGCAAGCATCCGCCGAACTCGAACGTTTGCACGACGAACTGCAAGAGGAGCGAGCAGCACGGAACGCGTTGGAGGCGGAACTCGACGTACTGCGGGATATGCAGCATCAACAGAGTGCGCGTTTCCAGGCAGAAGTCGATGAGCCAGCCCAGTATGATGAGGCTTCCCGCGCCGAGAGCGAGGCCGCACCGGCCGTTTCCTGGCCAGCTTCAGTTCTTGATGAGAGGAACTCCGATGAATTCGAGGCTCTGCCGGAATACGCCCGAACCGACGAACCTGACACGCGGATCGCGGCTTCTGTAGAGGCGCCGGCCTCGGACCCGGTCTCTCAATTGCGCGCGGAACTCGCTCGGATGTTCGATCTCTCGGACAACGATCTCGCGGCCTCGGCTCCCGCGGAACCGGCCGCGTTCGATGAAGAGAATCCCGCATATGACAACGACCGAGTGGTATCCGATCCAGCGCCCGACCTGGAGACCGAGAGTCCGGCGTCCGGCAAAGACGACGCCTGGCGCAATCATCTCGACGCTATGACGGCTGCTGTCGCCGCGCAGGATGTTCCACCGGCACTGCCTCCCCGCAGCGTTCCGTCTCCGGAAGAAGAGATCGACTCGAGTTCCCAGGAAGAAGATTCCGTCGCGGCCTACATGGAACGACTGCTGGCCCGCAATCGTCGGGGCCAGGAAGGTGCGGTCGAAGAACCGGCTCCAGGCCGCAAACCGAAGCGCCCGCAGGAAGAGCCGAAGCCGGTTGCCGTGTCGCAGTCAGTCAGCGTGAACACGACCGAGCCCGCGCCGGAGGAACTGGAGACGCCTTCCGCCGTCCGGCGCCGCGAAAACGCCAAGCCGCGGCCGGCGCCCGACAAGGATGCGGTCCGCGAGAATTTAGAGATGTTTCGTCAAGTGGCCAACATCTCCGCGCGAACGGCCGTCGCCAAGCACACGACCAAAACGTTGTATTTGACGATGTTGATCACGGGAGTGTTGGTGTTGACCTGCACCATCGCCTCGGGAGTCTTCTTCTACGAATCGCTGTTTGATCAACAGCCCTACTTCCCGCAAGCCACGGGCTGCCTGATCATGGCAGCATTCCTGGGAACTTCGCTGCTGCGGAACCTGCTGCAATGGCGCTCCACCGCCCCGCGCGCGGCTCGAACACTTCGCGCTAATTCGGACGACATGGAGTCGAAGCCGGCTGGAAGTGGGCAAGCGATCGTCGACGATTCCGCAGAGACAGCCGTCGTCGACACGCCGGACAACGATCCGCAAGACGGCAACTAGGCGCCCGGTGTATTCGCCGCAGAGCCGATGGCATCAAGGGGATGGCGCACCTCGTTTCTCTCCGCGCATCCGGCTGGGTACACTGCATGAGAGAGGATCATTCCGGCGACGCCGTCGCCGGGCTTTTTCAGGCGAACTTCAAGTGCGGAAAGTTTTCCGATGGGCGTGATGGATCGTTTTCGATTAAACGGCAAGCGGGCTTTCATCACCGGCGGCAGCCGCGGGTTGGGACGCGAAATGGCGTTGGCCCTGGCCGACGTCGGGGCCGACATCGTCCTGGTCGGCCGCGATCCGGAATCGCTCGAACAGACGGCGAACGACATCCGCAAGTTCGGCCGGCAGGCAATCGCCCTGGTTGGCGACGTCGGAGAGCCGGCGGAATGCGAGGAGATTTGCCGTACCGTCCTGGCCGAACACGGACCGATCGACATCCTGATCAATAACGTCGGCGGCCGGAGAATCAATGTTCCTTTGGAAGAGCAGACCCTCGAGCAATGGCGGACGATTCTGGACATCAACCTCACCAGCACGTTCTTGTGCATGAAACATGTCGGCGGAGCCATGGTGACCCGCGGGCAGGGAGGCCGTGTGATCAACATCGCTTCCGTCTCCGGAATGATCGCGAACCGGGGCATCGGCGGGCGCAGCTATGAAACCAGCAAGGCGGCCGTCATCCAATTGACCAAGGCCGCCGCCGCCGATTGGGCTCCGCACGGAGTCACCGTCAATGCGATCTGCCCGGGCGGGTTCATGACGGCCCCCAACGTCCGCTGGGCCAAAGACCATCCTGACGTCATCGAGACGTTCAAGCACCAGATTCCGCAAGGAGAATTCGGCCAGCCGGAAGATCTTGGCCCGCTCGCCGTCTATCTCGCCAGCGATGCCTCGCGCTATATGACCGGTGCGGCGGTCGTCATCGACGGAGGCTATGTGCTGTGGTGAAAAAGGCGAGAGGCCTGGCGAAGTTGGGGCCTGCCGGTGGTCGACTCCTGGCTCTCGGCTACCGCCCCCGCGCGGGGCTCGGGCGGATGGAACTGCTTGTTCTGATCGTCATGGCGATCTGCATTTTCGTCTGTTTGCCGCAATTCATTCTCGACAAGCAAACGGACGTCAAGAAGCAGCAGACGGCGTACAGGTTCCGCAAATTCGGCCTGGCTGTCAGCCAGTACCACGAGACCTACCGTGCGTTCCCCGCCGTGAAAAAGCCGGCTGGGAGATAACATCGAGCGCTTGAGAACTACGCTTCTGCGAAGCGTCGCTAAGATTTTCTTCCTAACATGCGGTCGAGCGAATCGCTCGTCTGATGGATCAGCGCCTCCGGCCAGTACAGATACGGGTGGAAGTACTCGAACGTCAGGTAGCCCTGGTAATTCACGACGGCAAAGGCGTCCAGCACAGCGGGCCAGTCGGTGGTCCCGTCGAGCAGCGGCCGGAAGGCTTCCAGCGAGTGGTCCGTTCCCTTCTTCGTGAACTCTTTGAGGTGCACATTCTGCGTCCGCTTGCCGAGTAACGGAATCCAGTGTTCGGGGTACTGATACTCCGAAATGTTCCCCGTATCAAAATGGACGTGCACGCGTTCGCTGCTGAAGGAATCGACGAAGGCGTTCATCTCCATGGGCGTCATCAGGAAGCCGTTGAAGAAAATGTTCTCCATGTTGAGGTTGATCTTGAGCTTCTCCGCGACGGGGATCATTTTCTTGACGGCTTCTTTCGCACGCTGTTCGCAGACGTCGTTCGGCACCGGCTCGTGATCGGTCCGCCAGGGGATGCACACGGCTCCGGGCACAACGAGCAGATTTTCCGTGCCAAGATCGTGGGCCGCCTGCGTCATCTTCCCGGCGAGTTCCAGCCCTCGGGCGCGTTTTTCGGGATCGTTGCTCGAGAGGGGATACGGCCAGAAGAGGAACGAACAGAGTCCGCTGATGGCGATGCCGATCCTCTCCGCCGTCTTGCGGATCGCCGTGAACTCCTTGGTGCCCGACTTCGGCGAGAGATCGCTGTCGAGATCGTAGTTGAGTTCGATCCCGTCAAACCCGGCGTCCTTCGCAAGCTGCAGGCACTGCTCCAGAGACATCTTCTGCGGATACGGAAACGCCCACAGGTTGATCGACTTCTTGAACCCATAACGCTTGCCGCTTCGCGGACCTTCGACTGCCGCCGCCGCCAGCGGCAACCCAAACGGCCCGTGCATCGCCGCGACCGTTCCGGCGAGGGCGGTTCCCAATAGATCACGGCGATTCAGCGGCATCGTGCGATTCCTTTGGCTATTATCGGTAGTGCTTGTCAATCTCTTATCGATCAGCGTCTGGATCAATAGGCTTCAAGCGTGTCAGCGGTCGTGTTCGCTTCGGCTTTTTCGTTTCGACTGAGAACGAGCGACTTCCTCGACGACAGATTGGGAGCGATGCTGCGCGGAGCATCCAAAAACCGAGTCCTGCCAATATAGTCAGAGTGATGCCAAAGAGCATGGGGCCGACGAATGACTGGTTTTTTGCCAAACGAATCATACCGCTTCGAGCCGCATATTGGATGCGTAGGCTATCGCCGACGAGTACTGGCTGGCTGCGGTCTGTTTCCGTTTCGCCGGAGGTTTCGCGACCTTGCTCATCCGTCCAGCGCACGCTGAGTTGGTATCTCTCATATGTCACGCGTTTTCCACGTCGATTCACTTCGGCCACACTTGTGACGGTCGCATCATATGTTCGACTTTCCATTGCGAAATAAACCTGCCAAAACGTATCGGCTGCCAACGCGAAGCAAAGTATGCCAACGGGAACTCCGATGGCCCAGATTACGTTCCTGTTCACTGACGACCTTTTCCCATTGCTGTCGGGAGCTTGGCGTTGGAAGTGACCAAGACCAACCCCGTGAATGATGTGACTCGCAGACTGATCCCCGATATACTCACCATTCCACGCCTGCCTTTTCAATCGTGAGCCGATGGAAATACAGGAAGGCGGATTGAATCACGAAAATCACGAAATGACACGAAAAAGAATCGCATCACGATTCAAGCCCAGCATCAAGCGTCGTGATCGACATTTTCGTGTCTTTTCGTGTGTTTCGTGGTTCACCGCCCTTGCTTCTGCATTGCATTTTTAGAGAACCCCATGTACCTCGTCGGCCCCTTATTTCGCCGCGAAGCCCTGACCGCGCCGCGGCAGTTGTCGCATTTTCTCACGCGGGCCGGGTATGTCGCGGCGTTTGCCGTGCTGATTTACACGGCGACGCAAACGACATTCGGGTTTCAGTCGATCCGCAATATCGGCCAGATTGCGCGGTTCGGCAGCCTGATTTTTCAGATCGTGTCGCTGGTGCAGTTGCTGCTGCTGCTGTTCTTTTCGGTGCTGTTCGCAGCGGGGAACGTCGCCAATGAAAAAGACCGGCGGACGCTGCTGCTGTTGCTGACGACCGATCTTCGCGACCGGGAACTGGTGCTGGGGAAACTGTGCGCGAGCCTCTTGCTCCCCGCCGTGTTGTGGGCCGTGTCGATCCCCGTGTTTCTGATGATTTACCAGTTGGGCGGCGTGTCGCTGCCGCAGATCGGCGTCGTGCTGGCGCTGTGCGCGGCTTCGGCATTCGTCGCCGGGGCGTGGGGCACGCTGGTCGCATTCTGGCGGGAGAAGACGTTTCAGACGCTGTCCATCTCGCTGTTGGGCCTGGTGGTGTCGCTGGCGGTCGTGGAAGGACTTGGCGTCGTGTTGAGCGGATTTCCCGGCGTCCGCGATTTCTTCCGGCTGCTCGATCCGTTTCGAGCGCTGGCGGGTGTGTTAGACCCGTGGAACTGGCAGGCGCAATTTCGTCCTGCGGTCCAGTCGGTGCTGGAGCTGACGGCGCTCGGTGCGGCGCTGACGCTGACCGCGATCTTCCGGCTGCGGATCTGGAATCCATCACGAAGCGTCACCGAAAATGCCGTGAAAGACGATGAAGCCGCCGGCCGGGTCAGGCCGCCGCGCGTCGTGTGGGAATCGCCCGTGATCTGGCGCGAGATGCAGACCCGGGCCTACGGCCGCAAAGTGCTGGTGATCAAGCTGGCCTACGTGCTGCTCGCCGGGTTTCTCATCTGGTCGTCGCTGCAGGCTGCCCCCGAATCCTCGTCCAGCCTGGGCACGGCGCCGGCCCAGGGAGCGGCGTTCATCGGGCTGTGCCTCTTATCGCTGATGCTCGTCAACACGCAGGCCGTGACATCGCTGACCAGCGAACGGGATGCCGCCACGCTCGAGCTGCTGCTGGTGACAGAGATCACCGCGAAGGAATTCGTGTACGGAAAGCTTGGCGGAGTGCTGTACAACAGCAAGGAATTGATCCTCGTGCCGTGGCTGTTTCTCGGGTACCTCACCTTGATCGGCACATGCACGCTGGAGAATTTCGTCTACATTTCCATCGGCTTTCTCACACTGGTGATTTTCGCGGCGATGCTCGGCCTGCACGCCGGGCTGAACTACGGCAGTTCGCGCACGGCCATCGCCAACAGCCTGGGGACGATGTTCTTTCTGTTCGTCGGCATCATGCTGTGCATGGTGTTGATTCTGCAGGCCCGGTCGTCTTATGCGCTGCAGTTGCCAAGCTTCCTGGTGTTCATCGTGGGCGGCAGCCTGGCACTGGGGGCGTCGCTCAACAACCGGACGCCGGCCCCGGCCTTGTGGCTCTCGGCGTGGGTGCTGCCGTTCTGCACGTTTTATGCGATCACCAGTTTCCTGTTAGGCCAGACGCTCGGCGTATGCCTGTTCATCACGGCGGCCTACGGCTTCACCGCCGTCGCCATGCTGATCCCTGCGATCAGCGAGTTTGACATCGCACTGGGCAAGCGCAACGCAGGGTGACGGGGCACGGATCAAATCTTCGTGAGTTAAACATGAAGCCCGAAAAGAAAAAGTTGGCTAAGCGAAAGAAACGAGAGAAGAAGAAGGCGGATCAACAGTCGTACGTTCAGCGACTTGAGTATGAACAGCGTCTCCAAAACCGTCTGGCCGAATATCCGAGCATCGTATTCGACGCCAAGGAATTCGATGAAAACAAAGGTGATCACCGCTTTGTGGACATTATCAAAGAGGCTGCTGGAAAAATTGATTTTTCCGACAGTTCGCAGTTTTCAGATGTCGAGCGGAGATTCTTTTGAGATAAAAAACAAGAGGGACACTTTTGGGCAATCCACAAGCTTGATCAGCGACCTGAAATCGTGCGTAAGTTGATGCGTCCGTTCGATGTCTACTTGGCCTTCGGGAAGCGATTGTTCCAGTTTACCCCCGAAATTCAACGCCGAGAGTACATGCCGTACAACGATGTGTATGTCGATCCTGGCGGGCACGATTTTACGCTGAGATTCTATACAATGCTCAGCGAGAAAGGTGACGACGGCAAGATTTACTACAGTCGCTTTAGACCAAAAGTCCGCTTTCACGGCCATGACTGGGTGGTTGCCTTCTCAGAGCACGCAATCATCAAGCTTTGCGAACGATTCAAGCCGGATTATTTTGAGCACGAATCGTCAAATGAGGTGCACTCGCTTATTGGAAGATGCAGGTATTATAAGCCGGTGACTCTTCCTGATGGACAACCTGCTTTTACTATTTACGACTGGTGTGATATGCCAGGAACTTTACAACGAGAAGTGTACCTGAAAGGGGTTCTTGGCGAAGAGAATTATGATCCAGCCAAGGGCCGGCTGTATCACAAGGTCGGCTATTGTGGTGTCGCCTGCAGTGGTACGTTTGCAAAGGCGATTTCGTTCTGGCCGCCGGGTTTTTCGATGACACCAGAATATGAATTAATTCAGAGGTCAAATTTTGGCCGGGAAGAGCGGCAGAAATTGGTGACAGAAGCGACGCGAAATGATATCCTAAACGAAGTGATCGTTAATCGGAATTCGTATGCCGTAAGATGGTTCCACGATCATGAGTTGCCGCAGGTGATTCAGCTAGACCAAGAAATATTCGTCGAATAAAGTCGCACCTGCACAGAATTCTAACCAAGAACCTAAAGATGACCGCAACCTACACCGCCGCCATTCAGCAATCCGGAGAGTGGTGGATTGGCTGGGTGGAAGAGATTCCCGGCGTCAATTCGCAAGGGCGAACTCGGGAAGAATTATTGGATAACCTGCGAAACGCCTTGGAAGAAATACTCGAAATGAACCGCGCTGAGGCACGCGCGGCGGTGGCTGGAGTGTATGAAGAAGTGAGCCTCGTGCCGTGAAGCGGGTTGATTTCCTCAAGCATCTCCGTGGCCAAGGCTGCACGCTCATTCGCGAAGGAGCAAAACATTCCTGGTGGGGGAATCCCGTCAACAATCGGCGTTCTTCGGTGCCAAGACATGCCGAGATCGATGACCATCTGACTCGCAAAATTTGCCGTGACCTGGGGATTCCAGCACTTTGAGATCCTCTCATTCACTCCCCGCCCGTCGCTTGTGAGTTCGCACCGTCTTTAACGCGCCCCAGGAACTTCGGCGCCGGAACATCACCGAATTCCACGGCCGGCGGCTGCATTTCTTCCACAGACAACTGCAAGCTCGCGGGCAGATTCTCAGGCAGATCGGCCACGCGGCGGATTTCGGCGCCCAGCATGTTCAGTTTCCGTTCGAGCCGTTCATAACCCCGGTCGAGGTGATAGATCCGGCGGATGACCGATTCTCCCTCCGCCGCGAGCGCCGCCAGCAAGAGTGCCGCACTGGCGCGCAAGTCGGACGCCATCACGCAGGCGCCGCTGAGTCTTGGCACACCATTGATGATGCCGCTGGCCCCTTCACGGCGGATGCGTGCCCCCATCCGGCACAATTCCGGGATGTGCAGAAAGCGGTCGGGAAAGACTTTGTCGGTCACTACGCTGATGCCGGTCGCCACAGTGAGTAACGCCGTCAGTTGGGCCTGCACGTCGGTCGGCACGCCGGGGTAGGGCAACGCCGTGATGTCGCTGGGCTGCAACTCGTTCGGCACGGAGACTGCCACCGTCGATCCATGTGCTTCGATTTTGACGCCGATCGATCGCAGCACGTCGATCACGCCGGCCAGGTGATCGAGACGGACATTGGAGATTCGCAGTCGCCCGCGGGTGATGGCCCCGGCGATGATGAGCGTGGCGGCTTCGATGCGGTCGGGAATGATGGCCTGCTCGACGCCCGTCAGTCGCGCGACCCCGTCGATTCGCAACAGCGGCGTGCCGAGGCCTTCGATGCGGGCCCCCATCGCGTTGAGATATTCGCCGAGATTGACGACTTCCGGCTCGCACGCCGCGGCGGAGATGGTCGTGATTCCCTCCGCGAAGACCGCCGCCGTCATGACGTTGCAGGTTCCAGTGACCGTGCTGCCGAATGGGCCGCCAAGATAGATGTCCGCGCCGATCAGCCGTTTGGCCTGGGCAAAGACATAACCGCGTTCGATGGTGATCTCCGCCCCCAGGGCTTGCAGGCCCTTGAGATGCAGATCGATCGGACGATGCCCAATGTTGCAGCCGCCGGGCAGTGACACGCAGGCCCGTTTGCGGCGGCCGAGGAGCGGCCCGAGCACGCAGACGCTGGCCCGCATCCGCCGGACGAGTTCGTAGTCGGCCAGGCACCGTTTTTCATCGACGACTTCGAGTCGCAACGCCCCGTCGAGCCGCCGTTCCACCGACATGCCGAGCGACTGCAGCACCTGGGCCAGCGTCGTCACATCGGCGAGATCGGGCACATGATGCAGCACCGTCGGACCGTCGGCGGCCAGCGCGGCCGCCATGATCGGCAGCGCCGCGTTCTTCGCTCCTCCGACGGCCGTCACACCACACAGCGGCCTCCCGCCGCGAACGGTCAACATGTCCATCCCTGGACTCCCGGCATCGAACTCGACAAGCAATGCAGAACGAGGTATTGAAGCACGCTGGCAGAAACAGGGCAAGACGTCTTTGAAAATGATGCAAGCCCGGCGATGGCATCGCCGGGACCGGTCCCGCCGTTACCGACGGCGGGCTTTGTGGGATACGTGATGAAAAGCAACGGGACATCCTTCGACGTCATCGGCCTCGGGGAAATCCTCTGGGATTGCTTTCCCGGCCAGCGGTTGCCGGGAGGCGCGCCGGCGAATGTCGCCTTTCATGCCCAGCAGTTGGGACTGACGGCGGCGGTGGCGACGAGGATCGGTGCGGATCCCCTCGGCGACGAATTGCTTCAATTCCTGCAGAACCAGGGGCTGCGGACCGTTCTCGTGCAGCGCGATCCCGAACACGGCACCGGAACGGTGACGGTCGTCCCGAGTGCTCACGAAACCCGCTACACGTTTTTGGAGAACTCCGCCTGGGATTTCCTGCAGCCGACCGAAGAATGGCTGACCGCGGCAAGGTCGGCCCGCGCGATCTGCTTTGGCACGTTGGCGCAGCGGAGCGCCATCAGCCGGCGGACCATTCACGATGTGCTGGACGCTGTCGGGGCGAGTTGCCTGATCGTGTATGACATCAATCTGCGGCCGCCGTTTTTCGAGCCGGCCTGGATTCACGAGTCGCTTCGCCAGGCCCGGATTGTGAAATTGAACGACGAGGAAGTCCGCGTCCTTTCGGCGCTGTTCTCCACGCACACGCGCACCGACGACGAATTCGCCCGGTGGGTGCTGAAGAACTATGACGCCGAGCTGGTCTGCATCACGCGCGGCTCTCACGGGGCGCTGGGCGTTACCGTGGAGGAACGTTGCGAAGTCTCCGGGATTCCTATCGAGGTGGTGGATACCGTGGGCGCAGGCGACGCCTTTACCGCGGCGCTGATCTGGTCAAGGCTTCAACGCTGGCCGTTGGAGAAATCGCTGCACTTGGCCAACCGGCTGGGCGCCCTGGTCGCCAGCCGCCCCGGCGCGATGCCGGTGCTGACGAGGGAAATTCAGGAAATGTTGGCAGACAACCCGTAGCCGTCACTCTCCGAGCGCGGAGCCTCCGCACCCGAAGCGTGCGGACTCTGATTGTAATTTCGGAAGAAAAGACACGGCCGGATCATGTAGCCCAGATAATTCCGCGGCATGGCGTGGGGGAGTCCAAAGTGCTCCGGCTCATGATCGGGGCAGCGATAGGTGCCGAACAACAGATCCATCAGCGGCGAGATGTTCGCGTAATTCCCGGCGTGGCGGTCCTGGTCGTGATGCCAGTGATGCAGTTCCGGCGCGCCGTAGAGCCAGCGGAGCGGCCCGGTCGGCAACCGGACGTTGGAGTGAATATAGATCGCCCACAAGCCGCGAAACGCGATGAACCCGGCAATCGTCTCCAACGGAAAACCGAGCAGGAACGGCGGCAGATTGATCAGGCCCATCGTGTAAATGGTGTCGAGCGGATGTTCCCGGTGCGCCGCCAGCCAGTCGAGATGCTCGGCACTGTGATGCACCGAGTGAAACCGCCACAGAAACTTGTTGCAGTGCTGCAGCCGGTGGCCCCAATACACGCAAAAGTCGCTGAGGATGATCACCTCGATCACTTGCAGCCACCACGGCTGCCCGGCGACGGCCTGCCGGAAACTGTATGGCACGAAGACATCCAGCCAGCCGCTGAACAGCGTCAACACGGAGAGGACCAGCCCGCTCCAGATCACATATTGACCGAGGAAAAAGCAGAGGTCAGTGAACCAGTGCGGCCGAAAGAACTTCTGTCCCGGCTTGGCGGGAAACGCCATCTCCAGCGGGCGAAACACCAGCGTGAGAAACGCAAAACTCAGGCAGACGGAAAAGACGACTCTGGCGATATTCATTTCAAGGCGTCCGCCGAAGCACTAAACGCAGATTTCGAGCCCGACATAACCGTGGGACGTTTCTGCACCCGGGACTTTTCCGCAGGATGAGACGGACATTGGATCCAGCCGGACTTCGGACCATGCATGACCGTTGGAACTGCCGGAAGCGCGATCTCTGGGAGGTCATTCCGTGGGGCCGGCTCAAGCCAGAGCGGGGCGGCGTCGCGGGGATCCGGCTCTGAAAAAGCGTGAGCCTCCCGGCGATTGGTGTCGGCCGACGGGGTGATCGCCGGTACTTGCGGCGAGGCGACGAAACCATCCAACACCCCGGCATGAAACGCCACGTATCCGGCGAACAAAATCACCGAACTGAGCACGGCCGCTGGCTTCAACACCTGCGTCAATTGCATGGCGTTTCCTTCCCTGCATGGCTCGACGGAATTTTTCGTCCCGTAGAACTTACGCATCTTCCGGCGAATGTGCCAAGAGCAATTGGAATTCTCCGAACTATTACGGCGATTTCTTCCCCTGCAACACATCCGCATACACCTCGCGAATTCTTCGGGTCATCGTTTCATGGCGAAACTGGTTGGCGAATCGTTCGCGGCCGGTCTGGCCGAGCCGGGTGCGCAGCTCCGGATGCGACACGAGTTCGCATAACGACTTCACGAGCGGGTCGATCGATTCCGGCGGGGCGAGAAACCCCGTTTCTCCGGGGAAAATGACCTCTTTCGCTCCGTCGACGTCGTAGCTCACCACCGGCTTGCCGGCGATCAACCCTTGCGGCAACACGCGGGCCAGGCCTTCCCACAGGCTCGTGTGAACCACGATGTCCATCGCGTGCACCAGTTCCGCGACGCGTTCCGGCCGAACCAGGCCGGTGAAGATAAAGCGGTCGGACAGCCCCAGTTGGGCGATGTCCCGCTCGAATTGCGCGCGGAGAATGCCGTCGCCGACAAACAGAAATCGCACATGCGGAAATCGCGTGCAGATCTCCGGCGCGGCACGAATGACGAACTCGTGGCCCTTGAGCGGAAACAGCCGGCCGACTTTGCCGATGACCACCTGCTGCGGTTCGATGCCCCATTCACGCCGGACCTCGGCCGGCGGGCGCGGCGGATTCAAGAACGGTTCGATCTCGAAGCCGCTGAAAATCGTCACGAACTTTTCGCGTGGGGCGATTCCCGCGGCGACATATTGCTCGGTCATGGCGTCGGCGACGCTGATGAATTTGTCGGTCCACGGCGAGGCTTGCCGTTCGAGCCACTGGTACATCCGGTGGGCCAGGGGATGCTGGCCGACATGAAATGAGGCGCCGTGAATGGTGTGGACGCACGGGATGCCGAGGCGGTACGCCGCGCGGCGGCCGAGGATGCCGGCCTTGGAACTGTGCGTGTGGACGATGTCGGGCCGAATTTCGCGGAGAATGCGTAGAATCGCGCGATAACTGGCCCAGTCGTGCCAGGGGTGAATGGCCCTTCGGAGCATCGGGAGGATCCGCAGATCGAGGCCGCGCTGCCGGGCGCGGTCTTCCAGGCTGCCTTCCGGACCAAGTCCCGGGCCGGTCAGCAGCGTCACGCGGTCGCCGAACCGATGATGCTGGTCGTCGACCGTGTGGAGCGTATTTTCCTGCGCTCCGCCGACGATCAGCCGCGTGATGAGATGAACCGTGTGCATGCCGTCCGTTCGTCAAGAGCGGGTCGTTATTCTCCCGGCAGCCCGTTGAACAACGGACAGACAGGAATGTCTGTCCCACCAGAATGTCAAAATCATTGCGGAAAATGGTGGCACAGACATTCCTGTCTGTGCGGATTCGGAACTCTTCTACGGGCTGCTGATGTCGGAGCCATCTTACGGCAATCCGGGCGTGACATGCGAGCCGCCGCCGGAGAAGGGATTTGCCGAATGTGCGGAATGCGCCGGCGCGGGATGCGCCGCCGACGCCTGTCGCGTGAAGTTTTCCTTTTGACACGCGAAGAACCCGACCTACGTTTGAACAACGGACAGTGGTTTTCCCCGTCAACGGAAACCGGAATCGCCCAGAGGACGCTGCCAATGCAAGCTATTCGTTCGATGACCAGGGATTTGAAAGAACGCCAGGGAGCCGTCCTGGTGCTCGCCGCCGTGCTGGTGATCGTCATCTTCGCCTTCGCTGCATTCGCCGTGGATGCCAGCTACATGTCGCTGACCGCGACCGAACTGCAAAACGCGGCGGACGCGGCCGCGCTGGCGGGCATCGCCCGGCTCTCGGAAGGCAATGGGACCGTGATTGACGAAGCGATCACCACAGCTCTGTCCAACCGAGCGTGTGGACATGCCGCGGAAGTCACCGGCGGCGATATTGAATTCGGGGTGTTCGATACCGTCACGAAAAAATTCAAGCTCGGCGGGGCCAACCCGAATGCGATCCGCGTGACGGCACATGTCAAGAAACAGTCGTTGTTCTTTGCCCCTTTGCTGGGTCAGAAGGATTTCGACATGTCCCGGTCCGCCGTGGCGATGATCACGCCCCGCGACATCGTCTTCTGCGTCGACCTTTCGGGATCGATGAACGACGACACCGAACCGTGCTGGGCGACCAGCACGATCAATGACGCCGTCGCGACGACCCCGACGCCGACGATCGGCACGGATCTGTGCCAGAAGCTGTATACCGACATGGGCTTCGGCGCGTTCCCCGGCACGTACGAGCTGATCGGCGCGCCGTTGGGAGTGACGGACACCTCGTATGCGTATGCCGAACTGACGAAGGACGACGGCCCGCTGACCGGCGGGACCATCGCCGCAACGTATCGGATCCTCAACACGGACGACGAAATCGTTCGCAAGCGGAAATCCTATAGCTGGATTATGGATAACCAATTGAAGACGCTCATGCCGATGGCCCGGCCGGTTCCTGATTCCAGCAATGCCGCCAGCTACGGATACTGGGAGAAGTATCTGGATTACGTGTTGGCGCAGGTGTGGGTCGGTTATTGGGAACCGTCGCCTCCGCCCCCGCCGCCGGACCCGAACGCGCCGCCTCCCCCGCCGCCGCCGCCTCCTCCCCCGCCGCCTCCTCCCCCGCCGCCCCCGACACCGCCGTCGGGTGCCCTGGATGTGCCTCGGTTGTTTGAGTTCGCCGGCACTCGGCGGACGGGTTTGCCCAGGGACTTAGGGCGTGTCGCCGGCGTCTCGACGGGATTGTCTTTGAAGACGGTGTTTGCTCCGGCTGTCCTGGGCGAAGTCACGCCGGGGTTGCCCCGCCAAGGATCATTGAACGGCGTCTACCTGCCGCCGAACCAAGATAATGATAACATCGATGATTTCAACAATCCAAATTACAGCACGTTTCCGTCGGCGTCGTACGGTATCATCTGGAACTGGGTGAATCGCGTTGGCTACGTGACGTACACCCAGTTCATGCTGGACTGGGGCCGGGACCGCAGCCCGGACGTCAGCAATTCCACCAACGCGGCCACCGGCGTCGGCACCAAGACGCAGTTATCGGTTCTGAGTCCCTATTGCACCTATCACAACGAAACCGTCAACGGAGAATCGTTCTCGTTCCCGCCGTCGGAACAGCCGACGCACTCGCTGCGCCGGTCGCTGATCCGCGGGATTCAGGAAGTCGCCTTGAGAAATCAGGGACTGGGGCCGGGCGTGGGCGACCGCGTCTCGATCGTGACGTTTGACGCGGTCGACGCCTATCATGCTCCGCAACTCGTGCTGTCGCTGACCGACGATTACACCGTGGCGAAAGATGCCTGCCGCAAGCTGCAGGCGGTCAGCGATAAAGGCAACAGCACGGCGACGGAGAACGGCATCGCGATGGCCCGCAACCACATCAAGCCGACGACGCAGGGCGGCCTGGGCCGGACTTACTCGAGAAAGGTGATGGTCATGCTGACCGACGGCGTGCCGAACGTCTGGCAGACGCCGACGGCAACCATCGACGCCTACGCGACGGCCAATCCGGATGCCAATTTTTACGATCCGCTCTACCCTTGGTACAACTCCGTCCTGATGCAGGCCGACCAGATGGAGACCGCCAACGACACGATTTATCCGGTCGGCGTGGGCATGGGCTGCGATTACGGTTTCATGGACCGCATCGCCCGAATCGGAAAAACGGATATCGCCGGGCAAAGCATGCACGGCGGCACTAACCCGGCCGAGTATGAAGAACGCATGGTGGAGATCTTCAAGACCATCATCAACACCCGCGGCGGAAAACTGGTGAAATAGCCGGCCCCTTCGCGGAAACGCGTCAAAACAGAAGCCCAGGGATTGCGATCCCTGGGCTTCTTGTTTTTCTGTGAACAACGATCAACTACCGATTGATGAACAACTTGGAAAGCTCGATGTTTTGAACAGAAGTTCACGAAGATCGCAAAGTGAGTTTTGCCGCCGGAGCTGCGACAACGCTTATTCTTTGCGCCCTTCGCGACCTTCTGTTCCCTTCTGCCTTGCGTTCAACGTGTTTTTCATCATGGCGCGTTGTCGTGTGATCTCACTGTAGACCGTTCACCGTTTCGCCGCGCCCTGCTGGCGGATCAGCTCAAGCTTCGAAAGCGGCTTGCCGTCCGGCCCGGTCGTCGGCAGCGCCGCCGGCTTTGCAGCCGCCTGGGGAGCCGCGGCGGGCGGAGGAGCGACTGCCGGCGGGGGGGGCGCTGCCGCAGCGGGAGGCGGCGGGGCGGAACCGCCGGCTTGTTTCGCTGCCTGTTGGGCGCGGATCATCTCCATCGGCGACAATTTCGCCCCGCCCGCCGCGGGTGCCGCTGCGGCCGGAGTCGTTGCCGTCGGCGCACCGCCGGCTTTGGCCGCCTGCTGGGCGCGAATCTTATCGAGCGGACTCTGCCCGCCCGCAGTCGCCGCCGGGGCAGGTTTTGCAGCCGCCGGAGCTGCCGCCGCTGCCGGTTTGGCGGCGGCTTTCGGTTCCGCCTTGGCGGCTTTCGGGCGCGGTCCGTCGACCACGGTGAGAAAGGCGGGATCGATGTCGTACCAGCCGATATCGGCCGGGCCGTCGAATTCGACCAGCGCCCGGCCGCTCATATTGACCGTCTTGACCTTGCCCGTCCAATTCGCGAATCGCCGCAATTCGGGGACCGACGCATCCACGACGACGAATCGATCCGTCAGTTTGGCTTTCAGCCGTTCGGCCAACTCCATCGACATGGAACCTGCACTCCGCCCAAGGGCTGTTGGGGAATCCGTCACGCGCGACTCTCACGCGGGGATGATTTTCCAACAACCCGTCCCCGATTGCAAGTCGCTCGCCCGAGACGAACCATAAGTCGTTGGTCCATCGTGGTTCGCCTCGCGGACTCGGCAAACCCGACAGAACCTCCTCAGGTCGGGACTACCGCAAACTGGCCTGCTGCACGGTCAACCGCGTCAGCCGGTCGGGGTGCGGGTCGGGAATGCGGCCGGCACGCACCGACGGAACGCCGTGGGAATCACGCTCCAAAACCAGCGGAGGGTCGGATAAATCTTCGGCGTAAAACCGGCTGGTCGGAAAGATATCGGCCGGATACGTGAAGTTGTCGAGCATGGCCAAGGCCACGCACAACCCGGCGCCGGTCGCGCTTTCCAACATGCCGCCCACCCAGCACGGAATGCCGGCATCCCGGCAGAGATCGTGAATGAGCACGGCGTTCGTCAGCCCGCCGACGCGGCCCGGCTTGATGTTCACGAATCGGCAGCTTTTCAAACGGATCGCGAGCGCTGCGTGATCCGGATGCGACACCGTTTCATCCAGGCAGACGGGCGTATTGATTCGTCGCGCCAGTTCCGCATGGTCGATCACGTCGTCATGCCGGAGCGGTTGTTCGATCATCGCCAGTCGGAATTCATCCACGGCCTGAAACAACGGCAAATCGCTCAGTCGATAGCCGCTGTTGCAGTCGATATGGAAGACGGCGTCGGGAAAATCTTTCCGCACGGCGGCCAGCATCGGCACATCCCACCCCGGACGGAACTTCAGCTTGATCCTGGGAAACCCCTCGGACACTGCCGGCCCGATCGCGGCGAGCAAGTCGCCCACCGAATCCATCACGCCGAAATCGGCTCCGACGGGAACCAGGCTGCGCGTCGCCCCCAGCAATTCGTGCAGCGGCCGATTTTGCAGTCGGCTCTGCAGATTCCACCAGGCGGTGTCCAGCACGGCCTTGGCGAATGGGTTGCCTTTGAACAGCGACAGCCGCTGCTGCAAGTCCGCACCGCTGGGGACGTCTTGATGCAGCAGCCTTGGGGCCAGCCATTGTTTGCAGACGGAAAAAATCCCGCCGGCCCATTCCGGACTGTAGCACGGTGCGGCCAGCGGCGAACTCTCGCCCCACGCCTCCACGGAACCGCTGGTCAGCCGGCAGAGGACCGACTCCACAGAGGCATCTTCGCCGTAGGCCGTCCGCCAGGGATACAGCAAGGGCATCTGGACGTGAAAGAGATCAATGCGGTCGATGCGCATGGCGAGAGTCCGTTGTCCATAAAGAGAGGAATCCGAGTCACGCGTCCTTCAGGACGGCGATCTCGGTACGCAATAGCCTGGAAAAGCTTCACTGCCCCGGGATCTTCCAGAAGTCGTCCTCGCCCGATTGGTCTTTGGCCGCTCGCCCCGGTTTTTTTCCGGAGGCGTTGCCTGAATTCGGTTTCACGGGCGGCGACTTCACCACGGCCGGCAGCGGTGGCGACTTGACCTTCGGCTGAGCCGGCAATGGAGCCGGCTGCTTCACCTTGCGGACCGAACCCGACTGGCTGAGGTCAAGAATTTCATCGTCCTTCGGCAGGGGAGGGACCGGCATGATTCCCGACTTGGCCGCAGCGGGCGTCTTGCCGACCGTTGACGGCAGGGACGGGATGCCGCGCACCTTCGGCTTCGGCGCCGCCGGCGGTTGACTGACAGGCTTCAGAGCAGGGGGCTTTCGCCCGGAAACGATCATCGTCTCGGCGCCATCGCATTTCGGACACCGGCCGCGCGGGTCGAGGGCCGCGTCGCAGCGGTCGCACAAGGGAATCGGTTCGTCGGCTCCGTCCAGCGTGCCGGGTTCGATGACGGGGGCTTTCGGAATCGCCGTTGGGGGAAGAATGCGTTTCTGCTGCACGGATCCTGCGACGGCGGCCGCCTGTTTCACCAGGAAGTCGGCGTCGTCCGACTCCCGGCCGGCGTCCGGAACCGCGCTGACCAGGAGATTCTCCGGCCGGACGATTTCCGCGTGCGCTTTCTGGCCGGTCTGCACGACCTTCGCTTCGACGTGAACCCGAGCCTGGTCGTCGTACCGAATCGTGACTTCGATCTCCGATCCTTCCTCCAGGCCCGAGGGCAGCGGATCCACCAGGCACGTCCCCAACTCGACATACTGCGCGTCGGCGGCTGTGCCGCTTTCAATCACCCGGAGATGCACTCGCGGCTGGTTGGCCGCCACCGTGCCGAACACCTGCGTCACCGACGCCGGCAATTCAGAATTCGGCGGCAAGAGATAATGCGGCTCGCGTTCCTGGGTCTCCATGTTGCGGACCAGGATGCCCAGGGCTCGGGCGTTGGCGCTGCGGTGGCGAAACTGCTGCAGCCGCGACGCCGCGGCCGGCTTCAAATTCGACTTCAGCGAGGAAGATTTTTCGATCAGCATGCCGGCATAGTAGGCGGCGCCGTGGGCGATCGACTGATCCGGCGACAGCGACGTATTCAACGTCCGGCCGCTCAGCCGCTTGAGCATCTGCCGCACCATCGGCATGCGCGACGCCCCGCCGGTCGTCAGCACGACATCCACGTGCGCCCAGCCGAGGTTTTGGTCTTTCAGCAGTTGCAGCGTGAGCTGCTCCATCCGGTCGACCAAAGGCTTGCTCAATCGTTCAAACTGCGTGACTTCGACCTGGTAGGTTTTGCGCTGTCCGCCGGCCTGGCACGTCAGCGCGGCTCTGGGCCGGACCGACAGGCTCCGTTTGGCCTGTTCGACTTCCAGCGCCAACGCCTGGAGGCTTTCCCGTTCGCTTTGCGGATCGATGCGGAATTCTTTGAGAAACTGCTTGGAAATGGCCTTTTCGAGAATGTGGTTCCAATCGATGCCGCCGAGGTTCAAATCACCGCCCGAGGCCAGCACGTTGATTTGGTTCTTGCGGTACTGCACGATCGTCAGGTCGTAGGTGCCGCCGCCCAGGTCGACGACCAGAATCCGCTGATCGGTGGCGAGTTCCACGAACCAGGCGCCTTCGGTCCCCAGCACGAAGCATAAGGCCGCCGAGACCGGTTCGTTGATGATGTCGACATCCTTCAGCCCGGCCCTTTTGCCGGCTTCCGCGGTGGCCTGGCGCTGCACTTCGCTGAATTGCGCCGGGACGGTGATCACGGCCCGTTCCACTTTTCCCAGCCGGCCCTTCGCATCTTCCAGCAGCGACTTGAGGATCAGCGTGGAGATGTCGACCGGATTGTAACTCTTCCCTTGGATCTGCCAGCGATGATTGGGGTTCCCCATGTACCGCTTGGCGTGCATCACGACCCGGTCGGGGTACACGATCGAATGCCGCAAGGCCTCCGTGCCGACAATCGTGTGCGAACCGTCAAACAGCACGGCGGACGGCGTCGACAATTCCCCGTCGCGATTCGGAATGGTGATCGGCTCGCCGTGTTCATTCAAGTAAGCCAGGCAGGAATACGTCGTCCCGAGGTCGATACCGACGGCATGGATAGGCAGCATGGGTGATGGCGCTCGAAAGGTGGTCGGAAGAATGTCCGATTGGAACCGGCCACTTCTCATGGTAGCATCCGGGCGAACCACTGGCTACAGGGTAAACCGCAGGTAGTGGGTCAGTTTAATAATGCAGGGCACTTGCGGAGCAAGTGGCCTGCATTGAAAGGCAAACTGACCCACTACCAAACCGCAGGGCACCTTGTGAATCAGGGGGGGGGCGGCTAAAATCAGGAACCGTGGCACGCATCGTACCTGCCGAGGTGGAGTTCGCCAGGCTGATTCTCATTTCGACTTCGTCACGATCCCTTCGTGATGTCTGTTTCTGTAGGCCATTCCCGAACGGATTCGTCACGACATGACCGAGGTAGTAGAACTCCGCCAGGCGGATGATCGGCGCGATGTCATCCATCGGGCGTGCGAAAAGCTGATGGAAGGCAAACTGATTGCTTTTCCGACAGATACGCTGTACGTGGCAGCGGCCTCGGCGGTGAATCCTGTCGGGGTGGAACGTCTTTTAACGCTTGCCGGCGGACGCCGTTGCCAGTTGCTGGTCAAGTCGCTGGAAGAAGCCCGAGACTACATCCCCGTGATGCCGCACGTGGCCCGGAAACTGGCGAAACGCTGTTGGCCCGGTCCGTTGACCATGCTGTTTCCGCGCCACCTGGTGAACGGGCTGTTTCTGTCATTGCCGGCAGCGACGCAGCAGTCGGTGCAGGATGAAGGACAGCACGTCGCTTTTCGGGTAGCCAGTCAAGACGTGCTGGGCGAGATTCAACATCTCTCGCCGGCGCCGTTGGTAATTGCTGCGGAGACGCCCGGCGCGCGCACGGCCGCCGATGCCGTGCGCGCCTTCGGCTCACAGGTCGATCTGATCCTCGACGACGGTCCGTGCCGGTATGGAGAACCCGCGACGGTCGCCCGGATTGCGGAGGGGTTGTGGCAGGTCGTGGAACCGGGCGTCGTCTCGGAACGGGCCATCAGCCGGCTGGCGTGCGAAGTCTACTTGTTCGTCTGCACGGGGAATACGTGCCGCAGCCCGATGGCCGAAACCTTGTTTCGGCACCGTCTTGCCGCGCGGCTCGGCTGTGCCGAGGAGGAACTGGTTGACCGGGGACATCTGGTCGTTTCAGCCGGACTGTCGGCGGCGATCGGCGCGCCGGCCAGTCCGGAATCGGTGGAGCTGCTGGAGGCGGAAGGTCTCGACCTGTCGACGCATGAAAGCCAGCCTCTGACCGACCGGCTGCTGAATCATGTCGATCATGTCTTTACGATGACCCGCCAGCACCGCGCGGCCATCCTTGCCGAACGGCCCGACCTGGAGCAAACCGTCAACCTGTTGTCGGCCGACCGAACCGACATCTCAGACCCGATCGG
Organism: uncultured Planctomycetaceae bacterium; assembly: GCA_964388415.1. Classification (GTDB taxonomy): domain Bacteria; phylum Planctomycetota; class Planctomycetia; order Planctomycetales; family Planctomycetaceae; genus CAZDGB01. The sequence goes on along the minus strand of CAYMAO010000012.1, from coordinate 38,940 downwards.
CGGCGGGCGTGCGGAATACGAAGCGTGTAAAATGGAGATTGAACGGGCGGTGGACGCCGTACTGGATCGCCTCTTTCCTTCGACAGCGAAGCCATCATGAAAATCGCCGTGGGCAGTGATCACCGTGGGTTTCAGGTGAAATCCCGCATCTTGGCACAGATCGCGGAATTAGGGCATCTTTCGCTCGATTACGGCCCCCCCTCATCCGAGAGCGTCGATTACCCCGACGTCGGCGCCCGCGTGGCCCAGGCCCTGTCCAACGGGGAAATAGACCGCGGGATCCTGATCTGCGGGACGGGCCTTGGGATGTGCATTGTCGCCAACAAGTTCCCCGGCGTGCGTGCCGCGTCCTGTCATGACGATCTGACCGCGGAAATGAGCCGAAGGCACAACAATGCGAACGTCTTATGCCTGTCGGCCGACCTGTTGGGCGAACGGCTCGTCAACCGCATGGTGCACCTCTGGCTGACGACCGAATTTGAAGGCGGTCGTCATGCCCGCCGGCTGGATAAAATCACGCAGTACGAACAGCAGTTGCTGCCGCCGCCGGTGTGAGTACGCTCCCAAAGCGGACCCAAGCGCCCGTCAAAGCCCGCCGTCGGCGACGGCGGGATCACTTCTTCTTGGCGGCCTTTTTCGCAGCCTTCTTCGGGGCGGCGGATTTTTTTTCCGCCTTGGCCGGCGCGGCGGCTTTCTTGCCAACGGTCTTATCGCCAAAGATGCGTTCGTAGTTCTTCCAGAATTCGGGCGTGGTGCCGGTGCGAACGATGGGGCCGCTCATGCTGCTGTGTCTCCGTGAACAAGGGGGATTTCGTCTCGATGATGTTTTATCACCCATCGAGATTGTGTCAAGCATCCTAGCTTGATGAATCACAGAGGGCCACGGTGAGAGGGAGTGAAAGCGGATATCGAACTTTCCCCGGTCGCAGCCCATGCCAACGAAAACGGCCCCGGAACCAGGGGGGCTGGGACCGAGAGATTCGTAGCGGCGGCTTCCAGCCGCATCGCATCCACGGCGGCTGGAAGCCGCCGCTACGAATACTGGCCTTGAACGCGCGCTCTGCAGAGCACTCTCGGCCAGGCCAACGAAAACGGCCCCTGAATCTTGCGATTCAGGGGCCGCGGGGCGTCGAGACGTACCGGAACAGGTCAATTCAACCCTGTCCGTCTATCAGCCGTTGGAACTAGTCCAACAGGCCGAGCAACTGGGACAGAGCGCCGTTGCGACGAGCCGACGGCTTTTCTTCGGGCGGAACCGGAGCCGGAACCGCTTCGACCGGGGGCATCGGAGCAGGAATCGGCGTGGCAGCCGGAGCGGCAGCCGGAGCCGACGTTCCATAGGTCGTTCCGCAGGCATTCGTATGGCAGCAGGTCGAGGCCGTGCAGCAAGTGTCGCAGCAGCCGTCCACCACATCGTATCCGCAGAGTTCCAAGGCCTGCGTGGCCTGACGACGAACGCTCTTGTCGCAATCGCCGAGGGCACAGGTCAACGCGGCGACAACTTCCGGAGTGCAGCAGCAGCAGCTTCCGCAGCCACGGTTGCCCTTGCGGATTTGATCGCCGATTTCATCAGCGGCCTTCGCCCGGACCTTCTCGTCCGAATCATTCAGGGCGTAGACAAAGGCGCACATGATCTCGGGATTGCAGACGCAGTCATACCGGTCGCCGAGCCGGTGAATCGCCTTCCGGCGATCCTTAGCGTAGCAGGCCGTCATGGACTGATAGATCAACTGGGCGATCTCACAAGGATCGGCACAGCAGGTCTTCGGAGCACAGGTCGTCGTGCAGCAGTTGGCCGGAGCGGCACAACCCGGAGCACAGGTCGTCGGGCAGCAGGTCGCCGGGGCGGCACAGGTGTTGCAGCCATGGCTGCCGAGCTTGGAGAACAGGCCGCAACCCTTGTTGCAGCAAGCCGCCGGAGCACAGCAGGTCGGTGCACAGGCCTTCGGGCAGCAGGCCGCCGGAGCAGCGCACGCCGGAGCGCACGCGGCCGGAGCCGGGCAGCAGTTCGTGGCCGCCGGAGCGCAGCAGGCCGGAGCACAAGGCTTCGGGCAGCACGCGGCCGGAGCCGGGCAGCAATGATTCGCACAGGGAGCTGCACATCCCGGAGCCGGGCAGCAGTTGTTCCCATGGCCGCCGAACAGACCGCACTTCGCAGCCGGAGCACAGCAAGACGTCGGGCAGCAGGTGTCGCAGCACGGCGGCTTGATGTCAGAGCAACGGCGTTGATACGTGTGAATCGTCGGGCAGCAAGGCTTCACAATCACGGGCTTACAGCAGGCCGGCTGGCAGGTGGAAGCACAGCCGCAGCTCTTCGCCGCGCCGCAGTGTCCGCCCTTCAACATGCCCATGAGGCCGGCGTCGGCCATCGCGGTCATGCCGAATGTGGCAAGCACTGCACCACAAAGATTTAACCATTTCATAGAGCAACGTCTCCTTCCCTAGGGAGTCTTCAGAAACTGGGTTGTCCCAACCCGCGAGCTGAGTGTTGGTCAGAAGTTCTGCTGGGCATCGACGGCATCCGCGGCCGCGAGTCGCGGCCTCATGTCGGACGGGGTCTTTGCTATCGCATTCTGAGTCCGTTCACTGGCAGTCCGGTGTCATAACGACCATGCCACGTCTGTCCGCAATCCTGTTCTTGCAAAACGCTCCCTGCGGTCTGTTCGTACCGTCGAGAGGCCCTGCAATGTATTCCTCGGGGATTTCGTGCACTTTGCACTTCGCGGGACTAGCCCCAATCATCGGCCCACAAGGGAATTCGCCTTGAGTCGCACCATTCGCTCAAACCGCTACAGCACCAATGAGTTACGTTCGCATCCCTGACGGTTTTTCCGTGCCTGACGCCTGGGGAAACTGCGAAAACTCTGAAGCCCGTCCACGTCATTTTTTGCCGCGATTGCCAACACACTGGGATGTTTACATTCGATGAGAGAAGCTTCGGGCGTCTCTGAGGCATGTAGGACTCACGCCCATTCTGACGCTTCTCCCAGCGCCTGGCACCGGACAATGCCTGCCTCTTTGGCACGCGCCGCAGACGAGTTCTATCTGGTTGTGGGCGGAATCTCTTTCCAAACCCGTACAATGTGAGAATTTCCCGTTGGCCCCGAACACATGTTTTCTCGACGAAGAACGTCCTGAGATGCGCGGCGTAACGGACAGGCAAACTTTTCCGATTGCCGGTTCGATCCAGGGTGACTCCAGACGGCGGTCTCCTTCCAGAGTCTATTCGCAGCCCCCCGCCTGGAGCTTCCGAGTCATGTCCCATTGAAAATGCCGGCAGAAGGTGCGAAAACGGAGACGCTTGGTAATCGTTCACCAAGATGGTCTGTCGAGCCTCCGGTGCGGCCCCCATGTGACTTCTGTGTGGAGATTCCTGTCATGTCCGATCAAGCTGCGGTTGCCGAACAACAACGCCGTTACCGTGAATTCCTCGATTTGATGCCTTTGACGCTCTCGCTGGCCGGTTTGCCGACCAGCGATATCGGGAAGTACTTCAGCGAGGAACAGATGGAAGGCCGGTCGTTCGTGATGAAGCACGCCTACAAAGCGGCCCGTTCGATTGTCCGCGAAGCCATCAGCCGCTGACACTCCGGGGATCGGCCGCGGGCAGATGGCGGCTGGCGGCAGGTGCACGCTGTCAGCCGGCCCGGAACGGAAACGTCTGGCCAGAATTCGCCGATTGTCGGCTGTTCTCGAAACCCAAATCCGCGGTTCGGGGTAGTTCTCCTGAGGAGAGGTGACTGTTGCCGTGGATGATGCGCGGCTGGTGGACTGTTGCTTACGTGGCGATTCAGCCGGATTGCGCGAGTTCGTCGGCCGGTTTCAAGGCATGATCTTCGGTTTTTGCCTGCGCATGCTGGGCCAGCGGGAGGACGCGGAAGACGTGACCCAGGAAACTCTGGTGCGTGCAGTCCGATATCTGGCACATTGGGATTCGTCGCGAGCGTTGCAGCCGTGGGTGCTGGCAATCGCCGTCAATCGCTGCCGGACCTTGGCCGCCAAGCGCAAGAAAACGGCGGTGACGCTAGAGGATGCCGAGGCCGTGCCGGCCCCTCCGCGGCGGGTGTTGGCGATCGATCTCGGCGAAGAGCTGCGAATCGCCTTGAGCGAATTGCGGGACGACTACCGGACGTGTTTCGTCTTATTTTACGAACAGGAACAAAGTTGCCAGCAGATTGCCGAACTGCTGAATTGCCCGGAAGGCACTGTCAAGACCTGGCTCCACCGGGCGAGGAAGGAACTTGCCGCGACGCTCCGGCGTCGTGGCGTGGTGACGGAGGATGGCTATGAACTGCACGGACTTTGAACTGGCTGCCCAGCAACTGCTGGACGAACGGCGCGAAATCTTGCCGGCGGAATTGTCTGACCACGTCGAGAATTGCCCGGCATGCCGGACTTTCTGGCAGGGGCAGTTGATGCTGCTCTCGGCGGCCCGGTCCTGGCCAAGGATCGCCTCATCCTCCGTACAGATGCAATCGGTGCTAACGGCTCTGGCGAAGCCGGCCGGCGCCGATCCTCAACCGCTGTCGCTCGCGACGCCGCTCGTCTCGCGGGGGAGCGCCCGGGCGGCGTTGTCCACCGCGGCAGCCCTGATGATGATTGCCGCGATGATGATCCAGCAGTCGTCCTCGCCGGAGCCTCGCCGTTCCGAGCCGGTCGTCGCCCGGAAGGATTCCCCTGTTCTCCCGGAGGACGCCGGGGTCTCGCAAGTGCTGACCGGCTTGTGGGAGGGCGTGCATCGGGAATATGAGGAACTGACCCAGGAGACGACTCGCGTTTTCGACAGCTTGAGCGAACTCCCGGAATCTTCCTCGCTGCTGCCGTCGCTTCCCGCCGCTGATCCGTCACCCGCACCACCGCCGGCGTCGTGGCTGCGGCTGGCGAGGCCGGTCAGCGATCGCGTGGGTCAGGCGTTTGACTTCCTGCGCGACGCCGTGCCGGGTGAAACTCCACAGTCATCGTGAATTCCAGCCAATTTCCGCTTGCCGAGAATGATTTCGATGCCACTTCGCATGATGTTCAATCAGCCGCCGCGGTCGGTCCCGGCGTTGGCAACGCCGGGCTTTGGCGCCTTCGCGCGGTGCATGAGCGCGGTGCGCGCTGTCTGTTCGGCGGGGTGTCTTTGCGTATTGCTGGTTGCCAGTCTGCCAGCCGTCGAGGTTCTCCGTCCGATGAATCTGGTCGGTCACGATGCGGCCATCGTTGGAGAGTTGCACCGGCCGAAGGCGGCGTGGGACGAATTCCGGCAGGGAGAGTTGTTTCGACGGTTCCATACGTCCGAACTTTCAAATGCGTTCCTGCAGTCGGACGGATTTCGCAAGTGGGGAGAGCTGGAGCGCAAGGTGTCGGAGACAACGGGCGCCCCCTTGTCCGAGCAACTCCTGGAATTGTGCTCGCAGGAACTCGTGCTGGCCGTTTACTTTTCCGCCGCGAACCGGCCCGAAGGGGTCTTGCTGACGCGGGCCGACGACGGAGAGACCGTGCAAAGGGTGCTCCAGAGCTGGCAACGGCTGGAACCCGACGCCAAGGCCCAGATGCTGAAACACCAGGGACAGGCGTATTTTCGCCGCGCCCAGGTCGGCCCGCGCAAGGCGTCTCTGTATTATGTCACGTTCGGCGAGGTGTTCGCGTTGTCGGACCAGGAGACGCGGATCCAACAGGTGATCGATCTCCAGCAGTCCGGGCTCGCGCGGCCGGCGAACCCGGCCAATCGGCCGAAGCGCTTCAGAGATGAACCCGTCTACAAGCAGACGACGCCCGTCGCCGAAACATCCTCTGCCGTGGCTCGGCTTCTTTTGCCGGCCGGCGCCTGGGAGCGACTGCTGCAAGACGCGCCGGAGAACGACCCTGGGGCGAAACTGCTGCGGCGAATCTGGCCGACCCTTGCGGCTCTGACACTGGAATTGCGTTCGGAGCAGGGCTTGCAGTTGGAGGCCAGGCTGCATCTCAATGCGGAGCGAACCGACGACCTCTGGAAAGCCTGGAGTGCCCCTGGTCCCCGTCCCGAGGAGTTTCTTGCCACGGTCCCCCGGGATGCGGTCGCGGTCGCCGGCGGCGGCATTCATTTCCTCTCCCTGTGGAAGTTTCTAAAGGAGATCGTCCCTCCTCACGAACAGGCCGGTTGGCAGAAGCCGCGCCGCGTGCTCCAGGGGTTTTTGGGCGGACGAGATTTGCCAGAACAGGTGCTGCCGGCGCTCTGCCATCAGATCGGAGCGTATCTGCTGTTGTCCCCGCGGAAAGACGATGTCCCGTTCGAGGGCGTTCTCGCCTGCCGCTTTCCAGAAGACGAACGCGCCGCAGGAATGCACCTGGCGCTGGACCAGGCGTTTGCCGCCGGGTTGGCGCTGCTCTCGATTCAGGTGAACGACAAGCATCCCGACAACGAACCCGCGACGGTCCGCTCGGAAGTCGCCGACAATAAAATCCTCCGCTGGCTCCAGACGCCGCTGCCGATGCGATTGGCCTATCAGTTGACGCCCGAGGGATTGACCGCCTCGCGATCGATTCAGACGCTGCGAGCGCATCTTTCCGCCGACGCGACAGAATCGTCAAAGTCGCCCTTCGCGGCACATCGGAACCGATGGTTTGCCGACGCCGGGCAATTCGTCTGCGTCGATGTCCGCGGGCTGCGCGAACAACTGGAACAGATCTCGCCGCGGAATGTCTCTTCCAAGTCAGATGCCGCGGGCGGGAACGAAGCGCTCGTGGATTTGCCGCGGGAATTGATCCGGTTCTGCGACACGGCCTTCGTTTCCACGCGGTTCGAGGCTGGCCGGGTGACGCTGCGGCTGGGCGTGATCGCGGAGCCTCGACGCTGACATTGGCGGTCGTGTTCGCCGCCGTCGGCATCGTTAACATCAGCACAGATGCTAAAGTCCGCGCGTCAGCAATGTTTCTTTATCTTTACAGCGCTTCGCAACCTTTACACTTCACCCACATGGACTATCTGCGGTCATAATCAACTTGAACGGAACGGTTCCCCACGTCAGCGACGGATCGCTCCCCTCAGGTTCCCTTATTGGGAAAGGCCGCAGAGATGTTTCAAACGAAAGAACACGAGCAGCAATCCGCCGCGGAGCGCCGGATGCAGAATCGCCGCGTGATGGGCGACCGTCGCGTGCACAGCCCGGAGACGGCGTTTGCCGGCGCGGAGCGCCGCAAGACGCCCCGTCGAAAAGTCGAACGCCGCCGGCTGATCGACCCGACGACCTGCGAACGGGATTACTCGGACGAAGAAATCGCCTTCATGCGGGCGATGGACGAATACAAGCGCACGAGCGGACGAATGTTCCCAACATGGAGCGAAGTCCTGGAAGTCGTGCGGAGCCTGGGTTATGTCCGCCCCGAAACAGAAGTCGAGGCGACCGCCGCGGCAGTAAACTGACGGTGTTGTCGGTTGTCTGTTGTCAATGCGACCAAGGGGAGTGGGGCAGTTTAATAATGTAGGGACACTTGCGGAGCAAGTGCCCTACATTGAAAGGCAAACTGACCCACTACCCGGCCGAGAGTTCGTTTGACAACGGGCCGCTGACCTGTACGGCTACTTCTTCCGCCCGAAGACCATGATGGTGATGTCGTCGTTCTGCGGGCGTCCGTCAGCATGAGCGCGAACGTCGGCGAGGATCGTCTTGCCGAGGTCTTCCGCCGCACCGGCCTGGCTGTTCTGCACGAGTTTCCTGAGCCGCTCGACGCCGTAGAGATCACTGTCGTGATTCATGGCCTCGCTGACGCCGTCGGTGTAAATCACGGCGGTTTCGCCCGGCTGCATCACGTACTCGACGACGTCGTACGGAAAATCTTCCATCACGCCGAGCGGAATGCCGACGGACTCTTCGCCCAGTTCCTCGATCGTGCCGTCCACTTTGCGGATCATGATCGGCATGTGGCCGGCGTTGACGAACGAGAGCTTTCCCGACTTGATGTCGATCATTCCGAGGACGAAGGTGACGAACCGACCCTCGACGGCCTTGGCGCACATCTGGTTGTTGATGAGGCCGGCCGCTTCCCCCATGTCGGTCACGAAAGCCGTGACGTTCTGGACGACGCTCGACAGCCGGGACATGACCAGCGACGCCGGGACGCCTTTGCCGGCGACGTCTCCGAACGCGACGCAGACTTTGGACCCCTTGGCGAGCGACAAGACGTCGTAGTAATCGCCGCCGACCGCCTGGGCCGAGTCATACGACGCGTAAAATTCCCAGCCGATCGTCTGCGGCATTTCCGTCGGCAAGAGGGCCCGTTGCACGTTCATCGCGATGTCCATTTCGCGATCCTGCTTCTGCTTCTCCATTGCCGTGACCAGCAGCCGGGCCGATTCGTAGGACATCGCCGCCTGGCCGGCGACGGCGATCAGCAGGTCCAAGTCGTCCGCCTTGAACTGGTTGAACGGATTCTGCGTATCGATGTGGATCGCCCCCATCGGCTCGCCGGCGAGGCTGAGCATCGGCACGCACATCATTGACCGGATCGTCAGGTTGCTGATCGATTCGCTGGCCGAAAACTGTGCGTCGTTCATGGCATCCGCAGAGAGGACGCCCTTCTTCTGTTCCAGCACGGTCTTCAGAATCGTGCGGCTGACCTTGACGGTTTCATCGTCGCCTGCACGGCGATGCTTCACGGCCTTGGGAATCATCTTGCCGGCTTCGTCCTGGAACAGGATGCACGAACGGTCGGCATGGGGGAAGACCTTGAACAGCGTGTCGAGAATTTTCGGAAGGATGGCTTCCAGGTCGATCGTGCCGGCCAGGCTCTGGCTGATCTCCAAAACGGCTTTCAGCTTGGCCTCCGGGCGGACTTCGAGCCGTCCGAAACCCGACACCGGCTCGGAGGATCCCATCAAGGTAGCCGGCTCGTTGGGGTCGTCGCCGACGTCGATCCCCATGCCGAGCGTCAGATCGCCGGCAAATGCGCCCGTCGGCGCATTGGGGTTGCCGGCCGCGGCGGATTCAAATCGAAACAACAACGGGCCGAGTTTGATGCGGTCTTCATGCGCGAGCGTGGCGGAGCCTTCGATTTTTTTCCCGTTGACGAACGTGCCGTTCCCGCTGCCGAGGTCTTCCACCCGCCATTGGCCGTCCTGGCGAAAGACGCGGGCATGTTTGCGGGACACCATGTTCGAGTCGAGATGGATCGTGCATTCCGGGTGGCGGCCCAGGATGGCCTCCTCCCCGGTCAACTCATGCGGAACCGCCTGTCCGTCCTGCAATAACACCAGAGTCGCCATGTTTCCGCCTCGTATCCTGCTGAATCGTGCGCACCGCCACAGCAGGATTTTAGCCTGCGCCGCGCGCCGACGGAAGAGGCGGACGTGCTGTCCCCCCGGATCGCCGGAAATCGCCCGGCCCCGAAGCCGGAGGACCGATTCGGCTTTCCTCGCGAAATTACTCGCCGGAATCGTCCACCGACAGACACAGCGTGCCCGGGAAATCCGCGTTGGCGAGGAGGACGCTTTCAGGAACGACCGCCGGCTCTTGCGTGCGGGAATCGCTCAGCAGTTCCCAGGCAACGTCAGTCCGTGAACGCAGAGCATCCGCCAGTTGAATGAGCGCCGGCTGGTTCATGGCGATCTGATTCGCCAGGTCGTACGCCGAATTCCCCGTGGATTCCCGGCACACGGAGATGTTGTTGCACGGTGCCGAGACGGCGTGAACGTGGTAGCCGACGGCCTCCATGCGCCGTTCCACCTGGTCTGCCGAAGCCTCCGAGGGGACGACCATGTGCACCTGGTCGCCGTCTTTGCGGCCCAACGTCAGAGGTTCCTGCAGATGAGCCTTCAACACGGCGTCGAGGTCGAGCGCATCACCGGAAGATTTGCCGTGCTGCAGGAGAATGAGCAGCACCTGGCGCAGACTCTGCAGAACAACCTGCCGGGCATTGTCTTGGATCAACGTCCGCAAGTCTTGCTCCAGGGAACCGCGTTGCGACAGAAATTGCTGAAGTTTCTTGGGCCCTTTGAAGACGTCCTGATCCATCCGGCGCCGCAGTTCCTTGCCCAGACGCAGGCGATGCGACACCAGGAGCTGCCGGAGCGATCGTTCGTAATTCACTGCTGCGTCGCCGTCCATGGCGTCGGCTTCGTCCGCTTCGGACGCGAACCGGGTTCCGAACTGTTTCAGCTCATGTCCGAACTGAATCAGCTTGTCGATGGTCGCCGAAGCCTGAGCTTCGATCGATTGCAACTGAAGCTGCACGCAGGCGAGCACCAGCTCATCCAGGCACAACACGCCATGTTCCACCAGCCGATTTTCGAGCATCTGGAAATTCGGGCTGCCGCCGAGAGGCCACCAGCGGCCGGCCTTCTGCGATTCGGAGACCCTCGCTTGCGAAGTCAGCAGAATTCGAGACTCGATGTGCTTCTTATGCCGTTCGCGAATTTCCTTGGCGATTCCGCCAACCAGGTCATGAATGTAGTTACGGCCGGCTTCCGCGGCGCGTCGGGCCGCTTCCACGCCGGCGTCCGGATGGTCGACCAGATCATGCACCCAGGTGGTGAACTTGGCGGACAACTGCATGGCCTGCGACGCCAGCCGGGAATGCAACAGGTCGAACAGCGTGTTTCGCGAGGTATCCTGGGAACGCTCGCCGATATCGAGACCGATCGTCCGGTCCTGCAGCGAAAGGACCAGCGCCGCAAGTTCCAGTTCGGAAACATTGTTCTTCCGCTTAGCGTCCAGGGCTTGCTGGAACATCGAGCGCAAATACCCGCGTTCGTCCGTTGCCAGTTCCTGCACCAGATTTTCCCGGGCGCGGGCCAAGAGCTGTTCCAAATCGACCCCGATCTCCTGCACACGAACGGCTGCACCGTCGACAAACTGCTGAATCCTCGACAGTTCGCTCTTCTGAAGCACAGCCTGCATCAAGCGATCGGAGTACGCCGCCGTCGAGTGTCCCCGGGATGTATTGACGGGAGTGCTGCACCAGTCCTGGACAAGATCGAAGCACAACTGCTTCGCCAGGGTTTGAATGAAGCGGCCGGAATATCCGCCGATCTGGCGCACCTGCACGACGTCGAGCGCGGTCGAGCCGGAGGACATCGGGGGGCAGGCCGGCTCTTCCGAGGGATCCGGGTGGAAATGGCTTCGGGGCGTCGTCATCCGGGCGAACACGTATTCGGCGGCGTTGTCGAGGGCGCCCAGCCAGGCCGCCTGGTCGAGTTCATTGCCCAGATGCATCAATTCCGTGCGGCAGAATGTGCGGTTATTTCCGTGGAACGGCGGAACATCCAGCAGCGGCTCTCCCGGATAGCATTTCCCGGGCGTGCCATAGTGCGACCATTCCCGGAGAGTGGCCACTGCATTGAGAATGGCTTTGTCCCGCTCGGGACCTTGGGGAGTCGAATGCAGCAACAGTGCCTCGACACTGGCCTGATGAAAACCGGCCAACTGGAGCTCGGCACGCGCCGCATAAGCGAGGTCAAGCACCATCCCGCTTCCCGTGCCTCCGGAGATCGAGGCGACAAACAGGATCCGCGGCGGACCGGCAACACGGCGCCCGCCGAGACAGCTCGATTCGGCCGTCGCGATTTGCTTGATGACCGCCCGAAGGGCCGACTTGACTCGGGTGCTGTGCGACAGCAAGGCCAGACGGCCAAGCGGACGCAGCCGGTCGGTGCTTAAATTGCGAGGGATATTATACAGCCAGCGGCGCGACAGCCACCGGCGGTGCTTCGCTCCCTGGGTGCGGTAGTCGGCCGCGTTGAGCAACGGTGTCGGCACAGTATCCATGCCGTCCCCAAGATCTCCGTGTCGATGGACGGCATTCAGTGTTTCCGCATCGGTGTCGATCAGCATCAGTTTGAAGGCAGGCACTTCGGCGGCGGTTCCCAAACGGTCGTCCAACCGCTGTCGCAACTGCTGGAGCAGATGCGCCGCGCTTCCGCCGATTCCGATGACGATGGTCGGAGCAATGTGCTCGTCTCGTTGTGAGCTGGCCTGGGCGACGGATTCTGTCCCTCCGGCCGACGCCTTGACAACGGCCTCGGCAGGTCGGGGGTGTGATTTGCGCCCTGGGACCTGAGCCGAGTCGGACTTTTGCCGGGATTCGGCGCCGGGCAGGATGTCGCGTGCCTGGAACGATTCCGCTCCAACGGACGCCCCGCGGGAAGCATCACGTTGAACCGCGGCCGCAAGTTCGTCGATAAAATCCATGCAACTGGGAAATCTCTGTTGCGGATCTTTGGATAATGCGCGGGCGATGATCGATTGTTGCGCGGCCGGAAGGCTGCGCAAGTTGGGAACGTCATGCAGATGTTGCGCGGCCAGGCGTCCCGGATTCGTCTCGTGGAACGGCAGAACGCCGGTCAGCATTTCCTGGTAGACGATCGCCAGGCTGTATTGGTCGCTGGAACCGCTCGGCTTTCCGGAAAAGATCTCGGGGGCCGCATAAGCGGGCGTCATGCCTTCGACCAGGTTCGACGAGCGTTCGTAGATATTCTTGACCAGCCCGAAATCACCAACTTTGAGCCGCTTACCGAAGACCAGCAGGTTCGCCGCTTTGATATCCAGATGCTGCAGCGCATATTCCTGGTAGATGTAATCCAGCACGTCGGCGACGTCGCGCAGCATGACCAGCAGTTCGCCGGCCGGGATGCCGGGCAGACCTTTTTCGCGATACGCCTGGCAGTGCTGCTCGAGATTCCGGTCAGCCAGCTCAGTGACGATCGTCAGCAGTCCAGGCCTCTGTTCGATCCGGTCGATCGTGAGCAGAAACGGATGCCGGACGTCTTTGATGCGATTGAGCGCCCTGAGTTCGATTGCGCCGCGGGACGGATGATCGTCGAAAATCAGCTTCATCGCCTTGGAGACGCCGCCCGGCGCGGTGACCTTCCAGACTTCGCCGCTCCCTCCGGTCCCCAGCAGTTCTACCAGACGGTAACCGGGAATCGGTTCGTCGGAACTGGCTGGACGGCGGTTTGGCGTTTCGGTGTTCATGACGGTGTCTCGTGCGGGCGGGGCTGGCTAAGTGCTAAGTGCTAAGTGCTAAGGGCTAAGGGCTAATGGCTAAGAGCTAAGAGCTAAGAGCTAAGAGCTAAGAGCTGAGGGCTGAGGGCTGAGGGCTGAGGGCTGAGGGCTGAGGGCTGAGGGCTGGAGGCTGGAGGTTTGGCGAGCTGACCGGTCCCGAGCACGTGGCCCCTTCCACCCTGAGCCTTTTCGTTACTTGGTCTTGAGGACCATGGCAAAATAGGTTTCGACAACGATGTCCAGATATTCCGGCCGGAGTTCCAGTTCCAGTCCCTGGTAGCGGCAGTAATTGCGCACCTGAAGCAGCAGATCGCGGGCATGGCAGCGCCGTTTTGCGCGTCCCACCGGCTTGTAATGCGTCTCCAGCAGATAGTTCACGACATCCTTGCGGTATTCAAACCCGAGCTGAATGCAGTACAGCCGGAACAGGTGGTGGAATTCCTCGTCCCGGGGATCCGTCATGTGGATTTTGTAGGGCAGTCGCCGGAGAAACGCTTCATCCACGAGCGATTCCGGGTCGAGATTGGTCGAAAAGATGATCAGTTGCTGGAAGGGGACCTGAATCTTGCGGCCGCTGGCCAACGTCAGAAAGTCATGCCGGGACTCCAAGGGCACGATCCACCGGTTGAGCAGTTCCGCCGGGGCGATGCGCTGGCGGCCGAAGTCGTCGATCAGCAGGCAGCCGCAGTTGCTTTTCAACTGCAACGGGGCCTCATTGACGTTGCTGTCCCGGTTGTGGCGCAGTTCCAGGCTGTCCATCGTCAATTCGCCGCCGACGACGACGGTCGGCCGTTCCACGCGCACCCAGCGGCGGTCGGGGGAAACCGCGTGGCGAGCCCCTTCTTCAGATTCCGATATCTCTTTGTGAAATTGAGTATCGAAAAACTTGATGATTTCGCCCCCTTCGATGATGGCGTGCGGCACCCAGATCGACTGGCCGAAGCAACTGGTCACGAACCGGGCCAGTGTCGACTTGCCGTTGCCCGCCGCGCCGTACAAGAACATGCCCGTGCACGAATTCATCGCCGGGCCAAGCTGATCGAATAACTTCGGCTCGACGGAGATGCCTCGGCAGGCGTCCATCAGGGTTTGCCGGGTCGGGGCTTCATCGGCGATGGACTGCGCTTCCACGGAGACGAGATAATCCGACAACGGGACCGGCGCCGGACCAACGTAACTGGTCTGCCGCAAATAACTTTTGGCCCGTTCGTGACCGGCCTCCGTCAGCAGATAGACATAGTCATTCAAGAGGGCCGTTCCCGCGTGCGACACCAGCTTCCGGCTGCGCATCGATTCCAGGATCGGCGTGATGATGCGGAACGGCAGGCAGATCAGCGCCGCCAGTTTCTTGCCGCTGTTGCTCCCCACGACTGCCAGAAACCGGCAGAGCAAGGCTTCAACGAATTGTTCCGACAGGCCGGTTTCGGTGATCGTCTGCGGTTCCGTCGGGAAGAACGTGTCAGTCGACAGCAGTTTGTCGAGCAGTTCCGCGTTCACCGTGAATGTCGGTTCGGTTTGCGTGGTTGACATAGAGAGAATCATTCCATCGAGTGCTGGGCCCGTTCTACAGACTTCGGCGAGTCTGCCGTTGTGAAAGTGTAGGACACATTCCGAAAGCAAGACGCGTTGCATCGCGTTTTGTGGCAATTTGGAAACATTTTTGAAAATTCCCAGGCCGCGTCGTGAGACCTGTCTTCCGCAAGACCGGCACAATCGGTTCCGCCGGAAGCGATTGCGGCATGAATGCTGCTTGGACAGCAGCGCAGGCGTTCTAATCGTTCCGCCCCGCCCCTGAAGATCAGCGGCCGGCGCAAAGCGGGCTCTCTCGCCGGTCACGATTTTTTCGGCCGGCCGCTATCCCCTTGGAATGGGCTTGAATTCTCAAGCTAGAGTCTTATTGAGAGACTCGGCGTTCGGCCGGGCCGGCGCAGTTTGCGGCGAAGCGGCCACAAACGATTCGCAGAGTGAAAATCGAAGACCGGCCGTTTGCAGCGGCGGGGGAACATCATGATGAAACAGTGGATGCTCGACGGAAAATTCGGCGTGAGCGGCGAATTCGGCAGCCGTCTGATCGAGCCGATGCCTTTTCGCATCGGCCGCCGGCCCGACGCCACGCTGACCTTGCCGCGTGCCACCATTTCCGGTTTCCACGCGGAGATCTTCGCTCGGCACGACAGCTTGTTCGTGAGCGATCTGGGGAGCACGAACGGGACGTTCATCAACGGCACGCGGATCACTTCGGAAACCGAGGTCCGTGAAGGCGACATGCTGCAGTTCGCGGATGTGACGTTAAAGGTGTCTTGCAAAGTTCAAAAGAACGAGTCACGGACGATGTCGAAGGATTTCTGCGAACATGCGCTGGCCCGCGTTCAGTTCGAAAAACTGGTGAAGGACGGGCTCGTCACACCATACTTCCAACCCATCGTCGACCTGCACACCCATGAGATCACCGCTTTCGAGGTGCTGGGCCGCAGCCGTTTGATCGGCCTGGAGACGGCGGCGCGGATGTTCGCCGTCGCGGCCGACTTGCAAAGAGACGCGGAACTGAGCAGCCTGCTTCGCACCAAGGGGGTGGAATGCAGCCACCAGTTTTCGGACGTGCCGCACATCTTCCTCAATACGCATCCCGCCGAATTCGCTGACACGTTGTCGTGGGATTGGGTGAAAAAACTCAGAGAGCAGTCCCCGGTTCACCCGATGACGATCGAAATTCACGAGGCGGCCGTCACCGACCTCGACAGCATGATCCGCTTGCGCGCGATGCTGAAGGAATACGACATCGGCCTGGCGTTTGACGATTTCGGCGCAGGCCAGGGACGCATCGCCGAATTGGCGGAAATCCGTCCCGAATATCTGAAGTTCGATCGCCAACTGATCACCGGTCTCGACCTGGCGGATGGCACCCGGCAACGGTTTGTCAAACGGCTGGTCGACGCCGCGCTCGACATCGGCGTGGTTCCGCTGGCCGAAGGGATCGAAAATCAAAGCGAGGAAGAAGTCTGCCTGGATTTGGGATTTCAACTGGCTCAAGGCTACTGGCTGGGTTTGCCAGGCCCTGCTACGGCCTACAGCCGGTGGAAAACGCACCCGCATATCGCCCGTGCTTCCGTTTCGGAACGCGGCCTGTCGCCGGTCGGCGCCGGCTGAGGCCCCTTTGCCTCAATGCGAACGCCTTTTTCAGAGCAGTCAGTTCGGATGACACGTCCGAATCCGGTTGAAGGCCATGCCCCGTCGGGTGGCGTTTCGGATTCGATCCGGATACCCTGTTAACTCTGACATGAAAGGACGGTTTCACTGGGGTGGAACTCCTTTTCCGACCCCCAGGCGCTGATCATGACCGAACGGACCGCCGGCGACCCGGCTGCCAAGCCGAACCCGATTCTGCTCACCGTGGAAGAAGCCGTCGGGACCGAACTGCGCGAGGCCGAGCAGATTCTGCTGACCGAATTGCAAAGCGCAAACCCTTATGTCCGCGACATTTTACAGCATTCCACCCGGTTTCGCGGCAAGCGGCTGCGGCCCATTCTCCTGCTGTTAACGGCCGATGCCTCGGGTGGTATCCGGCATGAACATAAGGTACTGTCTGCCGTCGTGGAGATGATCCATCTGGCGACGCTCGTCCACGACGACGTGCTTGATGATGCCGAAACCCGCAGGCACGTGGCCACCGTGAACGCCCGCTGGAACAATGAAACCAGCGTCTTGTTCGGCGACTACTTGTTTACGCATTCGTTTCATCTGGCGGCGAGCCTCGGGACAACCCATGCCTGCCGGATGATCGGCCGAGCCACCAACATCGTTTGCGAGGGAGAATTGTCGCAGATCAAAGAGCGCGGGAACCTCGACCTGCAGGAAGTGGAGTATTTCCGCATCATCGACGGCAAGACGGCCGAACTCTGTGCATTGTGCGGACATCTCGGCGCATTCTATGCCGCGGCGGAACTCAACATCGTCCAGAGCATGGAACGCTATGCCCGGCAGTTGGGGATGGCTTTCCAGATCGCCGATGACGTGCTGGATCTGATAGGTAGCGAACGCAAGACGGGGAAATCGCTGGGTTCGGATCTCGACAAGCAGAAGCTGACGTTGCCGCTCATTCGACTGCTGAAACAGTTGCCCGATGCGGACGCCGTTGCCGTCCGGCAGCTCCTGGGACATCCGGACGAATCGACGCGAGAAAAGTTGACTCCGTATCTGGAACGGACCGACGCGCTGGCTTACACTCATCAGCGCGCCATGCAGTTCGCTCAGGACGCCCGGAGGCAGTTGGACGTCCTTCCGAATTCCCGCTCCAAGAGAATTCTTTCTGAGATCGCCGAGTTTGCCGTGCAGCGGTCGTTCTGACCGCGGACGGACTTCAGGGAGACATTCTCTCGGATTCGCCTTTCGGCTATTCCACAGGGAGTCTTCCATGATCGCCCGCTTGGCAGTCTACGCGGTGATTATCCTTTCGGTGGTCGGCATCGCACTCTATGTGTTGACGAGCGAACCGCCAGCCGGCAGGGCTTTTCCGGGAGCTTCGGCGACTCCGGCTCGCCCGACAAAACCCTGGATCGCCACGGAAGCGCTTGCCGAGGCAGCCAACGCAGATTTCGTCGTCTTAACGGATCGCCCCGACAACGTGCGCAGAGCCGGGACCGCGGTCGGCTCGGACTGGCCTCAATTCAACGGCGCTCGCCGCGACAATCGGTCGGACGACACGGGGCTGCTTACCAACTGGCCGCCGGAAGGTCCGCCGCTTGCGTGGACCGCCCAGGGCTTGGGAGCCGGCTATTCCAGCGTTGCGGTCGTGCAGGGGGTGGTTTACACCCTGGGGAACAAGGGCGAGAGCGAAGCCATGATGGCGCTCGATGTGGGGACCGGCGAAAAACTCTGGAGCACTCCATTTGCCTGGGCCTCGCATCCATCCAGCGGCGACGGACCGCGCGGGACGCCGACTGTCTACCAGGGCCGCGTATTCGGTCTCGGTGCGAACGGTGACCTGGTCTGCGTGGATGCGGCCGACGGAAAAATTCGCTGGCAGAGAAACCTGCTGCATGACTTCGGAGGCCAGGGACTCGGTTGGGGGATCTGCGAATCGCCGCTGATCGAAAACGGCCGGCTCATTGCCACGCCCGGCGGAGACCAGGCGACTCTGGTGGCGCTCGACCCCGAGACCGGAAAACTCGTTTGGAAATCGCTGCTCAACGAAAAAGACGGAGCCAGTTATGCATCGCCGGCGTTCGCCGAGATTGGCGGCGTCCGGCAGATCATCCAATTCACCGCAAAGGGCACGGTCGGCGTGCGCGCCGACACTGGCAAGTTTCTCTGGCGTGAAAACAGCGCGTCCAGCGGCATGGCCAATTGTTCCTCGCCGCTGGTCGCTGGCGAATTCGTCTTTTCCGCATCCAACTACGGGACCGGGGGAGCACTGGTCCGGCTCACGGCGCAACGAAGGGGGATCGACGCAAAACTCGTCTACAAGACTGCCGACATGGCCAATCATCACGGGGACATGGTGATCGCCGACGGTTTCGTTTACGGCTCGCATGATCCCGGCGTGCTGACGTGCCTGGATTTGTCCAACGGCGACGTGAAGTGGAAGCACCGTTCCGTCGGCAAGGGAGCCGTCACCTATGCCGACGGCCGGATTTATCTTCGCGGCGAGCAAGGGGCCGTCGCGTTGGTGGAAGCGACCGGCGCCGAGTATCGTGAACTCGGCCAGTTTGATCAGCCCCATCGCAGCCAGGCGGCGTCATGGTCTCACCCGGTGATCGCCGCCGGCCGGCTGTTTTTAAGAGATCAGGGCACGCTGCTGTGCTATGACCTGAAGGCGACCGAATGAGGACTGCACTCAGCGTCCCTTCTGGCCGCGCTGCTGCTCGCGCCATTGCTGCTGCATGGCCCGCTTTTGCCGCTTGCTGAGGCCTTTCAGCATCTCAGCCGGCGGGCCGTCCACACGGTACATTTTGCCGTCTTCATCGACGGCGTCGTCATCCTCGTCGTCGTCGTCATTGGAGGATGCGTTCGAAGGGGCAGACCACTTGTTGCTCGCTGCCGCCGGCGGCGCGACCGGGCGGTTCTCCTGCGGCCGGGAATGAGTCACTTCGAAGTTCGGCTTGGCGACTGGCGTGCGGTCTGAACGAGAGGCTTCTTCCGCATCTTCGTCTTCGTAAGATTCCTCGTCGCCAGTCTCAGACGATTCTTCCTCGTAGTCCTCCTCCGACTCTTCCTCCGCGGTTTCTTCTTCGGATTCCTCCTCGACGACTTTCTTCGTCCGCGGTTTCACGGCTCGTTTCGTCTTGCGCTTACGCTTCGCCGGGCCGGCTTCTTCGGCCTTTTTGCGGCGACGCGGAGCCGGGGCCGCAGGCTTCCGGCGGAACAAGCCGGTGATCAGACCGAACAGCCAGCCGAAGAGGTTGAACATTCGGAAATTGAGCTTCGGAAACTTGAACGGGGTCGATACCGGCGGGTCGGGCGTCACGTAGGCGACATACCGGCCATGCACCCAAAACGACAGCATGAGCACGGCCGGCCCGAACAATCCGCACAGCGTCTCCGTCATTCCGACCAGGACCGGGTCGATCCAGGAAGCCCCCCACATGCCGACGACGGCTCCGCCCAGCAGGCAAACGATTGCCGTTCGAAATAAGATAACGGACGCCAGCGATCTCCGCAGATCGCGATCGATCAACATCCACAGCGGCAGCGTGAGGCAAACCGCTGGCAGCAGCCAACTCGCTTTCGGGCCGCTGAGTTCCATGAGTTTCATCTGATAGACGACCGTTCCCAGGCCGACATGCATGTTGGTCGCGGCGCAAAAACCGCAGAAGAACAGCGCCGCCGCCGCCCAGGGCCAGATGCGATACCTGCCGCGAAAATCCAGACGGCTGTTCGCCCGGTGCCAGCCGACCAGCAAGGCGAGTTGTCCTGCCAGCGTCCAGAAGACCGTTTCCAGGTAGATCAAGAGCCGCGGCTGCTCACCGAGAAACAGCGGATTGAGGACCGGCGCCAGCTCCGTCCGAAACTCGGGCGTGCGGAAGATCATGAAACCGAGGCCGATTAACCCCGCGAACAGCAGTATCGACAACGTCCAGAGTTTCCAAGGCGATCGTGGAATCCACGGCGAGGCGGCGCACAGTTCGGCCGGCACGCTGTCGGGCAGGGATTTTTCCTCGCCGACGTCGGCCGCGTTCGTACCGGTTCCGTCACCGTTGACGGCCAATCGCCGCCGCCGTCGTTCAGCCATCGAGCTGGAGCCTGCGAACTGAACGGTCATGGTTGCCAAAGGTGTCCGAACGAAGTCCAGCGGGAGACATCGTTTCCGGCACGTTGCGCTGGATGACGAAGTCCCGTCACGGCGCAGAGAGGCGCGGTCCTTCGATCCGTCGAAGGAGATTCGAGCCTATCATCGGAGCGTTGGCCCCCCGGACTTTGGTATCACCGGTGAGTTCCGACAGTGCACCCCAGACATCCTAGATTTCACATCCGAATGCTGCCGTTATGGCGTTTCCATGAGTTCGCGTCTGCTGATTGGAAGTAAGGCGGTGCCAATATGGCGTCTTTTTGAGTGGTGCCAATTTGGCATGGTTGTTCGCCGGAAAGCGATCCTGTTTGTAAGTCATTCGCTGTATGTATGTTGTGAATTCATGTCTTATGCAGTTGAAGGTGGAGTTTCCTTCTGGAATCAATTGGCACGGCGTCTGCTTTTCTGTTCAACCACCTGTTCTTTCCCGAACCCCCTGTCAAGAAGGAGTCGACAATGTCCATGACATCGCGAGGCTGCCAGCCCTACGA
This sequence comes from uncultured Planctomycetaceae bacterium, assembly GCA_964388415.1. Lineage (GTDB taxonomy): Bacteria > Planctomycetota > Planctomycetia > Planctomycetales > Planctomycetaceae > CAZDGB01. The sequence continues at coordinate 18,205 of CAYMAO010000012.1, read as the reverse complement.
ACGGTGCTCCACCGCTCCGACCGACCGGCAAGTCACCTATGTGCCGCCGGTTCAGATTTACGAAGGCGACGACGCGTTCCAACTGGTGGCGGAAGTGCCCGGCGCGGATGACCAGTCGACCGAGATCACGGTCGACAAGGGCGTGCTGACGGTATCGGCCCAGATGCATGCATCGAAGCCCGAAGGCGCGAAACTGGCCTACTCGGAGTTTCGCGAGGGGTGTTATCGCCGCAGTTTTGAACTGTCGGACGCCGTCGACAAGCACGGCATCGAGGCGACCGTTTCGAAAGGTGTTCTGACGGTTCGACTGCCGAAGACGAAGGCCGTTCTGCCGCAAAAAGTGCCGGTGGTCGCGGGGTAATCCGCTGCGAAACGGCCACTGAAGTTCACCCCCGAAGCCCGGCGACCTCGTCGCCGGGTTTTTCGTTCGCGGGCACGATTCGCGTCGCGACCACAGGGAATTGGAGCGTGTGCGAGAAGCGATTGACACACCCTGCATTTTGAAATTGCCACGACCGACTTTCTTCTCTCGGGCTTGACGCCGTGCGAACCTCTGCCGATGATTGTTGTGTTGAAAACCGGGACGTACCGGCCGAAGTGGCGGAACTGGCAGACGCGCTGGACTCAAAATCCAGTGATAGCAATATCGTGTGGGTTCGAGTCCCACCTTCGGCAGTTTTGAATTCCTCCTCGAAACCCCCTGCCCATGCGGGGGGATTTTTTTTGCCCCCAGCAGACCTGCATGATGACTCTCCTCGTCACTGGCGGCAGCGGATTTGTCGGTACGGCGCTCTGCCGCAGGCTCGTGGAGCAGGGCCATGCCGTCCGTTCTCTGCAGCGGGGAGACTCCGAGGCGCTGAGATCGATCGGCGTGGATGTCCGTCGAGGCGATGTCGCCGATCGTGAGTCGGTCTGTTCCGCTGCGAAGGGCGGCGATGCCGTCTTTCACGTTGCCGCGAAAGCCGGCGTCTGGGGACCGGCGGCGGACTATCACCGGGCCAATGTCATCGGCACCGAGAATGTCTTGCACGCCTGCCGGGAGTTCGGCGTCGGCAAGCTGATCCACACCAGCTCGCCCAGCGTCGTTTATCATGGAGTGGATGAATGCGGCATCAACGAAGCCGCGCCTTATCCGGAAACTTATCTCACCGAGTATCCGCGCACCAAGGCCATTGCCGAGCGGCTGGTCCTGGCGGCAAACGGGCCAAACCTTGCGACTACGGCGTTGCGGCCGCATCTCATCTGGGGGCCGGGAGATAATCATCTTGTGCCGCGATTGATCGCCCGGGCAAAAGCGGGCCGGCTGCGGAGAGTCGGCGACGGAAAGAACCTCGTCGACACCACGTACATCGACAACTGCGTCGACGCGCATCTGTGTGCGCTCGACCGGCTGCGCCCCGGCGCGGCATGCGCCGGGAAGGCGTATTTCATCGCCAATGATGAACTGGCGCCGCTCTGGGACTTAATCAACCGCATGCTGGCGTGCGCCGACCTGCCGCCGGTGACGAAGTCGATTTCGCCGGGCCTGGCTTATGGACTCGGCGCCGTCTTGGAATGGATGTATCGCCTGACGGGTTCGACTTCCGAGCCGCCGATGACGCGGTTCGTCGCCCGGCAACTGTCGACGTCCCACTGGTACGATCTTTCGGCCGCCGAACGCGACCTGGGCTATGTGCCGCACGTGACAATTCACGACGGGCTGGTGCGATTACGCGAGTGGCTGCAATCGACATCCGAGCGGGGGGCGTCAGCCCCTTGATTGGGGCGGCGATCGCAGGTTCAGCCGTCCAAAGCGTCCAGCGTGCCTGCCAGAAATCCGACGGCTACTTCGGCTCGTCGAAGGGACTCTCTCCATAAGCCTTGCGCGGCGGTTCGTCCGTCTCTCGGACTTCCTTCTTGAGGCGGTCCAATTCGGCGTGCAATTCCTTCACCGTGCGCGCGTAGGACGGATCGGCGTAAAAGTTCTTCACTTCCAGAGGGTCTTGTTGCCGGTCCAGCAGTTCCCAGTCATCGACGTCCGGCTTGTAGTAATGCACCAGCTTGTAGCGGTCGGTAATGACTCCATAATGCGGCCTGACATGATGCGGAGCCGGAAACTCGTAGTAATGGTAGTACAGGCTCTTTCGCCAATCGTCGGGCGTCTTGCCTCGACAGAGCGGCGCCAAACTCCGGCCCTGCATGTCCTCCGGTATCGCGACGCCGCCGATCTCCAGAAACGTCTCGCCAAAATCCAGCAGCGAGACGATGTTCTTGTTGACGCTCCCCGGCTTCGTCACGCCCGGCCAGCGAACCAAGAGCGGACTTCGCAACGATTCCTCAAAAATCCAGCGTTTGTCGAACCAGCCGTGCTCGCCCAGGAAGAAGCCCTGGTCGGAAGAACAGACGACGACGGTATTCTCGGCGAGTCCTTCCTGTTCCAGAAATTCGAGGAGCCTGCCGACGTTTTCATCAACCGCCTTCACGCACGCCAGGTAATCGTGCAGATAACGATTGTACCGCCAACGGACAAGATCCTTGCCGGTCAGCTTCGCGTCACGAAATGCGGCGTTCCTCGGCTCGTAGTACGCATTCCAGGCTTTGAGCTGTTCCGGGTTCAGATTCGAAGGAGTCTTCAGCTTGGCGTCCAGGTTCGTGAAAGTGCGCTCCAGGCTCATGTCGTGATCCCGAATTGCCTTGCTCCGCCCGGCGAAGTCGTCAAACAGAGTTTCGGATTCGGGATACTGCCGGTCGTTGTCCCAGCCCAGGTGCCTGAGCGCCGGAGACCATTCGCGATGCGGCGCCTTGTGCTGGCTCATCAGCAGAAACGGCTTGGATTTGTCGCGGTTCTTCAGCCATTCCAGCGACAGGTCGGTGATAATGTCCGTCACGTAGCCAGTATGCGCCGTCTTCTGGCCGTTCTTGATCATCGGCGGATTGTAATACTGCCCTTGCCCCGGCAGGATGTGCCAATGATCGAAGCCGGTCGGATCGCTGACGAGGTGCCACTTGCCGATGATTGCCGTCGAATATCCCGATGCCTGCATCAGCTTGGGAAACGTCGGCTGATTGCCGTCAAAGCGGCAGTTGGTATTGTTGTAGAATCCGTTGAGATGCGAGTACTTCCCGGTCAGAATGGTTGCCCGGCTTGGTCCGCAGATCGAGTTCGTCACGAGACAGCGGTCAAACCGCATTCCTTCCCGGCCGAGGCGGTCGATACTCGGCGTTTCCAGCAGTCGTCGCTGTTCGCCGTAAGCGCTGACCGCCTGGCATGTCAGATCATCGGCGAAGACGAACAGAATATTCGGCCGCTGCTGTGCCAGGGCAGGGCTCGCCGCGCTCGCGAGCGCGCAGCTCGAAAAGACCAACCCCCGCAGAATGCGTCGATGCCTCGACATGATCGTTTCTCCCTGCCTGTCCCTATGGGTTGTCGACGAAATCTGTCAGCTCCGGCCCGGATCACCGGGGGTTCAGCAAGCATAACGAGGCGGCAAGACGCTGTCATTCGGCTCGCCCCGCGGCGGAACCGCTCGGGGGCACAGACTTTCCAGGCGTTGTCAGGCACTGAGGTTGTTGATTAGAATCGAGCACCATTGCATGTCCTGCCCGCACGTGCGATCTTCCTCTCACGATTTTCCAGGAACTTCTCGAATGCTGCTCAACCGGCGAAATTTGATCTGGCTGACTGCCTGCTCGTTCATGCTCAGTACGCGGTTGACCTTCGCCGCCGAAGGAGACTGGCCGAATTGGCGCGGTCCATCGGCTGACGGACACACAACCGAAGCGGGAATTCCGGTGCGCTGGGATGAAACTTCGGTCGTCTGGAAAACCGCGCTCGAAGGCGATGGGCAATCGTCTCCCGTGATCATCGGCGACCGCATCTTTCTCACCACGGCCCTCGACAAAGGGAAGCAACGGGTCGTCTGCTGCGTGAGTCGCGTTGACGGGAAAATCCTGTGGAGCGAGATCGTGTGGACCGGCGCGCCGGAGGAAAGCCATGCCATGAACGGCTGGGCCTCCGCGACGTGCGCCGCCGATGACGAGCGTGTCGTCGCCTTTTTCGGGCGCGGAGGGATGCACTGTTTCAGCCACGACGGAAAGAAACTCTGGTCGAAAGATCTCGGGAAATTCGAAGGTCCCTGGGGAACGGGCGCCTCGCCGATCATTACGGGAGACCTCGTCATTCAGAACTGCGAAGCGGAAGTCGAGGCCTCCATTTCCGCCCTGGACAAGCGGACGGGAGAAATCGTCTGGAAGACGCAGCGCGAGGTGCCGACACGCGGCGGTTGGAGTTCTCCCGTGCTCGTCTCCGCCGCTGGGAAAACGGAGGTCGTGCTGAACGGCTTCAACGGAGTCACCGGATACGACCTGGCGTCTGGCAAACAACTCTGGTTCTGCAAAGGCTACGCCGGCCGAGGCGAGCCGACGGCCACGCTGGCCAACGGGCTGCTGATTCTCGTCAACGGCAATGCGGGCGACACGTATGCCGTGCGTCCTGGAGGCAGGGGTGACGTGACGGGAACCCACATGGCTTGGCACACGCCGCGCAAAGCGGGACGCGATCAGCCCTCGCCGATCGTGATCGCAGGCACGATTCTCGTTTCCAGCATGGACGGCGTGGCTTGCGGATACGACTTGGCCGATGGCCGCGAGTTGTGGAAAGACCGCCTGGGCGGCAAGTTTACGTCGTCGCCCATCGCCGCGGGAGGACTCGCATATTTCCAAAGCGACGCCGGGGAGACGGTGGTGATCAAGCCCGGTCCGCAGCTCGACATCGTGGCCCGCAATGCCTTACCGAACGGCCCCGACGAAATCTACCGTGCCTCGCTGGCTCCGTCGCGCGGTCAGATCTTTTCGCGGTCCAACCGAGCCCTCTATTGTCTCAAAGCCGCCTCGAAGTGATGCCTGGGATTGGTCCCGGCGTCGCCGACGCCGGGCTTTGCAGAATTTCCACCAATACGATCATGCAGTCCCCGGGGCGTTCAGCCGATCCTCCAGGAATCGGGCGCCGAGTTCCATGACTTCAAACGGAATCTCGTGGCCTCCGGGGAATTCGTAAAACGTGACAGGGTTGCCGGCGTCCTGCAGCGCATCCCGAAGAAGGCAGGCGATATCAAACGGTAGCACCGGGTCATGCCGGCCGTGCGATTGCAGCACCGGCAGGCCGGACCGATGTCTCAGCCGGTCCCGCCAGGCGGATTGCGTGATCAGCGTCCCGGACAGAATGATCAGCCCCGCAGGCGCTTCCGGCAGATGCAGGGCCACATCCGTGCTGAGCATCGCCCCCTGCGAAAAGCCACCCAGCACCGTCCGGGCCAACGGAATCCCCGTCGCCTCGATGACATCTTTCAGCAGCGACAGCAGGGCGTCGCGCGCGGCCGGCAGGCCCTCCGGCGATTCGTTCGGCATGTCGCGGTACTGACCCGTCGCCACGGCTTCCTGCAATTTCCAGATGTTGAGATGCCACCAGGCCCGGCCGCCCGGCAGGCCCATCTCTTCCAGATCGAGAGGCGCTTCCGGGAAGAGAAACCTCACTTTCTGCTGCAACGGCGGCGAGAATCGATGCAGCATCGTCGCAAGCGGCACCAGGTCGGTCCCCGGTGCGCCATAGCCGTGACTGAGAATCACGTTCCATTCGATTTGCGATTTCGAATCGGGCTCGACGACGCACGTGTTGAGCCCGCCCCAGGAGATGTGATGCATGGCCATCAAGCGTTCCGATCTGCGATACTGCCGCGACTTGTGAGATTTTCCTGCCCGACGCATGATAGTCTTTGTCGGATTTCGCGGCGATGGGAACGAGGACGATAGGCTTCAGGGCGTGCGGGAATCAGGGCATGGGCGGTTTCATAGACTATCACAATCACGGCGTCACCTTTCGTTATCCCGCGGGCTGGGACCTGACGGAAGAGTCCTCGGAATCCCAGCATTCCATCACGTTGCAGACCGCCGGGGCGTCGTTCTGGACGCTCACGATTTTCGAGGATCACCCCGATCCCGACCGGATTCTCGAGTCGGTCCTGCAGGCGTTCCAGGAAGATTACGAAGAGGTCGACGTCTATCCCGTCCAGGCGACTCTCTGCCAACAGCCCACCGCCGCCGCCGACCTGGATTTCGTCTACTTGGATCTGATCACGTCCGTCGTCATCCGCGCGTTTCAAACCGAGACGGTTTCCGTTCTGGTGCTGTACCAGGGAACCGACCACGAACTGGAACACCTGCGGAAAGACTTCGATGCGGTGACGGAAGGGTTGAGGGTTGAGGGGGAGAGGCGAAGCAGCCCGCAGCGCCCGCAAGGGAAATTTCCTTGCTGATGCCACGGGCAGGGGCTGGCGCTGCGAACGAAGATTCCCATCGGGGTCGCTATCCTGAACCCAGGTGCGTTTGCACGTCGTCTAAAAGCCGCTGGGCGACGGCCAGTTGCCGGAGACGGCGATCCTCCGCGCCGTGCTCACCGGCGGCGAAATTCCGGCGAGACTGACTCTCCGGCAGAAATTCGTTGAGCACAATCGTGGCCCATTTCACGCCAAACAGCGGAAACAAGGCCCGCACGCGTTGGACCACATTGCCTTCGAACGGCTGCACTGCGTCGAGAAAAATCGACTGCGCGGCCCTGGGAGCCGGGACGTCGACTTGCCAGAGAAAATCGCACACAGTTTTTGCCGGATCGTCCCAACCCGCGTATTCGAAATCGAGGAACCAGAGTATTTGATGCGAGTCCAGCAGAGCGTTATGGAACCCAAAATCCGACGGCGACAGGCACCGTTGTTCCCGAGGCAACACGGCGCTTCGCTCGGCCGGCGGGAAAGCGGCGGACATCTGCCCTTGAACCGCGGACCAGACGGGTTGCAGCGCCCCGGTCAGCCACACTTGGAGGCTCCGCGACGGGGCATCTTCCGTAACCACCTGGCTCAAACGTGCCAGCCGCCGTTCGACGCCGGAGACGTAGTCGTCGAGGGTCAGGCATGCTTCGGCGGCGAACGGCATTTCCGCGGCAGAGGCGGCGTGCCGATGCGCATTGACTTGCGTGAAAAAGTTTGCGGCCTGTGCGACGTGTTCCTTCGTCACTTCGCCTGCGAGCAGCTTGCGACCGGGAACTTCAGCGAACAGCGCACACGCGGCCTCGACATCGAATCCCCATAGCCGCGGGACCTGGGGGATGTCCTGGTCTTCGCAAAACCGATACCAGGCCATTTCCGAGGCAAACCGATCTCGACCGCCGGCCGGGCTCCGGTAATAGTGCTTAAGAATCGCCGTGACTGAATCGCTTTCCACCCGGAAGACGCGGTTGTTTCGTCCCCCGGCCAGCGCACGGACTGAACGCAGCGGTCCATTCCCGGACTGGGCCACGAGCGTTTGAGCCGCCTGGCGAATCTCCTCCGGAACGTCACGAGCCGTCATCATGCCGGTTTCCCCAGCAACAGGCTGGCGACGTCGCGCCAGTGGTGCGCGACGGCGACCGTTGACGGCAGCGACGGGCCGTGCCGATGCGGATCAAACAGCATACGCCGCACGTCGCGCGGGAATTCCGGATCGAGCAGCAGTTCGGGCAGATCGTCGATGAACCACGATAAATGCATGTCTCGGATGCGGGCCAGCTTGTCCGCCTTCGTGGTTTCGAGATAGACCGCCGCGTGGCTTAAGCCGGTGCGTGGTTCATCCAGAAACTGATGCACGTCCAGCCAATCTCGGGCCGCAGCATGAAGATCGGCAGACGGGCCGGCATAAGGTGTTTTCGTGCGATGACTGACGATGCACACCCCCCACCTCTGCGCACGCAACACCTGGAGCGCGGACAGCGCCTCGGGAAACGGTTCAGCCTCATTCATGCGCGTGCCATACACTTCACCCTGCAACAGCGTCCAGTCGGCTTCCTTTCCCCTAAGGCGCAATTCATCGCGCACCGATTCTTTACGCGCCGGGATGTCCGGCGAAATCCAGTCGCGTTCGACCGCCAGTTGCCAGAACAACCGATCGTAGCAGACCAGCGTATTGTCGAGATCAATGCCGAGGCGCATCGGTTTCACGGTGAAAAAGCCCAAAGACGAATTGTCCGCAGATTTCGCAGATTCACGCAGATTTTCAAGCAAAGCACGGAATCCTATTTTGTGCCTGTTGTGGCTCGAATTATTTTTCGTGGCCTTCGGGCCCTTCGTGATTCAAACTCTGTTTTTCGGCCGTTGTTTTCCGTGACATCCGTGTGTTCCGTGGTTCCCTGTTTTTTTCGATTCTCGCGTCTCCGGGGCCGGATCATGCGATGGGGAAATCGATCAGCGGCCGGGCGACGCGGCCGGCTTCCAGTTCTTCCAATGCCTGGTTGATTGCCGTCAAGGGGTAGCGGTGATCGAGAAACCGGTCGCAGCACAGTTGTCCCGACGTCAGCAGCCGTTGATAGCGCGGAAAATCGCGCTCGGGCTGATTGTCGCCGCCCCAGGTACCCAGGATGCGTTTTCCCTGATTTAACTGTTTAGGATCGAGCGTCCAGCTTTCGCCATGACGCGCATTGCCGGCGATGACGGCGACGCCGCCTTGCGAACGAACGGCTTCCAGAGCGAGTTGCATCACGTCGGGCCGGCCTGTGGCTTCAATCGCCACGTCCACGCCGCCCGGGCACAGACGCCGAATCTCTTCCACGGGCGATCCCTGGGCCGTGCAGATTCCCTCCGTCGCGCCGAGCGACTTCGCCCAGGCAATTTTTTCCGGCAGCCGGTCGACGGCGATCACCGGCCCGGCGCCGCTGAGGACTGCTCCGAGCACGGCCCACGTTCCGATGCCACCGACGCCGAACACCGCGACCGATTGTCCCGGGCGCACACATGCCGTGTTCAAGACCATGCCGACGCCTGTCGGAATCGCGCAGCCAAGCAGCGCGGCCGAGGCGAAGTCGATCCGTGAATCCAGAGGCGTGATGCGATTTTCGCTGATGACCGCATACTGGCTGAATGTCGTGATCGCGCCGGAATTGACCGTATGGCCGTTCCATTGATAGTGCGTGCTCGGCGCATCCAGGCCCGGGCCTTTGATCCACGATAAGACGACGCGCTCGCCGGGGCGAACCCGCGTGACGCCCGGCCCGACGTCGGCGACGATTCCGCTGGCTTCGTGCCCCAGGCCATGCGGCAAGAAACGGTCGGGACCGCGATGGCCGCGCGCTTCCAGCAACTGCGTATGACAGACGCCGCTGCACGCGATCTGAACCAGCGCCTGCCCGGGACCGAGCGCCGGGATTTCGAGATCGACGAGTTCCAACGGCCGCCCGAGTTCCACCAGAATTGCCGCGGGGGTTTTCATGGTCATTTCACTCCACAATTCTGCCAGGCGGTCCGAATCGACGCGGCGATGTGCGGGCCGGTCAAGCCGCACTGCTGCCTGGCATGGTCCTGGTCCGAGGCTCCATGCAGAAAGGCGTCGGGAGTTCCCAGCCGCAGCAGTCGAGCGCCCTTATCCAGTCCATCGGCCCGCCACTCCGCGACGGCGCTGCCCAGGCCGCCGATCAGCGCGTGTTCTTCCACCGTGACCACCAGTCGAAATTCTCGAAAGACGCGCGACAGCAGTTCATGATCCAACGGCTTCACCGTGTGAAAACTGACGACTTCGGACGACAGCCCGTCCACGGACAACAGCTTCGCCGCCTCGAGGGCTTCCGGCAGTAGCGTCCCCGCACACAGGATCGCGATCTCCTGCCCGGATCGTACTGGATATCCCTGTCCAAGCCGGAGCGGAGGGATGCCGTCATGCACGTCGGGTTCGCCCTTTTTGCCGATCCGCAAATAGACCGGGCCGGGTTGTTGGAGGGCGTCTCTCAGCAAGGCCCGCACTTCCCAGGCGTCAGCAGGGCAGGCCACCGTCATGTTCGGCAAAGAACGCATGACGGCAAGGTCTTCACAGCTGTGATGCGTGGCTCCGTTTGCCGCATAGCCCAGTCCGGACCCGGCGCCGACGATGACCACCGGCAGGCAATGATAACAGGCATCCACCCGAATCTGCTCGAAGCAGCGGTAAACGGAGAACGAGGCGATGGTATACGTCACCGGCCGCAGTCCGCCCAGCGCCAGGCCGGCGGCGATGCTGATCATGTCGGCTTCGGCGACGCCGACGTTATAGAAGCGGTCTGGAAATTGGGCCCGGAACCGGTCGAACAGACGGTTGCCGATGTCGCCGCTCAGCAGCACGATCCGCGGATCGTGTTCGGCCAGTTGCGTGATTTCGTCGGCAAACGCGTTCCTCATGACGATGCCAGCTCCGCCTGGGCGCGGGCCAATTCCTCGGCGCTGGGAATTCGATAATGCCAGTTGTTGTCATCTTCCATGAACGACACGCCTTTCCCCTTGATTGTGTGGGCGACGAGTGCCGTCGGCCGGCCGGCGGAATCAACCGGGCCAGACAGCACGTCCCTGACGGCGACAGCGTCGTTGCCGTCCACCTCCAGTGCCCGCCAGCCGAACGCGGCCCATTTCTCGGCGAGCGGGTCGAGCGCCGTGATCTCCTCGCTGCGTCCGGTGGCCTGCCAGCGGTTGAAATCTATCACGACGCAGAGATTGGCCAACCGATGAGCCGGGGCGAACAGCGCCGCTTCCCAGACGGATCCTTCGTTGCATTCGCCGTCGCTCATCAGCACGCAGATTCGGCGGTCAAACCCGCGAATCCGGTTGGAGAGCGCCAGGCCGACCGCTACCGGCAGCCCGTGACCGAGCGATCCGGTGGCGACGTCAATCCCGGGAATGTCGGGCGACGGATGTTCGCCCAGCACGAACCCATGCTCTGCATACTGCTCGAGCCAGGCTTCCGGAAAATACCCTTTGAAAGCGAGCGCCGCGTACAGCGTCGTCGCCGCATGACCCTTGCTCAGGATGAAGCGATCCCGATCGGGCTGTGCCGCGTTGTCCGGGTCGAGGTCCAGTCCGCCCCAATAGGCCGCGGCGACGATGTCGGCACACGACAACGACGACCCCAGATGCGGCGTCCCGGCGCGATGCGACATCTCCAGCACGGCGCTCCGCAGCCGATTCGCCATGCGTCGCAACTGGCCGACATCGACGTCCATCGGGATTACAGGCCTTCCCATTGTAATTCAGTTTTCGTCACACGAACCCGATGCGCGAATTTTGAAATGCCCATTTTTCAAGCCGTGATTCTTGTCTTGGATTTTGGGCACATCCCTGTCTGTCGCTTCTGTTTTACCCCGCAGAGATTGCCGCTCATAGCCCAGCACGATCAATTCAGCCCACTCGCGGATTCCTGGCCGGAACCTTGCGGAACTCGCAATCTCAAAACGAGCGTTTCGGGTTCGCGTCGGCTTGGTTTGCGATCTGGCCGGAAGTCTTCAGGAAATCTTGCTCACGGGCTGCTTGAGACACGGCGAGCCGGGGGATACACTACGAGAGTCGTGCCCTCCCCCCCGGATGACCTGCCCCGATGCAGCCTCCCTGCCAATTGATGTGTCGGCTTGTGCTTGCGCCGCAGTTGCTGGCGTGGTCAGCGGGAGCGTGGTGCCGGGCGTCACGAGGGGTGCTTCTCCTGGCCGTGCTGGCCGGACAGGTCGGCCTGCCGAGTTCCCGCGTGTTTGCCATCATGGGGACGGGCTGCCGGAATCCGCAAACGGCCCCTGACACCGCCTGTCAATGCCCGCCCGCATTGCGGCGTCTTGGACGATGCTGCTGCGCCGCAAAGCCATCAGCCGCCAAGTCCGGTTGTTGCACCGCGCGATCGCGCACCGCAACGCCGGGAACACAGGCCGGCTGCGGGGTTAAACCCAGCGCGGCGCTGGATTCGTTCACGAGGCGAAACCAAGACGAACCGCTGGCGTTCCGCGACGGGTGCCCGTGCGGTAACGGTCCGGAAGCAAACGTCTACCGCTGTGCCGACCCGCGCGTCATGCCGTCGAAACCCGTCGTGTCGCTGGATGACGTACCGGCCAGGCTCGAAGACTGGTTTGACGAAACAGCGTGCGGCGAACTCTTGCCCCCGCCGCTCCCCCCGCCGAAACGGGTGCGAGGCTGAAGGATTCGGCATTCTGATGGGCGTTGCGCCGGCGCGTCGTGTTGCGCCAGGCGATCTTGCGTTTCCCTCTGCGATTTCACGTTTTTCCCGGGGAGAATTTCATGTCTCGTTTTTTCCCGCTGCGCCGCGCGCGCGGATTCACGCTGATTGAACTCTTGGTTGTGATTGCCATCATCGCCATTCTGATTGCGCTGCTGCTCCCCGCCGTGCAGCAAGCCCGCGAGGCGGCCCGGCGGACGCAGTGCCGGAATCATCTCAAACAGATGGGCCTGGCGATTCACAATTATGAATCGTCCTACCAGAGTTTTCCGCCGGGCCGCGTCGGTTTTCCGATGGTGTTCTCGGCCCACGCCGCGATTCTGCCTTACATGGACGGGGCCAATCTTTACAACCTCGTCGACTTCAATACGGCGCCCACGTTTGTCGAGCCGCCCGTCACTCCGTATTCCAAGAACGTCATCGCCGCCATGACGAGGATCCCCGTGTACCTGTGCCCGAGCGACTTCAGAAAGGTCGAGGGAAATTCCTACGCCCCGACGAACTACGTCGCTTGCGCCGGCAGCGGGACGACGGCGACATCGCGGTATATTCGCAAGGGAGACGGCGTGATGTTTGACGTCAAACTGTTTGGATCGGTGAAGTTCCGAAATGTCACCGACGGAATGTCGAATACCGTCGCCATGAGCGAGCAAATTCTGGGAATGGGTTACAGCGGCGGCGGCGGTACAGCGACGACGCCCACCGTGATTCCCGGCACGACCCCGCCGATCCAGGCCGGCGAACAAGTCCTGAATCTCGCGACGTCGCAGAATGATTCGATCACGGGGACCGACACCAGCCCTGGAAATTGCGTCGTCGGAGCGCCTGGCTATTGGAAAGGCATTCGCGGCGCCAAATGGATGAACGGGCATTATGGAGACACGATCTACAACCACGGTTTGCCGCCGAACTCGAAGAAGTTCGATTGCGGCAACCTCAGTCATAATGCCGGATTGACCGCCGCCCGCAGCCGGCATACCGGCGGCGTGATGGTGCTGATGTGCGACGGCAGTGCGCGCTTTGTCAGCGACAACATCGAATTGACGATCTGGCAGTCCATCGGCACTCGCACCGGCGGCGAGTTGCTCGGCGAGTTCTAATGCGAATCCCAACAATCGACAGCGCTCCCCCAATAGGTCCTGGCGTCGCCGACGCCGGGCTTCTTGGGGCGAGCAATCATTCGGCGTGAGCCGCATCAGGACTACGCAGCCGGAGCCGCGCTGCCCGGAGCCGTGCTGCTCAGTGCGGTTGCATACCGGCCGAGGGCCATCAACGGGAAGTAGTGTCGGTAAAGGTGATAGCGCAGATAAAAGACCCTGGGAAACCCGGTGCCGGTAAATTCGGTTTCGTGCCAGGTTCCGTCGGGCTGCTGTGTGTCGAGCAGGAATTCAATTCCTTTTTGGCAGGCTTCCGAATCGGCCTCATCGGCGGCGATCAGGCCCAGCACGGCCCACGCCGTTTGCGACGCCGTCGGGACGCCGGTACCGCGCAGGCTGGGGTCGTCGTAACTTTGCGGCGTTTCGCCCCAGCCGCCGCAGGACTGCTGTTTGGATTTGAGCCAGTTGGCCGCGCATCGCAAGCGTTGATCGGTCGCCGGAATGCCGAGTTGTGTGAGGCCAACGAGCACCTGCCAGGTCCCATAGATGTAGTTGACACCCCAGCGGCCGAACCAGGCATGATCGGGCTGCTGGTCGTTCCAGACGAAGTTCAACGCCTTCTGCATCCACGGCTGATCGGCCGGCAACTTCAGGCAGGCGAACGATTCCAAAACCCGGGCCGTGATGTCCGCTGTGCTCGGGTCGATCATCGCATTGTGATCTGCGAAAGGCACCTTCGTGAAAACTTCGCGCGTGTTGTCTGCGTCGAAAGCTCCCCAGCCGCCGTCCTTGCTCTGCATCGCCCTTAACCAGCCGATGCCCCGTCGAATGGCCGCCAGCATCGGCTCCAGCGTCGTCATTTCGGCCAGCGCCGCATCCGCCGTCGCCGACCGGCCGGAGAACAATTCGAAGCCCGGCGATGGCATCGCCGGGACCGTCCCGCCGTCGCCGACGGCGGGCTTTGGTTGAGGATCTTTCAAAAACTCGAATTTCCAATCCGCGCCGAAGCCAGCCGGCAGGCAGCGGCTCAGCGCGATCAGCGCCATGCACGTGTCGTCAACATCGGGATAGAACTCATTGTTGTATTCAAAGTACCACCCGCCGGCTTCCGTTTTCGGGCGATACGATGCCCAGTCGCCACGCCTTCGGCATTCTTTCGACAGCACCCATGCCACGGCCTTCGCGATGGCCGGATGTTTGCGCGGAACTCCGGCGTCCCTGAGCGCAATAATGCTGATCACCGTGTCCCACACGGGCGACAGGCATGGCTGCAAACGGACTTTCTCCCGCTCGCGAATCACGAGTTTCTCCAGCTCGCCCAACTGCTGCTGAATCACGGGTGAGCCATCGGCGTACCCCATCGACTTCAGTCCGATGATCGTCCAGATGATCGGCGGAAATATTGCCCCCAGGCCGTCGCTGTTTTGCAGTCGCTCGAGAATCCATTGCTCGGCAAGCCGCACGGCATGTTTGCGGAACGGCTTCAGACTGAGCCATTCCCCCAGCTTGACCGACTGATCCACGCGATGAAACACCCCGGCCCAATCGATCCACCCGCGCCGGCCTTCGGTGTTCACACCCTGGCAGCGCCTGGGCAGCGTCTTCTGCGGCGTGGCGTACAACTCGCCGATGCCGTGCTCCAGAGGCAGCGCGTAAATCGGACGAAACGCCCAAAGCAAACTCAAGGGAACGATAATCGTCCGCGACCACGCCGACATCTCGTAGATATTGAACGGCGACCAGCGCGGAATGAGCATGAGTTCCGGCGGCACTGCCGGGCACAGTTCGTAATCGATGAGACCCAGCATGGCCAGGTAATAGCGGGTGAAACTGTTGATCCGTTCGACGCCGCCGGCGGCAACAATGGCGTTCTTCGCGCGGACCATATAGTCGGCGTTGGGATCATGGCCGGTGATCTTCAGGGCGAGATACGCCTTCACCGAGGCACTGATTTCGAGCGGCCCGTGAGGGAAGATCGCCCACCCGCCGTGCGGCTGCTGCTGATCGAGCATGTAGCTCGAAGCCTCTTTCGCCCGGTCCGACTGGCCTTGGCCGAGAAAGGCGAGCAGCAGGATGTATTCCGATTCGAGGATCGTGTCCCCCTCGAGTTCCCCGCACCAGTGGCCGTCCAAGGCTTGTTTCTCCAGCAGCCAGTCTCGGGCCTTCTCCGCGGCGGCATGGACGCGGCCTGCATCCGGTGCGACAGCGCGCAGCTCTCGGGGTGCGATGAGAGCGTTCAGGCCATTCGTGACTTCCCGGCGAGGTCCGGGGATTTCTGTCGTCATGACGGAAATATCCTTTGTCCGTGGTCAGGACGGTGCGAACTCGCAAGCGAACGGCGGAGCGGTCAAACGGTCGCGGGTTGTTTCGACTGGTAGAGTGCGTGCGATTCGTGGTCGCCGATGATGATGTCGAAGCCCAGGTCCTTTACCATCGCGAAATCGTCGGCGGCGGGCTGGCCTTTCGTCGTCAAGTAGTCGCTGACGAACATCGAATTCGCGGCGTACAGGCTCATCGCCTGCATCGACCGCAGATTCACCTCCCGGCCGCCGGAGACGCGAATTTCCGTCGTCGGGTTCGTCAGCCGGAACAGGCACAGTGTTTTCAGACAGTAGCGGGGATCGAGGTCGTGCCGTTGTTCGAGCGGCGTGCCGTCGATGGCGTGCAGAAAGTTCACGGGGATCGACGAGACATTCAGTGCCCTGAGTTCCTGGGCGAGATCGACCAGGTCGCGGTCCCGCTCCCCCATGCCGACGATGACCCCCGAGCACAATTCCATCCCCGCGGCGCGGACCGTCTTCAGCGTGTTGAGCCGGTCGTCATAGGTGTGCGTCGTGCAGATTTCCGGGTAAAAACTGCGGCTCGTGTTGAGGTTGTGATTGATCCTGTCCACCCCCGCCGCGGCGAGCCGCTGGGCCTGGTCGGTCGACAGAAGCCCCAGACAGCAGCAGATGTGCAGACCGTATTTCTCTTTGATCTTTTCGACGCTGCTGGCGATGTGCTCGACTTCCCGGTCGCTCGGTCCGCGGCCTGATGCCACGATGCAGTACGTCCTGGCCTGTGATTCGACCGCCCGGGCGGCCCCTTCCATCAGCTTGGCTTCGTTCAAGATCGCGTACTTCGGAATCTCGGCGTCCGAAATTTTTGACTGAGAGCAATACCCGCAATCTTCCGGGCAGAGTCCGCTCTTGGCGTTCTTCAGGAAATAGAGATGGACCTTATGCCCGAAATAATGCCGGCGGACGCGAAACGTCGCAGCGAGCAGGTCGAGCAGTTCGTCGTCATGGGACTGCAGAGTCGACAGCGATTCCTCGGTCGTCAATTCTTCGCCGGCCAGGGCCTTGGCCGCGAGGTCGTTCCAATCGCAGGTCCGGATCATTCTGTCAGCATTCCTCGAAAAAAGAGTGAGGGAATGAGTGTAGGGGAGAATGCAGGAGGGGGCAATCTCAAGCGGTTTTCGTTTTGAAGGGGGGGGCCGGAGGTCGGCGAAGCGCAAGCGAGCATCGCCGTCAGACGATGATCCCCTGGGCGGTGATTTCGAACGGGACGATCGAATCGTCGCAGGCGCTGCCGCGGTGCTTGGCGACGTGCAGGGCGCGTTTCATTTTCGAGCCCTCGCGGATTTTGCCCATCAGAATGATCGTGTTGGCGTTCGAGAGTTCGTCGCCGCTTTCAATCGGCCGGCTCAGCAGGTCATCCAGCAGCACTTCATGCGACGTGTAGAGCAGCAGGCACGCGAGGCGGCGGTGGTCGTACAGGTGCTTCAGCACGGCCGGTTCCTGCTCGCGGAATTGGGCGCGGAAGACGTCGCGGGCGACCCAGTCGGCGTCTTTGTGCAAGATCTGGTGGTAGATATAATTGAAGACGTGGAACTGGAACGACTCGCTGGCTTTGTCGACCGGTTCGACGCCGTCGATCACGCAGCGCCGGACGCCGTGCACGAAGTTGCCAAAAAAGAACGCGACGGCCTGTTCGAGTTTGCGATTGAGTTCGGCCTTCCACTCGAGCCAGGCGTCGTGGTCGAGGTCGTTCCGCGTGACGCGCCGGCCGGACCGCTCGAACAGATGGCAGTAATCGGCCCGCGCCAGGCGGGCGTCCCACAGTTCATCCGGCGAAAGGTGCTGCTCGATGGGCCGTTCGCAGAGCGTCCAGTCGAACAGCCTCCGGGCATAGTCGGCGTGATTCTGGGCGTCGCCGCGGGACGTCATGTCGAACACGATGCCCGATTGGCCGTCTTGAATCAGACCTTGCCGGGCGAATTGCAGGCCGAGTTGCGTTTTGCCGATGCCGGTCGCTCCCAGGACGACGGTGAGCGTACCGGGAATCAACCCGCCGCCGAGGAGCGCATCAAGCCCGGGGACGCCGGTGGAATCACGAAGATGGGGTTCAGACATGGTTCCCGAGAAAGATTCTAGGTGACAATGCGGCGCAGAGCAGATCAATCATTGCTCGTTGGCCGGCGGCACGTCAATCGTCAGGTGCGCTCGGTGACGGCCCTGCCGTTTTGACGCCGGGAAGTTGGCGAACAGTATGGAGTGCAGAATGCTATTGGTCCGCCGGCAATGTCGGCAAAATCCCCATATTCTATTTTTTCTCAGAATTCTCTTGACCCCACGGGGCAGGTTCGACATGTTAAGTCGAGGCGAAACACTCATTTTGAGGTTTGTGGAACTTTTCAGTGGGGTAAAGCACTCTTTCCGTAGGTCGAAAACCTCAAATGGTGTCGCCGTAGAGGATGAAGTTCATCCTCAAGTTGCCTGTGACGGAACTTTCTAACCGAAGGGAATGGTCATGAAAATCGGGCTCAACATGTCACGGACGAGTCTGGCGGCACTGCTGGTGCTGGCTGCCAGCGGAATTGCCTCGGCGGGTGCCGTTGTGCCTGGGTTCTCCGGCACAACGTTTCCCGGCAACGATGATGGTTCGACCGGACTGGTAGGGATGGGCTTCACCGCCAATTTCTTCGGAACCAGCTACTCCAGCCTGTATGTCAACAACAACGGGAATGTGACGTTCGATGCGCCATTGGGCGCCTTCACCCACGGCCCCGGCCTAGTTCACAATGCCCAAAAGATTCTTGACGTGCTGAAGAT